>NZ_JARFXX010000001.1:0-496649 GCF_029218125.1 Neopoerus faecalis | reverse complement strand
TGCCGCCGTTGGCTACCGCACTGAGTCCATGCACGGCGCCGGTTCTCCCCAGGCCCAGCGCATCATGATCGCCCGTCAGGGCAACATTCAGGGCAAGAAGCAGCTTGCCAAGGATATTGCCGGCATCGTCGACTGAGTACCCTCTAAGGGGGATTGCATCCCCCTTAGACACTCCGCCGCGCCGTTGACGCGGCTCCGCTGAACCCCCTCACGTCCGCACAGCAGACGTGTCGCTCGGCGGGCAGTGGAGTTCTGACCGGGCAAAGCTCGGTCAGAACGAAATATAAACCGCGATATCTGTCCCTGCGACATATCAATATAGCCTTTTCAAGATTTGTATAAAAGGAGAAAGCATTATGGATTTCAATTTGAGCCCTGAGCATCTGTTGATCCGGAAGATGATGGCTGAGTTCACCGAGAACGAAGTCAAGCCCATCGCTGCCGAGGTTGACGCCAAGACTATGTATCCCCGTGAGAACATCGAAAAGCTATTCGATCTGGGTGTGATGGGTATGTGTGTCCCCAAGGAGTACGGCGGCTGCGGTGCCGACCCTCTTGCCAGCGCCATCTGCATTGAGGAGCTCTCCAAGCAGTGCGCCTCCACTGGCGACATCGTGGCCACGCACAACGGCCTGTGCTGCGATCCCATCCTGACTCACGGCACCGAGGCCCAGAAGGCCAAGTATCTGCCCATGCTGACCACCGGTCATCATGTGGGTGCCTTTGCCCTGACCGAACCCAACGCCGGTTCCGATGCCTCCAAGGGCCAGACCGAGGCCAAGCTGGTGGGCGACCACTATGTGATGAACGGCTCCAAGATCTTCATCACCAACGGCTATGTGGCCGATGTGTTTGTGGTCTTCGCCATGACCGATAAGTCCAAGGGCACCAAGGGCATTTCCGCCTTTATCGTGGAGTCCTCCTTCCCCGGCTTCTCCGTCGGCAAGCACGAGGAGAAGATGGGCCTGCACGGCTCTCCCACGGCTGAGATCGTCTTTACCGACATGATCGTCCCCAAGGAGAATATGCTGGGCCGCGAGGGCAAGGGCTTCAACATTGCCATGCAGACGCTGGATGGCGGCCGTATCGGCATCGCCGCACAGGCGCTGGGTATTTCCGAGGGTGCTCTGGAGGAGGCCAAAGCCTACACCAAGGGCCGTGTCCAGTTCGGCAAGCCCATCAGCAAGTTCCAGAACACCCAGTTCACCTTCGCCGACATGGAGCTGGGCTGCGAGGCCGGCCGCCTGCTGACCTATCAGGCCGCCATCAAGAAGGGCGCCGGCGAGCGCTACACCAAGGAGGCCGCCATGGCCAAGCTGTTCACCTCTGAGCACGCCATGAAAACCACTACCAAGGCGCTGCAGATGTTCGGCGGCTACGGCTACACCAAGGATTATCCCATGGAGCGCATGATGCGCGACGCCAAGATCACGGAGATCTACGAGGGTACCAGCGAGGTCCAGCGTATCGTCATCTCCGCCAACATGGGCCTGTAAGGAGGAGAAGTCGAAATGAAGATTTATGTTTGTGTCAAGCAGGTACCCGATACCTCCGGCAAGGTGGCCGTCAATCCCGATGGTACCCTGAACCGTGCTTCCATGCAGACCATCACCAACCCCGATGACATGAACGCCGTTGAGGCCGCCCTGAAGCTCAAGGACGCCACCGGCTGCAAGGTCACCGTTGTCACCATGGGCCCCCCTCCCGCTGCCGGTATGCTGCGTGAGCTGATGGCCATGGGTGCTGACGATGGCGTGCTGGTTTCCGCCCGTGAGTTCGGCGGTTCCGATACCTACGCTACCTCCCAGATTCTGGCCGCCGCTCTGAGCACCCTGGGTGTTGAGAAGGACGATATCGTGATGTGCGGCCGTCAGGCCATCGACGGCGATACCGCTCAGGTCGGTCCCCAGATCGCTGAGAAGCTGCACCTGCCTCAGGTCACCTACGCTGCCGACATCCAGAAGGACGGCGACACCATCACCGTCAAGCGTATGCTGGAGGACGGTTACATGACCATCAAGGTCCAGACTCCCTGCCTGCTGACCTGCATCAAGGAGCTGAACAACCCCCGCTATATGTCCATCGGCGGCATCCTGTCTACCTACAGCAAGCCCCTGACCACTCTGGGCTATGAGGACCTGAAGGATCATCCCCTGATCGATGCTACCACCATTGGCCTGAAGGGCTCTCCCACCAACATCTTCAAGAGCTTCACGCCTCCCCAGAAGGGTGTCGGCATGATGCTGGAGGGCGACGGTAAGGAGACCTGCGAGAAGCTGGCCTCCATTCTGGCCGAGAAGCACATCATCTAAGGAAGGAGAACGAAAAATGTCTAATTTCAATAGTGCTGATATCGCTGCTTTCAAGGATGTATGGGTGTTCTGCGAGCAGCGCGAGGGCAAGCTGATGCCCACCGATTTCGAGCTGATCTCCAAGGGCCGCGACCTGGCCAACGAGCTGGGCGTGAACCTGTGCGGTCTGCTGCTGGGCGGCGAGGGCATTGAGTCCGCCGCTAAGGAGCTGGGCGGCTACGGCGCCGACAAGGTCATTGTCTGCGAGAGCCCCCTGCTGGCTACCTACACCACCGACGCCTACGCCAAGGTCATCTGCGACGTGATCGAGGACCTGAAGCCCGAGGCTTTCCTGATCGGCGCCACCAACATCGGCCGCGATCTGGGCCCCCGCTGCGCGGCCCGTCTGCACACCGGCCTGTGCGCTGACTGCACCCACCTGGACGTGGATGTGCCCAACTACATCCAGTTCCTGCGTGAGAGCTCCACGCTGGACGTTGACTCCATGAAGTGGGATATGGAGGACCGTAACCTGAAGATGACCCGTCCTGCTTTCGGCGGTCACCTGATGGCTACCATCATCTGCCCCCGCTTCCGTCCCTGCATGGCTACTGTCCGTCCCGGCGTTATGAAGAAGAACGCCTTTGACGAGGCCAAGGCCAACGCTGTTGAGATCGTGAAGCCCAACTTCACTCTGACTGCTGAGGACATCCACACCGACGTTACCGAGGTGGTGAAGGCCGCCAAGAAGCTGGTGGACCTCATCGGCGCCGATTACATCGTGTCCGTTGGCCGCGGCATTTCCAAGGACGTTGAGGGCGGCATCAAGCTGGCTGAGGAGCTGGCTGAGGTCCTGGGCGGCGTTGTTGGCGGCTCCCGTGCCACCATTGACTCCGGCTGGCTGTCTGCCGACCATCAGGTGGGTCAGACCGGCAAGACCGTCCATCCCAAGGTGTACGTTGCTCTGGGTATCTCCGGCGCCATCCAGCACAAGGCTGGTATGCAGGATTCCGAGTGCATCATCGCCGTCAACAAGAACGACACCGCTCCCATCTTTGAGATCGCTGACTACGGCATCTGCGGCGACCTGTTCAAGGTCACTCCCATGCTGATCGAGGCCATCAAGGCTGCCAAGGCCGCGAAGTAAGCTGAAATCTAATTAAAAGAGCGCCATCCTTTCGGATGGCGCTCCTTTTTGCGCTTCCGTGAAACATTACCGGACATAGAGACATCATCTCTGCCGATGGTATAGGCTTACCCCGAAACGTCTGCCTCAAGCCGGAAAAAAACACTTCGGTCTTCCACTTGTTTGTGCCCGTCTGAAAATAGACAGAACCCAAAGCTGATATTGGGGCGCAAAATTGGACAAGGTACGGTAGTCCGGGTTTTCATCTCACGTTATTGTGATTAAAATAAAAGTGGTGAAATTCGCTTGTTATAAGCAAATTTCACCACTTTGGCACCCCAAACTGGATTCGAACCAGCGGCCTACTGCTTAGGAGGCAGTCGCTCTATCCAACTGAGCTATTGGGGCATTAACAAAAAGCAAAGGTGCGGTATCCGCTCGGGTTCGTGTTTAGGCGTTCGGACGCCCTATCCTGTCGGGCCCCATACGCAAATACCGTTCTGTCCCGCTGCAGTCCGAGCAGGTTTTTATTTTAATTCATTTTCCCTCTGCTGTCAAGAATCGGCCCATCCGACCATGAGGTCGGATGGGCCGATTTCGTTCAAAGCTCAAGTATGCTTCCGGCGGACAGCCCGGAAAATCAGGCCGATGACCAGTCCCAACAGCGCGGGGCAAATCCACCCAAGGCCCAGTCCGGCAAACGGCACGTATTTCAGCACCACTGCCTGAAGTCCGTCCAAACGCAGCGCGTTCCACGCGCCCTCCGGCAGCGCAGCAAGGAGATCATACAGCGCCACAGGCAGCGTCAGCCCTATGACCCAGCGATAGACCGCCCGGTCATAGTCGAAGAACCGCCCCAGCAGCGACAGCAAAATCAACATGATGGCCAGCGGGTACAGGAACATCAGCACCGGCACAGCATAGGTGATGATGGCGGTGAGGCCCACATTGGCAAACAGGAAGGACGCGCCACAGAACAGCAGTACCCAGCCCCGGTAGGAAAGGCTCTTGGGGAACATTCCCGCAAAGGTCTCCGCGCAGCTGGTTGTCAAGCCCACCGCCGTTTTCAGGCAGGCCAGCGTCACAGTGGCCGCCAGCACCAGCAATCCGACCCGGCCCAGATAATGCTGGGCGATCTGCGCCAGCGCAGCGCCGCCGTTAGGCGCGGCCTCCAGCACCCCCCGGCTCTGAACGCCCATGATCGTCACCAACAGGTAAATAATGCCCATGAGCACACAGCTGAACACGCCGGAGCGAACGGTGGTCATGGCAATGGCCTCCGGCTGCTCCACACCCAAATCACGGATGACCTGCACCACCACGATGCCGAAGGCAAGGCTGGCCAGCGCGTCCATGGTGTTGTAGCCCTCTAAAAAGCCGGTGAAAAACGGCTGGGCGGCGTAGGCGCCCTGCGGCTCCACAGCGGAAATAGAGGTGGTGGGGTTCAGCAGCGTCACCAGAATCAGCACCGCCAAAAAGGCCAGAAAGCCGGGGGTCAGCACCTTGCCGACATAGATGAGGATTTTACCTGGCCGCAGAGAGAAATACAGCGTGGCCGCGAAAAACAGCGCGGAAAACAGCAGAAGGTACAGCCAGCTCCGGTCACTGTGAGGCAAAATCTGCTCCAAGCCCACAGTAAACGAGGTGGTGGCGCACCGGGGAATCGCGAAAAACGGCCCGATGGTAAGGTAAAGCGCACAGGTGAAGAAATACGCATAGGGGCGGCCTACCCTGCGGCTGAGTTCAAAGAGTCCGCTGCTGCGGCTGATGCCCAAAGCGGCTACGCCCAGCAGAGGCAGTCCCACGCCTGTTACCAGAAATCCTGCAATGGCGGGCCATACGTTCCGGCCGGCTACCTGTCCCATATATACCGGGAAGATCAGATTGCCCGCGCCAAAGAACATACCGAACAGCATACTGGCTACGTATACATACTCTCGAAAACTCAGCTTGTGTTTCATAGGTAGTGTCTCTCCTTTTTCATGATTTTTTCTTCTCCTTTTTCATCTAAAATGTAAATGGCCGGCAGAGCACCGAACCATCCTGCCGCTTTTGCGGCATAGCGGTATTATATCAGCTATTGGCGTTAAAGGCAAATATAATGTTCTCATATTTTTACACTTTTCGTAAAATTGCAAGCAAAATCATAAATTTATATCCATTGTTCACGGACAAATATATTTTTTAATTTGTATAGACACCCACCGCCACTTGCACTTGGGACGCGGCTGTGCTATGATTGCGGTTAGAGTTCTTGAACCTTGCTTTTTCCTGAAAGGAGACAACCATGGATACCCCCTGTCTTTCTCCCCGTCCCCAAGCGCCCCTCTGCCGCCGCCCTGCCGATCCCCATCTGCTGCGGCTGGAGGCGTCCGGCGGAGAAGCCTCCGAAACACATTACCCGGTATTTCCCGGCATGGAGCTGATCTACCGGGACATTCACGCCCACACCTGCCGTGAAAACCGGGGCGGCACCGGAGAACGCCTTGAGATTCATCACTGCCTGGAGGGCCGCATAGAGTACCGGCAGAGCGGGCGCTATTTCTATCTGGCGCCGGGAGACCTTGTGGTGGCTCGCTCCTCCTCGCTGCCGCAGGGGAGCCGTTTCCCCACCGGTCATTACCACGGCATCGCCGTGGTCATTGACCCCGCCGCCGCGCCGGAATGCCTGTCCTGCATTCTCAGCGATGTGGAGGTGCGGCCTGCCGCGCTGATGGAAAAGCTGTGTCCCGGCGGCGCCGTATTCGCCGCCCGCTCCTCCCGCCGGGTGAGCCATGTGTTCTCCGAGCTGTACGCCGTACCGGAGGACAGCCGCAAGGGCTACCTAAAGGTAAAGCTGTTAGAGCTGCTGCTGTTTCTCAGCACCCTCTCCCCCGCCGGTACCCCGGCGCCCCACGGCTGCACCGCCGCACAGGTCACGCTGGCCGGGCAGGTACGGACCTGCCTGCTTTCGGAGCCGGACCAGACCATGACGCTTCAGGCCCTCTCCCGGCGGTTCGGCGTTTCCGCCGCCCAGATCAAAAGCAGCTTTACCGGGGTCTACGGAATGTCCCCCGCCGCCTACGTCCGGGCGCAGCGGATGCACGGCGCGGCGGAGCTGCTGCGGCAGACGAACCGCACAGTGCTGGATATTGCGGGTCAGTTTGGGTATGACAACGCCAGCAAATTTGCCAAGGCATTCCGGGATGTTATCGGCGTCTCTCCCCGGGAATACCGCTCCGGCGCCGAATACGATAGCTGCGCCCCCCGGCTCCACAATGCGGACGCCGATTAAATACCGGGGATATATCCGGCTTTTTTAAATTTATTTTCCAAATTTCACGTTTTGGAGCAGTATCCGCCGTTTTGGAGCGGATAGCCCCCGGTTCCTCTGGTAAGATACGGACATAGAGAAACAGTTCCCCCCCTTGTTTCTCAAGCGGTTAGACTAATCTAACTGCAAGGCCCCTTCCCGCATGGGCGGCGCTCCTCACATCGGCGCACGCCTGTGCCCGGGACCCACGCGAAAGGAGGCAGCGCCATGTCCGAGGAAAATCTGGTGCGGCAATGTGCGCCGACGCTGGCTGGAATCAAAACCGGCACCATTTTCCCTGTCTCCTTTGAAACGAAGGCAGAGCTTACCACGGACATTCGGGACCTGAACCGAATTTTGGTTCCCAAGGGACTGCGGCTGCTGCCTCTGTGCTACCGGGAAAACCGCACGGCGTTGCTGTATCTCTACCGCCCCTCGGAGCTTCGTCAGGACCTTCGGGACCGGCTGGCCGAGGTGCTTTTGAATGAGGCAGGCTACCCCGCTCACGGCAGTGAGCAGTGTGTGGCGTACCTTGTCAGACGCTTCCGGGAAAGCGGCGAATTTCCGCATGAGGTGGGATTGTTCATCAGCTATCCGCCGCAGGATGTCCGGGGGTTCATTGAAAACCACGCCGTGAACTACAAATGCGCGGGGCTGTGGAAGGTCTACGGCGATGTGGAGCTGGCGCAAAGCCTGTTCACAAAATTCCGTAAATGCACCGATATCTACTGCGCTCTTTGGCGGGCCGGGTCCAGCATCGACCAGCTCGCTGTGGCAGTCTGATATACCAAACGCCGGGGCTTCGGCCATCGGCAACCTCTCAAGAAAGGAGAAACATAAGTATGAAGAAAACTGCAGTCATTTACTGGAGCGGTACCGGCAATACCAAGGCGATGGCCGAGGCCGTTCTGGAGGGCATGAAGGAGGCCGGCGCTGATGCCGCCCTGCTGGAGCCCGGTGATGTCAACGGTTCCACCCTCAGCGGCGTAGACGCTGTGGCCTTCGGCTGCCCCGCCATGGGTTCCGAGGTGCTGGAGGAGATGGAGTTCGAGCCGATGTTCGATAGCTGCAAGAACAGCTTGGGCGGCAAGAAGGTCGCTCTGTTCGGCTCCTACGGCTGGGGTGACGGCGAGTGGATGCGTTCTTGGGAAAAGAACTGCGACGATGCCGGTGTCAGCCTTGCCTGCGACAGCATTATTTGTCAGGAAGCTCCTGACGATGATACGCTGGCCTCTTGCCGTGCCATGGGCAAGACTCTGGCGGAATAAGCAACCCTCTCTAACCTCCTAAAGAATGTACATCTCTCATTTCCCATCTTAATCTCACTTCCTAATTTCCTATCTATCCTATTTCCTAACTATCTTTCCTATTTCCTATCTTTCCTAACTTATCTTTCCTGAATTTCCCTGCCGGAAGCCTTCGCTTCCGCCGCCTGACTACCCGGATGGGGCTGGGGGTCAGACATGAAAATGCCATGTTTTCACAAAAGGGCCCGCCGTATGGCGGGCCCTTTGCGTGTCGAAAAGGTTTTTTTGACACGCTGAATAAGTTTTCAATGACGCAGGACACCCCTCTTGGGTTTCCCGCGCACACCCTTCCTTACCGCCGCAGAAATTTTATCACTTTACCGACAGTCTCAAAGGCCCCGCCGTATGGCGGGGCCTTTCTGCGTGTTTGGTCGGTCTTACGTCGAACTGTGCCGCAATGAAGGTTTTCGACCGCCAAAGCAAGGGCGCAGCCCGGTTCAATGAACCGGGCTGCGCCCTTGAAATCATCTCTGCCAGTGCCGCAGCTCCGGCACCACGGCCTCCATGTGCGCCCGCACCTGCTCCGCGGGCCAGTCTGTGCTCGCCATGTGCTCCACGCAGAAATCAATAAGCTGCTCCCTGCTACTGTACTTGAATTCGCCATCGGCATAGCACCACTTGCAGTATTCCTCATTAAAGGAACCATCCGGCTCCCGGCTGGTGAGAGAATCGTCCAGTGGCATTCCGCAGCATTGGCACCGGAGCTGCCGTGGCAAGCCCAGCAGCGTATTGATGGACACACCGAACAGGGCTGACAGCAGCTTCAGCGTTTCCGTGTTCGGCGTGGTCTCCCCGCTTTCCCAGCGGGACACCGCCTGTCTTGTGACAAAGACTTTCTCCGCAAGTTCAGCCTGCGACAGTCCCTTCTGCGTCCTCAAGTGATAAAGCGTCTCTTTTGCGTCCACGTATATCATCTCCTCACTCAAACCTTACCACAGACTTCCCATTCTTTGCAAGCAACTGCCGGTTGCGGCTGTTTCATGCCGCGGCGCCAGCCTTTGCGCGGCTATTCCGTTATCCATTTTCTTTGTTGTGCTGTCAATCCAGCCAAAGCACATCGCTTCTTCCACTGCATCGATGTACCAAAAGGTCTCCCTATCGTCCACAGGACATCCGCGCTTGACCACAACCCAGCATTCGCTTTCCTTATTGTAATTTTCCGATAGCCATTGCCGCAGCTCCTCCCGGTTTTGAGCCGGCAGCAGATTCTTAAAGTCCATATTTATCTTTCACACACTGTAAGTTGTCGGTGTTTTTTGCTTTGTTCTTTCGTGTCTTCCTTTGTGTCCTCCTTTAATGACCTGATTTCTTCTAAAATAAGCTCAGTACAAAAAACAATAAGACCTGAAAGAAGAATGATTCCACCGTAAATCGGATAAAAAAAGGTTTCATGGGCTCCGCCGCCAACAATACGAGACAAGAGCAGGTTCCACACACCACTGAGCGGCCCAATGACTAATGCAAATACCACAATCATTGTAATAACAGTGTTTTCATTCCCTATTACCTCCACAAACAAGCATTTTTATATGTTCTTTTTTATCCTATCACGCCTCCAAGTAAAGCGCAAGCACCCGGCCATGGCCGGGTGCTTGCGCTTATCGGGAATATCCCGCGAAATGCTGTTGTGATGCCGGAACAGACGTTTACGCCATCTCCTTGATGGCAGCCTGTGCGGCGGCGAGGCGGGCGATGGGCACCCGGAAGGGAGAGCAGGACACATAGTCCAAGCCGACCCGGTGGCAGAACTCCACAGAGGAGGGGTCGCCGCCGTGCTCGCCGCAGATACCCAGATGCAGCTCCGGGTTCACGCCGCGGCCCAGCTTGCAGGCCATATCCACCAGCTTGCCGACGCCCTTCTGGTCCAGCTTGGCGAAGGGATCGTTCTCGTAGATCTTCTTATCGTAGTAAGCGCCGAGGAACTTGCCGGCATCGTCACGGCTGAAACCGAAGGTCATCTGCGTCAGATCGTTGGTGCCGAAGGAGAAGAAGTCGGCCTCCGTGGCAATCTCATCGGCAGTCAGCGCGGCGCGGGGAATTTCGATCATGGTACCTACCAGATACTTCATGTCGGAGCCGGCGGCCTTGATCAACTCGTCCGCAGTCTTGACCACGATATCCTTAACATACTTCAGCTCCTTGACCTCGCCCACCAGCGGAATCATGATCTCAGGGACCATGGTCCACTCAGGATGACGGGCCTGCACGGCCAGCGCGGCCTTGATGATGGCCTTGGTCTGCATCACAGCGATCTCGGGATAGGTGACGTCCAAACGGCAGCCGCGGTGACCCATCATGGGGTTGAACTCATGAAGACCGGCAATGATGTTCTTAATCTCGGTCACGGTCTTACCCATATCGTGGGCCAGCTTTTCAATGTCGGCCTCCTCGGTGGGAACGAACTCGTGCAGCGGGGGATCGAGGAAGCGGATGGTGACGGGGCAGCCCTCCATGGCCTCATAGATGCCCTCAAAGTCGCTCTGCTGCATGGGCTCCAGAATGGCCAGCGCGGCCTCGCGCTGCTCCACGGTGTCGGAGCAGATCATGCGGCGGATGGCGGGAATGCGGTCCTCGTTGAAGAACATGTGCTCCGTGCGGCACAGGCCGATGCCCTGCGCGCCGAAGGTGCGGGCCTGCGCGGCGTCATGAGGCGTATCCGCGTTGGTGCGGACCTTCAGGCGGCGATACTTGTCCGCCCAGCCCATGACCCGGCCGAACTCACCGCCAATGGTGGCATCGGTGGTGGGCACAGCGCCGTCATAGATATTGCCGGTAGAACCGTCAATGCTCAGCCAGTCGCCCTCGTGGAACGTCTTGCCGGCCAAATCGAACTTTTTATTTTCCTCGTCCATCTTGATGTCGCCGCAGCCGGACACGCAGCACTTACCCATGCCGCGGGCCACAACGGCCGCATGAGAGGTCATGCCGCCGCGGACGGTCAGGATGCCCTGAGCGGCCTTCATACCCTCGATATCCTCGGGAGAGGTCTCCAGACGGACCAGAACCACCTTCTCGCCGCGCTCGGCCCACTCCTTGGCGTCCTCAGCGGTAAAGACGATCTTGCCGCAGGCAGCGCCGGGAGAGGCAGGCAGTGCCTTGCCGATAACCGGGGTGGTCTTGAGCACCTTGGCATCAAACTGGGGGTGCAGCAGCGTGTCCAGAGAGCGGGGCTCGATCATGGCCACGGCCTTCTTCTCATCGATCATGCCCTCGTCCACAAGGTCACAGGCGATCTTCAGTGCGGCAGCGGGAGTGCGCTTGCCGTTGCGGGTCTGGAGCATATACAGCTTGCCGTGCTCCACGGTAAACTCCATATCCTGCATATCCCGGTAGTGATCCTCCAGCGTCTTGCAGACCTCCTGGAACTGCTTGAACGCCTCGGGGAACTTTTCAGCCATCTCGGCAATGGGCATGGGGGTGCGGACGCCGGCCACAACATCCTCGCCCTGGGCGTTGGTCAGGAACTCACCCATGAGTTTCTTCTCGCCGGTGGCGGGGTTACGGGTAAAGGCAACGCCGGTGCCGCAGTCATCGCCCATGTTGCCGAAGGCCATGGACTGAACGTTGACAGCGGTGCCCCAGGAATAGGGGATGTCATTATCCCGGCGGTAAACGTTGGCGCGGGGGTTATCCCAGGAGCGGAACACGGCCTTGATGGCGCCCATCAGCTGCTCCTTGGGGTCGGTGGGGAACTCCTCGCCGATCTTGGACTTATACTCGGCCTTGAACTGACCGGCCAGCTCCTTGAGGTCCTCGGCGGTAAGCTCCACGTCCTGCGTGACGCCCTTCTTGACCTTCATCTCGTCAATGAGCTGCTCGAAGTATTTCTTGCCGACTTCCATCACAACGTCGGAGTACATCTGGATAAAGCGGCGGTAGCAGTCCCAAGCCCAGCGGGGGTTGTTGGACTTCTTGGCGATGACGTCCACCACCTCCTCGTTCAGACCGAGGTTCAGGATAGTGTCCATCATGCCGGGCATGGAGGCCCGGGCGCCGGAGCGCACGGAGACCAGCAGGGGATTTTCATGGTCGCCGAACTTCTTGCCGGTGATCTTCTCCATTTTTTCAATATATTCCATGATCTCGGCGAAAATCTCGTCATTGATCTGGCGGCCATCCTCATAATACTGGGTGCAGGCCTCGGTGGTAATGGTGAAGCCCTGAGGCACAGGCAGGCCGATGTTGGTCATCTCAGCCAGATTCGCGCCCTTGCCGCCCAGCAGCTCGCGCATATTGGCGTTGCCCTCGGTGAACAGGTAACAATACTTCTTGCTCATGGATTCTCTCCTTCGTTTTTTGCCTCGGAAGGCAGAATAAGCAAATATGAGGCCGTTGGAACAAGCCGGGACAGCGGAAATGGCGGGCCGTCGGTCTCGAATAGCCATTCCATATTATAGTGGATTATGCATAAAAAAACAATCAATATAATTGACAAGATTTATACGTTTATTTAATCGTTTTCGCTAAAGAGACAATCGTTTTCCCCGTACATATATGAAAATTACCACAAATGCCGCGCAAAATCGCCTCCGGTTTCTCATCTCTGCGGTTTGGAAAAATCGGCAAAAAAGCGAAAAAAAGCGGCGGCCCGCAGGCCGCCTCAGCATGTCGAAAAATTCTTTTCGCCCCGCTGAACAAATTTGAGAGCTCTCAAATTTACTGATTTAAATGGTGTGGGAAACCCTTCCTACCGCTTTGAGAAATTCATCCCTTTATCGGCAGCAAAAGTTTTTCAGGCTTTGTCACGGGCCGCCGCTTTCTTTTATTTCGCAAGGTCCTGACCGAGAATGTATTTCTTCAGAGGCTTATACAGCATGGCGGCCAGCACCAGCGCGATGATGGTGTTCGGCAGCATATAGGAGCCGTTATAGACGATAGAGTAGGCGGAGGGGCTGGTGAACGTCCACTTCATGAACTCCGTGGGTGCCAAAATCTTATAGATGGTCACGCCGCTGATATAGTGGACCACAAACCGAAAGAAGCAGCCCACAATCGTCCCCACGAAAATGCCCCATTTTTTGCCCTTGAACAGTCCCGCAAGGCCCAGCGGAGTAAACGCCACCAGATAATCCAGCAGCATGGACTGCCAGCCCCATGCGTAAGCGCCGTCAAAAATGAGCTGGAGCAGGCCGAAGGTAAAGCCGGCCATCAGCCCCGGCGCAAGGCCCCAACGAACGGCAAACAGCAGAATGGGGAACATGGCCGGGGTCAGGGAGCCGCCGTTGGGCAACTCCATCAGCTTGATGTAGCTGAGCACCTGTGCCAGCGCCACCATCATGGCGCCCTCGCACAGCATCCGGATTTTCAGATGAGAAGCGGAAGAATTTGCGGACATAAAAAGTCCCTCCTAAGAAAAAAGTACCGCAGGCCACTTAAACGGGCTTGCGGTACGGAAAGACAGTATATCCACTTCCTACGCCGGCATTACCCGGATCAGGTCAAGGGACAGAGGGCGGTCATAGCCCTGCATCTCAGCCGGATTTCGCATCCAGCGCCCCTGTGTTCAGTTGTCTGCGGTCAAGCTGAATTATAGCAGATAGCGGCGGTTTGTCAATAGCGGCTGTCCAAAATTGAAACCACGTCAGCCAGCGTATCGTGGTCGCAGTCCACCACCAGCGTGGCGCCGCTCTGCCGCACCGCCTCGGCGCAGTTGCCGGGGGCAAAGCCCTCCGCCGCCGCCTGGAGCATGGAGAGGTCATTGGCCTCGTCCCCAACGCAGTAGGTATGCGCCATGGAAATCCCCAGCCGTGCAGCCAGACGCCGGACCATCGCACCCTTTCCGGCCCCTTTTCCGGTGACCTCCAGCAGCGTCGGATTGGAGAAGAACACCTCGTAGCGCTCGCTCCACGACTGGGCAAATATCCAGTCCCGCAGCGGCAGCAGCCGGGTGTGCTCATCCTCGAACATGAGCTTCACCAGCGGCAGCGGCACAGCCCACAGGTCATCCACCGCCTCCACACCGGCATGGGTCACGTGCTGGTGCTGCCGGGTAAATTCATTGGGCCGCACGGCATGAATCACATTGTCCAGATGATACGCCTCCGCCGCCGCGGTGGGAAAGCGGTCCAGCACCGCCTGTCCCTGTGCCCGGACCTCCTCCGGCAGCAGAATGCTATCCAAATAGGTCTCCGCTTCAAAGTCATACAGCGCCGCGCCGTTGCACACGATGGCCGGGGCGTTCATCGGCACCTTGTCCGCAAACATCCGGAACGCCGGCAGCGCCCGGCCGGTGGCCACGGCAAAGCGGCCGCCCTCCGCCATAAAATAGCGGATAGCCGTAAGGTTCCCCTGAGAGACCGGCGGAATAGGACCGCCTGTGCGGCGGGGACGCTCCGTATTCAAAATCGTATTGTCAAAATCGCTGGCCAGCAGCACATCTTCAAATTTCCCCATAAACTCTCCTCTCTAAAAGCAGGCGGAGCGGAAACAATTCCGCTCCGCCTGAGATCATATCCGCAGCCTTATTCAGCGGTGGGCGTTCCCGCTCCGCCGTTTCCGCCCCGATGGCGGCGTCCGCCCCGGTGACGCCGGCGGTTCTTGCTCTCGCCGCCCTCCTGCGGGGCTCTCGGCTCGCTTACCGGCGCGGCGTTTTCCCGCGGCTGCGTCTTATTGGGACGCTCCTGCCGGGGACGCTGGGGTCTGGGGCCCCGCTCCGCGCTCTGTCCGGCAACGGACTTGGGCGGCTCCCGGCGCGTAGCTTCGCCCGCATTCGAAGCCTCGCCGCCGTTTCTGCGGCGTCCGCCCCGGTGGCGGCGGCGATTCCTGTTCTCTCCGCCCTCTGCGTCCTCCTCGCCGACAGGCCGTTCCCGTACCGGCGCGGGCCGCTCCGGGAGGGTCCTGTCTTCAAAGGCCGAGGTGAGCACCGGCACCGGCAGCTCCTCCGTCTGCTCCTCCACGTATCGGGCAGGACGCTGGGCCGGAATTTCAATTCCCTCCCGGCTGCCCTTGCCGTTGCGGAGCACGCAAAGCTCGCAGTTATGATAGCACTTCTGGGTCTCCGGCGCGCTGTCCAGACTGACCTTCACGGTCTCCCGCAGCAGGTCCACGGACTTCACGTTGCCGGGACCATCCGGTGTCTGGACAAAGGACTCCTGCTTTGGCATCCGCTTCTGGGCGTCCTCATAGGCGTTCTGCTCGTATTTCAGGCAGCACATCAGCCGCCCGCAGGTACCGGAAATTTTTGTGGGATTCAGGCTGAGGTTCTGGGTCTTGGCCATTTTGATGGACACCGGCAGGAAGCCGTTTAAAAACTGAGAGCAGCAGAAGGGCCGCCCGCAGATGCCAAGACCGCCCACCATCTTCGCCTCGTCCCGGACGCCGATCTGCCGCAGCTCAATGCGGGCCCGGAATACGCTGGCAAGATCCCGCACCAGCTCCCGGAAGTCCACCCGCCCATCGGCGGTGAAGAAGAAAATGATCTTACTTCCGTCAAAGCTGGCGGAGACGTTCACCAGCTTCATCTCCAGACCGTGAGCGGCGATCTTTTTCTCGCAGATGTCAAAGGCGTCGCTTTCCTTTTTGCGGTTATACTCCACCGTGCGGCGGTCGGCGTCCGTTGCCAGCCGCAGCACCGCGCACAAGGGCTGCACAACAGCCTCGTCCGCAATGTCATGATTTCCCTGTGTGCAGGTGCCGAACTCCGGCCCCTGCGCCGTTTCCACAATGACCTGATCCCCCATTTTCACCTGCATACCCTTGGGGTCAAAGTCATAATTCTTGCAGCCGCCACGAAAGCGGACGCTGATCACTTCAGTCAAAGGAGTTCCTCCAATTCCACCGCCAGAGCCCCCAGCACATGGCTGACGCCCACATTGTAGGCACAGGCCCCCCGGTATGTTTGTAGCATTTGAATCGTATTGATGAGCTTTTGTCTGCCAAGACGCCGGCCAAGCTGGCGGCACAGCTCCGCGTCCGGTCCCTCCGGCGGCTTGCCGTAAAGCGCCAGCAGCGCGGCAGCTAAAATGTGCCGGCTCCCGTCCAGCAGCGCGGAGAGCGCGTCCCGATCCGTCCTCTTTTTCTCCAGCCGGACCATCAGCTCCGTCACGGAGCCGCGCTTACCCTCCGCCAGCAGGCGGCACAGCTCCCGCCCGCTCTCCGGCGGCGCGTCCCCGGTCTCTCCCGCCGGACGGAGCTTCAGCTCCACGCACCGGGAACGAAGCGTCTGCAAAACCACGGAGGGATTTTCCGCGCAGAACAGGAAGGCCGCATAGGGCGGCCCCTCCTCCACCAGCTTCAAAAGGACGTTCTGGTCCTGCTCCGTTAAAATCCCGCAGTCCGGGAAGATGTACACCTTCCGCGCCCCCTCGTTGGGCTGCACGTAGGCGTCCGCGCGCATCTGGCGAATCGTGTCCACCGACAGGTTCTTGTGGGCCTCGTCCCGGACGGTGACAACATCCGGGTGAATATCGGCAAAGACCTTGCGGCAGGCGGCGCAGGCGCCGCAGGGGCGGCCCCGGCCGCTCTGGCACTCCATGGCGGCGGCGGCGAACCGGGCGGCGGAGAGCCGGTCCCCGCTGCCGGAAAACAGCAGCGCGTGGGACAGTGTGCCCCGGTCCGCGGCCTCCCGTATCCGGCGGGCCGCCGGGTCATTGAACAGCTCCATCCGCGCCCTCCTTCCGGCCTTACTGCTTTCGATGCGCGCTTTGGTCGGAGCACTGGCAGCGAATACGCAGAAAAATACAGAATGAGTATAGCATATTTCCCTTTAAATGCAAAGAAAAGTTTTTGGAAGGTCTGTATTTCCGTTCCGATTTGCCGTCCTTTTGCGGCGGCTGCCGCCGCTGCCCTCTTTTAACGGAAAAATTTATGTATACAAATTCCGTTTTCTGTGCTATACTACAATAAATTCAGCATTGAGGAGCGCGGCTTCTCCGCTTTTTCGGGCTTTTCCGCGAAAAAAGCCTTTTTGCCTGTATTTTTCCGCAGCCGGAGGCGCTGCGGTCAAATAGATATTTGCTTCATAGGAAATGGGACAGACGTAACCGAACCTCTGCCGGCGAAACGGGGCTGTGCGGACAACGGACGTCTTTATTTTCCGTGCCCTTAAAATGGGCCATTTACCTCTGTCCCGTCTCCTGAAGCGCCTGTTCCTCTGTGCGGACACACGAGCTTTCGCACACGGGTACATATTCTGCCCCATTGGGCGTTCAAATCAAAAGGAGTTATTCTATCTATGGCAGAAAAATTGAAAATTATCCCCCTTGGCGGTCTCAACGAGATTGGAAAGAACATGACCGCCTATGAATACGGCGGCGAGATCATCGTGGTGGACTGCGGTATGGCCTTCCCCGGCGATGATATGTACGGCATCGACTGCGTGATTCCCGATGTCAGCTACCTCATCAAAAACAAATCCCGCATCCGGGGCCTGTTCATCACCCACGGCCACGAGGACCACATCGGCGCCATTCCCTATGTCCTCAAGCAGATCAATATGCCCATCTACTGCACCCGCTTCACCGCCGGCCTCATCAAGCTGAAGCTGGAGGAGCACCAGTTGGTGAAGTCCACGAAGCTCATCACCGTGGAGGCTGGCAAAAGCGTCCGGGCGGGCAAGTTCACCGTGGAATTCATCCATGTGAACCACTCCATCGCGGACTCCGTGGCCTTTGCCATCCACACGAAAATGGGCACTGTTGTCCACACCGGCGACTTCAAAATTGACTCCACCCCCATCGACGGGGAGGTCATTGATCTGGCCCGGCTGGGCGAACTGGGCAAGGAGGGCGTGCTGTGCCTGTGCGCCGACTCTACCAATGTGGAGCGTCCCGGCTTCACCCCGTCCGAAAAGGTGGTGGGCGCTACGTTCATGCGCCAGTTCCAAAACTGCGACGAGCGCATCATCGTCACCACATTTGCCTCCAATGTCCACCGGGTCCAGCAGGTGCTGGACGCCGCCGCTCAGTGCGGCCGGAAGGTGGCTGTCACCGGCCGCAGCATGGAGAACATGATGAAGGTCTCCACGGAGCTGGGCTACATGAAGGTCCCCAAGAACACGCTGGTGGACATCAACAAGCTCAAGGGCCTGCCCAAGAACAAGCAGGTCATCGTCACCACCGGCTCTCAGGGCGAGGAAATGAGCGCCCTGTACCGCATGGCGTTTTCTACCCACAAGCAGGTGGAGATCGGCCCGGGGGACAAGGTCATCCTTTCCGCCTCTGCCGTTCCCGGCAACGAGGTCACGGTAGGCCGGGTCATCAACGAGCTGTTCCGCAAGGGCGCTACGGTCATTTATGACCGGGCCGATATGCTCCATGTCTCCGGCCACGCCTGTCAGGAGGAGCTGAAGATCATCCATGCCCTGACAAAGCCCCGCTTCTTCGTCCCGCTTCACGGTGAGCAGCGGATGCTCCAGATTCACTGCCAGCTTGCTCAGCAGATGGGTATGGACCGCAACCATATCGCCATTGCCGACAACGGCAGCGTCATTGAAATCACTGGCAAGAGCATGAAGCTGGCCAACTCCGTCCCCGCCGGAGAGGTGTATGTGGACGGTTCCGGCGTGGGTGATGTAGGTGCCGTGGTCATGCGGGACCGCAAGCGTCTGGCCGAGGACGGTATGGTGGTGGTGGTGCTTCCCATTGCCACGCAGGACGGCGCGCTGCTCTCCCCGCCGGAGATCATCACCCGGGGCTTCATCTATGTCAAGGAGTCCGGCGATCTCATGAAAGAGTTGCAGAACGTGGCTATGGACGCCGCCGACAGCGTCAGCGGCCGC
The DNA here is from genome assembly GCF_029218125.1 of Neopoerus faecalis. Classification (NCBI taxonomy): domain Bacteria; kingdom Bacillati; phylum Bacillota; class Clostridia; order Eubacteriales; family Oscillospiraceae; genus Neopoerus; species Neopoerus faecalis. The sequence goes on along the minus strand of NZ_JARFXX010000001.1, from coordinate 477,916 downwards.
AAGCGCGGCCGGGACGACAGCGAACTGCGAGGCGCGGTGAAATCCGCTGTCAGCAGCTATCTGTTCAAAAACACCAAGCGCAGCCCCATGGTCATTCCCGTTGTGACCCGGCTGTAAATACAAAAATAGAAGCCTCCGTCTGCTATGCAGACGGAGGCTTTTTTCATTTGCTTACAGGTGATGCTCCCGCAGGAGCTTTTTCGCCTGCTCCCACAGCTCATCGCTGACGGTCTGCACCACCGCCACCTTTTCCACTACCTCCGGCAGGGCGGCGGTCAGCTCCGCCTCCACAACGGTCTCGTTGGTAAGGTCCGCCGAGGGGCACCCGGCGCACTGGCCCAGCATCTTCACATACAGCGTCTTTCCCTCCAGACGGTCGATGGCAATATCGCCGCCGTGGGCCCGGAGAGCGGGCCGCACCTTCTCCTCCAGCGCCGCCTCCACGCGCTCCAGATCGCTCATATCCATTCCTCCTGTGCGTTCTTTTTGCTCAGTATACCACGCCGCACCGCCACCGTCCACGGAAAATTTTGAAAAAACCTCTTGACATCCCGGCTTTAACCGTATATGCTGTATATGTACAGTACGAACGGAGGAATTCCATGGAGCTCATTATCCGCAATACCGACAGCCAGCCTATTTACGAGCAGATCGCCGCACAGCTCAGGCGGCAGATTCTCTCCGGGGCGCTGGCGCCGGGAGAGGCACTGCCCTCCATCCGGGGGCTGGCCAAGGACCTGAAAATATCCGTCATCACCACAAAACGGGCCTACGATGAACTGGAGGCCGCGGGCTTTATCAACACCGTGGCCGGAAAGGGCTGCTTTGTGGCGGAGCAAAATCTGGAGCTGGTACGGGCGCAGCAGCTCCAGCAGCTATCGGCCCAGCTGGCCGAGGCCGTGGAGCTGGGCCGGAGCTGCGGCATGACAGAGCCGGAGCTGACCGCGCTGCTGCGCCGAAAATGGGAGGATACACCATGACAAACGCCATTGAGTTGTCGCACATTCAAAAAACCTTTCCGCAGTTTGCCCTGCGGGATGTAAGCCTCGCCGTTCCCACCGGCACCATCTGCGGCCTTGTGGGAGAAAACGGCGCGGGAAAATCCACTCTCATCCGCATTCTTATGGGCGCGCTGCGGCCGGAGAGCGGCAGGGCCACCGTCCTTGGCGCCGACACCGCCGCCCCGGACTTTCCGGCTGTCCGGGAGGACATCGGCGTGGTGCTGGATGAGGGGTGCTTTCCGGAGACCCTGACCGCGCCGCAGGTAGGGCGCATTATGGCCGCCACCTACCGCCGCTGGGAGCAGGACACCTTTGACGCCTACTGCAAGCGCTTCGGCCTGCCGGAGAAAACCGCCTTCAAGGATTACTCCCGGGGCATGAAAATGAAGCTCACCATCGCCGCGGCCCTGAGCCATCAGGCAAGGCTGCTGGTGCTGGACGAGGCCACCGCCGGGCTGGACCCCATCGTGCGGGACGAGATTCTGGATATTTTCTATGAGTTCACCCGGGATGAGACCCACTCCGTCCTCATTTCCTCCCACATTCTCAGCGACCTTGAAAAAATCTGCGATTACATTGCCTTTCTCCATGAGGGCCAGCTGCTGTTCTGCGAGGAAAAGGACGCGCTGCTGGAGACCTACGGCATTTTCAATGACACGGCGGAGCAAGCGGAGGCCCTCATGCCGGAAGCCATCGTATCCATGGAAACCACGCCCTACGGCGGCGTCCGGGCGCTGGTGCGGCGGGAGCTGGCCCCGGTGGGCTTCCAACTGGAACAGCCCACCATTGAAGAAATCATCCTTGCTCTGGTGAAAGGAGAAAAGCAATGAAAGCACTTTTGCTGAAGGATTTCTATGTCCTGCGAAAGCAGGTGTGGGTCTACGCGATCATTGTTCTGGCGTGGGGCGTTGTCCCCCAGGCATGGCTGAATCTGCTGGCCGTGGTCTACGGCTCCATTATCCCCTATTCCGCCATGGCCTATGACCAGCGGAGCCGCTGGGATAAATTTACCCGAATGCTGCCCTATTCCGACCAAGCAGCCGTCATGAGCCGATACGTGCTGGGCTGGATATTCATTCTTGCCAGCGCTGCCATTGTGATGCTGAGTCAAGGCATTCTCTCCCAGCTTTCCATTCCGTTGGCCTTTTTCAGCGCACTCCCTCTCCGTATTCTTTTCGTTGCCCTGTGCATCGGGTGCCTGCTGCTGGCTCTGAATATCCCGCTGATGCTCCGCTTCGGCACGGAAAAAGCCCGTCTGGTCTCTGCACTCACTATGTTTCTCGTCTTTGCCTCCGCAGGCGCTCTCAGCGGGCTGGCAGACGCCGAGAGCACCGCTCCCGTTATGCCGGCTTTGCCGGTGCTGGCGGTTCTTGCCATCATCGCCACCGCCGTTTCCATTCCCTTGTCCCTGAAGATTTATCGTGAGGGCTACTGAAAAAGTGCATAAATAAAACAGGAGCGCCCGTTTGCAGCGGGCGCTCCTGTTCGTTTTTTAATCTTTAGAAAAATTTTGCGGGGTTGATGCACGTTCTCGTGCAACAAACGGGGAATTTTCCGGGGAGAGTAAAGCCCCGCTCACTCGGACTGCCCCACCTCGTCCCCGGCGTGGCACAGCCGCCACTTCAGGCCGGAGTAGCGCTTCTGCCGCTTATCGTTGGCCGCCATGGAACGAATCGCCGCGTCGTCCCCCACGATGACCAGCAGCTCCCGCGCCCGGGTCAAGGCGGTATACAACACCCCCCGCACCATCAGTCCCGGCGCGGCGGGCATGGCCGCCAGCACCACACAGCGGTACTCGCTGCCCTGGGCCTTATGAACGGTCTGAGCGTAGGCAAGGTCAATTTCGCTGAGCATTTCCACGCTGTAGAGGGCCTTCCGTCCGTCAAAATCCAGCGCCAGCCACTCGCCCCCGGCGTCAATGTCCGCAATGCGGCCCACGTCACCGTTGAACAGCCCCGTGCCGACGGTACCGTCATCCTTTTCCCACATCACATCGTAGTCGTTCCGGGTCTGCATGATGCGGTCCCCCACCCGGAACACCCGCTCGCCCCACGTAAGCTCCCGTTTGCCGGGGGCCTTTGGATTCAGGGCGTCCTGCAAAAGCCGGTTCAGATTGACGGTGCCGCAAGGGCCCTTTCGGGTGGGAGTAAGCACCTGAATCTGCTCCGCCGGAATGTGCATATTATCCGGCAGTCGGGTGCGGCACAGCTCCAGCACCGTAGAGACTGCCCGCTGGGCGTCCCGGCGGCAGAGGAAGAAGAAATCCCCCTGATTGCCGGAAAGCTCCGGGCTCTGGCCCAGATTGACCCGGTGGGCATTGCGGATGATGGCGGACTGCTCCGCCTGCCGGAACACCTCACGCAAAAAGACCGTTTCGATTTTTCGGCTGCGGATGAGATCGGAGAACACGTTCCCCGCGCCCACGGAGGGGAGCTGGTCGGCATCCCCCACCAGCACAAGGCGCGTGCCGGGACGCAGCGCCCGCAGCAGCGCGGAAAACAGCGCCACGTCCACCATGCTCATTTCGTCCACAATCACGGTCTCGGCCTCCAGCGGCTCCTTTTCCGTTTTCTGGAACGTCACCTGATGGGCCGTTTCGTTCCATGTGGTGCCGAGCAGACGGTGAATCGTCTGGGCCTCCATGCCCGTCAGCTCGCTCATGCGCTTGGCCGCCCGACCCGTGGGCGCCGCTAATACAATGCTCAGTCCCATTTTCTGAAACAGCGCCACAATGCCCCGCACCGTGGTGGTCTTGCCGGTGCCGGGGCCGCCGGTGAGGAGCATGACGCCGGCTTTCGCCGCCAGCGCCACCGCCTGCCGCTGCATGGGCGCATAGGTGATGCCCTGCTCCCGCTCGATTTCCGCCACCGTCCTTTCCGCGTACCGGCTCTGGTCCGCGTCCATGTCCAGCAGCGCCAGCAGCCGGGCACAGGCGGAGCTTTCCGCCTCCCACAGCCGCCGGAGATACACCGCCTGCACATTGGCGATGTGCTCGATGACCACGGCGTGCTGCTCCGTTAGCGCGTCCAGCGCCGCCTCCACCTGCTCCAAGCCGCAGTCCAAAAGCTGACAGGTGGCGGAGAGCAGCTTGTCCCGTGGCAGGAACACATGGCCGTTATTTTCATTGAACGTCAGCTCAAAAGTCACGGCCGCCCGGAGCCGCTCACCGCAGTCCTCCGCAAAGCCCATGGACAGCGCCATGGTGTCCGTTACGGAAAAATCCACGCCGCACACATCGTCCGACAGCAGGTAAGGGTTCCGCCGCACCATTTCCAGCGCACCGTCCCCATACTGCTGCCGCAGCCGGATAGCCAGCACCGGCGGGAGCTGATACCGGGAGAGGAATTCCATGAGACGCCGCAGCCCCATGTGCTGACGGAACATCGCGCCGATCTCCATGGCCTTTTTCGCGGTGATGCCGCGAATCATCTGGAGCCGCTCCGGCTCCGTTTCCAGAATGTCCAGCGTATCAAGGCCGAAGCGCTCCACGATGCTCCGCGCCGTGGCGGGACCGACGCCCTTGCAGATGCCGGAGGACAGGTACGCTAAAATTTCGTCTTCCTCCTCCGGCAGGCTTCGCTCCAGCTCCTCCGCACGGAGCTGCTCCCCATGCTGGGGGTGGGTCTCCCATGTGCCGGTGACGGTCAGGTGCTCCCCCGGCGCCACGCAGGGGATGCACCCCACAACGGTGACGATCTCCCCCTCCTCGGTGAGCAGGCGAAGGACCGTATATCCATTTTCGGCGTTTTGAAAAATAACGCTATGTACCGTGCCCTCCCGGCAGATCAGTTCCTCCATGGTATGCCTCTTTCGTTCTCTCTTTTCATTCCAGCCGGATATCCGGCCCGGCGGTTACGGCGGCATTTTCCTCACGGGCCGCCAGATACTCGGCAAGGCCCCGGGCATCCTCCGTCAGCCCGCAGTCCGCGATGATAAGCCTTGCTCCCGGCAGCGTCCCCTGCACCCGGCGCAGCTCTCTTATGTCCGCCTCCAGCGCCGGCGCCTCGCCCCGTACCGGCAGCACCAACAAAAGGCCCGGAATCGTGGGCCGGCCCGCGTGGAGCACCGCTCCCGCCAGCAGCCATACCACCGTGGTCATCCCCACGGCGGAGAAAAAGGCGATCACGCCGTCCCGAAATACGTTCATCCCATCACCTCAGGACAGTATATGGCCAGATCTCCGCCTGTGTGACACACTCAATCTATATCGCGGGCCGTATCCAGCTTCGCCGCCACAGTATCCAGCTTGATCTCCGCGACTTCCTGCCGTCCCTTCACTGTTTCCAATTCTGTTTTGACCTCTTGGAGGGTCTTGGACACCGCTTTCAGCGTTTCCTCCATTCGATCCAGCTTGTCCTTCAGACAGACGGCTCCCGCCAAAACGGCTCCCACCGCCAGCATCCCCAGCAAAAATGGTGCGACATCTCCCCCGCCGCCGCTGAACATCCCTGCCAACAGTATCGCCGGCACACAGGCAAGCAAAGCGAACCCAATCGTATATAACGCGAATTTTCCCATATCAGTCCTCCCGGGTGATCCCCAGTTCTGCCAATATAGCTTCCTCTCTCCCCCGCATCTGCTTTTTCTGCGGACCCTCGTCCAGATGGTCATAGCCCAGCAGGTGCAGCACGGAATGCACCACCAGATACGCAAGCTCCCGGCGGTTGGAGTGGCCGTACTCCTTGGCCTGCGCCGCCACGTGCTCCATGGAGATCACCATATCCCCCAGCGGCACCAGTCCGGTGCCGGGGTCGGCATCTTCCGCTCCAGGCAGCTCACCGGGGGTCAGCTCAAACTCCGGAAAGCTCAGCACATCCGTGGCCCGGTCTACCTCCCGCATATCTAAATTGATCTGGTGGATATTCGTGTCATTGGTCAGCAGCACGTCCACCTCGCAGGGAAAGTCCACCCCCTCCGCCGCAAGGGCGGTGCGGATGACCTTGCGGATAAACGCCCTTTGGGAATCGTTCACCCCCGGCACATCGGCGGTGATGGGAATATAGTGCCGCTTTGCCATCACTTTTTCCCCTTTCCGCCGTTTTTGGCGTTTTCGTAGCTCTCATAAGCCCGGACGATGCGCTGGACCATGACATGGCGCACTACATCGGCGTTAGTCAGCTCGCAGATACCGATGCCCTCCACATTTTTCAGCACCCGCATAGCCTCCCGCAGTCCAGACGCTTTACCGTCCGGCAGGTCGATCTGGGTGACGTCACCGGTAATGACGATCTTGGAGCCGAAGCCCAGCCGGGTCAGGAACATCTTCATCTGCTCCCGGCTGGTGTTCTGGGCCTCGTCCAAAATGATGAAGCTGTCATCCAGCGTCCGGCCACGCATATAGGCAAGGGGCGCTACCTCGATATTGCCCCGCTCCAGATACTTCTGGTACGTCTCCGCCCCCAGCATATCAAAAAGAGCATCGTACAGCGGCCGGAGGTACGGGTCCACCTTGCTCTGCAAGTCGCCGGGCAGGAAGCCCAGCCGCTCGCCGGCCTCCACCGCGGGCCGGGTGAGGATGATGCGGTTCACCTGCTTTTCCCGGAACGCCTGCACCGCCGCCGCCACGGCCAAATACGTCTTGCCGGTACCGGCGGGGCCAACGCCGATGGTAACGGTGTTTTTCAGCACCGACTGGATATATTCCTTCTGGCCGATGGTCTTTGGCTTTACCGGGCGGCCCTTGGCGGAGATGCACAGCACATCCCCCGCCAGTTCGCTGATCTGTTCTTCTTTTCCGGTGCGGACCATGTCGATGATATAGCGAACGTTCTGCTCCCCCAGGGCCTCCCCCCGGGAGGACAGTGTCAGCATGGCCTGCACCGCTTTGGCGGCGTGCATTACGTCCTCGGCCTCGCCGCTGATCCGCAGCTCGCCGTCCCGGTTGGTCACCGTCACATTAAATTCCTTTTCCAGCAGGCGGATGTTCTCATCAAAGGAGCCGAAAATATTGACGGCCTGCTCCATTCGCTCAATGCTGATTCTCTGTTCCATGGACTCACTCCTATCGCTCTATCCGGGCGCTCCGCCCGGTTCTTCGGTTGTATAAATGGGAACCCGCGTCCCCAGTTCCTCCCGGCACTCCGCCGTCAGCGTCACCGTCAGGACATCGCCCCGGACGCGGGAGGATACCTGCGCGGCGGTCACGGTGCCGTAGGCGTCCACAAGGCTGTGGAGATACTGCTCCAATACGGCGCCGGTCTCCGCCTGCCGCTGTGCCGGGTCACAGGCCACGATCTCCGTTTCGTAAAAGCGGAGCGTTTCCGTTTCCAGCGTCACCGGCAGCGGGAGGCCGAACACGCACACAGGAGTTCTTACGGTCATTTTATCACATTTACCGGCGTCAATGCTACTGTTTGAAAAGAATTTTATCCGCCGGGTACCGAAAATCAATGAGCGGAGCCGCTTTTCCTCCCCCGTGTACCGCTTGGCCGCCTCAGTCAGCGGCACGTTGGCGGTCAGCGTATACCAGGTCCGGCCCTCTACCCGGCCAAGTCCGGCGGTCAGCCGTGCGCCGTAGGGGGCCGTGTCCTCTACACCGGAGATAAGAAGCTGCCCCCTTGTCACCGACATTCCCCGCAACACCGCCGCCGTGCCACCTAACGCCTGCACCCGCAGCACCAGTCCGTCCCGCCGCGCCACAAGGTTGCACGGCTCCCGGCGGTCCAGCAGCGCCGGGGCGGGACGCCGCTCCCGCACCTCTACCTTGGCCCGACAGCCGGAAACGTTGACGTTGATCCAGCTCAGCGCCGGCAGCTCCAGCAGAACGTGGTTGCGGATGTCCTCCCCGTCCAAACTCATACCGAAGCGCCCCAACGTCACGCCGTTATGCTCCAATGCCTGTAAAATGGCCTCCTTCGGCACGGTCTCGTTGCCGGTGATCTGAATATCCCAGATAAAAAACGAGCCGATGACCAGCGCCATACCGCACACAATGCTTCCCACCGCCAACGCCTGACGCCGCCGGAGCCGCGCCAGCGCGTAGGGTACGCCCTCCCGGCCCACCACCTCCAGCCTGCAGTCCAGCTTTTCCGCCGCCTGCCGCAAAAGGTGGAAATCCTTCCGGGAAATGCGGCAGGTGAAGGTCTCCGCATCCTCCCACGTAAGGTCCCAGAAGGCCAGATTTCGGGCGGAGCACACGTTCAGCACCCGCTCCGGGTAGGGACAGCGCACCCGCAGCCGCACCTGCCCCCGCAGGCGGTTGATAATTTCTCTCAGCATCCCGTCACCCACTCCACGCGGTCGATCAGCCCGCCGATTCGCAGTTCCTCCCCGGTCATGGCCAGCAGCGTCAGGCGCTGGCCGCTGACACGCAGCACGCCGAAGCCGGTGTTGGCGTCAATGCCGGTGTCGCTGTAGCGCAAAAGTCCGGTGTGGCCCTCCAGATACAGCTCCCGGTTCCCCACCAGCTCCAGCCGGGGCAGTCCCGCCACCACATCCGCCGGCAAATCGAAAAGCTCCGCCACGCTGCCCAGCACGCCGCCCTGCTCCCGTCTTTTTTCCATGTTCTCACCTCGAAAAACTCTATGCGCCGCCGGGGCGTTCCTTGCCTGTCCCGCCGCATAAGGCCGCTGCGGGGCGCATAGTCTCCCATGGGTGATGGAGATGAAAAAGGGATACCGGGCGGATGCCTGTTTGGTGCTGTGCGGCGTACTGCTCTGGTTTTTGGCGGACGCCGCCCGCCTTCGGCTGGAGGCGCTCAAGGCCCTGACCCTCTGCGCCGGGACGGTGATTCCGTCCCTGTTCCCCTTCATGACCGTCACCGCCCTGCTGGTGCGTCTGGGCTTCGGTCAATGGCTGGCGCCTCATACGGCTGGCCTGATGGCGCCGCTGTTCCGGCTGCCCGGCTGTGCCTCCTCCGCGCTGCTTCTGGGGCTGGTGGGGGGCTATCCCATCGGTGCCCGGACAGCAGCGGAGCTGTACGCCTCTGGCGCGCTGACCTGCGCCGAGGCGGAGCGGCTGCTGACGTTCTGCAACAATTCCAACCCCGTGTTTCTCATCAGTGTGCTGGGCGTGGGCGTGTTCGGCAGCGTCCGGGCGGGACTGTGGCTATGGCTCCTTCATATTGCCGCCGCGCTGCTGACGGGACTGCTGCTTCAAGGACACGGCACTGACCGCCGCAGCGTTCCGCCGGCTATTTCCTTTCAGGCCCCCTCCCTCTCCGGCGCCTTTGTGTCGGCAGTGCGGGATTCCGCCTCCGGGATGCTGTCCGTCTGCGCGTTTGTAACGCTCTTTTACGTGCTGGCCGCGCCGCTGCGGGGCCTGCCCGGACCTTGGGCGGCGCTGACCGTGGGCGTTACGGAGCTGTTCTCCCTGACGCCGCTCTTGCACTGTGACCGCATGGGCTTTGTACTGGCCGCGGGCTGCGCCGGGTGGGGCGGGCTGTCTGTTCTGTGCCAGACCGCCGCCATTTTGGATGGCACCGACCTTCCGCTGCGGCCCTGTGTACTTGGCAAGCTGATGCAGGGGCTCCTCTCCGCCGCGCTGGCGGTCCCTCTTTCCCTGTGGCTGCTTTGACAGCAAAAAAGCACCGCTGACTGCGGCGCTTCAAAACCGGATTTCATAGCAAAAGCCGCCCGAAGGGATTTCCTTCGGGCGGCTTAAGGCCGTTGATGTTGATTGCTTTATCGCTGTCCCTTATCATAGGGGATGCCCTCTGCCTTGGGAGCGCGGGAGCTCTTGGAGGTAAAGGCCAGCACAATGAGGGAGATGATATAGGGCAGCATATTGTACACGGAGCTGGGAACGTTCAGCGCCTTCAGGAAGGCAAAGCCGGTATAGACATTGCCAAGCGCCCGGAAAAAGCCGAACAGCAGCGCCGCCAGCGCGATGCGCTGAGGCTTCCACTGGCCGAAGATCATCACTGCCAGAGACAGGAAACCGAAGCCCGCCACGCCATACTCAAACCGCCACTCGGACACGCCGGCGGTGATGAACACGATGCCGCCGATGCCGCCGAGGAAGCCGGAGATCAGCACACCGGCCCAGCGCATTTTATACACGTTGATACCCACGCTGTCCGCCGCCTGGGGGTGCTCGCCGCAGGCCATGAGCCGCAGGCCGAAGCGGGTCTTGTACAGCAGCACGTAGGACGCCGCCAGCAGCAGGGCCGTTACCAGCATGAACCAGCTGAACTCAAAGGAGCCGAGGTTCACGGTAAACGCCTTTTTCGGTGCGGCATACTGGATGATGGAGGATACATCGTCGGGGTTGGCCGCCGTGTTGATGGCCTTGACAATGACGGTGGCCCCGGCAGTACCCAGCAGGTTCAGCGCCGTACCCACCAGCGTCTGGTCCGCCTTGAAGTTGATACAGGCCACCGCCAGCAAACAGGAATACAGCATTCCCACCGCCGCAGCCACCAGAATGACCGACAGGATAATGACAATAGCCGGTGCGTCCGATGGGAGATAGCGCATGGTCAGCGCGCCGCCCAGCGCGCCCATAATCATGATGCCTTCAAGGCCCAGATTGATGACGCCGGAGTGCTCGGCAAAGCAGCCGCCCAGCGCCACCAAAATCAGCACGGAGGCAAAAATCAGCGTATATTGCAGCAGCAGTGTCATTACTGATCGCCTCCCTTCCCGTCAGCTTCCGCAGCTTTCGCCCTTTGAATCGCCTTTTCCTCCCGTTTTGCGATGGAGGCGTTCATGGCGTACTTCATGAACAGCACAAAGCCGCAGAGATAGATGATAATAGCCGAGATCAGATCGGAGATTTGGGCGCAGTACATGGTCTTATCCACATAAGCGCCGCCGGCGGTGATATGCTGGATGAAGAAGGAGGCCAGCACCGTCCCCAGCGGATTCAGTCCGCCAAGGAAGGCGGCGGCAATGCCGTTGAAGCCCATGGCGGGCACGGAGGAGGTGGCGCACTGCCACTGCTCGTAGCCCGTGAGGTACAGCAGCGCCGCGCCCATACCGGCCAGCGCGCCGGAGATCATCAGGCTGAGAATCACATTCCGCTTTTCCGCCATGCCGCAGTATTTAGCGGCGTTTTTATTAAAGCCGGTGGCCTTGAGCTCATAGCCGAACTTCGTCCGGCCCAGCACCACCCATACAAGAAGCGCCATGACCAGCGATAGAGGAAGGGCAAGGCCCACATACTGATTGTTGTCAAACAGCGCCCCAATGCCAAGAGAGGGCAGCAGCGCGGAGGGATTGGTGGTGGACAGCACCAGCGTATAGGGGCTGGTATCCTCCTTCACCGTGGTCAGCAGCATATTGGTAAGGTACAGCGTGATCCAGTTGAGCATAATGCCGGAGATAACCTCGTTGACATTGCAGTAGGACTTCAGCAGTCCGGAAATCGCGCCCAGCACCGCGCCGCCCAGCATGGCCGCAATCAGGCAGGGCAGCCAGCCCCAGCCGAGGCCCAGCGCCGCGTACAGGCTCAGCGCCGCGCCCATGCAGTATTGGCCCGCCGCGCCGATGTTGAACAGGCCCACCTTGTAGGCAAACAGGATGGACAGTGCGCACATCAGCAGCGGAGCCGTTTTCACCAGTGTATTGCCGAGATACTTCAACTGGGAGGAGGGGCGGTTATACGTCAGGAAGTTTTTGATAACGGTGAGGATGGCCTCGCCCGCGCCGGCGGGATTGATAGCCAGCAGCACCACGTAGCCCAGAAACAGGCCCAGCACCACGCACACCAGCGAGGCAAGGAGCGACTGGACACCGTCATTTTTCAGCAGGTTTCGTTTCATGCCTTCACCTCATCTCTCTTGGCTCCGGCCATGTAGAGGCCCAGCTCCTCCTGCGTGGTCTTTTTCGGGTCAAGCTCGCCTACGATCTCGCCCTCGTACATCACTAAGATCCGATCCGGCACGTCCATGACCTCGTCCAGCTCCAGACTCACCAGCAGCACGGCCTTTCCGGCGTCCCGCTGGGCCACCAGCTGACGGTGGATATACTCAATAGCGCCGACGTCCAGACCGCGGGTGGGCTGCACCGCCACCAGCAGCTCCGGGTTCTTGTCGATCTCCCGGGCGATGATGGCCTTTTGCTGGTTGCCGCCGGACATACTCCGGGCAATGGTCACAGGCCCCTGACCGGAGCGGACATCATACTGCTCGATCAGCCCCTCGGCGTATTTGCGGATATTTCCCCGCCGCAGGAAGCCGGCCTTATTGGTGAACTCCGGCTCAAAGTAGCGCTGGAGCACCATATTGTTCTCCAGAGAATAATCCAGCACCAGACCGTGCTTATGCCGGTCCTCGGGGATATGGCTCATACCCAGCTTGCTGCGCTTGCGGATGGAGGCGTGGGTGATGTCCTGTCCGCAGAGGGTAATGCTGCCGCTGCTGAGGGGCTCCAGCCCCGTCAGGCCGTAGACAAACTCCGTCTGGCCGTTTCCGTCGATACCGGCAAGGCACACGATCTCGCCCCGGCGGACCTTCAGCGACACGTTTTTCACCGCGTTGTTCTTATGCAGCTTGGAGGCCATGGTCATATTCTTGACCTCCAGCACCACCTCGCCGGGCTGGACGGGCTTCTTTTCCACATGGAAGCTGACGTTGCGGCCCACCATCATGGCGGAAAGCTCCTCCACCGTGGTGTCCTTCGTGTTGACGGTGCCGATGTATTTGCCCTTCCGCAGCACCGTGCAGCGGTCCGCCACCGCCATGATCTCCGCCAGCTTGTGGGAAATAAACAGGATGGACTTTCCCTCCGCCGCCAAATTCCGCATGATCTGCATCAGCTCGTCGATCTCCTGCGGTGTCAGCACAGCGGTGGGCTCATCGAAAATGAGAATCTCATTGTCCCGGTACAGCATTTTCAAAATCTCGGTGCGCTGCTGCATACCCACGGTGATGTCCTCGATCAGCGCGTCCGGGTCCACGTGCAGCCCGTACTTCTCGCTGAGGGCCAGCACCTTTTCCCGGGCCTCCTTCTTTTGCAGCAGGCCGTGCTTCGTGGGCTCCACGCCCATGATGATATTATCCAGCACCGTAAAGCACTCCACCAGCTTGAAGTGCTGGTGCACCATACCGATGCCGAGGGCGTTGGCGTCATTGGGGTCCTTGATGGAGACCTCCACACCGTCTTTTTTGATGATGCCCTCCTCGGGCTGATACAGTCCGAACAGAACGCTCATCAGCGTGGACTTTCCCGCGCCGTTCTCACCCAGCAGGGCGTGAATCTCACCTCTTTTTAATTGAAGGGTGATGTTGTCATTGGCGATGATACCCGGGAACCGTTTCGTGATATGCAGCATTTCGATGGCATAAGGAGTTTCCAAGTCAAACCGCCCTCCTTCCGTTTTGATGGCCCACCGCGAAGTCCCTGCGGGGACGGAAACCACATGAAATCTCCGGCGATGGCCCGCAGGCCATACCGGTTCATAATCCAGTATACTATAATTTCCCGCAAAAGCAAAGGCAATTTCGGAAATGGCCGTAATTTTTCCTTTTCCGTGGGTCCCTTGCGCAAGCGCAGCGCCGTTTTGCGGGGCAAGGACGCCTCAGTCCGCCTTTTTGGCGGTCTCAATGGCCTTGACCTCCTCCAGCGTCCAGCCGGGACCGGTGAGGACGGCGGTCATCACCGGGTTCACCGGGACAGCCAGATACATATTGTTGCCATAGGTATAGGCGCCGGAGGTCACGGCAATGACCTGCCCGTGGGTATTCAGCAGCGCGCCGCCGCTGCTGCCCCGGGAAATGTCGGCAGAGTTCACCACGCAGGGCAGCGCGTAGCGCTCCAGCTCATGGGCGGCAGAGGCAATGATGCCGGAGCTGATGGCAAGGCCCAGCCCCAGCGGGTTGCCGATGGCATATACGGAGTCGCCGGGACGGATGTCCGCCGTTCCCACCAACTCCAAATGGTTGAAGGCAGAGGTGGTGCGCCGGGTATTCTCGGCGGTTTTGGATACCTTGATGACTGCGATATCAATGGCGGTATCGTAATAGAGCACCCGCTCCACGCCGTAGCGTTCGCCGTTAAGAAGAACGATGTCCGCCTTGATGGCGTCCTCAATGGAGTGGTAATTTGTCACGGCCAGACCGTCCGCCGTGATGAAAAAGCCGCTGGCGTTGGAGGCCACCACCTCATCGTGGACCTGCTCCTCCGTTTCGTATATCTCCATCTGGAACCCGGCGGAGAGATAGCGGTCGGCGATCTGCCGGGCGGTATACTCCCGGTTCAGAAGGCCCAGGGCATTGGCGGCGGAGGCGGTGCATACGCCGCTGTCGATCAGCCGCGCCAGCACTGTGGTCTCCGTTCCCTTATAGGGAAAATCCAGCGCGTCATACATGGATTCATAGAGGTCGCCGCAGTTCAGCGTGCCGGTGAGCTGCCGCTCCGTGACGCCGATACGCCACGCAAAGGCGGCGGCATCGGAAATTTCAAAATCTCCGGCCTTTTCCGTGTAGCCCAGCATCCGCAGCAGCATGGCGCACCACGCATCGGCGTTCAGCGCGCCGTTCGGCGCAAAGGACACGTTGCTGACGCCGGAGACCCAACCCCGGCGGGCAGCGTAGTTCACAGCGGTGCGGGCCCACTCCGGCACATCCCGGAAGCCCGCGAACCACCCGTCGGTATCCGGGTGCTTTTCACCGCCGGAAAGGCGCACCAGCAGCACCGCCGCCTGTGCCCGGGTGGCGGGGGCGGTCAGGTCCCGGTCAGGCTCCTCCGCCAAAATATGGAGCACCGTCAGGGCATCGGCCATGCGGGTATCATCCCCGCTCTGGGCGCTGGCCATGGGGACCGCACAGACAAGCAGCATCACCGCGCACAGCGCGGAAAGCAGACGTTTTTTCATGGAAGTCGCTCCTTCTCACTCAATGGAATAGCACTCATTGTAGCACGCGGGGACAGGGATTGCAAGCCGCGAGGGCTGTCGGCAAAGGTGGAAACACGGCGGTAGACAGCGGCGGGAAAAGCTGGTATGATGAAGCTGATCAATCGCTTTCCATTCTGAATTCTAAAGGAGTGACTTGAAATGGAACTGAAGGACATTTTGAGCAAATGCGACCATACCCTCCTGTCCCAAACGGCGACATGGGACGAAATTCGCGGCATCTGTGATGACGGCATGAAATACGGCTGCGCCAGTGTGTGCATCCCCGCCAGCTACGTCAAGCAGGCGGCGGAGTATGCGGTGGGCAGGCTGCCTATCTGCACGGTCATCGGCTTCCCCAACGGCTATGACACCACCGCCGCCAAATGCTTCATGGCCACGGACGCCGTGAATAACGGCGCGTCCGAGGTGGACATGGTCATCAACCTCGGCTGGGTGAAGGACCGGAAGTGGGATGACCTGCTCTCTGAGATCAAGGCCGTGAAGGAGGCTTGCCACGGCAAACTGCTGAAGGTCATTATCGAGTGCTGCTTCCTCACGGATGAGGAAAAAATCAAAATGTGCGAGATCGTCACCGCCTCCGGCGCGGACTATATCAAGACCTCCACCGGCTTCGGGGGCGGCGGCGCCACCCGGGAGGATGTGGCCCTCTTTGCAAAGCACGTCGGCCCCAACGTGAAGATCAAGGCCGCCGGCGGCATTGCCAATCTGCAGGACGCCGAGGACTTTATCAAGCTGGGTGCCTCCCGTCTTGGCACCAGCCGGGTGGTCAAGGCCGTGAAGGCCATGGAAAAATAAGGAGGATGCAGCATGGGAACACCGCACAATGAAGCAAGCAAGGGCGATTTCGCCAAGACAGTTCTGATGCCGGGCGACCCGCTGCGCTCCAAATTCATCGCGGAGAACTTCCTGACGGAGCTGAAGCTGGTAAACAACGTCCGAGGCGTACAGGGCTACACCGGGCTTTATAAGGGCACGCCGGTGAGCGTCATGGCCTCCGGCATGGGAATGCCCTCTATCGGCATCTACTCCTATGAGCTTTATACCCAATATGATGTAGAAAACATCATCCGGGTGGGCTCCGCCGGGGCGCTGCGGGCGGATCTGGAGCTTGGCAGCGTGGTGGCCGGTCAGGGCGCCTGCACTAACTCCAATTATATCAACCAGTATGAGCTGGGCGGCTCCTTTGCTCCCATCGCGGATTTCGACCTGTTGATGGCGGCGGTGGAGAGCGCAAAGGAGCTGGGCGTCAAAATGCCGGTAGGCAACCTCTACTCCTCCGACACGTTCTACGATGCGGCGGGACGGAATATGCGCTATCAGAAGATGGGCGTCATGGCGGTGGAAATGGAGGCGGCGGCCCTGTACTGCAACGCCGCCTATACCGGCAAGCGGGCGCTGGCCATCTGCTCTATTTCCGACAATCTGGTAACGGGCAAGGAGCTGTCCCCTGCCGACCGTCAGACCACGTTTACGAACATGATGAAAATCGCGCTGGAGGCCGCCGTGAAAATGGAGGCCCGCGCACGGCAGTAAACGGTATGCTCTCCCGGCGGGACGGTCCCCGTCCCGCCGGGGATGTCCCTTCAGTGTACGCAAACGTTTTCTTTTCTGTCGGAATCTGTCTAAAACAGGCTGCTTTTACAGCAGATTTACAAAAATATGACCAAACCGAAAACAATTTTGAATTTCGGTTGCATTGCGAAACGGAAGTTGCTATAATGAAGACCGGCCTGAAAGGCCACGTCCTCCGTTTTGCCTGTACATAGACTGCGGACGAACGCGGCGCATCTGTTTTTCGGATACCCGCCCCGGCCGCGCTTCCACAGGCGGCGGAAGGAAAATCAAACGGAAAGAGGTAAATTCCAATGAAGAAGTTTCTTGCATTGACTCTGGCATTGGTCATGTCTCTGTCCCTTGTCGCTTGCGGCAGCAAGAACGAGGAGCCCAAGACGGATGACACCAGCGACACCCAAGTTGAGGAGCCCACCGAAGGCGCCTACAAGATCGCCATGATCACCGACTACGGCGACATCACCGACCAGTCCTTCAACCAGACCACCTATGAGGCCTGCAAGGCATTTGCCGAGGACAACAGCATTGAGTTCAACTACTTCAAGCCCGCCGGCGACAACACCGCCGACCGTGTGGCCATGATTGAGAAGGCCGTGGACGAGGGCTACAACGTCATCGTGATGCCCGGCTACGCCTTCGGCGGCGCCATCGTGGAGACCGCTCCCAAGTTCTCCGATGTGAAGTTCATCGCTCTGGACGTCTCTGCCGGCGATCTGGGCGATGGCTTTGAGGTCCCCGATAACCTGTACTGCGCAGTCTATCAGGAGGAGCTGTGCGGCTACATGGCCGGTTACGCTGCTGTGAAGATGGGCTATACGAAGCTGGGCTTCCTCGGCGGTATGGCTGTTCCCGCTGTTGTCCGTTACGGCTACGGCTTCGTGCAGGGCGTTGACGCCGCTGCCGCTGAGACCGGTACTGAGAACGTGACGCTGAACTATGTTTACGGCGGCCAGTTCTTCGGCGATGCCGACATCACCGCTGTGATGGACACCTGGTATCAGCATGACGGTGTTGAGGTTGTGTTCGCCTGCGGCGGCGGTATCTACACCTCTGCTGTGGACGCTGCCAAGAAGGCTGACGCCAAGGTCATCGGCGTGGACGTCGATCAGGCCGGTGTCATCGCCAACTATGCCGAGACCGAGGGCATGACCATCACCTCCGCTATGAAGGGTCTGTATCCCACCACCTATGATACGCTGAGCGATGTCATTCTCAACGATAACTGGAGCAAGTACGCCGGTCAGATCGCCACGCTGGGCCTGGTCTCCGCTGACGATCCCGAGGCCAACTATGTCCAGATCCCCATGGGCGACGGTACCCAGTGGTGCGACACCTTCACGCAGGACGATTACAAGGCCATGGTGAAGGCCATGTATGACGGTGAGCTCACCGTGTCCAACGATATCACCAAGTCCCCCGCCGACTTTGCTACCTGCATCGCCGTGGAGGATCAGGGCGCTATCAAGGGCTAAGCCTGAGTAAATCCAAAAGCATAAATAAGACCGAGACTGTCGATAAAGTGGTAAATCCTCCGCAACGGTAAGGAAGGGTGTGCGAGGGAAACCCAAGAAGGGTGTCCTGCGCCAATGAAATCCTTAGTTTTCAGAACTTTTATGAAGTTCTGAAAACTTGTTCAGCGGGGAGAAAAGACTTTTTCGACACGCTGAGACCGGCGCGGCATAAGCCGCGCCGGTCTTTTCTTTTTACGATGTGTTTTCTTTGAGAAGTCATGTCCTTTATGACCTTAATGGCCACAGAAGCAATGCCGCAATTCTTTCTTTGCTATCCTCGCACCATTACAGCCTTATTGGAATGCGGCACTGCCGCTAACGGCTGCCCTGCCTTTAATCTCATTACTGTTCGATAGTTTAAGGGGCCGATGCGAGAGCATCGGCCCCTTATCATATTTGCCTGTCAGTATTACCTGACTGCTTCAGTTGCTCCGGCCAAGGTAGGCTTCCTTCACCCGGCTGTCCGCCAGCAGCTCCGCGCCAGTGCCGGACATGGTGATGGTTCCGGTTTCCAGCACGTAGGCAAGGTCCGCGATCTTCAGCGCCATATTGGCGTTCTGCTCCACCAGCAGCACCGTAACGCCCTGCCGGTTGATTTCCTGAATGATTTTGAAAATATCCTGCACCACCAGCGGCGCAAGGCCCAGGGACGGTTCATCCAGCAGCAGCAGCTTCGGCCGGGACATCAGCGCCCGCCCCACAGCCAGCATTTGCTGCTCGCCGCCGGACAGCGTACCCGCCAACTGCCAGCTCCGCTCCTCCAGCCGGGGAAACAGGCTGTAGACCCACTGAATGTCCTTGTCGATCTCCGCCTTGTCATGGCGGAGATAGGCGCCGATCTTCAGATTCTCCAGCACCGTCATATCCGGGAATACCCGCCGCCCCTCGGGGCTCATAGCAATACCGGTAGCGATGATTTTATCAATGGAGCGGCCCAGAAGCTCTTGTCCGTCCCAGAGAATCGAGCCCTCCGCCGCTTTGACAAGTCCTGTCACCGTCCGCAGCGTGGTGGACTTTCCCGCGCCGTTGGCGCCGATGAGCGTGACGATTTTCCCGTCCGGAACCTCCAGAGAAATGCCACGCAGTGCTTGGATTCCGCCGTAGTTTACCCGGAGCCCTTCAATTTTAAGCATCGTCCGTCACCCCCAGATAGGCGTCAATGACGCGCTGGTTATTCTGTATCTCCGCCGGTGTACCCTGCGCGATGAGCTTGCCGAAATCCAGCACGTAAATGCGGTCGGAAATGTCCATGACCAAATTCATGTGGTGCTCAATGAGGAAAATGGTACTGCCGAATTTTTCCCGAATTTCGCCGATAAAGGCGGTGAGCTCCTCCGTTTCCTGCGGGTTCATACCGGCGGCAGGCTCATCCAGCAGCAGCAGCTTCGGCTTTGTGGCCAATGCCCGGGCAATTTCCAGTCGCCGCTGCTTGCCGTAGGGCAAGCTGGACGCCGGTTCCTCCTTCAAATCGGACAGTCCCACGACCTCCAGCAGCTCCTCTACCTCCGCCCGTTGGGCCGCCTCCTCCTTCCGGTTCAGCCGGAACGCGGCAGAAAACACGCCGCTGGCGGCACGGCAGTGCTTGGCAATGAGCACGTTGTCAAAAACAGTCTGGCTTTTCCACAGCCGGATGTTCTGGAACGTCCGGGCCATGCCCGCCTTTGTGAGCTTATCCGGGGTGGGAGCCAGAACACTGTGGTAATCGTCCGCCTGCCCACCCTTATACGCCTTTTTCATTTTGCCCTGCGGGTGATTTTCGATGATTTTTTTCCCGTCGAACCACACCACGCCGTTAGTGGGCTGGTACACGCCGGTGATAACGTTGAACGCCGTGGTCTTGCCAGCGCCGTTGGGGCCGATGAGGGCCACGATCTCGCCGCGGTTGATTTCCAAATTCAAATCGTCCACGGCCACCACGCCGCCGAACTGCATGGTGATATGCTCCAGCTTCAAAAGCTGCTCGCTCATGACCGCGCCGCCCCCTTTCCGACTTTTTTCCGCCGCTTCAGAAGATCCGGCAGCTCCTTATCTCCCATCAGGCCCTTGCGGAAGAACAGCACCACCACCATGATGATGACGGAAAACACCACCATGCGGAAGCCGGTCCGCAGGAACGGCACCTTGAAGCTGCCGATGTATGTCTCGGTATCCAGAAACCGCAGCCACCACTCGCTGGCCGCCACGTACAAAAACGCCGCAATGCAGCTTCCGGAAATGGAGCCGATGCCGCCGATGACCACAATGAGCAAAATCTCATAGGTCATGGCCGTGGTAAACACCTTGGCCTGCGCCTGATTTGCAAACATGGCGAACATTCCGCCGCCGACACCGGCAAAAAACGAGCTGATGCAGAAGGCCAGCCGCTTATGGCGGGCCAGATTGATGCCCATGGCCTCCGCCGCCACTTCATCGTCCCGGATGGCCTTGAAAGCACGGCCGTAGGTGGAGTTGATCAGCAGGAGAATAACGCTGATGCACACCGCCGCCAGCAAAAACGGCACAAAGGTGGAAAGCCGCAGCAGCACCTTGCCGCTGCCATCCTGGATATTGAAGCTGGAAAACGTGGGGAAATTCTTCAATGCGTTGGCGCCGTTGGTCACAGGCCCCAGCGGGTCCCACTGGAACACAGCCCGGATGATCTCCGCAAAGCCCAGCGTGGCAATGGCCAGATAATCGCTTTTCAGCCGCAGCACCGGCAGACCGATGAGCCACGCCACCAGCGCCGCCGCGCAGCCGCCCAGCAGCAGGGCCAGCAGTACGCCCAGCACCAGTCCCACAGCGCCGCCGCCCAGCAGCTCCGGCAGGGAGAAGTTGATGACCGAGCCGTTATAGAGATAGTACACCGCCTCCCGGTCCGCCGTGGGGATGGTGAGAATGGCATAGGTATACGCGCCCAGCAGCATAAAGCCCGCCTGCCCCAGAGAAAACAGGCCCGTAAAGCCGTTGAGCAGGTTCATGGAGGACGCCACCACCGCGTACACCGCGCCCTTTTTCAAAACCGTGAACAGCATCCCGGTGGGCTTCATGGTGTTCTCCAGCACAATGACCAGCGCCAGCAGCGCCGCCGTGCAGACAAGGGCGATCACCATGCCCCTTCTGCTCTTTTTTTCCTTCAGCACAACGCTCCCCCCTTACACCTTATCCGTGACCTTTTCGCCGAACAGACCCGTGGGCTTCACGCACAGCACCACGATGAGCAGCGCAAAGGTAAAGGCATCGGAAAATACGCTCCAGTCGGAGCCCTTGATCACACTTTCGCAGATGCCGATGAGGAACGCCCCCACCACGGCGCCGGGAATGGAGCCGATACCGCCGAACACCGCCGCCACAAAGGCCCGCAGCCCCGGCAGAGAGCCGGACAGCGGCACGATGGACTGGTAATTGGTGAAATACAGCAGCGAGCCAATGGCCGCCAGCAGCGAGCCGATGATAAACGTGACGGAAATGACGCTGTTGATGCGGATACCCATCAGCTGCGCCGTTTCAAAGTCCCGGGACACCGCCCGCATGGCCATGCCGATTCGGGTGTGGTTGATGAGCTGCGTCAGCGCCACTACCAGCACCACCACCAGCACCGGTGTAATGACGGTGACATATTTCGTGGATACCCCGGCAATGGTCAGCTGGGCGGACAGGCCCGGAATCGCGGGGTACATCTGGGGCAGACCGCCTGTAACATAGGTGGCCAGATTTTGCAGCAGATAGCTCACACCGATGGCAGAGATCATCACGGACATCCTCGGCGCTGTCCGCAGCGGCTTATAGGCCGCCCGCTCAATGATAAAGCCCAGCAGCACCGTCAGCAGCACCATCAGCGGAATGGCCGTGGCCAGCGGCAGGCTGGCGCTGAGATAGACCAGCATCAGTCCCGCCACCATAAATACATCGCCGTGGGCGAAGTTGATGAGCCGCAGAATGCCGTATACCATGGTATAGCCAATGGCAATCAGGGCGTACTGCCCGCCCAGCGAAATGCCGGAGAGCAGAATGGAAATGCCGTATTGCACGGAGGAACCCTCCCTTTTTTCATAGTTTGTTCGAAAAAGCGGAAATCCGTCTTGAAAAAAGCCGCGAAGCGGCTGTTTTCAAGGCGGTCCCCGGCCCATCCGTCATTTGTAAGACACGCCAGCGGCGGATGGGAACGCGCCTGCCGGACGGGGACACCCGTCCGGCAGGGCGGAAGTCTTCTTGGCTCAGCCGGCCTTCTGCATGGTCTCCAGCGCCCATGCGCTGTTGGCAGTGTCCGCCACCTTGATGTAGGCGGTGTCGCGGATAGCGTCGCCGATGTCGTCAAAGGCGATGACGCCGGTCACGCCGGTGTAGGTCACGCCGGGCAGAGCCGCCTTCACGGCGCCGGCATCGGTGGAGCCTGCGGCCTTCAGGGCCTCCAGCGCCACATAGTAGGCATCGTAGCCCATGGCGGTGACAGCGGCGATGGTATCGTTGCCGCCGTTGTTGGTCATGGCGGTGGAATCCTCGTTCAGCCATGCCTTGATACCGTCATCAAACTCCGGAGAGCCGCCCTCCTGATAGAACGTGGAAACATACAGCTGCACATCGGAACCGGCAGCCGCCTCCAGCACCTTGTTGCTGTCCAGCGTATCGGAGCCGAGGATGGGGATATCCAGACCCATGGACGCGGCCAGCTTGATGATCTGTGTCGCATAGGCAATGGACACCGGGCAGAAGATGACCTCAGCCCCCTGATCCTTTGCCTTGGCAAGATACGTGCTGAAATCGGAGGTGTTGGTGGGGAAAGCATCGGTGATGACCTCACCGTCAAAGGCATCGGTGAAGTATTTCACAAGGCCCTGATCGTAGTCATTGCCCAGCTCGCCCAGGCAGTAGGCCTTCTTGGCGGAAAACTTATCCTGTGCGAAGTTGGCCAGCACCGTCCCCTGGAACGGGTCAAGGAAACAGATACGGAAATAATAATCGTTGCCCGCGGTAACATTGGGGTTCGTGCAGGTCACACCGATGGCGGCAAGGCCCGCTTCACCGAAAATGGGGCCGCCGGCAATGGCGGAGCTGGAACCATAGGTACCCAGCACCAAGGAAACGTCCTTGCTCACCAGCTCAGAGGCGGCAGTAGGCGCCTTGGCGGAGTCGGAGCCGTTATCGGCGTAAACCAGCTCTACCTGATAGGTCTCACCGCCGATGTCCACCGTAGGGGTGATGTGGTTTGCATACTGCATACCCAGCATCTCCTGCTTGCCGCCGGCGCCGGAATCGCCGGTAGCCGGCTCAAACACGCCGATCCGCACCACCTTGTCCCCGGAGGCAGCGTCGCCGCTTTGGCTGCTGTCACTGTCGGAGTTGCTGGAGCTGCCGCCGCAGGCGGTCATGCCTAAGGCCATGGATAGGGCCAGCAGCATTGCAAAAAACTTTTTCATACAATTCATCCTCCTCTATCATATTGACCGCGGTTTATTCCGCGATACACGCACAAATGTCTTTGCATTTAGATATTCTGTATTTTATGCAAGTCCTTTCCTGTGTGCAAGGTCAAACCCGCACAAAATATTTTCCACATTTCCGCGCTGTCTGCTTCTCTTTTGTTTGCACAATAAGCACATTTGTTTTTTGTGCAAAGACAAACACACCCATTTATGCAATACAGTTCTCATTTTGTCCTCTCGATGAAGACATTTGTGTTCGTTATTTTGATGAATGGCCTTCCGAATTTTTTCCCGTCCCGCTTTCCTATCATTCTATTCGGCTTTTGACAAAAAAATCCCCGGAGCTTTACTCCGGGGATTTTTATACCTTTATTTACTTACCGCTTTCCGTCCATCAAAACGCGGGCAGCTTGGCTGCCACGGCGGCACAGCGGGGACACAGGCCGTTCTCGTCGGCCTTGGTGCTGTGCTTCCAGCAGCGGGGGCACTTGGTACCGGTCGCCTCGCTGACGGATACCGCCAGCTCGCCGCCCACCGTGACCTCCACCTGAGAGACAATGAGCAGGTCTGCCAGCACGGCGCTGTCCATCTCGGCAAGGAAGGCATCCTCCGCCGGAACAGTCAGGGCCACATCGGCCTCCAAGCTCTTGCCGATCTTCTTCTCGGCACGGGCGGTCTCCAGCGCGCCGTTGACGGCGTCACGAACCTCGATGATCTTTTCCCACTTGGTCATCTCGTCAGCGGAGAGGGCATAGTCGGCAAACACGCTGTTCATATCGTTGAACAGCACGTTCCGGTCGTCGTCACCCGCCTTGTGGGGCATGGCCAGCCAAATCTCGTCACCGGTGAAGCACAGGATGGGGGCCATGATCTTGGTGATGGTATCCAGGATCAGATACAGGGCCGTCTGGGCGCTGCGGCGGGCCAGACCGTCGGTCTCATCGCAGTACAGCCGGTCCTTGATGATGTCCAGATAGAAGTTGGACATCTCCACCACGCAGAAATCGTTCACCGCATGGGTGATGACCAGGAACTCATAGTCATCATACGCCTTGGCGCACTTTTCAATCAGGGCGTTCAGACGGGTGACGGCCCAGCGATCCAGCTCCAGCATATCGGCGGGAGCCACCAGGTTGTTGGGATCAAAGCCCTCCAGATTGCCCAGGCAATACCGGGCGGTATTGCGGAACTTCAGGTAGTTCTGGGAGAGCTGCTTGAAGATGGCGTCGGAGCAGCGGACGTCGGCGTGGTAATCGGCAGAAGCCGCCCACAGACGCAGGATGTCCGCGCCGTACTTGTTGAAGATATCAGCGGGGTCCACACCGTTGCCCAGAGACTTGTGCATGGCCTTGCCCTCGCCGTCCACGGTCCAGCCGTGGGTGACACACTCCTTGAAGGGCGCACCGTTGCCGAAGGCGCCCACGGCGGTCAGCAGAGAGGACTGGAACCAGCCGCGGTACTGATCGAGGCCCTCCAAATACATATCGGCAGGCCAGAAGCCCTGATCCCGCTTCATGGACGCCATGTGGGTGGAACCGGAGTCGAACCAGCCATCCAGCGTATCGGTCTCCTTTTCAAAGCCGCTCTTGCCGCCGCAGTGAGGGCAGGTCATACCGGCGGGCAGGAAATCGGCAGGGTCCTTATCAAACCACGCGTTGGAGCCCTCCTTGCCGAACAGGTCGGAGATAGCGGCGATGGTCTCGTCGGTGCACACCGGCTTGCCGCAGTCCTTGCAGTACACCACAGGGATGGGCAGACCCCACCGGCGCTGGCGGGAAATGCACCAGTCGGCGCGTTCGCGAATCATGGACTTCATGCGGTCAACACCCCAGCCCGGGACCCAGCGGACCTCGTCGCAGGCGGCGCAGGCCTCGTCCTTGAAGGCGTCCACGGAGCAGAACCACTGGGGGGTAGCACGGAAGATGATGGGCTTCTTGCAGCGCCAGCAGTGGGGATAGCTGTGGACGATCTCCTCGCTGGCCAGCAGCGCGCCGCTCTCCTTCATATCCTTCAGGATGACCGGGTTGGATTCCTCCACCAGCATTCCGGCGTACTTGCCGGCATAGTCGGTGTGGCGGCCCTGATCGTCCACAGGCACCACCATGTCCATGCCATAGCGCTTGCAGGTCTGGTAGTCATCCGCGCCGAAGCCGGGAGCGGTGTGGACGCAGCCGGTACCGGACTCCATGGTGACGTAATCCGCCAGCACCAGACGGCTGGTCTTGGGCAGGAAAGGATGGTCCGCCAGCATATTCTCAAAGAAGGCGCCCTCGTGGGTCTCCACGATCTCGTAATCGGAGATGCCCGCCACACCCATCACCTTGTCGGTGAGGGCCTCAGCCATGATATACATCTCGCCGCTGCCGTTGTCCTTCACCACGGCGTAGCTCTCGGAGGGATGCAGCGCAATGGCCAGGTTGCCGGGCAGGGTCCAGATGGTGGTGGTCCAGATCACAAAGTTCAGCTTGGACTTGTCCAGATGGCTCAGCTTGCCCTGATCGTCATGCATGGGGAACTTCACATACACGGTGGTGCAGGGATCATCCTGATACTCGATCTCGGCCTCAGCCAGAGCGGTCTCATCGTGATAACACCAGTATACGGGCTTCAGGCCCTTGTAGATGTAGCCCTTCTTGTACATCTCGCCAAAGACCTTGACCTCCTCGGCCTCAAAGCTGGGGTTCATGGTCTTGTAGGGGTGTTCCCAGTCGGCCACCACGCCCAGGCGCTTGAAGCCCTCCATCTGGATGCCGATGTACTTCTCAGCATACTCATGGCAGGCAGTACGGAAATCGGACACGCTCATGGCCTTGCGGTTGAGCTTCTGCTCCTTGATAATGGCGCTCTCGATAGGCATACCGTGGTTATCCCAGCCGGGGATATACGGGGTGTACCGGCCCCGCATGGCGTAGGAGCGGGTGATGATGTCCTTCAGGGACTTGTTCAGGGCATGGCCCATGTGCAGGCCGCCGTTGGAGAACGGAGGGCCGTCATGCAGGGAGAAACGGGGCTTGCCCTCGTTCTTCTTCAGCAGCTCGTTGTAGAGGTCCATGTCCTGCCAGCGCTTGAGCATTTCCGGCTCCCGCTTGGGCAGGCCCGCCCGCATGGGGAAGTCGGTCTTGGGCAGATTGATGGTCTTGTTGTAATCCATGATGCGTCTCCTTTTATATTTGTAAGTCTTTCTTAGTATTTGATCGTAACTGTCCGGCAGTCCCGGCAGAGGTAGGCTGCGGGCCTCATCAGCCCCATAGCTTTTCCCAGCAGCACGTCTCCCGGCCGGGTGGGCAGCGAAAAACCGGTGACCTCCTCAGACCAGAACACCGGCCCCCGGCTGGACAGGTATCCGCGCTCCATCTCTTTTCCGCAAATGGGACACTCCATCGGCTTCCTCCTTTTTGCAGTAAAAAAAGCACCCTGTCTCCTAAGAGACAGGGTGCTGAATGCACTCTGCGGTACCACTCTTCTTGTCGCCTCCCTTACGGGACACGGCCCCTCACGCCTGCCAATACAGGCTGACGGAATAACGCCCGTCACTCGTCCACGCTTACTCGCGTCGTCTTTCAGCAGGAGGCTCCAAGGGGATATTCGCCGCCGCGCCTCACCGCCTCGCACCAAACGGCGGCTCTCTTTGGGGGTCAGCAAACGGGTACTTGTCCTTTTCCACGCCGGATATTCACTTTACCGGGCTATCATACCACATTTTCGCCGTTTGTCAACCGATTTATGCGGAAAAATCAGCTCATCCGCCGCTTCCTCCCCCATCGGCCGCCTATTGATACCTGTAAAGCTGCGCCGTGTAGCCGTCAATGCACCGGAGAAACAGCTCCCGGTCCCGGAATTCCAGCAGCTCTGCTCCTCGTTCCGGGTGAAAGGACACGATTCGCCGGGCCGTGTCCACCCACAAACGGTACACCGCCTCTGCTCCGTCCTCTCTGATACGCGCCGCCCCCTTTTCGCGTTTTCTCCTATTTTATGCAAAAATCGCATAAAAGTCAATATGCGTTTTCTGCATATATTACCCTCAGACTATCCGATAGCAGGAGGTGACGCCATGTATCCCCGTATCCGGGCGCTGCGGGAGGACCGGGATTTGAAGCAGTCCGCCGTGGCCGCTCTGCTGCACATTTCGCAGGCCACCTACTCCCGCTACGAATCCGGCGCGCTGGACATTCCCACCGGAGTCCTGATCGCTTTGGCCGCCTTTTACGGCGTCAGCACGGATTACCTTTTAGGGCTGACCGCCCGCCCGGAGCCATATCCGCCCAAATAGAAAAAAGAGCGCCGCACAGCGCTCTTTTTATTTGCTCTCTATGCTTTCACTGATAGCGGTACAGCTGATTGGTATAGGAATCCACACACCGCAAAAACATTTCCCGGTCCCGGAATTCCATAAGCTGCGCCCCGGCCTCCTCGTGAAAGGAAACCACACGGCGCCGGGTATCCACCCACATTTTCCAAATCGGCTCTCTGGTCATCGTATGTTCCATCATGCAGCTCCTTTCTCCTGTTTTCGACCCGTTTACTTATAAGACGTTTTTACGCGCGGTTTTGTTGCACATTTTTGAAAAATTTCTCAAAATATTTTCACGCTATGGGGCGGCGCTCCATTTTCCGCCCCATAGCAGCGCCAAAAAGCGGGCCGGATAAATATATTCAGGCCAGCAGCGGGCGAAGCACCATGTCATTGACGATGGCGAAGCTCTCCCGCAGATAGTAGTTGGCGTCCAGCCACCACGGCAGCTTGGCCGGGACCTGCACCAGCTCTGTCGGCAGATCCCACAGCAGCCCTACCCGAGCCATGTGAAAGCCGTTGGTGATGACCGCCAGCCTTCCGCCATAGCTGTCAAAGCCCTGCTTTTCCAGCAAGGGCAGGGAATTTTTCAGATTTTGCCGGGTATTGGCGGACTGCTCCTCTAAGATCAGCCGTGCCGGGTCGATGCCCCGCTCCGTCAGGGCATCGTACATGACCCGGGCCTCGGAGATATCCTCCCCCGGCCCCTGTCCCCCGGACAGCACCGCCGGGATGTCCGGATGCGCCTTGAGATACCGCTCCGCCGCGTCGATGCGGGTCTGCAGGGCCACGGAGGGCGTGGTGCCGTTGACCCCGGCTCCCAGAACGATCACAGCGTCCGCCGGTTGGGCTGACTCGTCCCGGCAGCCGATCTGAATGACCCAGACCTCCACCGCCGACAATCCCAGAACCAGCACCGCCAGTCCTGCTTGGGCGATCCGCAGCAGGAGCTTCCATCCCCGGTGGCGGCGGCTCAGCCGGCTCAGGCCCAGCAGCACCAGACAGACCAGCGCCAGTCCCCAGCTCAGCTTTCCGGAAAAGCCCACCCCCGGCAAGCGCTGAAGTCCCAGTCCCAGCAGGCAGAACACCAGCGCCAGCACCGCCGTCAGTCTTTCGGAGCGTTTCCACTCAAAAAACGTATGCTCATTCATATCGTATATTCTCAGATCCTGTCTCCCCGGCGGTCTCCCGCCGGGGAGAGACTGTCGATAAAGTGATAAATCCTCCGCGACGGTAAGGAAGGGTGTGCGCGGGAAACCCAAGAAGGGTGTCCTGCGCCATTGAAATCCCAAGTTTTCAGAATTTTTATGAAGTTCTGAAAACTTGCTCAGCGGGGCGAAAAGACTTTTTCGACACGCTGTCCCCGGCGGTCTCCCGCCGGGGAGCGTCCTTGCGGTACAATTCTATGTCAGGCCGCAGTCGTCACCATCACCGTGGGGCCGTCCGCCCCGCCGATGATGCCGAGACCGGTGGCCTCCGCCCCGGCGGACATGCTGGGGCTGTGGCTGTTGTCCACAGTGGGAGCGGTTTCCGTCTCCGTGGACGAATCATCGCTCTCCGTGCCGAACCACCCCGCCGGGTACTCGCCGTACCGGTCATAATATTCCTCGGGGCTCATATGGAACTGCCCATAGAACTGCTCATATTGGTCCCAGCCGCCCGCGGCGTACTGCCACGGATACCGTTCCCGGTTGGTGACCAGATCGGCGTCGGTGATCAATTTCAGCTCCTTCAATGTCTGGATCGTCTCCGTCATGCCCTCCTTGACGTTGACTTGGATCTCACCATAGGCCCTGTCGAACTGGCTCTCCGGCACCTTGTATTGGAAATGAATTTGGATCTCATAGCTGTCGGCGTCATTATCCACCCGGAACCAGTTATACACGCCCCAGTCCCCATTTTCCGCGTCCTTTGCCACGGCGTCTAAGATCAGGCCCACCTCCCGGCTGCTGAGATCGCTGTAATCCCTCCATGTGTCGATCCACGCTCCATCCAGCTGGAACCCCTCATCCCGCCAGCGGATACGCTTCTGGCGCATCTCCGGGCTGTTGATGAGCTGATCCAGCAGATGGTCATAGGTGTCCTCCCGTGCCATGCGGTCAGGGGTCAGATACAGGCTGTACCGCCGCTCCACCTTCAGCCCGCTGTTGAGCATATAGGTGATCCGGATATTGCTTATGGTTGACTGCGCCCCGGCGTCCTCCACGGCCATATCCGTACTGGCAGTATCCTCATAGTAAGCTCTCGAACTGTATCCCAGAATGTAATCCTTATCGTCGATAATGGTCTGGTGCAGCGTCCGGACCTTCTCGATGAGGGCGTCGTCCTTCCCGGGTGTCAGGTAATAATTGCTGCCGGCGGCGTAGACGTTCACCAGCTTCACGCTGTCCGGCGCGGGGATGCGGCGGGTCACGCCGAACAGATCGTACTTCATGGCGCCGCACAGGGCCGCGCAGCCCAGCGCCACCGCCAGCATCCCCTTCCATGTGGTCTTGAACACCCGGGGCGTTTTCGCCAGCAGCATGGACGCCGCGTAATAGCCCACGGCGCCGCCCGCGATCATGCACAAGATCATGGGCAGAAGCGCGAAGTACTGGCCGTTCTGAAAACTCTCCCACAGCAGGGCGTACAGCAGCCGTCCGCCTAAAATGGCGGCGTAGGCGGCGCAGCCGTACCGGAACACCGGCTTCATCCAGCCCACGGCCACCACGTCCCCGGCGCTCTCGCTGCGGCGTCTGCGGTACAGCAGCCACGCCAGTCCCAGCAGCGCCGCGCCTGCGGCGGCATAGGCGGCGATGAGCCAGCCGTTTTCCAGCGTCACGGAGGTCAGCACACTGGTCTCATACCGCTGACCGCCCAGTCGATCCGTCACCCACTGGGTCTCGTAGGTGCTGTTGGGAGAGATCTTCTGTATGAGGTATACCACGGGGCTGAGCCACTCCACGGTACCGGAATAGCTGCTGTTCAGGCCAAAGCAGAAGCCCTGCGCCAGCAGGTTCACCATGAAGTCCGTCAGCACGGCGATAAAGTTCAGCAGTCCGTAAAGGGCGGGCAGCATGAACACGTTGCCCACGATGAAGGCGCAGAAGGTAGCAAGGCCGAAGAAGAACAAACTCTCCCCCATAACGCCCAAGACCGTCACCAGCACGCCCACCGGCTCAAAGCCGCCAAACAGCATCGTCACCAGCACCAGCAAAACGCCGGTGACGGTGTAGGGAATGGCCATCATCGTCAGGCCGGACAGCACATTGGTGACAAACAGCCCCTCCCGGCGGACGGGCAGCGTGTGCATCATTCCCACGCTGCGGGCGTTGTAAAGATAGTTCCACACCGCCATGGCGCACAAAATGGCGTACACGATGGAAATAACCGGCACTCCATAGGACAGCACAGTGTAATACGCCTGTCTGGTCTCCAGAGGCGACCAGAACTGGAACCCGTTGTGCAGCAGCTCCAGCAGCATCGCCAAGGGGAACATGGCCCCGCCGAAAGAGGCCAGACCCCACAGCGGCCAGTACCGGGACAGGTTTTTCTTAAAAAGCGTACCGTTAAAGTACGATGTCTTTGACCGCATAATCCGCACCTCCCAATTCGTAAATAAAGATCTCCTCCAGCGTCAGGGGCACCGCGTCCACCAGCAGCGGGTTGTAGGCCATCAGCCGCTCCGTGGCCTCCTGCGCGTTCATCCGCATGATGAGGGTATGCACCCGGCCGAGCTTCGAGGCGTGAAGCACCGGCAGCTCCGCCGGAACGTCCTCCATTCCGTCAGGGAACACCACCTGCAATTTCACCATGTTATCCTGCAACTGGGCCAGACTCCGCTCCAGCAGCACATGGCCGTGATCCATGATGCCCACGTGGTCGCACACGTCCTCCAACTCCCGGAGGTTGTGGCTGGACACCAGCACCGTAGTGCCCCGCTCCGCCACATCGCCCATCATCAGGCTCCATACCTGCCGGCGCATCACCGGATCAAGACCATCCACCGGCTCATCTAAAATAAGGTAGTCCGGCATGGCGGACAGCGCCAGCCAGAAGGCTGCCTGCTTCTGCATTCCCTTGCTGAGCCGCCGAATCTGCCGTTTTTCGTCCAATTCAAAAACTTCCTTCAGCTTTTCGTACCGCTCTGTGGAGAACTGGGGATAAAACCCCCGGTAAAAAGTCATCATATCCCGGATGGTGGCGGAGTTAAAATAGTACCAGTCGTCGGGAATGGCGGCGATTCGCGCCTTCAGCGCCGCGTTTTCCCACACATCCTCCCCGCCGATGCGGACGGTGCCGCTATCCTGTCGGAAAATGCCGGTGAGATGGCGGATGATGGTGGATTTACCCGCGCCGTTAGGGCCTACCAGCCCATAGACCGCCCCGGTGGGGACGCTGAGCGTCGCGTCATTGAGCGCCGCAAAGCCGCCAAAGCGCTTTGTGACGTTTTTCACCTCGATCATTGTTCATATACCTCCTTGATCAGCGTCATGGCCTCCTCGGCGGTCACGCCCAAATAGCGCAGCTCACCCATCAGCTTCCGCAGGTCCCCCGTCAGGGATGCCCGCCTTGCGGCGTCGGCGTCCGCCGTGCCGCTGACAAAGCTCCCCTTTCCGGCCACGGAGTAGATATAGCCCTCCGCCTCCAGCTCATTGTAGGCCCGCTGGATGGTATTGGGGTTGATGGAAAGCTGCGTGGCGAGGGACCGCACCGATGGCAGCTTTTCGTCCTGCTTCATGGCCCCGGTGACGATCATCCGCCGCAGCCCATCCTTGATCTGTTCGTAAATGGGCCGCGAATCCCTGTAATTCAGTGTCAGCACAGCAGCATTGCTCCTCCTTTTCCATAGCTTTGTCCGCCCGGTCCGATGGGCGGGTCAGCGGTGCAAAAGCACGGCGGTCAGCGAAATACCGACACCCCCGCGCCCGCAGCGCTCAGTAAAAAGCATGGCGCTCACAGCGCCCCCCTTCCTTCAGGGCTGCAAAGCCACAGCCACAAGGCCCGCGCCCGCTAAAATCAGCACCGCAAAGGCGGCGATGCCCGCAAATCCGATACTCATTCCTTCAGCGCTCCCTTCTGTCCCGGCTTCAGTAAAACGCCCACCGTCAGCGCCGCCACGGCACCCAGCACCATAAGCGCGGCGATGAGCTTTCTTACGATTTTCATATTGCTCCTCCAAACCGTATTAACTATACTATGTGTGTTAGTACAGTTAATATAACACGATGCCGCGCCCCTGTCAATCCCATTTCAAAAAATATTTTCCAATCGCTCTCCGCCCGTTTTCGCTCCCCTTTTCACTTTACATGATAAAAAATAAGAGGTTTTTTGCATTTTTCTCTTTACAACAGGATATTCCTATGATAAACTTGTTCAGCACGTAAACCGTGCACACTTCCGTGGCTTCGTTTTGCGGAGGCTTTCACCACTCCCATGGCGCAGTCTGCGGAGAATATTTTGAAAGGTGGAAATACACTATGCTGCGTAAAGATCAGAAAACGGCCGTGATCGAGGCCAACCGTACCCACGAGACCGACACCGGTTCCCCCGAGGTCCAGGTTGCCATCCTCACCGAGCGCATCAACATCCTCACCGAGCACATGCGCGCCAACCCCCAGGACAAGCACTCCAACCGTGGTCTGCTGAAGATGGTCGGTAAGCGCCGCAGCCTGCTGGACTATCTGCAGAAGAAGGATATCGAGCGCTATCGTGCCCTGATCGCCAAGCTGGGCATCCGTAAGTAAGAAGCAACGAGGGTGACGGAGCAGTTCTCCGTCACCCTTTTCTGCGAATTTCAAGCATTTCCGCCGGGGGCCGTTGCTTTTTGTGTTTGAAACTGTGCCCGAAGCTCGGACATGGTTTCAAATACGAAAAGAGCCGCTCCCGAGCACCAAAGAAAAGGAGCAATCTTATGTCAACCATTATCACCCATCGTCAGTTCCCCGGCTACCACAAGTACGAGATGGAGCTGGCGGGCCGCCCCCTGACTCTGGAGGTCGGCAAGCTGGCGGAGCTGGCCAACGCCGCCGTTATGGTGGGCTACGGCGACACCCGCGTGCTGGTGTGCGCCACCGCCTCCGCCCGTCCCCGGGACGGTATCGACTTCTTCCCCCTGAGCGTGGATTTTGAGGAGAAGATGTACTCCGTGGGCCGTATCCCCGGCAGCTTCAACCGCCGTGAGGGCCGCCCCGGTGAAAAGGGCATCCTGACCTCCCGCGTCATCGACCGCCCCATCCGTCCCCTGTTCCCCTATGACTTCCGCAACGATGTGTCCATTATGGCCACCGTCATGAGCGTGGACCATGACTGCTCTCCCGAGATTGCCGCCCTCATCGGCACCTCCGCCGCCCTCGCCATTTCCGACATTCCCTGGAACGGCCCTGTGGGCGCCGTGAAGATGGGCCTTGTGGACGGTGAGCTGGTCATCAACCCCACCAGCGAGCAGCGCAAGGTCTCCGATCTGGACGTCACCGTGGTCTCCACCGGCAAGAAGGTGGTCATGATCGAGGCCGGCGCCAACGAGGTTCCCAACGATAAGATGTTCGAGGCCATCCAGAAGGCCCACGAGGAAAACCAGAAGCAGATCGAGCTCATCAATAAGATGGTCGCCGAGATCGGCAAGCCCAAGTTCGACTATCCTCACGCCGACTTCAACTACGAGCTGTTCAACAAGATCACCGCCGACTTCATGGACGAGGCCAAGGCCGCCATGGATACCGACGATAAGAACGTCCGCGAGGCCCGCTGGAACGCCATGATCGAGCACTGGCACGAGAAGTACCTCGAGGAATATCCCAACATGGACCAGTACCTTGAGGAAATCACCTATAAGTTCCAGAAGATGATCGTCAAGGAGTGGCTGCTGCAGGGCCACCGCGTGGATGGCCGCCAGAAAAACGAAATTCGTCCTCTGGCCGCCGAGGTGGGTGTACTGCCCCGGGTCCACGGCTCCGGCCTGTTCACCCGCGGTCAGACGCAGGTGCTCTCCGTCTGCACGCTGGACACTCTTTCCGCCTGCCAGAAACTGGACACCATCTGGGAGGAGACCGAGAAGCGCTATATGCACCACTACAACTTCCCCGGCTACTCCGTCGGCGAAGCCAAGCCCGCCCGTTCTCCCGGCCGCCGCGAGATCGGTCACGGCGCTCTGGCCGAGCGCGCCCTGCTGCCCGTGATTCCCTCTGTGGAGGACTTCCCCTACGCCATCCGCGTGGTGAGCGAGGTCGTCTCCTCTAACGGCTCCACCTCTCAGGGCTCCATCTGCGGCTCCACGCTGGCCCTAATGGATGCCGGTGTGCCCATCAAGGCTCCTGTGGCCGGCATTTCCTGCGGTCTTATTCAGGACGATGACGGCGGTTTCACCACGTTTATCGACATTCAGGGCGTGGAGGACTTCCACGGCGAAATGGACTTCAAGGTGGCCGGCACCAAGAAGGGCATCACCGCTATCCAGATGGATCTGAAGAATGACGGTCTGACCATGGAGATCATCAAGAACGCGCTGGACATCACCTATGATGCCCGCTGCGAGATTCTCGACCAGATCATGCTACCTGTCATCTCCGAGCCCCGCAAGGAGGTCAGCCGCTACGCACCCAAGATGATCGTCATGCACATCAATCCCGACAACATCCGGGACGTCATCGGCAAGGGCGGCTCCGTCATCCAGAAGATCGTGGCCGATACCGGCGCCAAGATCGACATTGACGATGACGGCACCATCCACATCGCCGCGGCGGATGCCTCCGCCTGTGATGCCGCCAAGAAGTGCATCGATGACATCGTGTTCGTCCCCGAGGTAGGCAAGCTGTACTACGGCCGCGTGGTGCGCCTGATGACCTTCGGTGCCTTCGTGGAGCTGGCTCCCGGTAAGGACGGTCTTGTGCACATCTCCAAGCTGGCCGACCACCGCATCGAAAAGGTGGAGGACGCCTGCAAGATCGGTGACATGATGTGGGTCAAGGTCACGGACATTGACGAAAAGGGCCGTGTGAACCTCTCCCATAAGGATGCCATGCGTGAGATCGCCGCCAAGGAAGCCGTCGGCGAGCGCGTGAAGTAATTTTTCTCTATCAAAACAGCAAAACGCCGGACGGGGCGGGCAGTTCGCCCGCCCCGTCCTTTTCCGTTTCGGCGCAGCACAGCCCGCCCCACAACCTCCCAAGAAAAGGAGCCGCCTATGCACTCTGCCTTGGAGATCACCCTGCTCAACACCGTTTTCTGGACAGCGCTCCACTTCGGCACGGCGGAGCTGGTCACACATCTCCCTCTTGACGTCCAGCACCGCCTTTTCGATTGGCAGCGGCCCTTTTTCCATGTGTCCGAAAAGGAAATGACCCTGTACCGCCGCCTCCGGCTCCCCCGCTGGAAGGACCGTTTACCCCAGTTCAACCCGGAGTTTGATAAGCGCCATCTGGCCGCCTCTCTCACTCCGGCCTATCTGCGGGAATTTCTGGGCGTTACCTGCCACGCCGAAATTATCCACGAGCTCATCGCCCTGCTGGGCTTTTTCTCCCTGTTTTTCTGCCTGCTGTGTGAGCGCCCTCTGGATTGGCTGCCCCTCTTTTTTCTCATAGCCCTGTTCATCGGGCTGTGCAATCTGCCCTTTGCCGCTATCCAGCGCTACAACCGTTACCGCCTGCTCCGTCTGCTCCGGCGGGTGGAAGCACATGAAAGGACTTGACTCTATGGACCTCATCGCCGCCATTGCCACCGGCAGCGCCGCCACTGCCATCGGCATCGTCCGCGTGTCCGGCGCGGGGTGCTTTGCCGCCTGTGACCGGGTATTCCGCCCCCGGAACGGCAGACCCTTCGCCGACCAGCCTTCTCATAGGCTGATGTTCGGTGAAATGCTGGATTCCGCCGGTGCGGTCATTGACCGCGGCCTTGCCGTTCGCTTTGACGGAAGCCACAGCTACACCGGCGAGGATTCCGCCGAGTTCCACTGCCACGGCTCCCCGGTGGTGCTCCGGGAGCTGCTCTCCGCCCTGTTCGCCGCCGGAGCCCGGCAGGCCCGGGCCGGGGAATTTACCCGCCGCGCCTTTTTGAACGGCAAAATGGATCTGACGGAGGCAGAGGCGGTCATCGACCTCATTGACGCTCAGTCCGCCGCCGCCGCAAAAAACGCCGCCGCCCAGTTGGACGGTGGTCTCCGCCGCCGGTTAGAACCAGTGCAGGAGGCCCTTATTGACGTCACCTCCCGCTTTTACGCCGTGGTGGACTACCCGGACGAGGACATCGAGGATATCCGCCCAGAGCAGATCGAAGCCGCGCTTCACACGGCCGAATGCACCCTTTCCGCCCTGCTGGACACCGCCGGACGGGGCCGGGTACTGAAAAACGGCGTCCGCACCGCCATCATCGGTCGCCCCAACGCCGGGAAATCCTCCCTGCTCAACGCGCTGGCCGGCTATGACCGCGCCATCGTCACTGACATTCCCGGCACCACCCGGGACACGGTGGAGGAAACCGTCACCTGCGGCGGCGTGCTCCTGCGGCTCATTGACACCGCCGGCATCCGCGATACCGCCGATGCCGTGGAGCAGATCGGCGTGGACCGCAGCCGGCAGGCGGCGGAAACGGCCGATTTAGTCATTGCCGTGGCGGATGGCGGACAGTCTGTCCCCGCCGTTGACCCGGACATTCTCTCCCTTGCTGCCAAGGCCCCCCACTGGATTCTGGCTGTCAGCAAAAATGACCTGAACCCCACCGCCCCGCTGCCCCGCTGCCCGGAGGGGCTGCGCCCGCCGGAGGCCGTTCTGACCTTCAGCTCCGTGACGCCGGAGGGCCTGAAGCCGCTGATGCGCGCCATAGAACGCTGCTTCCCCGCCGGCTCTCCCGCCGAGGCCGGGTCGCTTCTGACCAACGTCCGGCAGGAATCCGCCGTTCGCCGGGGGCTGGTGGCCGTTCGCCGCGCCGCCGCCGCGCTGAAAACGGGCCTGACGCCGGACGCCGTGCTGACGGACGCCGAGGAAGCTCTGAACGCCGTGGGCGAACTGACGGGCCGCACCGCCCGGGACGAGATCGTAAACGCGGTATTCAGCCGCTTCTGTGTCGGAAAATAACGGATTTTGCCGAAAACGTTTTCCGTTCTCCTCATTCGGCATTTTATTGAACGCATGATTTCGTTTACAAAACCATACAGCCGTGCTATACTTTTCTTGATTCCAACGAAAGGAGCACCAATATGGAAGACATGACCGATTTTCGCCGCCAACTATCCTCCCGCCGCCCGTCGGACTGGGAGCATCTGCCTGATTTCCCGCTGTACATGGATCAGGTCCTCTCCTATATGGAGCGGCAGACCGTCCGGCTGGATGAGGATGACGCCCTCACCGCCTCCATGGTAAATAATTACGCCAAAAATGCCCTGCTCCCCCGGGCCGAGGGCAAGAAATACAACCGGGAGCATCTGGCCTATCTCACGTTTATCTGCATTCTCAAGCAGGTGATGTCCGTTCGGGACATGGACCTGCTCATCCGCGCTGAGCTGAAGGATGACCGCTCCGTGGAGGATGGCTACGGCGCCTTTCTTGATAGTCTTGACAGCGCCCTCACCGCCGCCGCGCAGGAGATGGAGCCCTATGAGTCCGGTGCCGACCCGGCGGACGCCGCCGTGCACTTCGGCCTTCTGAGCTATGCCGCCGGGCTTGTGAGCCGGCATTATGTGGCGCAGCTCCGCTCACAGGCCCCCACAGTCGACAAAGCCGCCAAGGCCGGAAAGGAGCGGAAGGACCATGCGTGATTACGTGCTGCTCACCGATAGCTGCTGCGACCTCTCCGCGGAAATGGCCGCGGAGCTGGGCGTGGAGATTCTGCCCCTGAGCCTTGAAATGGGCGGAAAAAGCTACCGCAACTACCCGGACGGACGGGACATCGGCTTTCAGGAGTTTTACACCCGGCTCCGCGCTGGGGAGCTGGCCACCACCTCCGCCGTGAACGTGGGCGAATTTGAGGATAAAATGCGGGCCCTCCTGCAAACCGGGCGGGACATTCTCTGCCTCAGCTTTTCCTCCGCCCTCTCCACCACCTACCAGTCCTCCGTCATTGCAGCGGAGGAGCTGCGAAGCGAATTTCCCGATGCGCGCATTGAAACGGTGGACACCCTCTGCGCCTCCTTGGGGCAGGGACTTTTGGTATACCTCTGCGCCATGGAAAAGCAGAAGGGCCGCAGTCTGGACGAGGTAAAGACCTTTGCGGAGCAGACCCGCCTCCACGTCTGCCACTGGTTTACGGTGGACGATCTCAACCACCTCAAGCGCGGCGGCCGTATCAGCGCCGCCACGGCGCTGTTCGGCACCATGCTCTCCATTAAGCCGGTGATGCACGTAGATGATGAAGGCCGCCTCATTCCCGTCAGCAAGGCCCGGGGCCGCAGGGCGTCACTGCTGGCGCTGGTGGACCGCATGGCGCAGACCGCCATCGACCCGGCAAACCAAACCGTATTCATCAGCCATGGCGACTGTCTGGAGGACGCCGAATTTGTAGCGTCGGAGCTGCGCCGCCGGCTGAACGTCCAGACAATTCACATCAACTACGTGGGACCGGTCATCGGCAACCATTCCGGCCCCGGCACCATGGCGCTGTTCTTCCTCGGCACCCAACGCTGAGAGGCGCCCACAAAAATCAGAGATAAATCGAGGCGATATCAATGGAATGGCTGGAGCTGCACATTGACACGAATCACGCCGGTCTGGAGCCGTTGGAGATCTTCCTCTCCGCCAACGGCGTAGACGGTGTGGTCATTGACGATGAACAGGATTTCCAGAGCTTTTTGGAAAACAATCATCAATACTGGGACTATGTGGACGAGGATTTAGAGGCGTCCATGAAGGGCAAGTCCCGCATCACATTCTATCTCCCGGCGGACGACGAGGGCTTTGCCCGTCTGGGCGCCCTCCGCACAGCCCTTCAGACCTTTAAAGAGGCCCACGCCGGGCAGTACGGCTCTTTGCTGATGACCATGGAAAACCTGAAGGACTCCGACTGGGAAAATAACTGGAAGCAGTATTATAAGCCCATGGAGATCGGCCAGCGCCTGCTGGTGATTCCCGAATGGGAGCAGGAAAATGTTCGCGGACAGGCGAAATACGCCGGAAAGGTCCCCCTGATTTTAGAGCCGGGCCTGACCTTCGGCACCGGCAGCCACGCCACCACCCGCCTGTGCCTCACAGCTCTGGAGCAGGCGGTCCACGGAGGGGAAAGGGTCCTCGACCTTGGCTGCGGCAGCGGCATTTTGTCCATCGCTGCCCTGACACTGGGCGCCGCCTCCGCCGCCGCTGTGGATATTGACGACAAGTGCCTGACCGTTGCCTATGAAAACGCGGCTCTCAACGGCATCGGCCGCGACCGCTACACCGTTCTCGTGGGAGACGCCGTGTCCGACCGCGCCCTGAAGGCGCAGCTTGGCGGCGGCTATGACATCGTGGTGGCCAACATCGTGGCGGACGTCATCATCGGCCTTGCCCCCTCCGTCCGGCAGTTTTTGAAGCCCGGCGGCCTGTTCCTGTGCTCCGGCATCATCGATACCCGCGCCGACGAGGTGGCAGACGCTCTGCGTCATGCCGGCTGGACCATTGAGGATACCCGCTCTGGCGAGGGCTGGTATTCCTACACTTGCCGCTGATTGGAGATGAGCCTAAACCGGTGAACCTGCAGAAAGTCAACGATTGGGTCTCTAAAAATATTCCCTTTCTCATCTTAGGTACTCTGCTTCTGGGCCTGCTTTTCCCAAAGCAGCTCGGCGCCTTCTCTCCATACGTCAGCTGGATGATGGTCTTCCAGACCTTTGCCAACAGTCTTGGCGGCGGCTTCCGGGACCTCGGGCGGGCACTGACCCACCCCAAGCCCGTGCTGCTGACGCTGGGAATCCTCCATCTGCTCATGCCCCTGATCGCTCTGGGAATCGGCTCGGCGCTGTTTCCGCAGGACCCGCTGTATACCCTGAGCCTCGTGCTGGTGGAAAGCTCCCCGGCAGCGGTCTCCACCCTCATCTGGATGACCATTGGCGACGGGAATACCGAAGTGTGCCTTTCCACCGTCCTGCTGGATTCTCTTATCTCCCCCATTGTCCTGCCCCTGACGCTGCGGCTGCTGTGCGGCTCCGTGGTGGAGCTGGACACCATGGGCCTTGTCCGCAGCCTGCTGTTCATGGTGGTGATTCCCGCCGCCGTTGCCATGCTGCTGTGCCGCTTTTGGGGCAAGGAGCCCTGCACCCGGCTCAAGCGCCGGCTGGCGCTGCCCTCCAAGCTGATGCTGCTGCTGATCGTGGGCTCCAACATCACCCGCTGCGCCGATAAGCTGCACCATCTGGACAGCGCCCTGCTGTTTTTGATGCTGGCCTCCATCCTCATGCGAATCATCGGCCTCTGCCTGGGCTATTTTGCCGGGCGGCTGTTCCGTCTGCCCTACGGCACCGGCCTTGCCGTGACCGTCAGCAGCGGAATGCGCAATAACTCCGCCGCAGCCGCGCTGGCCGCCCAGTATTTCCCTGCCGATGTGGTGTTCTCCCCCTCTATCTCCCCGGTATTTTCCCAGCTTTCGGTTTCGATTGCCATGCGCTTTCTCGTGCGCGGACGCCCGCAGCCGGAAAAAACGAAGCATAACACCCCTCAAAGCGCGGATTCCTCCGCGCTTTGATAGTTTTCCGGAATTTCCCGACAGTTTTCCCGCCATTTCCCGCCTCCTTCCGCTGTATAATCGCCTTATCAGCAGAAAGGAGGCATTTTTGTATGTTGGACACGCAGGTACTTTGGCTCCCGGTGGAGGCTATCGCCCCCAATCCCGCCCAGCCCCGGCGGGACTTTGACCCCGTTCCCCTCTCCGAGCTGGCAGACTCCATCCGCCGCCACGGGATTCTTCAGCCCCTGTCCGTCCGCCGGACGGAGGCGGGCTGGGAGCTGGTAGCGGGCGAGCGCCGCCTTCGGGCGGCAAAGCTGGCGGGCCTTTCAAGCGTCCCCTGTCTCCGGGTAGAGGCGGAGGCAGACGAATCCGCCCTGCTGGCCCTTATCGAAAATATCCAGCGCCGGGACCTGCACTACCTGGAGGAGGCCGCCGCCATCGCCGCCTATCTCCGCCGCTCCGGCGCCACGCAGGAGGAGGCCGCCGCCCGATTGGGCCGTTCCCCCTCTGCCCTTGCCAATAAGCTGCGGCTGCTGCGGCTCTCCCCGGAATGCTGCCGCCTGCTGGTGGAAAACGGCCTCACGGAGCGCCACGCCCGGGCGCTGCTGCGGCTGGAGGACGAGGAGGAACGGCTGGACGCCCTTCGTCACATGATCCGCGGCCATCTCAATGTGGCCCAGACGGAGCAGTACATTGAAAAGCACCTTGCCCGCCTTCAGGCCACGCCCCCAGCGGGCCGCCGCATCTTTCTTCTGAAGGATGTCCGCCTGTTCCTCAACTCGCTGGACCGGGGCCTTCGATTGATTCGTGAGGCCGGTGTCGGCGCGGAATCCCGCCGGGAGGACACGGAGGACGCCATTTTACTCACCATCCGCATCCCAAAGGCCGCCGGACACCCGCCCGCCCCGTGATTTTTTCGCATTTTCCCCTCTGCCCGCCTGTACTGTTACCGGATTGTAACAGCTTTTTTCCAAAAAGAATGGTATGATAGCGTTAAATGGGAGATTGTTACCAAC
Organism: Neopoerus faecalis; assembly: GCF_029218125.1. Taxonomy (NCBI): domain Bacteria; kingdom Bacillati; phylum Bacillota; class Clostridia; order Eubacteriales; family Oscillospiraceae; genus Neopoerus; species Neopoerus faecalis. The sequence goes on along the minus strand of NZ_JARFXX010000001.1, from coordinate 435,727 downwards.
ATTGACAGGGGTAAATGATGGTCCCCACTTCACACAACCATGAAACAGGAGGGCTTCCCTATGGAACCGATCCGTGAAGCCGATGTGCAGACCCAGCCGGGAAAGCGGCTGGCGGAGAAAACAGAAAAACGCGGAAGTAAGCGGCCATGGATGATCGCCGTGGTCATTGCGGCAGTGCTGGTTGCGGCCTATCTGGCCCTGTGCGCCTACGCCGGCTCTCTCGATACCTTTTACCCCAACCGCCATATCAACGGCATTGACGTAGGCGGCCTCACCGTCAGCGAGGCCCAGTCCGCGCTGGAAACCCGGCTCCCGGCGCAGACGATCATCCTTGTCAACGAGGAACGGCAGCTTCAAACCACTCTCACCGTGGCGGAGCTGGGCTATACGGCAGAGTCCTTTGCTGGGGACGCGCAGTTCTGGATGGACGCGGAGCGGGACACGCCGTTTCTGCGGCGGGGCTGGGCCTATCTTGCCACGCTGTCCGGCCATTGGCCCGGCGGCGCTCATTGGCCGGACATGAACGAGGCCGTGCTCACAAAAACCGTCGCCCGCCTGACAGAGGTGCTGACGGAGCCTCCGGCTGACACCTCCGGCGAGCTGGACGGTCAGACCCTCCGCATCACCAAGGCCCATGACGGTTACGCCCCGGAGTCTCTCCGCCCTCTGTTATCAGACATCGCCTCGTACAGCCAGAGCGGCTACACGATTCCCGTTACCCTTGAGACCCTCCCCGCGCGGGACCTCACCGCCCAGCAGCTCCATGACCGGCTCCATGGCGAAATGAAAAACGCCTCCTACGATGCCGCCTCCGGCTCCATCGTGCCCGAGCAGTTCGGCGCGGATTTTGACGTTGCCGCCGCGCAGACCGCGCTGGATGGCGCCGTCCCCGGCGAAACAGTCTCCGTCCCCGCCGTCATTGAAGAACCTGAGGTCACCGCCTCCGATTTGAAGATGCTCCTGTTCCGGGACGTGCTGGGCGAGGCCCGCACCCACGTTTCCGGTTCCGCCGGACGCATCGGCAACGTGAAGCTCTCCGCCAAGCTCATCAACGGCATCGTCCTCAACAGCGGCGATACGTTCTCCTATAACGATTCTGTCGGCAAACGCACGGAGGCCCGGGGCTTCAAGCCCGCTCCCGCCTATGTCAAGGGCGAGACTGTGGACGAGGTGGGCGGCGGCATCTGCCAGACGTCCTCCACACTGTACTTAGCCTGTCTTTTGAGCAACATGGAAATCACGGAGCGCTATGCCCACCGCTATGTCCCCGCTTACATCGACTGGGGCATGGACGCCACCGTTTCGTGGGGCGGCCCGGACTATAAATTCACCAATAACACCCTTTACCCGGTGAAGATCGTCACCGAATACAGCAAAGGCTACCTTACCATCAAGCTCCTTGGCACCAACATCGACGGTATCCGGGTGAAGATGACCAACGAGGTTCTCTCCAAAACGCCGTGGGAAACGGTCTATCAGGAGGATTCCACCATGGCCCCCGGCTCACCGGACGTGGTGAAGGTCACGCCCTACACCGGCTATAAGGTCAAGACCTATCAGACGATTTACGATAAAAACGGCAGCGTGATCGACAGCCATTTCGAGGCCGCCAGCGACTATAAGGTGCGGAACAAGGTGGTGCTTCAGGCCCCTGCCGCCGCGCCCGGCAGCGCCCCGGCGGACCTTCCCGCCGACACGCCCGCACCGTCGGATACCCCGGCGGAAACGCCCCAGCAGCCGGAGCCTGCCCCAACTCCCGACCCGGAACCGGAGACGCCCACCATTGTTGTCACACCGGATTCTCCATCGGAGACATGAATTTTTCCATTGCAAAAAAAGAAGCGGAGGCTTACAGCCCCCGCTTCTTTCAGCGTGTCGAAAAAGTCTTTTCTCCCCGCTGAACAAGTTTTCAGAACTTCATAAAAGTTCTGAAAACTAAGGATTTCAATGGCGCAGGACACCCTTCTTGGGTTTCCCGCGCACACCCTTCCTTACCGTTGCGGAGGATTTACCACTTTATCGACAGTCTCAAAGAAGCGGAGGCTTACAGCCCCCGCTTCTTTTTCAATGTCCGAATGTCCTCGCCCACAAAGGGCAAAAGCTGATATTCCCCCTCCACGCGGGAGGCGATCTGCTCGGAGTACCGCTGTCCCAGCGCTTCCGGCATCAGGTTCGTGCTGATAATGGTGGATTTCTTTTCCAGCAGCCGCCCGTTTATGATCTGGTACAGCGCGCTCTGGACAAAGGCGGTCAGCATCTCCGTCCCCAGATCGTCCAAAATCAAGAGGTCGCAGCCCATGACCCGCTCCACATCCCGGTCGGCCTCGTCCCGGCCGAACTTCTGAGCCTCAAAGCGCTCAAAAACGTGCCCCGCCGTGTCATATACCACGGAAAAGCCCTTGCCGCTGACCTCCCGGGCAATGGCGGCGGACAGATGCGTCTTTCCCAGCCCCGGCCGCCCGAACAGTAGCAGGTTTGCCGGTTTTTTCCCGAAATTATGGGCGTATTCCACACAGGTGTCATATACCCACTCCATGTGCTCCCGGGCGGATTTGCTCTTTCCCGGCGCCCGCTGCCCATCGTACCAGTCTGTGTCAAAGGTGTCAAAGCTCTGCCCGCCCAAATCCAGCAGACGGGAAAGCTCCCGGCGCTGCTCCTCCACATAATAGGTCTTCAGGCAGCGGCACAGCTCGCCGCCCCGGAACCCGGTGTCCCCGCACAGCGGACAGGCCGGGGTGTCCTCCAGCGCGTCCTCCGGCAGTCCCAGCTCCGATAAAAGCTGCCGCCGCTCCGCCTGCAGGCCGAGATTTTCCTCCCGCAGCCGCGCGATCTCCGGCAGCGGGTCCTGTCCCCGCCGCAGCGCGGCGGCCATCACGCGGCTGGCCGTGCGGCGCAGCTGCTCCTGAATTTCCCGCAGCCGGGGGCGGCGGGCATAAATTTCCTCCCGCTGGGCGGCAAGCTCCGCCTCCCGCCGGGTGCGGTCCGCCTCATAGCGCTCCTGCGCCAGGCGCAGCAGCCTTCCGTCATATGCCATGCTGCCCCTCCCTTACACGTATTTCCACGCATCGCCGGTATCCCGGACCGGCGCCTTGCCTGCCGGGGGCCTGTCCGCGCGCTGAACGTCCTCCGGCGTATGTAGTCCCGCCTCGTGCCACCGCTTCAGAATACCGTTGCAGTACGCCCACTTCAGCTCGTGGCACTTAAGCACCGTCTTGTCGCAGGCCAACGCCACCGTTTCCGGCGGAAAGCCCATCTCCTGCCACGCCGCAAGATACTTTTCCTCCGACGCCACCGGCATCCGGTCGCCAAGGCCCAGTGCCCGCATATACTGCGGGATGGCTCCCTGCCGCTCCGTATACTTTTTCAGGTACTCCACCGCCGCCCGCTGGGTGTCGATACCTCTGCGGGCCCATGCGTAGCCCTCTTTTTCAATCTGTCGCAGCGTGGGCCGCCGGCCCGCGCCGTACTTCCGGGTAATGCGCTCTACGCAGTGGTTCACCAGCAGGAAAATAACGTCCGCCGGCAGGCCCAGATAGTCGTTCAGTCCCAGCAGCACGCCCACATCCGGCGTGGTGAGGCGCTTGCCCAGCTTTTTTTCCACCTCGGCGGTGAGCATACGGAACTCCTCGCTGCTCTCCAATCGGCGGGCAATGTCCTCCCGCTGATAATCCGGCCGCTCGTCCGCCGGCTCCGGAACGTCCTCCGCAGCCGGGGCCAGCAGCCGCAGCTCCCGCAAAACGCTCTCCGCAGCCTCGATGCGGCTCCGCTCCCAGCGCAGCTCACCGGCCAGTGACCGGGGCTGTACGCTGCCGTGGTGCCGCAGGAGCGCCAGATATAAAAGCGCCGCGTCGCCGTCGCCCCGCTCCAGCAGCCGCTTTGCGGCCTGCGCTGTCAGCGTGACGGGCTCCTCCGCCGTGTGGATGAGAATACTTGCCATCTGCCGCTCCCTCCTTTCCGCCTGTTTCTTCGGTCTTCTATTCTACACGAAATTTTCCTCCGGGGCAAGTATCTCCCACCCGGTTGTAAACTTTTTCATTTTTTTCATTTTTTGCTGATTTTACTGGAACGCTGCGCTAAATCATGTTATACTGGAAACTGTAATATCATGTGCTTTCCGCACAGAAGGATAGAAGGAGGAAGCGCGTATGGCAAACCGTGTCACCATCACGATCTGCGGAGAGGAGTACACCCTTGTGGCGGACGAATCCTCCGCTTATATGCAGAAGGTCGGCAGCTATGTCAGCGATAAGATGACGGAGGTGCTGGAGGGCGCCAAGGTCGCCCGCACCGACGCGGCGGTGCTCACCGCCGTAAATCTGGCGGACGAGCTGTTCAAGTCCCAGACCGCCGCCGAGCAGCTCCGGGTGCAGATCAAGGGCTATCTGGACGAGGCCTCCAAGGCGCAGAACGAGGTCAGCGAGCTCAAGCGGGAGGTTTTCCGCCTCCAGCAGCGCTTGGACGCCCGGAAGTAATGGCGTTGGAGCTTCTATCCCCCGCCGGTTCGCCGGAGGCTCTCCGTGCCGCCGTGCAGAGCGGCTGCGGCGCGGTGTATCTGGGCTGGGGCGCGTTCAACGCCCGCCGGGGCGCCAAAAATTTCACGGATGAGGAATTTGCTGCCGCCATTCGGTACTGTCATGTCCGGGGCGTTCGGGTCTTTCTCACCCTGAATACCCTTGTAACGGACCGGGAGCTGCCCGCCGCGCTGGACGCCGCCCGCACCGCCTGCCGTTTGGGGGTGGATTCCGTTCTCGTGCAGGACTGGGGCCTTTTTTCCCTGCTCCGGGAAACGCTGCCGGACCTCCCCCTCCACGCCAGCACGCAAATGAGCCTGTTCACCTCCGGCGGCGCCAACGAGGTGTATCACGATGGCTGTGAGCGGGTGGTGCTGGCCCGGGAGTGCTCCAAGGAGGACATCGCCGCCGTGTGCCGTGCCTGTCCTGCCGAGGTGGAGGTTTTCGGCCACGGCGCTCTTTGTATGTGCTATTCCGGCCAGTGTGCTTTCAGCGCCCTCATCGGCGGCCGCAGCGGCAACCGGGGCACCTGCGCCCAGCCCTGCCGCCTGCCCTACGGCTTCAACGCCCCCGCGAAAAACACCTACCCCCTCAGCCTGAAGGATAGCTGCCTTGCCTCCCGTCTTGAGGACATGGCGGACATGGGCGTTTCCTGCGTCAAGTTAGAGGGCCGCATGAAGCGCCCGGAATACGTGGCAGTGGTCACGGACATCTACGCCCGCTTGATTCGCGAGCGCCGCCGCCCCACTCCTGCCGAAGCGCAGGCACTGGAGCTGGCCTTTTCCCGCTCCGGCTTTACGGAGGACTACTGGCTGGGCCGCCACGGCCCTGCCATGTTCGGCATCCGGCCGGAAAATACCCCGGAGCCGAAAGAGTTGTTTGCCGCTGCCCGGGCCCGCTGTGAAAAGGACGATGCCCGGACGGTCCCCATTCACTTTTCCTGTATTTTAGCGGCGGAGACCCCCGCCTCTCTCACCGTTTCGGATGGAGACGGTCACACCGTTACCGTTTCCGGCCCCACCCCGGAGCTGGCCCAAAACAAGGCCCTGACCGCCGCCGAGGTCTCCGCCCGTCTGCAAAAGACCGGCGGCACCGCCTTCCGCTGCGCGGACTGCGCTGCACAGGTCGCGGGCGGTCTGTTCCTCTCCGCCGGGGCGCTGAACGCCCTCCGGCGGGACGCCCTCTCCGCGCTGGAGGAGGCCCGCTGCGCCGTGCCGCACCGCCGGGAGCTGCCGGTGCCGCCTTTGCCGGACCTGGACTGCGCCGCCCCCTCCCCGGCCCTGACGGTCTCCGTCGCCTCATGGGCACAGGCCGAAGCGCTGCTGCCCCTTTCCCCCGCACGGCTCTGCGTCCCCCTTGAAATTCTGGCGGAGCAAACGGCCCTCCCCGCCTTTTCCGGGGAATGGTGCGCCATTCTCCCCCGCGTCTGGCGGGATTCTGACGAACCGCAGCTCCGCGCGTGGCTGGCCCACGCCAAGGCCATGGGTGTCACCGCCGCGCTATCGGGCAACCTCGGCCACCTGCCGCTGCTGCGGGACAGCTGCCTGACCGTTTCCGGCGATTTCGGCCTCAACGTGTTCAACAGCCGCGCTCTGGACTATCTCCGGCGCAAGAATCTTGCCGCCGCCTGCCTGTCCTTTGAGCTGCGCTTCCCCCAAATGCGGGATATGCAGAAGGTGATTCCGGCAGAGGCCATTGTCTATGGCCGCCTGCCGCTGATGATCACGGAAAACTGCCTCGTGCAGAACGGTACCGGCTGCCGCCTCAGTGAACGCGGCGCCGCCGTTCCGCAGGACGCCCCCTGCCGCAAACCCAACTACCTTCAGGACCGCACCGGCGCCCGCTTTCCTCTTCTCCCGGCCTACGGCCACCGGACGGAGCTGCAAAACAGCGCCCCCCTCTGGCTTGCGGACAAGCCGGACTGGCGGCACTGCGGCCTTCGCTTTGCCCGCCTCCGCTTCACAACGGAGTCTCCGGCAGACTGCGCCGCCATTTTCCGGGCCTATGAAAACGGCGCTCCCGCCCCCGCCGCCTTTACCCGCGGGCTGTACTACCGCGGTGTGGATTGACTCTTTGCGGGCCTTGCCTGCCCAAAGTGCCGCCATGCGGCACAAAATTGTACCTCCATTTTCTTTTGCCCGGCAACATACAGCGATTCGCTGTGCGAATGCGGCGTTTCGCCGCAGAAATGCACCCCCCATTTTCTTTTTGAGACATCAAAAAGAAAATACGCCGTGCACGGTGGAAAAGAAAAAATGTTATATCCAAACTTGCACCGCTGTGCAAGTTTGGGGAAACGTGTTCTGTGAGAACTGCTATACAGATGAAAAATTGCCTGCTAAATCACGGGCGGGGTGCAAATTTTTTCCGGCCCGGTACACCGTGACGATAAAGCATCAGATTCCGGGGTGTAAGAGGACACACGCTACTACTCTTTCCGCTGCCGCTCCTGTCTATCCCGCGGTACAGACCAGCGCTTAGCGAAGCGGAAAGCTATGCTGAATCAAGTCCGATTCTCCACCACAATTTTCAACCGCACTTCCAACTGCGGGCGTACACCCCTTCGCGGAACCTTTACCAGCGCAGCCGGTAGTAGACTTCTGGATTTTCTCGCCACTCCATACCGATTATCCCCTATCCTCGGGAGGGGTTTCCAAAGGGGAGGGCCGCCGCCCGCCCCTTTGTGCCCAGAGGGGGTATGGGGGACGGCGGCGTCCCCCATGTTTCTCTTTCGGGGGTCGGGGGGACATTCTCTTTTCAAAAGAGAATATCCCCCTGACTTCGTGTGCCGCATCGCGGCACTTTCTACAGCAAACTGCTGTATTTTCAGCGCCCTTTCAGTTCTATCCGTATAATATATACGTTATAATACAAAAAGTTTTCAATTTTGGAGTTTCATATGAAAGAGATCAAGGTAAAATATTTTGTGGACGGTATCGACGAGCTGTGCTACGTGGCCGGAAAGTCGGACTGGATCGACCTTCACGCCGCCGAGGACGTGGATATGAAGGCCGGTGAGTTCCGCCTGATTCCCTTAGGCGTGGCCATCGAGCTGCCGGAGGGGTACGAGGCCCATGTGGTGCCCCGCAGCTCTACGTTTAAAAATTACGGCCTGCTGCAAGCAAATTCCATGGGCGTGGTGGACTACACCTACCGGGGAGACAATGACCAGTGGCACGTTCCCATGTACGCCACCCGGGATGTCCACATCGACAAAAATACCCGCATCTGCCAGTTCCGCATCATGGAAAACCAGCCCGCGCTGGTCTTTACCCGGGTGGAGCGCCTCACCGGCCCGGACCGGGGCGGCTTCGGCTCCACCGGCAAATAAGGAGGATCGTATGCCGCATATCGTTTTGGCCTCCGGCTCCCCCCGGCGGCAGGAGCTTCTGCGCCGCATCGGCGTCACGGAGTTCGACATTCGGGTGCCCCGGACCGATGAGCACTATCCCGCCGGGCTGACGCCCCAAGGCGTTGTAGAATATATCTCCCGGGAAAAGGCGGACGCCGCCGCAAAGCTCTGTACCCCAGAGGAAGTGGTCATCACCGCCGATACCATGGTCTTTTTAGATGACCAGCGTCTCGGCAAGCCCCGGGACGAGGCCCACGCGCTTGAAATGCTCACGGCGCTTCAGGGCCGCCGCCACACCGTCTGCACCGGCGTCACCGTCCGGCAGGGGAACCGCAGCCTGACGGAAAGCGAGTCCACCGCCGTGATCTTCCGTCCCGCCACAGAGACGGAGCTTCGCAGCTATATCGCCACCGGCGAGCCCATGGACAAGGCCGGGGCCTACGGCGTGCAGGGCAAGGGCGCTCTGCTCGTGGAGCGGCTGGAGGGGGACTTTTTCAACGTCATGGGCCTCCCTGTCCTTCGTCTGAGCCGGATGCTGGCGCAGTTCGGCATCCGCCTGCTGTAAGCGCGTTCCCGCTCATTTTTCCTGAAATTTTGAAGGAGACCTTCATTTGAAAGACTTTCTGAAAAACAATGGGCTTTGGATTCTCTTTGCCGGGGCGATCATCGCCGTGGCTCTGGCGCTGCTGTCCTACTTCAGCACCAACTCCTCCCCGTTGGTGAATTTGGCAAACACTGTCACTGCCCCGTTCCGGGCGGTCTCCGCCTCCGTTTCCGGCTGGTTTGCGGATAAGCAGAATTACTATGCCGACAACAAATCGCTGAAGGAGGAAAACGAAGCGCTGAAGCAGCAGATTGCGGAGATGGAGGCCACTGTCCGGCAGGGCGAGGCCGCCAGCCGGGAAAATGCCTTTCTCCGGGACCTGCTGGACCTGCGCCAGCAGCGCCGAGACCTCAGCGACTTTGAGACCGCCACCGTCACGGAGCGCAGTGTCACCAACTGGACGTCCTCTCTGACGCTGGACAAGGGCTCCGCCCACGGCGTCGAGGTGGGCGACTGCGTCATTGACGGCGCCGGTGCGCTGGTTGGCCGCGTTTCGCGGGTGGGCTACAACTGGTCCACGGTACTGACCGTTGTGGATACGGACACCTCGCTGGGTGCCCGGGTCTACCGCACACAGGACATCGGCATCGCCGCCGGCGATTTTGCCCTCATGGGAGACGGTCTTTTGAAGCTGGACTCCCTTCCCGCCTCCGCCCAGCTTTTAGAGGGCGATCTGGTGGTGACCTCCGGCTTCGGCGGCTATATCCCCCCCGACCTTGTTATCGGCTCCGTCACAGAGCTCCGGGCCGAGGATTCCGACACCACCGTCTACGCTGTGCTCACCCCCGCCGCGGACCTCGCGTCCTTAACAGAGGTCTGCATCATCAAATCCTTTGAGGTGGTCAACTGACCGCTTCCCCCGATTTCCCGAAAAGGAGTGATTTCCATGCTGGCCCGCAGCGCCACGATTTTTAAATGGACGCTTTACGCGCTGGCCGGTCTGGTCTGGGCCGCAGTGCAAGGCGCCGTGCTCCGGCGCTTTTCGGTGTTCGGCGTCCTCCCCTTTCTCTATCCCCTTCTGGCCGCCATTCCCGCCACGCTGGAGGGTCCCGCCCCCGGCGCGGTGTACGCCCTCGTCTGGGGCGTGGTCTGCGATTTGCTGCTGCCCTCGTCCCTCCCCTGCTTTTATACCCTGATCTTCCCGTTGGTGGGGCTGGCTGCCGGCCTTTTGTCCAAGAGCCTCATCCCCGCCGGCTATCTCTGCTCCGCCGCCTCGGCCCTCCCGGCCTATCTTCTTACCGGCGTGTTCCACTGCATCGTCCTCTGGGCGCAGGGCCACGCCGCCTGGAGCGCCGGAATGTCCGTTACCCTCCGGGAGCTGTGCGCCTCCCTTTTGTGGAGCCTTCCGATGACATGGCTGTTCCTCCGCGTCTTCCGTCGGGTCCACGCGGACGATTGACCTTTCCCCTTAAACCGATCAGCGAGGTATCTCCATGAATCAACGCCCAACTCAAATCACCCGGTTCCACATCATCGCCGCGCTGTCGCTGGCGCTGCTGTGCGTTTATCTGGTGGTGCTTTTCAATATTCAGGTTGTCCACCACAAGGATTATCTGGCCCAATCCATCCAGACCATCACCCGCGTGGAAAACGTCAAGGCCTCCCGAGGCATCATCACGGACCGTTCCGGCCGCACCCTTGTCTCCAATCAATACACCTACAGTCTGACGTTTGACCCCACCCTTCTCCGCTCCGGCGAGGACCAGAACGAGGCCATTCTCCGCCTTGTCACCCTCTGCCGGGAGCAGGGCGTCGCGTGGGAGGATAACCTCCCCCTGTCCCTCTCCGCTCCGGCCCAGTTCACGCTGGACGGCTTTACGGACACGCAGAAGGCCCGCTTTTTCGCCTATCTCCGGGATCTGAAGCCCGCCCAGTCCCTTCTGGCCGCCTACGCCCGGACACATACCGAGCTGCTCAAGCCCCCGGCAGAAGGCTCAGAGCCGCAGGACCTCACGCTCTTAAAGGATGCGGAGCTTGCAAAGCAGATCGACTCCTCCCTTCTCACCACCGCGCTGCTGGAGGACATGGGCTTCGCTCCGGCGCTTTTGATGCAGTGGATGCGTGCGGACATGAGCCTTTCCGAAGACTATACCGATGAGGAGGCCCGCCTGATTTTGGGCGTGCGGTACGAGCTGAAGCTCCGCAAGCTGGGTGCCAACAACAACGCCTACGTTTTAGCGCAGAATGTGGATGTCCCCTTCTGCTCCCTTATCAGCGACGGTGACTTCCGCGGCGCCCGCATCATCCGCTCCTCCACCCGAGCCTACAGCACCACCTACGCCGCCCATATTCTCGGCACGGTGGGCGGCATTTCCGACTATACGGACGAGCTGAAGGCACAGGGCTACAAAATGAACGATACCGTCGGCCTCACCGGCGTGGAGGCCGCCTTTGAGCAGTACCTCCGGGGCACGGATGGAAAGCAGATGATCTCCGTCAACAGCGACGGGAAGATCACCGGCGAATACTATAGCGTAGAGCCCCGCTCCGGCTACACCGTGGAGCTGACGATAGACCTGGACCTTCAGCAGTCGGTGGAGGACGCTCTGGCCTCCGCCGTGGAATCCCTGAACGCCAAGGATGGGCTGGACAGCCGGGGTGCGGCCGCCGCCGTGGTCAAGGTGGGTACCGGCGAGATTCTCTCTCTTGCCTCCTACCCCACCTTTGACCTTTCCACATGGCGGCAGGACTATGCCGAGCTTTCCTCGGACCCCGCCACCCCCATGCTCAACCGCGCCGCCTCCAGCGCCTACGCCCCCGGCTCCACCCTGAAGCCCGCCACTGCTGTGGCCGCACTGGAATCCGGCGCCACTACCCCCTCGGAAACTCTGTTCGATACCGGCTACTGGAAGTACCCCAGCACCACATGGAACGGCGGTACCTGGTGCTGGAAGCACAGCGGCCACGGCAAGGTCAACGCCACCACCGCCATCACCAATTCCTGCAACTATTACTTCGCCGAAATGGGCTACCGCATGGGGCTGGACACCCTGAACGAATACTACTCCGCCTTGGGTCTCGGTGAGCCTACCGGCATTGAGATCGGCGAGAAAACCGGCCGTCAGGCCACCAACGAGGGCGGCAGCAATCAGGCTCCTTGGGCGGCCTACGGTCAGGCAGATCAGCTTTACACCCCCTTGCAGTTGGCCAATTACATCGCCACGCTGGTCTCCGGCGGACAGCACTGCCCCGCGCATCTGCTCAAGAGCGTAAAGTCCTATGACAATTCCGAGATCATCGCCACCGGCGATACCACGCCGCTCAATACCCTGAACATCAGCGATTCTACGCTTCAGGCCGTGAAAAAGGGAATGTACGGCTACACCCAGCCCGGCGGCATGGTCTATTCCTACTTCAAGGACTGCATCGTTTCCGCCGGTGCCAAGACCGGCACGGCCCAGTTGGGCGGCGGCCTGAAAAATAACGGCGTGTTCGTGGCCTTCGCCCCCTACGATGACCCGGAGATCGCCATTGCCCTCGTGCTGGAAAAGGGCGATGCCGGCGCGGCGCTGGCCTCCACCGCCGTGACCATTCTCAATTCCTACTTCAGCCGGGAGTCCACCGGCTCCATTCTCTCTGACAACGAGCTCATTCCTTGATTTGGGAGGGTTTTCCATGCGTGACCCCTTTGTATTCGATTCCCGCAGCGAATTCTGCAAATCCCCCTACGGTGCCGCCCCCTGCGGCGGCCGTGTTACATTTCATGTCCGTCCGCTGTACGCGGAGGGCTATTCCCGCTGTGTCCTTGTGGCATGGCGGGAATTTTCCAATTCCGCCGATACGCTGGAGCTAATGCCGGAGGGTACGGACGGAGACCGCACCCGCTTTTCCGGCGTTCTCACCGTTCCCCAAGAGCCGGAGCTGATCTGGTATTATTTCCGCCTGTTTCGCCCGGATGGTTCCACCCGCGTGTTCGACCGCTCCGGCTGGCGGGACGATGGCACACCCCAAAGCTGGCAGCTCACGGTCTACGAGCCATGCCCTACGCCCCGCTGGCTGTCTCAAGGCGTGATTTACCAAATTTTTCCAGACCGCTATTGCCGCCTTTCCGGCCCGGACCCCACCGGCCTTGTGGGAGACCGCACAGTGCACGAGAACTGGTCCGACTGCCCGGACTGGCGGCCGGACGAACACGGCGAGGTCCGCAACCGGGACTTTTTCGGCGGCTCACTGGCCGGCATTACCTCTCGCCTGCCGGAGCTGGCGGCTATGGGCGTCACCGTCCTTTACCTCAATCCGATTTTTGAATCCGCCTCCAACCACCGCTACAATACCGCCGATTACTGCGCCATCGACCCTATGCTGGGTACGGAGGCAGACTTCCGGCGGCTCTGCCAAAGGGCAAAGGCTCTGGGCCTCCGCGTCATTTTAGATGGCGTTTTTAACCATACCGGCTCCCAGAGCCGCTATTTCAACGCCGATGGCTTCTACCCGGATACCGGCGCGGCTCAAAGCCAAACTTCCCCCTATTTCGACTGGTTCAGCTTTCACCCGTGGCCCACGGACTATGACGCATGGTGGGGCATCAAAACCCTCCCCGCTGTCCGGGAGGACTGCCCCTCCTACCGAAACTTCATCATCCATGACGAAAACGCCGTGGTGCGCCGCTGGCTCCGGGCCGGGGCCTCCGGCTGGCGGCTGGATGTGGCCGATGAGCTGCCGGATGATTTCATCGCCGCCCTCCGCGCCGCCGTGGAGGAAACAGACCCGGACGCCGCCCTCATCGGTGAGGTCTGGGAGGACGCCACCACAAAAATTGCCTATTCTCAGCGCCGCCGCTATCTTCTGGGCCGGGAGCTGCACAGCGTTATGAACTACCCCTTCCGCACAGCCCTCATCGCCTATCTCACCGGCGTCGATGCCGATGCGTTCCGTGAAACGCTGGAGGCTCTGCGGGAGAGCTATCCCCCGGAGGCGTTTCTCTCCCTGATGAACTTTCTCGGCACCCATGATACGCCCCGTATTCTCACGGTGCTGGGTGCCTCCGCCGTTCCGACGGAGAAAGCTGAGCGGGCCGTATACCGCCTCTCCCCCTCCGAACGCTCACTGGGTCTGGAGCGTCTGCGCCTCGCGGCGCTGGTGCTGTTCACATTCCCCGGCGTTCCCACGGTCTACTATGGGGACGAGGTCGGCATGGAGGGCTGGGAGGACCCCTTTAACCGCGCCTGCTATCCCTACGGCCATGAGGACGCGGAGCTGAAGGCCTATTTCTCCGCACTGGCCAATTTTCGCCGCCGCACAGCGGCCCTTCAGCGCGGCGGCCTCCATTGGCTCTACACCGCCGGGCCGCTTCTCATTTTTGCACGAAAACAGGGCGGACTTTCCCTCATCACCGCTGTCAACGCTGCCGACATGCCACAGAGCGTGTCGCTGCCGCAGCTTTCCTCCGCGCAGCTTTTGCTCTCCACTCGCGGGCATCTGCTTCCCGCCCCGCTCTCTGCCGCCGAGAACTCCACGCCTGACCGCGCCGCCAACGCCGCCGCACCCGATACCACCCGAACTGCCATCGCGCCCATTTCTGCCGCGCCCGGCGCCGCCCCGAACGCTGCTGTGCCGACTTGTGCCGCATCCGCATTTTCCCCTTTGTCGGATTCCGGCGATTTTCCCGCGCCGCTTTCCGGCGCCACGCTGACGCTGCCGCCCCGCACCGGCTTCCTGTTCCGCTCCAATTTCTGACTCTACGCCCCCTTTCAGCTCTGTCAACGTTACCGCGCCCAATACCACTCTGAATATCGCCGCGCCCACTTCGGTTCCAATTCATACCGCGCTCGACACCGCTCCGATTACTTCTATGCCTGCTTCAGATTCGCTCAATGCCTCCCAAAATGTCATTGTGTCCGCTTACGCTGCGTCCGCACTTTTCTCTGCGACAGTTTTCTGCGATTTCTCCGCTCCACTCCCCGGCGGTACGCCGATGCTGTCCCCCCTCTCATCCTTGGCAAAATTTTGCGCTTTTCCTCCTCGACTACCACACCGCAATTTTGCGTTCTTTTTGCGCTTTATCGCCGTTTTCTCCCATTTCTCCCGGTGCACTTCTTATAAACATCACACTACAGTTTTTCGTCTGAGGTCTTTCGCCCATTCTCATCTCTCTGAACATTGCATTGCTTTTCTTCGTTTGATTTTGCCGCATAGACCTGCAACACCCTGCCGCGCCCATTTTTTCCATTTTCCGCATCTCGCTTGTACTTTTGTCTTAGTCACAAGCCCAACAACAACCAAGATAGCTCCGCGCTCAACCCGTGCCCCCTGCAATATTCGTCATTTTTTGCACTGTTTCCAAAATGTTTCACGTGAAACCTCTCCGTCCCAGCGGAGAGGTCCTCTTTTTTGCCGCCGCAATGTTTCACGTGAAACATTGCGATCCGAACCATCTGCATATCACAAGTTTTTTTCGGATTCAGCTTGAAACGTCAGGTGCGGCTTGCTATAATAGTCTTGCTGTAAAAATTGAGCTTCGGCTCGGAAAGCAGGTGGCCTGTGGCAAAAATCATTTCCATAGTCAATCAAAAGGGCGGTGTCGGCAAGACCACCACCTGCGTCAGCCTCACCGCGGCGCTGGCAGAACAGAAAAAGCGCGTTCTGCTGTGCGATTTTGACCCGCAGGCCAACTCCACCTCCGGCATGGGCGTGGACAAAACTGTTTCCAAAGGCGTTTACGAGGTGCTGGTCTCCGACATTCCGGCGGCAGAAGCCGTAGCGCACACGCGGTTCGGCGATGTGCTGCCCTCCAACAAGGCGCTGGCAGGAGCCGGTATCGAGCTCATCGGCATGGAAAACCGGGAATATCTGCTGCGGGACGCTCTGGAAACGCTGCGGCCGCAGTACGATTACATTTTCATCGACTGCCCGCCCTCTCTGGAGCTGCTGACCCTCAACGCCCTCTGCGCATCCAACAGCATTTTGGTGCCGGTGCAGGGCGAATACTTTGCGCTGGAGGGACTCAGCGACCTGATGAACACCGTCCGCATTGTGCGGCGCTCTCTGAACCCACGGTTGGAGCTGGAGGGTGTGCTGCTGACCATGTTCGACGGGCGGACAAACCTCGCCATGCAGGTAGCGGAGGAAGTGAAGCACTACTTCCCCGGCAAGGTCTACGCCACGGTGATTCCCCGCAACGTCCGGCTCTCCGAGGCGCCCAGTCACGGAAAGCCCATCACGGCCTATGACCGCTCCTCCCGGGGCGCAGAGGCTTATACAGCACTGGCAAAAGAATTTTTATCCAAGCAGTGAGTCCATATAGAAAGGAGTGTTTCTATGGCATCAAAAAAGCCCTCCGGCCTCGGCCGCGGCCTTGGCGCTCTGTTGGGCGACGATGCAGTAAAAGCAGAGTCCAGTGGAAGCCTTTATCTGCCTATCTCACAGGTAGAGAGCTGTTCCTCTCAGCCCAGGAAGCACTTTGACCCGGAGTCGCTTCAGGAATTGGCGGATTCCATCACAGAGCACGGCATTATCCAGCCCTTGACCGTCCGCAGGCTGGCCTCCGGCTATTATCAGATCATCGCCGGTGAGCGGCGCTGGCGCGCCGCTCGGCTGGCAGGTCTCACCGAGGTGCCTGTCATCGTCATGGAGGCGGATGACCGCAAGGCGGCTGAGCTGGCCATGATTGAAAACCTTCAGCGGGAGGACCTCAACCCCATGGAGGAGGCCGCAGGCTTTCAGGCTCTCATCGAGTCTTATCACATGACACAAGACGAGGCCGCACAGCGGGTGGGAAAATCCCGCAGCGCCGTGACCAACGCGCTGCGCCTGCTGGCGCTGTCGCCGGAGGTGCGGCATCTGGTCGAAATCGGGCAGCTGTCCGCCGGACACGCTCGGGCGCTGGTCCCCCTTTCCCCTGCTTTGCAGCTGCGGGCCGCAGACACCATCATCAAGGGAAACCTGTCCGTGCGGCAGACAGAGTTGCTGGTAAAGCGGCTCTCCGCCGAGGCAGAGCCCGCCAAAAAGCCGAGGGACGCGGACACAGTGGATTATCTCACTGAAGCGCAGAACGATTTGAAGGCATGGCTGTGCCGGGGTGTGAAAATCGTTCCGGGACGCAAAAAGGGTAGAATCGAGCTGGAATACTACGGCACGGATGACCTCAACGATTTGCTGGAGGCGCTGTCGGTGATGAAGGTCAAAAAAACATCGAAAGGATCATCACAGGCATGAAATTTGAAAAACGCGCTGCCGCCGGGGAAACACCCACGGAACAGGAGCCGCAGGAGACTGGCAAAAAGCCAGTGATCGTCTACATCCTGATTTTGTTTTTGGCAGCATTCCTGCTGATGTTCCTCTCCCTGTTAGCGCACCAGCGCAGCAATTCAGAAGCGCTGGGAAAGCTGCAGAATTCCGTTTCCGCCATTCAGGAAATTCAGGCTACACAGGAGCAGATCATTGAACTGCAGGAAAAGGTAGACGCGGTGGAAAAGGAGCGGGACGAAGCCGAGGACAAGCTGAGGACCTCCGAGGACAGCGCTGCGGCTCTTGAAAAAGAAAACAATGCACTGCTGGCGCTCTACACGCTGCAGCAGGAGTATCTCACCGGGAATTTAGATGGCTGCCGCCTGACATTGCAGGAGTTCAGCGACCAGAAGCTGGACGAGCTGCTGCCGGACACCGCCCCGGAGGGCGTCACCACCCCGGCGCAGCGGTATCTTGAACTGAAGGAAGTCATTTTAAATCATCAATAAAATCATTTAATCTTAATTTAAGGAGAAAAGAAGTATGCTGGACATCAAGTTTATCCGGGAAAATCCGGAGCTGGTGAAGGAAAACATCAAGAAAAAATTCCAAGACGAGAAGCTGCCTATGGTGGACGAGGTCATTGCGCTGGACGAAAAGCGCCGCGCCAACATTCAGGAGGCGGACCAGCTCCGCGCCGACCGCAACCGCCTGAGCAAGCAGGTGGGTATGCTGATGGGTCAGGCCAAGAAGGACCCCAGCAAGCTGGCGGAGGCCGAGGCTGTGAAGAAGCAGGTCACGGATGAGGCCGAGCGGCTGGCAGCCCTTGAGAAGCTGGAGGCCGAGCTGGACGAGAAGGTCCACCACATCATGCTCCAGATTCCCCAGATCATTGACCCCTCTGTGCCCATCGGCCCGGACGACTCCGCCAACGTGGAGGTCCAGCGCTTTGGTGAGCCCAAGGTGCCCGACTTCCCCATCCCCTACCACACCGACATCATGGAGAGCTTTGACGGTATCGATATGGACGCCGCAGGCCGCGTATCCGGCTCCGGCTTCTATTATCTGCTGGGCGACATCGCCCGCCTGCACGAGGCCGTGCTGGCCTATGGCCGGGACTTCATGATCTCCAAAGGCTTTACCTACTGCATCCCGCCCTTCATGATTCACGGCAACGTGGTGGAGGGCGTCATGAGCCAGACGGACATGGACGCCATGATGTACAAAATCGAAGGCGAGGACCTGTACCTCATCGGCACCTCCGAGCACTCCATGATTGGCCGGTTCATCGACCAGATCATTCCCGCCGAGAAGCTGCCTCAGACGCTGACCTCCTACTCCCCCTGCTTCCGCAAGGAAAAGGGCTCTCACGGCATTGAGGAGCGCGGTGTGTACCGCATCCACCAGTTTGAGAAGCAGGAGATGATCGTGGTCTGCAAGCCCGAGGACTCCAAGGCGTGGTACGATAAGCTGTGGAACTTCTCCGTGGAGCTGTTCCGCTCCATGGACATCCCCGTGCGGCAGTTGGAGTGCTGCTCCGGCGATCTGGCCGACCTGAAGGTGAAGTCCTGCGACATTGAGGCATGGTCTCCTCGTCAGCAGAAATACTTTGAGGTCTGCTCCTGCTCCAACCTGGGCGATGCTCAGGCCCGCCGCCTGCGTATCCGCTACAAGGACGAAAACGGCAAGATGCAGCTCTGCCACACGCTGAACAACACCTGCGTAGCGCCTCCCCGGATGCTGATCGCCTTCCTTGAGAACAATCTGCAGGCTGACGGTACGGTGAAGATTCCCGAGGTCCTGTGGCCCTACATGGGCGGGACGAAGGTTCTGGTTCCCAAGAAGAAATAATTTTTCTGCATTTTGCAAAAATAGCATGAATCGGCCATAGTGCTACAATTTGTATTATTTCATTTAAATAATACAAATTGTAGCAGGCCGATACAGCGTATAGAGCGGGCCGGAATACATCAAAGGTACAGTTTCGCCTCTGAAAACGGCCCCATTCCGGTCTGCGCCCTGAACCCGCTGCGGCGCAACGGGTTCACGGTTTCCCATTTTTCGATAAAAAAGGAGGCTCTCCCTATGTCCTCTCCCGAAAAGGCAAAAGGCTTTATGGGCGAGTTCAAAGCGTTCATTGCCCGGGGCAATGTGCTGGATATGGCAGTCGGCGTCATCATCGGCGGCGCGTTCGGCAAAATCTCCACCTCACTGGTCAATGACGTCATTATGCCCCTGATCTCCGTGCTCACCGGCGGCGTGGATTTTTCCAACTGGAAGATCGTGCTGAAGGCCGCCGCGGCCGGCGCCGATGGCGCCATTGACGCCTCGACGGAAATTGCCATCCGATACGGCGCGTTTTTAGCGACCATTTTAGATTTCCTGATTATCGCCTTCGCGGTGTTTCTGATGCTTAAGGCCATCAACGGTTTCCACGATAAGCTGAAGAAGGCTGAGGAGGAAGCGCCCGCCAAGGAGCCCGTGCCGCCGGAGCCCTCTAACGAGGAAAAGCTGCTGACGGAGATCCGGGACCTGCTGAAAGCCCGGAAATAATGGAAGCACTTCTGAAAAAGGGCTTGGCGGAGCTGAGGCTGGACGAGGGCGCCACCCCCTCCCTGCTGCGGTTTGGAGAACTGCTGCTGGAAAAAAACAAGGTGATGAACCTCACTGCCATCACGGAGCCGGCAGATGTGGCGGCGCTGCACTTTCTGGACTCCGCCGCGCTGCTGACACTAACGGACTTTAAGGGGAAGTCCGTGGTGGATGTCGGCACCGGGGCAGGCTTTCCCGGAATGCCGCTGAAAATTTTAGAGCCGACCATCCGCATGACGCTGCTGGATTCCCTTGGAAAGCGCATCACGTTTTTGCAGGAGGTCTGCGATAATCTGAAACTGACAGACGTGGCGTGCGTTCACGCCCGGGCGGAGGAATTTGCCGCAGAGCACCGGGGGCAGTTCGATTTTGCCACCTCGCGGGCCGTGGCGAACCTGTCGGTGCTGTGTGAGCTGTGTCTGCCGCTGGTGAAAACCGGGGGATATTTCCTCGCCATGAAGTCTGTGGATTCCGACGCGGAGCTGAAGGACGCCGAGAGGGCTATCCGGACACTATGCGGCCGGGTAGAGCGGTCGGCGGACTATCGGATTCCGGGAACAGAGGTGATCCATCGGGTCATTTTCATCAAAAAAGAGGCGGAAACACCGAAAAAATACCCAAGAGCCTTTGCAAAAATCAAAAAAAATCCACTATAAGGTAAAAAGCTGTAAAAACAGTAGCTTTTACAGTTGCGAATTTCAAAACGGCACACTATAATAGCAGACAGAAGGGAGAGGGCAGCGTGAAGGGACAGAGCATTGCGGTGGTGTCCGGCAAGGGCGGCACCGGCAAGACCTCGCTGACTGCCGGCGTCGGCACGGCGCTGGCCCAGAGCGGCCGGAGCGTGTTGTGCGTGGACTGCGACATCGGGCTGCGGAATCTCGATTTGGCGCTGGGCCTGACGGACCGGGCGCTGATGGATTTTTCCGATGTGGCGCTGAAACGCTGCTCCCTGGAGTCCGCCGTGGTGGCCCATCCCAATATCCGGGGGCTGTATCTGCTCACCGCGCCGGTGCGGCTGCGGGGGCCCGCCGTGACGGAGGCGGATTTCCGGCAGATGCTGTCGGAGATTCGGGAAAAATTCGACTACTGCCTGCTGGACGCTCCGGCGGGGCTGGGCCTTGGGTTCCGTTTAGCAGTGTGCGGCGCGGACCGCTGCGTGGTGGTGACAACACAGGATGCCTCTTCCCTGCGGGATGCTCAGCACACGGTAATGGAGCTGCGGCAGTTCGGTCCGGGGCGGCTGCATCTGGTGGTGAACCGGGTGCGGAAAAAGTTGCTGCACAGTATGCACGCCACCATTGATGACGCTATGGACAAGGCGGGCCTGCCGCTCATCGGCGTTGTGCCGGAGGATGACAGCCTGACACTATCGCTCAATCAGGGCGTTCCCCTGCTGCTGACCTCATACAGCGGCGCGGCCAGCGCCTACCGCAACATTGCCGTTCGTTTGCAGGGCGGGAGAGTCCCGCTGCTGCGTATCAGATAAAGAAATCTTCAAAGGAGGGAGTCTAACAGATGAATATCGCGCTCATGTCCCATGACAACCGAAAGGATTTGATGGTTCAGTTCTGCACGGCCTATGCCGGCATCCTTTCCCAGCATCATCTTTACGCCACCAACACCACCGGACACATGGTCGCGGAGGCCACAGGTCTGAAGGTGCACTGCTTCTTATCCTACGCCCACGGCGGCAGCCAGCAAATCGGCGCCCGCATTGCCTATAATGAGTTCGATCTGGTGCTGTTTTTCAATGACCCCAGCAACGAAAAAATGGCCGGTGAAATCAGTTACATCTCCCGCCTGTGCGACCAGAGCAATGTTCCCTTTGCCAGCAACATCGCCACGGCGGAAATGCTGATTCTGGGTCTGGCACGGGGCGATCTGGACTGGCGCATGATCGTCAATCCCGCCAGCAACCGGCCTATCGCTTGACAAACCGCCGGAAAACGGCTATGATAATCAGACCGCGATGACGCCGCAGCAGTACACCGGAGGACAGGCTGACAGAGAGGGATTTCACGCTGAGAGAATCCCGCCGGCACCGGAGGAAGGACAGCGGCGGAGCGGGGACGGAAACGTCCACGGTTCCCTTCCCGTAACAGAAGGCCAAAGGGGGCAGTCTGCCCCGAATTTGGGTGGCACCACGAAGCCTTGCGCTCTCGTCCCAAAGGTATTGGGATGAGAGCGTTTTTTTCTTGCTCCCGCAAAGGGGTATTCCCATACAGGGCAAGGGGAAGGTACCTTTGGCGCATAGATACCTTCCCCTTAGACCCCCACCGGAAACATGGGGGAAATCGGGACAAGCGCCGCCAGCGGCGGATTAAGCGTCCCGATTTCGAGGAAACGGCACGATTGGCGGCCCGTAAGGGCCGAGAATCGTAATGCCGTAACGGTGTGAGCCACCGTCCCCCATACCCCCTCTGGGCACAAAGGGGCGGCGGTAAAATGAAATGCAAAAAAGACGCTCTCGGTTTCTCTTTCCGCTGCCGCTGACAGGCATTCAGTAAAACTTCGTCTGTTCCTGTACCCGCAGCTGGGGGGGCAGCGGTAAAACGAAATGCAAAAAAGACGCTCTCGGTTTCTCTTTCCGCTGCCGCTGACAGGTATTTTCTAAAGCCTCGTCTATTCCACAAAGGGGGGCGTGCCCTCAATTGAGGGGGCGGCTATGACTTGGGGTGGAAAATTGGACTTTTCAGTACAGCTTTCCGCTTCGCTCAGCGCCGGTCTGTATCGCAAGGCAATCAGGAGAGGCAGCGAAAAAAGGAGAAAAAGGCGTCCTATTCGTACCCCTGAAACTAATATTCTATCGGCGCGGCGCACAAGGCTGGATCAGATTTGCACCCCGCCCGTGATTTAGCAGGCAATTCTTCATTTGCACAAGGGTTCTCACAGAATCCGTTTCCCCAAACTTGCACTTACGTGCAAGTTTGGATATAACATTTTTTCTTTTCCACCGTGCACGGCGCATTTTCTTTTTGATGTCTCAAAAAGAAAATGGGGGGTGCATCCTGCGCGGGGAAACCGCGCTCCCTGCGGCGGAGCCGCGCAATTCCTGTGCCGTATGGCGGCACAATAAAAAGGAGAATGACTATGGCAAAAATGACCCCTCGGACGCTGTCCGGCTTTATGGAGCTGCTGCCGGCGCCCCAGCAGCAGATGGAACGCATGATGGACATTCTGCGGAAAACCTATGCACTGTACGGCTTCACACCGCTGGACACGCCGGTGATCGAGTCCAGCGAGGTGCTGCTGGCCAAGGCCGGCGGCGAAACGGAGAAGCAAATTTACCGTTTCCAGAAGGGCGACAGCGACCTCTCCCTCCGCTTTGATTTGACGGTGCCCCTTGCAAAGTATGTGGCGCTGCACTACAACGAGCTGGCCTTCCCCTTCCGCCGCTATCAGATTGGCAAGGTATACCGGGGCGAGCGGGCCCAGCGGGGACGGTTCCGGGAATTTTATCAAGCGGACATTGACATCATCGGGGACGGAAAGCTGTCCATCACCAACGAGGCGGAGATTCCCGCCATCATTTACCGCACATTCTCCACACTGGGACTGAAGCGGTTCCAGATTCGGGTGAATAACCGGAAAATTTTGAACGGCTTTTACGCTCTGCTGGGCCTGACGGAAAAATCCGGCGACATCATGCGGACGGTGGACAAGCTGGACAAGATCGGGCCGGAAAAGGTGAAGGCCATTCTGGTAGAGGATTTTGCTGTCAGCGAAAGCGACGCCGATGAAATTTTGAAGTTCATCGCCATCAAGGGCAGCAATGAGGAAGTCCTATCGGCGCTGGAGGGCTACACCGGCAGAAACGAGATGTTCGATCAGGGGCTCAGCGAACTGAACACCGTGGTGAAGTATCTGGCGGACTTCGGCGTACCTGCGGAGAATTTCGCCGTGGATCTCACCATTGCCCGTGGTCTGGATTACTACACCGGCACGGTCTATGAGACCACGCTGCTGGATCACCCGGAGATCGGCTCCGTGTGCTCCGGCGGACGGTATGACAATCTGGCGGAGTTCTACACCGACAAGCAGCTCCCCGGCGTGGGCATTTCCATCGGCCTGACCCGGCTGTTCTATGTGCTGGGCGAGCAGGGGATGCTGAATCCGGAGCTGCCCACCGCCCCGGCGGATGTGCTGATCCTGCCTATGACGGAGGACCTCTCCCCCGCCATCGCGCTGGCCACCCAGCTGCGGCAGGCGGGCATCCGCACCCAGCTCCACTGCGAGCAGAAGAAGTTCAAGGCCAAGATGAGCTATGCCGACAAGCTGTCCATCCCCTATGTGATCTTCCTGGGCGAGGACGAGATCAACGCTGGTGTGGTGGCCTGCAAGGACATGAAGTCCGGCGAGCAGACCAAACTGAATACGCAGGAGACCATCGACCGGATCAAGGCCGGTCTTGCTGAACTGGAAAAAGGACGCGTGATCGTGGAATAACCACAGAAAGGAGCCGTTATGAAGCTGACTCTGAAGCGTGACCTGCCGCTGCTGCTGGCGGCGCTGCTGGTGATCTGGGGGCTTTGGTACACCCGGCCCATCGGTGTGGACACCCTGTATCCGGAGCTGGAGCCAGACATCATTTATGTGACGCTGATCGATTTTACCGGCAGCGGCCATGAGGATCAGAATCTCAAGCTCACCGCCGGGACAGAGGAATTTGACGGTCTCTGGTCGGAAATTCGGGAATTGCGGTTCCGGCGCTCTCCCTTCAACGTGGTGGTGCAGGCCCTCCCCTTTCTGGAGGGGATCGTGGGTTCCTATGTCAAATACCCGGAGGACGATGATATAGACCACCTGATCATCGGCTTCGCGCAGGACAACGGGACTGACACATGGCGGTCGGAGGATCTGCAATTCTGGACGAATTCGTGGAGTTACCGGGACTTTGACCATGGGGTCACGCTGCCGCTGATGATGAAGAACGGCCACGAGATCGGGCAAAAAATGGCCCACGAGCTGTGGGAACAGGCGGCCGAATAAATACAATTTGTTATTTCTGATTTTAATTATACAATTCTAAATCACTTTTCATGGAAAGGAAGCAACAATATGATGCAGAATCGAACTCATACCTGTGGAGAGCTGCGCCTCAGTGACGCAGGCAAGCAGGTGAAAATTTCCGGCTGGATGGAAAACGTCCGCGTGGTCAGCGCCAATCTGGCCTTCGTGGTGGTCCGGGACTTCTACGGCACCACCCAGGTGGTGGCAGAGACCGAGGACATGGTGAACACCTTCAAGGCCATCACCAAGGAGTCCACCATCTCCGTGGAGGGCACCGTCCGGGAGCGTGACAGCAAGACCGACAAGATGGCCACCGGCGACATTGAGATCGTCCCCGCTAAGGTGGAGGTGCTGGGCCGCTGCCAGCACAGCGAGCTGCCCTTCCAGATCAACCGCAGCCGGGAGGCCGACGAAGCCCAGCGGCTGAAGTACCGCTATCTGGATCTGCGGAACCCCGTCGTGAAGAAGAACATCATTCTGCGGTGCAACGTGGTGGCCGCCCTGCGGAAGTCCATGACCGAGCACGGCTTTTTGGAGATCACCACGCCCATTCTGACGGCCTCCTCCCCCGAGGGCGCCCGTGACTATCTGGTGCCTGCCCGGAACCATCCCGGCAAGTTCTACGCGCTGCCCCAGGCTCCCCAGCAGTTCAAGCAGCTGCTGATGACCTCCGGCTTCGACCGCTACTTCCAGATCGCCCCCTGCTTCCGTGACGAGGACGCCCGTGCGGACCGCTCCCCCGGCGAGTTCTATCAGTTGGATATGGAGATGGCCTTTGCCACGCAGGAGGACGTGTTTGCCGTTTTAGAGGACGTGCTGCCGCCCATCTTCGCCCAGTACGGCGCTTACAACCGGGCCAGCGGCGCACCCTTCACCCGCATCCCCTACACCGAGGCCATGGAGAATTACGGCTCCGACAAGCCCGACCTGCGGATCGACCTGCGGGTGCAGGACGTCACTTCTGTTCTGGGCGGCTGCGGCTTTGAGCCCTTTGCCGAGGGCAATCTGGTGAAGGCCGTGAAGGTCAGCGATTTCCACGAGACCCGGAAGTTTATCGACAAGACGCTGGCAGATGTGGAAACTGTGTCCGGCGGCAAGGCCTATTGGTTCCGCATGGACGAAAACGGCGAGCTGGTGGGCGGCATTTCCAAGTTTGTCACCCCCATCAAGGAGAAGGTCGTCGAGGCCCTGGGGCTGAAGGCCAACGACTTCGTGGCGCTGTCCGCAGGCAAGCGGGACGCCGCCCTCAAGACCGCCGGTGTGCTGGTCAAGACCCTGGGCGCTGCCGTTCCCGGCCACATGGACAAGGAGCAGTACGCCTTCTGCTGGATCGTGGACTTCCCCATGTACGAGATCGGCGACGAGTCCGGCGAGCTGGAATTCTGCCACAACCCGTTCTCCATGCCCTCCGGCGGTCTGGATGTGCTGCTGAAGGCCGAAAAGGGCGAAATCGACCCCCTGAGCATCACCGCTGACCAGTACGATCTTGTGTGCAACGGCGTGGAGCTCAGCTCCGGCGCTGTGCGGAACCACGATCCTGAGATCATGATCAAGGCCTTTGAACTGGTGCGTCTGGGCGAGGATGATGTGAAGGCCAAGTTCCCCGCTATGTACAACGCCTTCACCTACGGCGCGCCCCCCCATGCCGGTATCGCGCCGGGCGTGGACCGCATGGTGATGCTGCTGGCCGGCGAGGACAGCATCCGTGAGATCATCCCCTTCCCCATGAACAAGAACGCTCAGGACGTGATGATGAGCGCCCCCAGCGAGGTAACGCAGAAGCAGCTGGACGAGCTGCACATCAAGGTCACGGCTCACGAGGAGTAAGGGAACACATACAACAGTATAAAAAGGAGGGCAAATGCCCTCCTTTTTATACTGTTAAGTTAGGGATGAGCAAAACTCCGATTTGCTCATAAGACCACACAATAAATAGTGCTATCCGACTTGACTGCGGCCTATATATTGTGACTCGACTTTGCAAAACTTGCGTTTTGCTCATCCCTATACTGTTAAGTATACAATACGGATTCTGAACACAATTTTATTCTCAGTACCTATTCCGAATCAGCACTTCACGCAAAAAGCCAAACAAGACGGCAAATAAAAAGCGTATCATTTCGCTTCTCTATACGCTTCGGTGAGAATCAATTCGCCGCGTCCATTTATAACAATTCCAGCCCATTCCAAAACTGCGGCCAAAACAAACACCGGGTCAAAAACAGAATCCCCTATCTTTCGATCGTGATCGCGACAAAGTGCAACCGTTCCAACAACCGTATTTTCCTCGCAGCCGGGTTCACCGAGCTTATGGTTCCTTCCATTGCCCTTCCGCGCTCTGCCGCCTTGCTTGATAAGGAGATCTACAATCGCATCAAACACCTCATACTTATATGCGGGTTTAACCGGCAGCTTATCGCTTGTAAATGTTGTTCCATCCGGCTCGGCATAAATTTCGCATGGAAGTCCTCTGGCGGTAAATACCGTAACATGACCGCCGTGTTCTTTCAGCTTTGCCTTGATCATTTCGGATGCACTTTTACTCGTATAATCCACATTCATACGGCTTACATCGATCTCCTTTGGAATTATATTTTCTGTTGTGCTGCTGAGATTTAAGGCGGCAAGCAATTCATCCAATTTCTTTTTTGCTGTTGGATAAGATATCTGCATCTCAGACTGCACCTCCTTGAGATTTCCTCTGTTCTTCAAAAAAGTAATCAAGAACTCAAATTGTTCATTGTCAAGCAGATCAAAGGGGCTAAGATCAAATGTATTTTTCAGTTCCATACCGCAATCCGGACATTTTAATGTTGTAACTTGCAGCGTTTCATGACAAGCGGGACATTTTGAAATAAGACGCTTCACACGTAGCACCTCCTTTGCCTAAATAGTACAATAGAAACATATATTTATCAATATAGTATTAAATTATTTTTATACTATTTTGTATATACTCTCAATCCACACAGTCAAATACGTAATCACCAGCAAAAAGGAGGGCAAATGCCCTCCTTTTTGCTGTAATTTTGAAAAGCATCGGCGTGCTCTACCGCTTTTGCTCGCTTCGCTCCAGCAGATAGTCCAACGAAACATTAAAATAATCGGCAATCCGAATCAATTCCTTAATGCCGGGCTCCCGCTCTCCGTTTTCATAACGGCTGATGGTATTCTGCGTCATGGAAAGCTCCATCGCCAATCGCTGCTGCGACATATTTCGTTCTAAACGCAATTCTCGTAATCTCATGCTATCACCTTGACACTATTATGCCGTTTTGGTATATTAGATATATCCCGATATGGTATAACGAGGTGATTTTATGGAGGATTACAAAACCATGTACCTGCACCTGTTCAACCGCGTGTCGGACGCCGTGAATGCACTGGAAGCAATGAATTACGGACAGGCAAAGGAGCTTTTGATGCGTGCACAGCAGGAGGCTGAGGAGCTCTATTTAACCGAAGCCACTGCACAAAAATAACCGACAGTCCGATCAATCGGACTGTCGGTTCAGCGTGTCGAAAAAGTCTTTTCTCCCCGCTGAGCAAGTTTTCAGAACTTCATAAAAGTTCTGAAAACTTAGAATTTTAATGGCGCGGGACACCCTTCTTGGGTTTCCCGCGCACACCCTTCCTTACCGTCGCGGAAAATTTATCACTTTATCGACAGCCTCGGTTTTCTTTATAGTCCACCTTTCAGCGCCAGCGAAAAAAGACACAGAGAGTGTCCTATTTGCAGCACGAATTGCTGCCGCACCTTGATTGCGGGAACGCACTCTTTCAAAGCAAGGGTACAGTGCAGCCGCCAGCGGATTTGCAGGCCCAGTCGGCAGTCCGTACCGGTCAGCCCCCCGTTTTGGGTGAGTTGACCGCTTCGCCGGTCAACTCATCCCTAAAAGGTTTTCTTTTCCACCGCTGCGGCCTCCACTTTTCTTTTGCCAAGACAAAAGAAAAGTGGGGGCCGCAATGCTGTGCCGCATAGCGGCACTACCCGTGGTAAGCCTGCAAATTTGGTGGTTCCAATTTTTGTTTTCGTATGGTAAACTATCGGAAAGAAGCGGAAGAATAATTCGAAACGGAGGACGCCATGAGACGATTTTTAGCCGCAGTTATAGCAGCGCTGACCTTATTTTCCCTGTCGGGCTGTGCAAAAGTGGAATGCCCCACAGAGCCGGTGACACCGGGACAGGGGGAGGAACCCGCCGCACCCACGGAACCGGAGCTGACGCCGGAGGAAATCGCGGAGCAGGAGCGTCTGGCGGCGGAAAAGGCCCGTGAAGAACGGCTGCAGGCCCTGCTGGACTCCATGACCTTAGAGGAAAAGGTGGGACAGCTATTCTTTGTCCGATGCCCGGAGACCAACGCCGTGGAGGATATTTCCACCTACCATTTAGGAGGCTATCTGCTGTTCGGCCGGGACTACAAGGACGGCGACATCTGGCTAACCCGGGACCAGTTCACCCAGAAGCTCCAGAGCTACCAGGACGCGGCCTCCATCCCCCTCTTCATCGGCAGCGACGAGGAGGGCGGCACCGTCACCCGGGCCAGCCGGAACCCCAACCTCTTCTCCGAACCGTTCAAATCCCCCCAGGCGATTTACAGCACCGGCGGCATGGAGGCCCTGGCTCAGGACGCCCTGGATAAAAGTCAGTCCCTGCTGGACCTGGGCATCAATGTGAACTTTGCCCCGGTGTGTGACGTATCCACCGACCCCAACGACTTTATCTATGACCGCACCCTTGGCCAGGATGCGGAGACCACGGCGGACTACATCACCCGGACGGTGCTGACCATGGGCGACGCCGGAGAAATGGCCGTGCTAAAACACTTCCCCGGCTATGGAAACAACGCCGACACCCACACCGGCATTGCCGTGGACGAGCGGCCCATGGAGACCTTTGAGACCTCTGACCTGCTGCCCTTTAAGGCGGGGATCGAGGCCGGGACTCCTTTTGTGCTGGTGAGCCACAACATCGTCAACTGCATGGATACGGAGCTGCCCGCCTCCCTGTCTCCGGCGGTACATAAGGTTCTGCGGGAGACTTGCGGCTTTGAGGGCATTGCCATCACAGACGATTTAGCCATGGACGCCGTAAAAGCCTATGCCAAGGAAGGCGCTGTGGCGGTGATGGCCCTTCAGGCCGGGAATGACATGGTCATTACCACGGACTACCGCACCCAAATTCCCGCCGTGATTGCGGCGGTGCAGGAGGGGACGCTGGCGGAAAGCGTCATCGACAGCGCGTGTCTGCGGGTGCTGAAATGCAAGGATGACCATATATACATCCCCAGCTTATATTCCTGATTGGAATATTTTTTGTAAATATTGCAAATTGTATTATTTTAAGTGTTTAGGAACAAAGTCCCCCCCTTTTTCGTCTATCTTATGGAAGGGCCGCCAAAAAGTGTGGCACGGAGAAAAGGAGTAATTCTATGAAAAGGTCTCTGCGTTTTTACATTTTAATGGTCTTGGCCGCCGCACTGCTGACAGTCTCCGCCTTTGCGGACACGGGGCCGAAGGCGCAGTTAAAGGTGCTGGTGAAAAACGCCCCGGAGGAGCCATACTACCTCGATCTTTTGGAAAAGGGGGATTATCAGGGGCACACCTATGGCTCAGGAGACGGGGATGACACATACAGCGGGCTGGATTGGAGCTACTCCGAGGAGGAGATCGCTGCACTGGACAGCGAGCTGCTGGACGCGCTGCGGGCGGCGGTGCCGGAGGGCTGGCACGCCTGCACCGCGCAGGGCACCAACGGTGTGCCCATGTGGGGCGACCTGATCGGCAGCGACGCAGGCGGGGTGCGGCTCCATTCCTTCCGTTACCATGGCGTACCGGATACGTATCGGATCATTCTCGTAACAAAAAGCGGCGAAAGCTGGGTATCCGGAGTCCTGCACCGGGCAACGCTGCAATCCAGCGCAACGGTGGATTGGGCGGCAAGGATCGCCAACGCGCCCAGTCCGGCCATGGCCTATGCGCTGCAATTCCTGTGCACCCTCCTCCCTACCCTGCTGATTGAGGGTGTCCTGCTGTTTCTATTTGGCTACCGGAGCAAAAAAAGCTGGTACAGCTTCCTGCTGGTAAATCTGATAACGCAGGGAGGCTTCTCCGTCTATCTGGCGGTCAGCGTTTTGCAGAATGGTGCCAACGCATGGATGACCATATTCTTCTACCTGCCGATTGAGATCGTCATTACATTAGTAGAGCTGCTTTTGTACCGCCGGCTGCTGACGGAAAAAAGCAAGGCCCGCGCCGCCGTGTATGCGATCACCGCCAATGTCTGCTCCGCGGCCTTTGGCCTGTGGCTCATTGATCCTCTGTGGCATTTCTTAGTCACCATCTCATAAAACGAAAGGAATTTTCCCCATGGAAACGGAAAAGCTATTCTACAAGGACCCCTTTCTGACGGAATTTACCGCAACGGTGCTGGACTGCCAGCCGGGCAAAAACGGCTATATCGTGACGCTGGACCGCACGGCCTTTTACCCGGAGGGCGGCGGTCAGCCGGCGGACCACGGCACGCTGGACGGCATTGCCGTGACGGACGTTCATGAAAAAAGCGGCGTGGTTCTCCACAATGTGGAAGCCGCCGTGGAAATTGGGAAAACCGTGGTGGGAAGCATCGATTGGGCGCGGCGGTTCGACCATATGCAGCAGCACTCCGGGGAGCACATCTGCTCCGGGCTGATCTGTGAGCGGTTCCACTGCGATAATGTGGGCTTTCACATGGGCGCGGACATCGTGACCATCGACTTCAACGCGGATATTTCATGGGAGGCGCTGCTGGAAATTGAGGCGGCGGCCAACCAATACATTTATGAGGATCATCCCATCGACATTCAGCTCCACCGGGGCGCGGAGCTGGAGGCCATTGATTACCGCAGCAAGAAGCCGTTGGAGGGGGACGTCCGCATTGTGACATTTCCCGGCGCAGACTGCTGCGCCTGCTGCGGCACCCACGTGCTGCGGAGCGGACAGGTGGGACTTGTGAAGTTCCTGTCCGTACAGAAATTCCGAGAGGGCGTTCGCATTGAGCTGCTGTGCGGCAAACGGGCGCTGGACTATCTCTCCCGCACATGGGCGCAGGCCCGGGACATTGGGCAGAACCTCAGCGTCAAGCCCGTAGACGCCGGGGCGGCTGTGGAACGTCTGAAGGGGGAGCTGGCGGAGACCAAGGCCCGGTGCGCCGCGCTGGAGGAGGCCGTGTTCGCCGCCGACGCCCGGGAGTACACCGGAAAGGGCGATGCGCTGCTGTTCCGCCCCGCCATGAAGCCGGACAGCGTGCGGCGTCTGGCGGACGCCGTAAGCAAGACCTGCGGCGGTTTGGCAGCGGTATTTGCAGGTGAAAACGGATACTTCCATTACGCGCTGGGACGCGCGGACGGGACGGATATCAGCGCGCTGGTCAAGACCATGAACGCCGCGCTCCATGGACGGGGCGGCGGGCGGAACGGCTTCGCGCAGGGCAGCGTGGAGGCGGAGCAGGGCGCCATTGAAGCGTTTTTCAAGGAGAAGTGACATGGAGTATATCGTAAAGGAGCTGCTGCACCCAGAGGAGGACGATGAGGCGAGGTACGTCTACTCCGAACTGGACAGTGAGCGCAAAGAGACCCGGCGGGTGGAATTTTATCCCGGCGGCGTATGCTTTGCCTACGGCGGGGACATGGGACACGACGAGGTTCTTGATTCGACGCCGTTTCCGGCGGAGCTGCGGACGCTGAACCGCCCCGGCGAGTGCGAGGTGCGGAGCATTTCCCGGCAGATGTTCTTAGAGGTCTGGGGACAGGCACAGGAGCGGCCGGACGGATTTATGGGGATGTTTTTCTGAGAAAGAGGGCTTTCCTCCCCTATCAAGCGTTATGCGGATATAAAAGCAACCCCGGCGGAGCCTTCGCTCTGCCGGGGTTGCTTGATTGCTTTTTAAAATCAGAACTTGACCTTCTCCTCAAGGAAGCTCTTGACCTCGCTGATGGGGATTCGCACCTGTCTTCCCACCAAACGAGTTTGGCGGGAGCCCTGTTATTTTACCTGTGCAGGGTGAAATCAATCCACCCTGCACCAAGGTTTTGCGCTGCAAAACGCTTGTACGCCGCATTTGCGGCCATAGTCGCAGGTGCAGGCAGTCTGTTCTTTTCTCAGAACTTGACCTTCTCCTCAAGGAAGCTCTTGACCTCGCTGATGGGGATTCGCACCTGCTCCATGGTATCACGCTCACGGATGGTGACACAGTGGTCGGCGGGGGTATTCTCATCGCCCACGGTCTCAAAGTCCAGCGTGATGCAGTACGGCGTGCCGATCTCATCCTGCCGGCGATAGCGCTTGCCGATGGAGCCGGTCTCGTCATAGTCCACCATGAAGTCCTTGGAAAGCTCGTTGTAAAGCTCCATGGCGGGGCCGGAGAGGACCTCCTTCTTGCTCAGGGGCAGAATGGCGGCCTTGAAGGGGGCCAGCGCGGGGTGGAAGTGCATGACCACACGAATATCATCCTTGCCGTTCTTGTCCTGACCGACAACCTCTTCATCGTAAGCGTCGCACAAAACCGCCAGTACGCTGCGTTCAACGCCCAGAGAGGGCTCGATGACATAGGGGATATATTCCACCATATCCTTGCCCTCGCCCTCGCGGTAGACCAGCTTCTGGCCGCTGACGTTGGAGTGCTGGGTCAGGTCATAGTCAGTACGGTCGGCCACGCCCCACAGCTCGCCCCAGCCGAAGGGGAACAGGAACTCAAAGTCCGTGGTGGCCTTGGAGTAGAAGCAAAGCTCCTCGGGGTCATGGTCACGGAGGCGGATATTTTCGTCCTTCAGGCCGATGGACAGCAGCCAGTTATGGCAGAACGTGCGCCAATAGTTGAACCACTCAAGGTCCGTGCCGGGCTTGCAGAAGAATTCCAGCTCCATCTGCTCGAACTCGCGGACGCGGAAGATAAAGTTGCCCGGAGTGATCTCGTTACGGAAGGACTTACCGATCTGACCGATGCCGAAGGGCAGCTTTTTCCGGGTGGTACGCTGGACATTGTTGAAGTTCACAAAGATGCCCTGTGCCGTTTCGGGACGGAGGTACACAGTGTTCTTGGCGTCCTCCGTGACGCCCTGAAACGTCTTGAACATCAGGTTGAACTGACGGATGTCGGTGAAGTTGTGCTTGCCGCAGGTGGGGCAGGGAATGTTGTGCTCCTCAATGAAGTCTTTCATCTCGGCCTGAGAGAAGGCGTCCACCGCCTTGGGCAGTTCAAAGCCCGTTTCGGCGCACCAGTCCTCAATGAGCTTATCGGCGCGGAAGCGCTCGTGGCACTCGCGGCAGTCCATCAAAGGGTCGGAGAAGCCGCTGAGGTGACCGCTGGCCACCCAAGTCTGAGGGTTCATGAGGATAGCGGCATCCAGACCCACGTTATAGGGGTTCTCCTGCACGAACTTCTTCCACCAGGCGTTCTTGATGTTTTTCTTCAGCTCCGCGCCGAGGGGGCCATAGTCCCAGGTGTTGGCAAGGCCGCCGTAAATTTCGCTGCCGGGGAACACGAAGCCCCGGTTCTTGCACAGGGCAACGATTTTGTCCATAGTCTTTTCGGTGTTGTTCATGATACAGTCTCCTTTTCTGATTTTCTGGCTCAAGGAGTAAAAAACGCCCTGAGCCGAATATCGGCTCAGGGCGAACAAATTCTTGTCCGTGGTTCCACCTGAATTCCCCGTTGGAGGCGGGGCACTTCATTCCCGGTAACGGCGGGGGCCGACGGAACATTTCCGTTCCGCAGCTCAAGGGCGCCATCCCGGCGTGACTTGGAGCGCTTTCACCGACCGCGCTCTCTCTGAAGCAAATCAACAGGGGACTTCCCTTTCACAGCTTTTCTAACGGCCACTTTAGCACGGTTTTTCCCCATTGTCAAGGAGAACCGCCGAATAAAGGCCAAAAACAGACAATGCAATGAAAAAAGTGCGCCGTTTTTCAACAATGTGGAAGCGTTTGGTGAAAAATTGAAAAAAGCAGCCCTATCCGGTGGACAGGGCTGCTTTTCATTACTTTTTCTCCCGGTCAAAGGCAACAATGACGCGGCGGTTGGGGTCAACACCGGTAGAGTAGGTGGTAACGCCGGGAACCTCCTGCAGCGCGGTGTGAATCACATGGCGTTCATAGGCGTTCATAGGCTCCAGCGTGACGCTGCGGCGGTACTTGACTACCTTTCCAGCTACCTTGTTTGCAAGGCGCTCCAGGCTCTGCTCCCGCTTGGCACGGTAATTTTCCGCGTCCAGCTGGATACGGACCCGGCTGCCGGTACGGTTGACGGAATAACTGGTGAGCTGCTGGATGGCATCCAGCGTCTCGCCCCGGCGGCCGATGATGGCACCGAGGCCCTGCCCCTCCAAAAAGACCTTATAACGGCCCTTTTCGGGAAGGTATACCTTGATTTCCGCCTGCACCTCCAACTGCTGAAGGAGGCCGGAGAGGAACTTTTTGATTTCCTGTGCGCGGTCATCATTGACCTCTTCGCCCAGTTCCTCCGTTTTTACGCTCTGAACAGGCTCCTGCTTAGGCTCCTCGCGGTGCTGAGGCTTTTCCGCAGGCTTCTCGACGGTTTTTTTCTCAGGCCGGGGCGCTCTGGGCTTTTCCACCCGTTCCTCCCGGACCTTTTCCGCCCTGGGCTGCTGAGAGGCAGACTCCTCCTCGGGTCCGTAGCTGACACGGACCTTGGCGGGACAGCTGCCGAGACCCAAAAATCCGGCCTTGGCACGCTCCAGAATCTCTACGGATACATCGTCCCGATCCAGCCCCAGCTGCTCCAGAGCACGGCTGATGGCCTCATCCTCCGTCTTGCCCGTTACATCAATAAACTGTCTCATAACGACTCCTTATTTGTTGTCATCATAACGGTCAGCCTTGTAGGAACGGCCCCGGGCATAGGGACGGTCTCCCACCCGGCCTGCCTCCGTGGTGCTGACAGCAGCGCGGGCAGCCTTGGCGGCCTTAGCCTCCTGTGCGGCCTGCTGCTTTTCACGCAGGGTCTTTTTCTTCTGTTCCTCCTGCTTTCTCTGCTGCTCCTGTACCCGGGCCTCCTCCATACGGCGGCGGCGATCTGCCTGCCGGGCCTGGAACGCGGCTTCTTCCTCCTCGGCCATCTTTGCGCTCAGCGTTTTGTTGAGCGCAAGCTCCTGAATGAGAGAGAACACGCTCTGGGCAATCCAGTAAACGCCGAGAGCGGCGGGCATGATAAAGGCGATGTACACGCTGAACAGGGGCATGGTATACATCATGGACTTCATGGAGTTACCGCCGGCATTGGCCTGCGGCTGGCTATTCATGGTGATCTTGCTGAGCACAAACTGGCTCAGGCCCGCCAGAATGGGGATGAGAATCACGCCGATGACCGCCCAGGTGAACGTGAAGTTCTTTACCAGCGTCCAGGGGGTCTCGGCAAGGTCCATACCGATGAACTTATAGTTCACGTTGAACCAGCCCTCCGGGGTGGGAAGGCCCAGCTCCTGCACGGTCTTGACCAGATTGATCTGACCGTAGGACGCCATCTGATAGAGACCGTCCTTTAGGGCCGGGGCACCGGTTGCCTTATCCATCATGACGATGTTCGTCAGGTCAACGCCGGCGTCTGCGACAGTCTGCACCACGGATTGCAGCACATCCTTGGAGAGCATCATGAAGTGGGTGATGGGCTGACGAATGATGGAGTACAGCGCCATGAGAATCGGCAAGGGGAGAAAGCCCCAGAGGCATCCGCTCATGGGATTGACGCCCTCTTCTTCATAGATCTTCTGCATTTCCTCCTGCAGCTTGACCTGATTATTGGCGTAGCGCTTCTGGATATCCTGCATCTGGCCGGAAACACGGCTCATACGCATCATGCTCTTCTTGGATTTCATCTGGAAGGGCAGCATAATGAGCTTGATGACCAGCGTGAACAGAATCAGAGCCACACCATAGGAGCCCGTCAGATTATAAAAAAGACGGACCAGCCAGGCAAAGGGTACGCAAATGTAGTAGCCAATGGTGGACATTCTTGTTTTTCCTCCGATATTCTTTTGAATCAGGGAACGGGATCGTAGCCGCCTTTGTGAAAGGGGTTGCAGCGCAGGATACGGCGAAAGGCCAGCCAGCCGCCCTTCAGGGCACCATACTTTTCAATGGCCTCCAGCGCATATTGGGAACAGGTGGGCGTGAAGCGGCAGCAGGGTGGCCGGTAGGGAGAGATCGCAGCGCGGTAAAAGCGCACCAGCGCTAAAAGCACATGCTTCATGGCTCCTCCTCCAGCAGATCCAGCTTGCGGCAGAGTCTTCGGAACTGCCTTTGCAGCTCTGGCCACGGGGCCGTGGCTGTCCGGGTACGGGCCACCAAAATGATGTCATAGCCCTGCCGGAGCCGGGGGGTCTCCAGACGGTAAACCTCTCTTAAGCGCCGCCGGCAGCGGTTGCGCACCACGGCGTGGCCCAGCTTTGTGGACGAGACCAGTCCCAAACGGTTATGTCCCAGACGGTTTTTCCGGCAATAGAGCACCATGACGGGACTCACAGCCGAAGCGCCCTTCTGGTAAAGCCGCCGAAACTCATAATTTTCCTTCAGAGTGACTGCTGCTCTCATGCTTTTCCCTGTCCTTTCCGCCTGAACGCAGTCCAGATATAATAGATACAACCTAAGGGACGGAGGACGCTCACAGTCCCACCGTCCCTAAAGGACATTGTTCAGGTGTCTCCCGCGCATTGAGCCTCTTAGTAGCTCAGGCGGGCACGGCCCTTGGCGCGGCGGCGGGAGAGGACCTTGCGGCCGTTAGCGGTCGCCATTCTCTTGCGGAAGCCGTGGACCTTCTGGCCATGGAGCTTCTTGGGCTGATAGGTACGTTTCGTTGCCATGTTGAGACACCTCCTGTCAGATTTCCGTCCGCCTTGCGGCGGCATTTACTCGACACCGCCGGGATACGGCGGCGCAGTAAGCAGTTCAGTGCGCCAGCTTATGACGCACCGAATAGTATACAGACTTTTTTACTTTCTGTCAAGAATAAGTTGTAATTTGCTGAAATTTTTCTTTATTTCGCCCTCTTTTCGTTTCTTTTTGGAAGATGTTGTGGCATTTTTGCCGGAGATACCCACATTTTGTTTCTTCATATCTGTTTGCTTTTTGGATTTTTAATTTAGAAGAGGTGTTGCCTGAAACGGCGTTTTCTGGTATAATGTATGAGGTATATTTTTGTCCGAAATAAAAAGAGAGGTGTTCTGATTTGAATTCCGTCGCTGACGTATGGGCAAATGTCCTGCAGCAGCTAAAGAAGGACCTCTCGGAGACCACCATTGCCACATGGTTTGATGAGCTGTCGGCAGTGGACATCCGTGAGAATACCTTCCTGCTCTACTGCCCCAACGACTTCAAGAAACGATATATCGAATCCCTGTTCCTGAAAAACATCAAGGCCGCCCTGCAGGATATTTTCTCCATAGAATTTGAGGTGGAAATCTTAGATGAAAAGGGCCTTGCCGAATTTCAGGGCAATGCCCCCAAGCACCAGAGCGAGCGGTTTACCTCCGCAGAGTTTACCTTTGATACCTTCGTGGTAGGCCCCAGCAACAAGCTGGCCTACGCCGCCTCGCAAGCTGTGGCGGAGCACCCGGCTCAGAACTATAACCCCCTGCTGATCTACGGAGATTCCGGCCTTGGTAAGACTCATCTGCTCTATGCCATTGCCAACGTTATCCGCCGGAACGATCAAAACGCCAAGATCGTCTACATCAAGGGCGACGATTTCATCAACGAATTCATCGAGCTGATCCGTGCCGGCCGGGGCAGCGAGTTCCGTGCCAAATATCGGGAAGCGGACCTGCTGCTGGTGGACGATGTGCAGTTCGTAGCCGGCAAGGAGCAGGTACAGAACGAATTCTTCCATACGTTCAATAACCTCTATGAGTCCGGCAAGCAGATCGTACTGACCTCGGACCGTCCGCCCTCTGAAATGACGCTGCTGGACGATCGGTTGCGGACAAGGTTTGAATGGGGCCTTTTGGCAGATGTGACGCCCCCCGATCTGGAAACACGGCTGGCCATCGTGAAAAACAAGGCGGCGGCTCTCGGCATGGACCTGCCGGATAAAATTGCAAGCTACATTGCCGAAAATGTCACCTCCAACGTCCGGCAGCTGGAGGGTACGGTCAATAAAATTCTGGCCTACAAGGACCTGCTTGGCAGCGAGGCCGACGAGGAAACCGTGACCCGGGCCATGCAGGATATTATCAAGAGCAGCCGGGAGTATATCCCCACGCCGGACAACATTCTTGACTACATCAGCAAATACTATGGCGTGGATAAAGAGGTCATCTGTGGCCAGCAGCGGGTGAAGGACGCAGTGGCTGCCCGCCAGATCGCCATGTACCTCATCCGCAGCATCACAAAGCTGTCGGTGGTGGATATCGGCAAGGTGTTTGACAACCGCGACCATTCCACGGTGCTTTACTCTTTAAAGCAGGTGGAAAAGCAGATGAAAACGGACCCCGCCTTTGCCGAAACTGTGAAGGAAATCAAGGCAAATATCAATAACCGAAGCTGATCGGTTTTCCACGGTTTTTATGTGGAAAAGGAAAAGTACTGTGTTGAAAAGTTGGAGCCGTGGAAAGAGCTGCCTGTTTTTTCTTTGTTTTCCACAAAAGGGGCGGGAGAGGAAACCATTGAAAAACCTGACGGAAAGAGAGATATCCACAGTTTTGATACCCTACGTATACTTGTACTAAAAAAATTTGTTTTTTTATTTTAAAAGACATTTTTCAAATTTTTTGCCGGATTCAGGGCGGGCCGCAACGGCGGTTCTCGCGGTCCCGATTCTGCGTCGGTGGATTCCCCGGAACTCCGTCCGATAGGGGCGGGCATCCGAAATTGCAAACAGAAAGGAAGCGGTCTCTATGATCAAATTTTCTTGTGAAAAGGTATTCCTGCAAAATGCCATCGCCGTTACCAGCCGCGCCGTGGCCCAGAAAAGCTCCATTCCCGCGCTGGAGGGACTGCTGATTCACGCCGACCAGCAGTTGACCATCTCCGGCTACAATATGCAGACCGGCATCCGCACCAACGTGTTCGCCAACGTGGTAGAGGGCGGCGACATTGTGCTCAATGCCCGTCTGTTCGGTGATATTATCCGCCGGATGCCGGATGATATGATCACGTTTACCGCCGACGAGAAAATGATGGTCCACGTTTCCTGCGGCGACGCGGATTTTGATATTCTCGGCCTTTCCGCCGCGGATTACCCGGAGCTGCCGGAGGTGGAGGACGAATACGCGGTGTCCATGAAGCAAAGTGTGCTGCGGCGGATGATCGAGGAGGTGGCCTTTGCGGTTTCCACCAACGAGAGCCGCCCGGTGCACACCGGCGCGCTGTTTGAAATTGAAAATATGTGCCTGAACATGGTGGCGGTGGACGGGTTCCGTTTGGCCTTCCGGCGGGAGAAGCTGGAAAAGCTGGAGGGCGGCGCGTTCTCCTTCGTCTGCCCCGGCTCCGCACTCAACGAGGTCAAGAGCATCTGCGGCGATACGGAGGATCTGGTGACGGTGACGCTGGGTAAGCGGCATATCCTATTTGAAATTGGTGATACCCAGCTGATCTGCCGCCGGCTGGAGGGTGAGTTCCTGGATTATAAGAATGCGATTCCTCGGAAGAATCCCATTCAGATCGTGGCAGAGACCAAGGCGCTTATTGAGAGCATCGACCGTGTGTCCGTCGTCATCTCCGACAAGCTGAAAAGCCCGGTGCGGTGCCTCTTTGACCATGATAAGGTGATGCTTTCCGCCAAGACCGGCAACGGCGAGGCCAAGGATGTGTGCCGTGTCAGCGGCGACGGAAACAAGCTTGAGATCGGCTTCAATAACCGCTATCTGATGGAGGCGCTGCGGTACGCCCCGGCGG
Organism: Neopoerus faecalis; assembly: GCF_029218125.1. Classification (NCBI taxonomy): domain Bacteria; kingdom Bacillati; phylum Bacillota; class Clostridia; order Eubacteriales; family Oscillospiraceae; genus Neopoerus; species Neopoerus faecalis. Next base: position 395,603 of record NZ_JARFXX010000001.1, on the reverse strand, counting down.
ACAAGGTGAAGATCGAACTGAATACGGGGGTCTCCCCTGCCATCATCGTCCCCGTGGAGGGCGAGGAAAACTTCCTTTATATGGTATTGCCTGTACGGCTGAAGAGCGCGGAGTAAACGAACATGAAAACAATGACCATTACAACGGAATATATCAAGCTGCAGGACCTTTTGAAGCTGGCAAACGCCGTGGAGACCGGCGGCGAGGCCAAGGAGTGCATCCAGGGCGGCGAGGTAAAAGTCAACGGCGAGGTGTGCACCATGCGGGGCAAGAAGCTGCGCCCCGGCGATACAGTGACGTTCCGGGGCGAGGAATACGCGGCGGCTTATGCGGATTGACGCGTTAAGTCTGGATTTTTTCCGAAATTATGTCCATCTGGACGCTGTGTTTGACCCCAATATCAATGTGATCTACGGCGATAACGCCCAGGGAAAAACGAATTTGTTGGAGGCGGTGGCGTACCTCTCTGGCGTCAGTCACCGGGCAAGGTATGATAAGGAGCTCATCGGGTTCGGCGTGGACCATGCCTTTTTAAAGGGGACGGTCTTTTCCCGGGAACGGGAATTTATATTGGAAGCGGAGCTGCACCGGGGCGCCCGACGGGTTCTGCGGTCCAACGGCGTGAAGCTAAAAAACGGCGGCGAGCTGGCCGGTATTTTTCAAAGTGTGCTGTTCTGCCCGGAGGATCTGTATTTAATTCGGGAGGGCGCGGCCGCAAGGCGGAGCTTTCTGGATGAATGCATCTCACAGCTCCGGCCCCGGTACGCGCTGGCGCTGGCGGAATATAAACGGCTCCACGAGCACAAGATTCGCATTCTGCGGGACAGCGAGGAGAAGCCCTCCCTGCTGGACGCGCTGGATGAATTTTCTATGGGCATGGCCAAGGCGGGAGCGCTGCTGATTCATTACCGGGCGCATTTCATCAAGCGGCTGTGCCAGACAGCCCCGGCCATTCATGGAGATTTTTCCGGGAACCGGGAGCAGCTCACATTGAAATACGAAACAGTGTCCACGGTCACGGACCCGGAGGCAGGGCCGCAGGTTATTTACCGTCAGCTTTTAGAACATCAGGAAGCTCATCGGGCGGCGGAGATCGCCAGCCGGCAATGCCTGTCCGGGCCGCACAAGGATGATTTATCCGTGGAGATTGATGGACGGAGCGCCAAGAGCTTTGCCTCACAGGGGCAGACCCGCACGGCGGCGCTGAGTCTGAAGTTGGCCGCCCGGGAGATCTTTCAGCAGGACACAGGGGAGTATCCGGTGCTGCTGCTGGACGATGTGCTCTCGGAGCTGGACCCCCGGCGGCAGGAGTTTGTACTGAACCGCATCCGGGGTGGGCAGGTGTTTATCACCTGCTGCGAGGATGACCGACTGCCGCAATTACTGGGTGGAAGGATATTTCATGTAAGGAACGGAAGTATCGGGTGATAAACACCGCGACTGAGCGGAGCGATAGGAGCCGCACGTCAGTGCGTTTTTAATCGCCGCGCCGCAACGCGGCGTATCACCTGCTGCGAGGATGACCGACTGCCGCAATTACTGGGTGGAAGGATATTCCATGTGAGAAACGGGAGCATTCAAGCATAGTTGCCTTTGATAGAAAGGACCATGAAATGAAATTAAAGTTTAAGAAGCCGACCGGAATTGGAATCGTAAAGATCATATTGTGGGCGGCTATGATTGGTCTGTTTATCCTATATATTGTAAAAAGGCAGGAATGGATATCTTTTATTATCAATCTTCTCTTTGTGTTTTTTTGCATTCTTTTGGTTACAGACAAGAAGGAAACATGGGGAGAAAAAGCGGTATGGTGGATTCTTATGATCTTAAAAATTATTGATATTGCGGGGCAAATAAGGGACGGGATATTTTGATTTTGTAAAATATAGCAGTTGCTGCGAGAAACGCGGCTTTGCCGCGTGGAATGTCCCCCACATTTTCTTTTTGCCTTGCCAAAAAGAAAACCCTCCAGAGGGGCTTCTCTTGCCCCTTTGGGGCAATTCACCTTCTGTGCCGGACACGGTACAAAAGAAAAAACGTTTGAGGATGAGTTGACACAAGAGTGTCAACTCATCCGAAACGGGGGGCTGATTGGTACGGACTGCCGACCAAACCTGAAGTCTCCTGTCGGCTGCGCCGGTAAATGTTCCGCGAGGAGGCGTACCCGCATTTAGTGGTGCGGAGGTAAAGCAGAATGCAAAGAGTACACTTTTAACTTCTATTTCCGCTGCCGCTGATGGGCATTTTGAAATGCGGTTGAAAATTAAGGTGGAGAAGCGGATTTGCTTCGGCACAGTTTTTCGCTTCGCTAAGCGCTGGATGGTTCTAAAACAAAATTGTTTTCTGCAAATGTATATCAGCGGCAGCGGAAAGAGGAGAAAAGGGTGTCCTGTTTGCAGCATGTCGGCACGGGGTACAAGTTTGGAGTTTGTATACACTGCGCCCGTGCTACGTAAGGGAAAACAATTATTTGAGCAGAACAGTTAAGAACCGTATTTCCCAAACTTGCACAGCGGTGCAAGTTTGGATATAACATTTTTTCTTTTCCACCGTACACGGCCCATTTTCTTTTCGGTCTTGCCGAAAAGAGAATGGGGGGTGCAATGCGGTGCGACATAGCCGCACATCTTCACACCGATTTGGTGTATTAGAGATAAGAAAATGTAGGTGTATCTCTGCGGTGAAATGCCGCGCTTTTGAAAGGAGCTTCAGATGAAAAATCAGCTTAACGGCATTGCCCTGCTTCTGCTGGGAATCCTGCTTACGCTGGCGGGCGAGCAGTTGGATGTCCTCGGCATCACCGGGCTTGGTATTATTGCGGGCCTTTTCGGTGCGCTGGTGGTCTACTGGAACAGCGGCGAGGAATCGAAATAAGCGTTTTATAATGGGCGTATGCGGCGCAGACAAGGCGCGCCGCGGGAGGTAACTTATGTTTCATGCTTTATTGGTGCTGCCGGCAGTGGCCGTTTTTGGGACGGTAGCCGGAACGGTGCTGACGGTATTATTTGGATTATTGGGTCTGGCATTCATCGCGGAGCTGCTGTTTGGCTTTGTGTTCCAGACGGTGAAGTGGCTTTTATGGCTGCCCGGCGTACTGGGAATGGTGGTTTTAGGTGTGCTGGGAGCCGTATTCGGCGCGGTGCCTCTGACGCTGATGCTGATTTTCGGGTGTCTGTACGGCGCAGTGCTGCTGGTAGGACGGTGCGCGGTGCACCTGCTGCGGTGGCTGCTTTCTTTGTTGTTCTGAGGGACGCCGATGTATTTGCATTTAGGACAAAACGAGATCGTGCCGGAGCGGCGCATCATCGGTATTTTTGATTTGGACAAATGCAGCTATGAAAAAAGGACCCGGGACTATCTGGCCCGGGCAGAGCGGGAGGGCGTGGTGCTGGACGTGTCCGGTGAGCTGCCGAAATCCTTTGTGGTGTGCGACCACCCTTACCACGCCCAAATCGTATATCTGAGCCAGCTCAACACCTCTACCCTGAAAAACCGGGCGGAGAGTGAAAAGCCGGTACTTTAAAAGCAGTTTCCCGGCGCGGAGAGCGCCGTTTCCATTCAATCAGAAACACATTCAGTCAGGGCATGAAGAAACGGACCGGAAACGGTTCCGGGCCGGCTCTTAATGCCCTGCCGCGAAAGGAGAACCTGTATGGCAGAGAACGAAATTCTGCAATCCACGGCGGTGGACGCCGCCAACGAGTATGACGCATCGGAAATTCAGGTGCTGGAGGGGCTGGAGGCCGTGCGGAAGCGGCCGGGTATGTATATCGGCTCCACCTCTACCTCCGGATTGCATCATCTGGTATACGAGATCGTGGACAACGCCATCGACGAGGCGCTGGCCGGCTTCTGCACGGAGATCTCCGTGACCATCAACGAGGGCAACACCATCACCGTTGTGGATAACGGCCGGGGCATCCCGGTGGATATTCAGGCCCAGACCGGTAAGCCCGCGCTGGAGGTGGTATACACCGTGCTCCATGCCGGCGGCAAGTTCGGTGGAGGCGGCTATAAGGTGTCCGGCGGACTCCATGGTGTGGGCGCCAGCGTGGTGAACGCCCTGTCCGAATGGCTGACGGTGCAGGTGCACCGGGACGGGAAAATCTATGAGATGAAATTCGCCCGGGGCCATGTGACAGAGCCGATGACCGTGGTGGGTACCACGGACCATACCGGCACCACTGTGACATTCAAGCCCGACCCGGAGATGTTTGAGGACACGGTTTACAATTACGATACGCTCCATACCCGGATGCGGGAGGAGGCGTTTTTGAACGCGGGTCTGCGAATCACCATTGCGGACGAGCGTGCGGCCTCTGCCGACAAGCCGGAGGAGGAGCGCTATCACTCCATGCACTATAAGGGCGGCATTCGGGAATTTGTGGAATATCTCAACCGCACGAAAACGCCGCTCCATGACGAGGTCATTTACGTCAGCGGCCAGAAGGGCGATTCCATGGCGGAGATCGCCTTGCAGTATAACGATGGATACAATGAAACAACCCTTTCATTCGCCAACAACGTGCACACGCCGGAGGGCGGTATGCACGAGGAGGGCTTCAAGCGGGCGCTGACTACCGTGCTGAATAACTACGGCCGGAAAATCAAAATGCTCAAGGACGATGAAAAGGTCTCCGGCGAGGACTGCCGGGAGGGCCTGACCTGCGTGATTTCCGTGAAGCTGACGGACGCCCAGTTTGAGGGCCAGACGAAGGCAAAGCTGGGCAACAGCGAGATTCGCACGCTGGTCAACGCAATCGTGACGGAAAAGCTCAACGATTTTCTGGAGGAAAACCCGCAGGTGGGCCGGATGATTCTGGACAAGGCCCTCACTGCCAACCGCGCCCGGGAGGCCGCGAAAAAGGCCAGAGAGTCCATCCGCCGGAAAACGGCGCTGGGCGGCGCGGCCATGCCGGACAAGCTGCGGGACTGCAACGAAAATAACCCGGAGCTGACAGAAATCTATATCGTGGAGGGCGACTCCGCAGGCGGCTCCGCCACCCAGGGACGGGATTCACGCTTTCAGGCAATCCTTCCCCTGTGGGGCAAGATGCTGAACGTGGAAAAGGCCCGGGCGGACAAGGTTTACGGCAACGATAAGCTCCAGCCGGTCATTACGGCACTGGGCGCCGGCATCGGCGAGGAGTTTGACGCGGCGAAGCTGCGGTACCATAAAATCATCATCATGGCCGATGCGGATGTGGACGGCGCCCATATCCGCACGCTGCTGCTGACGTTCTTCTTCCGATTTATGCGGCCCTTAATTGAGCGGGGCTATGTGTACTCCGCCGTGCCTCCCCTGTTCAAGCTGAGCCGGGGCAAGACCACCCGGCTGGCCTTCAGCGAAGAGGAACGGGACGCCATTTCCGCCGAGCTGCGGGGCGGCAATCCCAATGTGAAGATCGATATTTCCCGGTTCAAGGGCCTGGGCGAAATGAATCCCCACGAGCTGTGGGAGACCACCATGGACCCGGAGAAGCGGACACTGCGCCGCATCACGCTGGATGACGCCGTGCGGGCGGACGAGACCTTCAATATCCTCATGGGTGAGAAGGTGGAGCCCCGGAAGGAGTTCATTGAGCGGCAGGCCAAGTACGCTGTCAATCTGGATTATTGATTCCCCAAGGAGGAGAAAAAATGAGTAAAAAGCCCCAATACGATCCGGAGGAGATTCGTTACCCGGATCAAAAAATTGTGGAGTCTCCTCTGGTGCCGGAGATGGAGAACTCCTATATCGAATACGCCATGAGTGTCATTGTGGGCCGCGCCCTGCCGGATGTGCGGGACGGTCTGAAGCCGGTGCACCGGCGTATTCTGTACGCCATGTACGAGGACAATCTGACCTCTGACAAGCCCTTTAAAAAGTCCGCCACCTGCGTGGGCGACGTGCTGGGCCGGTACCATCCCCATGGCGACGCCTCTGTGTATGACGCGCTGGTGCGTCTGGCGCAGGACTTTTCCATGCGCTATATGCTGGTGGACGGTCACGGCAACTTCGGCTCCGTGGATGGCGATCCCCCGGCAGCCTACCGTTATACGGAGGCCCGGCTGAGCAAAATTTCCGATGAAATGCTGCGGGACATCGAAAAGGACACCGTGGACTGGGACCCCAACTTCGACGAGAGCCGGAAGGAGCCCCGTGTCCTTCCCTCCCGCTTCCCCAACCTGCTGGTAAACGGCTCCAGCGGCATTGCCGTTGGTATGGCCACCAATATCCCGCCCCACAATCTGCGGGAGGTCATCGGCGCGTGCATCTGCGTGCTGGATGACCCCAATGCCTCCCTCACCGATTTGATGGAGCACATCAAGGGACCGGATTTTCCCACAAAGGGCATTATCATGGGCCGGTCCGGTATCCGGGCGGCCTATGCAACAGGCCGGGGCCGCATTGTGGTCCGGGCGCGGCATGAATTTGAGGAGTTTGGCCATGACCGCACCCGCATCGTTATTACGGAGCTTCCCTATCAGGTCAATAAGCGGATGCTGATCAAGAGCCTTGCCGATCAGGTGGAGGACAAGCGGCTGGAGGGCATTTCCGATATCCGGGACGAGTCCGACCGCAACGGTATGCGGATGGTCATTGAGCTGAAGCGGGACGCTAACCCGCAGGTGGTGCTCAACCGCCTGTTCAGCCAGTCCCAGCTTCAGACCACCTTTTCCATCAATATGCTGGCACTGGTGGATAACCAGCACCAGCCGAAGATTTTGTCCCTGCGGCACATCATTGATGAGTATTTGAGCTTTCAGGAGGAGATCATCGTCCGGCGGACGCGCTTTGATCTGCGGAAGGCACAGGAGCGGGCCCATCTTCTTGAGGGTCTGCTGGTGGCGCAGGACAATATTGATGAGGTTATCAAGATCATCCGCACCAGCTACGATAACGCCAAGGAAAACCTGATGAGCCGCTTCGGGCTGGACGATGTGCAGGCACAGGCCATTCTGGATATGCGTCTGAAAGCATTGCAGGGCCTTGACCGGGAAAAGCTGGAAAACGAGTACAAAGAATTGGAGGAGCGTATTGCCTACTTCAACCGCGTGCTGTCCGACGATGGTCTGGTGCGTCAGATTCTCAAGGAGGAGCTGACCGCCATTGCCGAGAAGTTCGGCGATAACCGCAAGACGGAGATTCAGGATGTGGAGGACGAGATCGACATCGAGGACCTCATCGAGGAGGAGCAGTGCGTCTTTACCCTGACAGAGGCCGGCTACATCAAGCGGACGCCGGTGAGCGAGTATACCGCCCAGTCCAAGGGCGGCATGGGTAAAAAGGGCATTACCACCCGGGAGGAGGACACTGTGGTGGATGTGTTCACCGCCTCTACCCATGACTATATCCTGTTCTTTACGGATACCGGCAAGGTGTACCGCAAGAAGGGCTATCAAATTCCCGAGTCCGGCAAGACCGCCAAGGGGACGAACCTCATCAACATTCTGCAGATCGAGCAGGGCGAGCGGGTCCAGACCATGCTCCACTTCCGGGAGATGGGCGAGGAGCACCTCTACTTGATGATGGTGACCCGGAACGGCACCGTGAAACGTCTGCCGGTTGAAACGCTGAAAAACCTGCGGAACAACGGCATCCGGGCGCTGACCATGGACGAGGGCGACGAGCTGGTGTCCGTCCGGGAGACGGATGGCAATCAGAAAATTCTGATCGCCACCCATGACGGTATGGCGGCCGTGTTTGATGAGAATGATGTCCGCCCCATGGGCCGTGCGGCCGTGGGCGTCCGGGGCATCCGGCTCCGGGAGGGTGACTATGTGGTGGGCGCCGCCCGGGCAAGAGAGGGCAAGAGCGTGCTGACCATTACAGAAAAGGGCTACGGCAAGCGGACGCCGGTGGAGGAATACCGGGTGACGAACCGCGGCGGCGTTGGCATCAAGAACTATCAGGTCACGGACAAGACCGGCAAGATCGTGGGCGTGAAGGTAGTGGATGGCAGCGAGGACCTGCTGCTGGTGACCCAGAGCGGCATTCTGATCCGCACACCGGTGGAGCACATCAAGGAAACGGCCAACCGCGCAACCCAGGGCGTGATCGTCATGCGGTTCAAGGAGGACGGCGACCGGGTCATTTCCATGGCGCTGACCGAGCATGAGGATATGGCGGAGCCAGTCCAGACTTCGGATGTGGAAGTACCTGAGGAGGATATTTCTCCAACTTCTCTGGATGATGTTCTCTAAAAATAGCCACTAATAAAGTAAAGGACCGGCCTGCGGGCCGGTCCTGAGGCTGTCGATAAAGTGATAAATTTTCCCGACGGTAAGGAAGGGTGTGCGCGGGAAACCCAAGAAGGGTGTCCCGCGCCATTAAAATCCTAAGTTTTCAGAACTTTTATGAAGTTCTGAAAACTTGCTCAGCGGGGAGAAAAGACTTTTTCGACACGCTGAGGACCGGCCTGCGGGCCGGTCCTTTTGCTGTGCTGTTGATAAAATTTGATATTGGAATCCATAAACCTTTAAATTTTTACTTTTCAAGGCGGGGAAATCTATGCTATCATGAGCTTCAAGAGGACAGGCAACCGGATTCAACAGAAAATGCGGAGGATGGATATGAAAAAATACCGTGGCTGGGTCATTGCTTTGCTCCTGATCTTGCTCTGTATCGGCGGTGTGCGGCTGGTGCTGCGGGCCACCGCGGAATATCCCGCGCTGGGCGAGCCGGTCTCCTACCCGGTCAATCAGGTGGAGGGCTTCACGCTGTCCATTGAAACGCCGACATGGTCACCTTTCCGGGGCTATACCATCAGATGGGCGGTTTCCGCGGAGTCTGAGGACATCTATACGTTTTCCACCGAGAATGCGGACTTTTCCAACCTTGAGCGCTGTGTGGACGGACAGTGGTACCGGCTGAAGCGGTCCCAAGACAGGGAAAATCTCAGCCATCTGGATTTTCCGCTGGGCGGGGACAGCACCGGCCTGCAGGGCAGCATTGTGCAGAAATTCGACAATTACGGCACCCGCTTGGAACCGGGGACCTATCGGGTGACATTGGAAATGCAGGCGGAGGACGGAACACCGCACTATTTAGCGGCAGAATTTGACATTGCATAGAAAAAGACGCGTCCCGCTGTAAGCGGGACGCGCGAGACTGTCGATAAAGTGGTAAATCCTCCGTAACGGTAAGGAAGGGTGTGCGCGGGAAACCCAAGAAGGGTGTCCTGCGCCATTGAAATCCTTAGTTTTCAGAACTTTTATGAAGTTCTGAAAACTTGTTCAGCGGGGAGAAAAGACTTTTTCGACACGCTGACGCGTCCCGCTGCAAGCGGGACGCGCTTTTTAAAAAGCAATCAAAGCTCCTGTACGGAGAGAATACCGCTGAGCTGCGAGATTTGTGTCAGTAGCTCGTCCACGGAAACGCCCCGGTTGAAGCGCAGAGAGAAAATGGCGCAGGCACGATGGTCCTCGCTGCCGGAGGGGCGGGTGATCTCCATATCCTGTATGGTGACGCGGTGGGCCCGCAGAAGCTGGAGCACGGCATCCATGGCGGTCCGGGCCTCGTATTCCATATAGAGGTTGATTTCTGGCGCATGGTCCATCATCCAATATTCCAGCTTGGAGAGGAAGGCCTCCGCCAAAAGAACCAAGACCGTAGCCAGCAGAGCGCCCTCATAAAAGCCGCTGCCTACCGCAAGACCGATGATGGCGGCGGCCCAGAGACCCGCCGCAGTGGTCAGACCCTTGACCCGCTGCTGCCGGGTGACGATGATGCTGCCGGCGCCGATGAAGCCGATACCTGCCGTTACGCTGGCGCTCATGCGGGAGACATCCAGATAGTAGTGCATATTCAAAAACAGAAATTGACTGGTCAGGCTGACCATGGCCGCGCCGAGACAGATGAGAATATGGGTGCGGAAGCCGGCAGGACGCCGCTTATACTCCCGCTCAATGCCGATAAGTCCGCCGCAGAGAACAGACAGCAGCATCCGCAGTGTAATGGACGCCATGGTCACGGCGCGCAGAGAATCAAAGATCGATAACAAGGCTGCCTTTCCCCCTTTCAGATTTCATCAATGGTCATAACGTCATCCAGTTCGGAAATGGCGGCGATGACCTGTGCGTGGTGCGTGTTGGGCGCCAGACGAATGGTGAACACGGCGCTGGGATACTGGCCCTTCCGCTCCGAGTTCCGGTCGATGTTGACCTCGTAGATTTGAGCGCCCTGCGCCTTGATCTTGCCGATAATGAGGCCGATATTGTCAAAGGACGCATATTCTATGTAGAGGTTCATGTTCCTTGCCCGCTCGACCATGTAATTTTCCAGATACGGAAGAAGACGGATGCAGAGGAACATCAGAAGAAAGGCGAGAATCACACATTCGTAGAAGCCAGCGCCGATGGCAAGTCCCATACACGCAGAGGCCCAGAGGCCCGCCGCCGTGGTCAGGCCCTTGACCTCCTGCCGGTCCGTGACGATGATGGTGCCGGCACCTAAAAAGCCAACGCCGCCGATGACTTTAGCGCCGATTCTGGTGACGTCCGTATTGCGGCCGATTTCACTTGCGATGTCCGCAAAGACCGTATTGATCATGACATAATTGTACTGGCTGATGATGCCCGCCAGCGTAGCGCCCAGACACACCAGCATATAGGTGCGGAAACCGGCGGGGCGGCGCTTTTTTTCACGCTCTATGCCGATCATGCCGCCGAAAAACATGGCAAGCGTCAGCCGCAGAAAAACGGAAGCGAGATTCAGCTCCCTTAAATAGTCGATCATCAATGCCGTATTCCCTCCCGCGTGTGACATTTGCGCCATTATACAACAATTTTCTTGCTGCCACAAGGGCAGGCGGGACTGAAAATGCTGCCGTATGGAAAAACTGTATGACCTTATGTCGGACGCCGTGCGGCCTCTTGACAATCCGGCGGCGACTGTTATAATAAATTGCCATTACCGGCCGTTAGCAGGCGGTTTTGCCCTTGTTGAGCGGCGGTAAAAATATTTAGATACAGAGACGGGACGGAGCAATGGAGAGCGAATTTTTCGGGACGGAGCGCATCAGCCGGATTTTGATGCGGCTGGCACCGCCGGTGATGCTGGCGCAGTTGATTCAAGCGCTTTATAATATTGTGGACAGCTTTTTCGTGGGGCGGTTTTCAGATACGGGCCTCACGGCCCTGTCCATTGTATATCCCCTCCAGCTTTTGATGATCGCGCTGGCCGTGGGGACCGGCGTGGGAATCAATACGGCCATGGCCTACTTTTTAGGAATCCGGGACCGGAAGCGCTCCGACGAGGCAGCGGGAATCAGCACGGCGCTGTCGCTGGTGATGTGGGCGGTATTCGCACTGCTGGCGGCGGTGCTGATGCCGGCCTATGCCCGGATGTCCACGGAGTCTGAGGCGGTGATTGCGGACGTCATCGTCTATGGGCGTATTGTGTGCGTATGCAGCATCGGGCTGTTTTTGGAGAGCGGCTGGACCAAGGTTTTGCAGGCGGAGGGCAACATGAACCGCCCCATGGCGGCGCAGATCTTAGGCGCGGTGACAAATATCGCGCTGGACCCGCTGCTGATTTTCGGACTGTTCGGCCTTCCGGCGCTGGGTATTGCCGGTGCGGCTATTGCCACCGTGGCGGGGCAGATCGTGGCGGCGGCCATCGTGTGGAGAGGCGGCTATCGCCGTTCCCCGGCGCGGGCGCTGTATCCGGCGCTGGTGCGGCGGGTCTACCGGCTGGGAATTCCCAATATTTTAATGCAGTCCGCCTACACGTTTTACATTCTGGGCTTGAATTTGATCTTGAGCACGTTTTCGGATCAGGCTGTTACGGCGCTGGGCCTTTACTATAAGTGGCAGACATTTTTCTTTATCCCGCTGGGGGCCATGCAGACCTGCATCGTGCCGGTCATCAGCTATAACTATGCCGCGGGAAGTCTGGACCGCTGCCGCAAAACACTGCGGGAGTCCATATTGGCGGGCATGGCGCTGATGCTCATCGGGACGCTGTGCTTTGAGCTGATTCCCGGCCCGATGCTCCGATTCTTCTCCCGGGATGCCGAGGTCATCGCCATCGGGACCTATGGGTTCCGGTGGATCGGTCCCAGTTTTTTACCCATGGTGACATCCCTGATTTTCCCGGTATTCTTTCAGGCAGTGGGCAGCGCCGGGAAAAGCTCCCTGCTGACGATTTTACGGACGGTGGTGCTGTTTGTGCCGCTGGGCTGGCTGTTCGCCCATTGGGGGCTGCACGCCTTCTGGCTCACATATCCCGTTACGGAGCTGATTACAACGGCGGTGGGCTTTCTATTTTACCGGCAGTTCCTCCGGGCTGAGGCGGCGGACGGAGCCGCCGCGCCGCAGACTGCGGAGTAAAAGATACCATCAGTTGACAAGGGCAAATATGCTTTCCAGCGGCCTAAATAGCCGCTGATTTTGTCATTGTCCTTGGCTTGCGCCAGCAAGCCTTCGTCCGCTTCCGCATCAGCGCCCATTTTTGCTCGCTGGAAAGTCCTTCGGAGTTTTTCGGAATCGGGAACGACGGCTCAGCGAGGCTGACGAAGCAGCCTGGCTGCCGCCCGGCAATGAGGAAAACGAAGCTGAATGTTGTTTCAGTTCCGAAAAACCGTGTTTGCCCTTATCAACTGATGGTATTTTAAAAAGATGAAACAAAAAACCGCCCAATGGGCGGTTTTTTGTTCTGTTTATTTTGCCTGCTTCATGCTGAGGCTGATGCGCTTTTTCGCCTCGTCCACTTCCAGCACAGCGACCTTCACCACATCGCCGACAGAAACAACCTCTGAGGGGTGCTTGATGAATTTGTCCGATACCTGTGAGATGTGCACGAGACCGTCCTGATGGACGCCGATGTCAACAAACACACCGAAGTCGATGACGTTCCGCACGGTGCCGGTGAGCACCATACCGGGCTTCAGGTCCTTCATTTCCAGCACATCCGTGCGAAGGATGGGCTTTGACAGCTCATCACGGACGTCCCGCCCCGGCTTCATCAGCTCGGAGACGATATCCCGCAGCGTGGGGACGCCCACGCCCAGCTTTTCCGCCGCCTGCGCCTCGCCGCAGGCGCGGATTCGGGCGGGCAGCTCTGTCAGCGCGCCGTTTTTCACATCGCTCAGCGTGTAGCCCGTCAGCTCCAGCAGCGCCTTGGCGGCATCATAGCTCTCCGGGTGCACGGCGGTGTTGTCCAAAACGTTTTTGCTCTCCGGCACCCGCAAAAAGCCCGCGCACTGCTGGAAGGCCTTCGGTCCCAGCTTCGGCACCTTTTTGATCTGACTGCGGGCGGTGAAGGGTCCGTTTTCCTCCCGGTAGGCCACCACGTTTTTCGCTGTGGTGCCGTTCAGGCCAGCTACCCGCTGCAAAAGGGACGGCGACGCAGTGTTGATGTCCACGCCCACGGCGTTGACGCAGTCCTCCACCACGCCGTTCAGGGCCTCGTCGAGCTGCTTTTTGGGGCAGTCATGCTGGTACTGCCCCACGCCGATAGCCTTGGGGTCGATTTTCACCAGCTCTGCCAGCGGGTCCTGCAAGCGCCGGGCAATGGACACGGCGGAGCGGAGATTCACGTCATACTGGGGAAATTCCTCGGCGGCCAGCGGACTTGCGGAGTACACGGAGGCCCCGGCCTCGGACACGATCATATAGCTGACGTGGGCCCCGGCATCGTTTACCTGCCGAATCAGCTCCACGGCCATCTGCTCTGTTTCCCGGCTGGCGGTACCGTTGCCGATGGCGATGTGCTCTACGCCATATTTGCGGATGAGCTTTGCCAGCGCGGCGATGGCCTCGTTTTTCTGGCGCTCCCCATAGGTGGGGTACACCACGGCGGTGTCCAGCGCTTTGCCGGTCCCGTCCACCACAGCCACCTTGCAGCCCATGCGGTAGCCGGGGTCCAGCCCCATGGTGACCCTGCCCTTTACCGGCGGCTGCATCAAAAGCGGCTTTAAATTCAGGGCAAACTGGCCGATGGCGCCCTCACCCGCTTTCTCCGTGAGAAGATTGCGGACCTCCCGCTCCAAGGAAGGATAAATGAGGCGGTCATAGGCGTCCTCCGCGGCGGATTTTACAAAGTCCATGGCGGCGGAGCCGGGCTTCACAACGGCGCGGCGCAGCAGCGGCAATGCCTGCTCCCGGTCGGTGACAACGGAAACGGAGAGTATCCCCTCCCGCTCGCCCCGGTTCATGGCGAGAATCTGGTGTCCCTGCACCCGGCTGACGGATTGCGAAAATTCGTAATACAGGCGGTAAACGCTGTCCTCCTCCGTGACCGCGCGGCTGACGATCTGACCCTGACGGAGAATCAGCGCCCGGAGCTGTTTGCGGACAGCGGCATCGTCGCTGATCCATTCGGCGATGATGTCACTGGCTCCATGTAGAGCATCAGAAAGGGTCTCTACCCCTTTTTCCGGGTCAATGTAGTCCCAGGCGGCCTCCTCCGGCTGGGGGCAGTTTCGCTCCTGCGCGAACAGCAGCGCCGCCAGCGGCTCCAGCCCCTTTTCCTTTGCCGCAGTGGCACGAGTGCGGCGTTTTTGCTTGTAGGGCCGGTAGAGGTCCTCCACCTCCGCCAGCGTTTTAGCGCTGTTGATGGCGGCGGCCAGCTCATCTGTCAGCTTGCCCTGTTCGTCAATGGAGCGCTTCACGGCCTCCCGGCGCTCCTCCAGTCCCCGGAGGTATTGGAGGCGTTCCTCCAGCGTTCGGAGCGCGGTATCGTCCATGGCGCCGTGAAGCTCCTTGCGGTAGCGGGCGATGAAGGGGATGGTGTTGCCCTCGTCCAGCAGGCGCACCACGTTTTCCACGTGCTGCGGGGCCTTGTCCAGCTCCTGCGCCAGCGTTTGAATGATGTCCATACGTTGATTCCTTTCAAAAGGGCACCGCTGTGCGGTGCCCTCAGCGTGTCGAAAAAGTTTTTTCGCCCCGCTGAGCAAGTTTTCAGAACTTTATAAAAGTTCTGAAAACTTAGGATTTTAATGGCGCAGGACACCCTTCTTGGGTTTCCCGCGCACACCCTTCCTTACCGTTGCGGAAAATTTATCACTTTATCGACAGCCTCAGGGCACCGCTGTGCGGTGCCCTTTTCGTATTTTGTTTACCGGTGGTAGAGGCGCTTTGTTTCGTATTTCGGCTCACAGCTCACCCGGACGCCCAGCCGCTTGAAAATCTTTAAATCCTCCTCGCTGATGATAACGGAGAAGTGGGCCTCGCTGCCCCGGAGACCCGGAAGCTGCCGCTTGGCAAGGTCTGCCAGCGGGTTGGTCAGGGCGGAGATGGCCAGCGTCAGCAGCACCTCATCGGTGTGGAGCCGGGGGTTGCGGTGGTCAAGGTAGGTGGTTTTCAGGTGGCAGACCGGCTCCAGGACCTGCTTGGAGATCAGCTCAAACTGATCGTCGATATGGCCCAGCGCCTTCAGGGCGTTCAGCAGCAGCGCCGCGGCGGCCCCCAGCGTGCCGGAGGTCTTGCCGGTGACGACCTGACCGTCCGGCAGCACCATGGCGCCGGCGGGAGCGCCGGTGGTCTCCGCTTTTTCCAGGGACGCCGCCACGGCGGGGCAGATGTCCGGCGTGACCCCGCCCTGCTGCATCACCAGCTCCAGCTTGCGGACGGTCTCCTCCGTCCCCTTGCCTTGAACCAGCTCCATTTTCGCGGTGTAGTACCGCCGCAGAATTTCCATTTTGGATGCGGCGCGGCACACCTCATCGTCCACAATGCAGTTGCCCGCCATGTTCACGCCCATGTCCGTGGGAGATTTATAGGGAGACTTGCCCTGAATTTTTTCAAAGATGGCGTTGAGCACAGGGAAAATCTCCACATCCCGGTTATAGTTCACAGTGGTGACGCCGTAGGCCTCCAGATGGAAGGGGTCGATCATGTTCACATCGTCCAGATCGGCGGTGGCGGCCTCGTAGGCCAGATTGACCGGGTGCTTCAGGGGCAGGTTCCAGATGGGGAATGTTTCAAATTTGGCATAGCCGGCGTCGATGCCACGCTTATGGTCATGGTAGAGCTGGCTGAGGCAGGTGGCCATTTTGCCGCTGCCGGGGCCGGGGGCCGTTACCACGATGAGGGAATGGCTGGTCTCAATGTAATCGTTCTTTCCAAGGCCATCATCGCTGACGATGTGGACTACATCCGAGGGGTAGCCGGCAATGGGATAGTGCCGGTAGCAGCGGATGCCCAGCTTTTCCAGCCGGTGCAAAAAGGCGTTTGCCGCCTCCTGTCCGCTGTAGCGGGTCAGCACCACGCTGCCCACATACAGCCCCATGTCCCGGAAAATATCAATAAGGCGGAGCACATCCTCGTCATAGGTGATGCCCAGATCCCCCCGCATTTTATTCTTCTCAATGTCACCGGCGTTGATGGCGATGACGATCTCCACATCGTCCTTCAACTGCTGAAGCATCCGAATCTTGCTGTCCGGCTCAAAGCCCGGCAGTACCCGGGAGGCGTGGTAATCGTCAAACAGCTTGCCGCCGAATTCCAGATACAGCTTACCGCCGAACTGATGAATGCGCTTTTTGATCTGCTCGGACTGTGTGGTGAGATACTTTTGATTATCGAAGCCAATGGCTCCCATGCTGACCGCCCCTTTATCTCTTATTTGAAAACATACGTATACAATATAGCACAAGAGAGCGGACAGGGAAAGAGGAAAAATCCGATTTGGGGAAAATACAAATTTTGCTTGCATTCGGCAGCAGCTTCCCGTATAATAGGTCGTAGGCGAAGTAGGGCGAATTGAATAGGGCAAACCCGCCGAAAGACGGGGACGCAAAGTTAAGTGTCTAACCGGAGCTTTCCGTATGATCGACTGGCCGCAATCTCATTGAAGGATGCGGCCAGTCTTTTTTTATAGACCCCTTCGGCTCTCTCGATGGAACGCCGCCCCGCCGTTTACCGTGCTTCCCCATAGCTCCGGCCCCGCTCGCCGCGGAGCTTCTCATCCCCTGCGCTTTGTGCCCCACACAAGGTGTTCCGCATTTCCCACACACTTCCCAATGTCTGTTCCGCAGGCGGCGTTGCTTCATGCGGCCCCACCGCGCAGACCGGCCGGAGCTGAGCAAATGTCCGCCGGGACCTTTCGGTCCCGGCGGGCGCTTTTTCTATATGGAACAGCTATTTAGATTTTTTTCTAAATAGCTGTTGACATTTAAGCCGCGATATGGTATATACTATTTAGAAATTCTTCTAAATACTTTTGGAGGGAATGCCATGGCCTTTGCCGAGACCTTCAAGGCCCTGTCGGACCCGGTGCGGCGGGAGATATTGAATCTGCTCAAGGGCGGACGCTTAACGGCAGGCGAGATCGCCGGGCGTTTCGATATGACTGCCGCTACGGTGTCCTATCACCTGTCCCAACTGAAAAAGGCGGGACTGATTTTTGAGAGTCGGGAGAAAAACTATATCTACTACAGCCTTAACGCCTCTGTGCTGGAGGAAGTCCTGCTGTGGTTACAGGACTTGAAGGGGGAAGGAAAAAAATGAAGAACAACAAGAGGGAAATGCTGCTGACTTCGCTGGTCTGCCTACTGCCGCTGTTCGCGGGCGCGGCGCTCTACCCGCGTTTGCCGGAGACCATGGCGACACATTGGGACTTTGCCGGCAACGCAAACGGCTGGTCGTCGCGTGCCGCCACTGTGTTCGGCCTGCCGCTGTTTATTTTGGCACTGCATCTCGTCTGCTTTTACGCCGAGAGCCGTGAGACGAAGAAAAATAGGAATCCTGTGCTGCGGACGGTGCTGCTGTGGTCTTGCCCGGCCGGATCGCTGCTCGGCGGAGCGGTCACCCTCGGCACAGGGCTGGGCTATGAGATGCACATCAGCACCGTGGTACCTGTGTTTGTGGGACTACTGTTTCTGATCCTTGGTAACTACCTGCCAAAAATCCGGCAGAACCGCACCGTGGGTATCAAGCTGCCGTGGACGCTGCAAAGCGAGGAAAATTGGACCAGGACCCACCGGTTGAGCGGCTTTCTGTGGGTGCTGTGCGGTCTTGTGATGATCCCCCTCTCCCTGCTGCGGCTGTGGAGCGGCTGGCTGTTTGGGGCGCTGCTGGCGGTGATGGTTCTGATCCCTACCGTCTATTCCTACGCACTTCACAGAAAAGGCATCTGACACAGAATAAAAGCGAGAACCCCCTGCGAAATGGATGCGTCCATTCCGCAGGGGGTCGTTTCTTGCTGTTTTTGCGTCGATCCTGATGTTACACAGAGAACAGCAGGTCACTGTACACCGGGAAGGGCCAACAGTCCTTCGGTGTCAGCGTTTCCAGCTCGTCGGCCAGCGTGCGGGCCTTTTCCATATCCGGCACCAGCGTAGTATGGCTGTAGGTCATGGCCTTTTTGGCATCGGCGGGAATTTTAGCGAGGTCGCGCTCCAGCTTTTCTGTTACGGCAAAGAGCTTGTCGGTAAGCTGGCCCATGTCCCGGGCCACAGTGTCATCCGCCTTGTGGCTGACACCCATCTGCTCCTTCTTCCAGCCCCGCTCGCACAACTCCGCTGTCACGGCGGATACGGCGGGCAGGATCTGCCGCCGCAGCATATCCGCCATGGTGCGGGCCTCAATCGAAATCACAGTGGTGTAGTTTTCAATGTGAATTTCCGACCGGGCGTTGATTTCCTCTTTCGTGTAGATGCCGTGCTTGACAAAGAGGTCCACATTCTTCTTGGCGGTGTAGACCGGCAGGGCGTCCGCCGTAGTAGGCAGATTGCAAAGACCGCGCTTTTCCGCCTCGGCCAGCCATGCGTCATCATAGCCGTTGCCGTTGAAGATGATGCGCTGGTGGTCCGTGAAGACCTTTTTGATGAGCTTATCAAGGTCGGTCTGGAAATCCTTGGACTTTTCCAGATGGTCGGCAAACTGCTGAAGTTCTTCGGCCATGATGGTGTTCAGGGCGATGTTGGGGCCGGAGATGGACTGGCTGGAGCCCAGCATCCGGAACTCGAACTTGTTGCCGGTGAACGCCATGGGCGAGGTACGGTTGCGGTCCGTGTTGTCCTGCGGGATGGGCGGCATGGCGTCCACGCCGATCTGGAGGGTCCGCTTGCCGGAATCCTTGAACTCCGTGCCCCGGATGATGGACTGCACCACGGCGTCCAACTCATCGCCGAGGAAGATGGAGATCACGGCCGGAGGCGCTTCGGAGGCACCCAGACGGTGATCGTTTCCGGGGAAGGCCACTGTGGCCCGCAGGAAATCCTGATATTCGTCCACACCCTTGACAAAGGCCGCCAAAAACAGCAAGAACTGCGCGTTCTGGCTGGGGGTCTTGCCGGGCTTGAACAGGTTCTTGCCGGTATCGGTGTTCAAGGACCAGTTATCGTGCTTACCGGAGCCGTTGACTCCGGCAAAGGGCTTTTCATGGAGCAGGCAGACCATGTCATGCCGGTCGGCCGTCTTTTTCATGATCTCCATGGTAAGCTGGTTATGGTCACAGGCGGTGTTGGCGTCCGTGTAGATGGGGGCCATCTCGTGCTGGGAGGGCGCGACCTCGTTGTGCTTGGTCTTGCTGTAAATACCCAGCGCCCAGAGGTTTTCATCCAGATCCTTCATAAAGGACGCCACACGGGGCCGGATGGCGCCGTAGTAGTGATCGTCCAGCTCCTGTCCCCGGGGAGGCTTGGCGCCGAACAGCGTGCGGCCGGTCATCCGCAGGTCCTCACGCTGGTTGTAGAGCTTTTTGTCCACAAGGAAATATTCCTGCTCCGGGCCGACACAGGGAATGACCTTATGGGTCTCTGTGTCCCCGAACAGCCGCAGAATGCGGACAGCCTGCCTGCTGACATCCTCCATGGAGCGCAGCAGCGGCGTCTTTTTGTCCAGCGCGTGTCCGCCGTAGGAGCAGAGGATGGTGGGGATGCACAGCGTCCCCTCCTTCACAAAGGCAAAGGAACTGGGGTCCCACGCGGTATAGCCACGGGCCTCAAAGGTGGCCCGCAGGCCGCCGGAGGGGAACGAGGAGGCGTCCGCCTCGCCGCGGACCAGATTCTTGCCGGAAAATTCCAGAATGGCCCGGCCATGCTCGCCCTGAGCGATAAAGCCCTCGTGCTTTTCCGCCGTAAAGCCGGTCATAGGCTGGAACCAGTGGGTGTAATGGGTGCAGCCCTGCTCCACGGCCCATGTCTTCATGGCACCGGCAATTTCATTGGCGGTGGCCAGCTCCAGCGGCGCACCGTCAGTGACGCAGCGCTTCCAAGCCTGATAGCAGGCGTCGGACAGGCGCTCCTTCATGGTCTCCTCGTTGAATACCCTGCTGCCGAACAGCTCGGGCAGCTTTCGTTCGCTCATAGCAGTCCCTCCGTTCAAGATATTGAAATCTCAAGGTCTATCCTATCATAAATCGGGCCAAACGCAAGAAAAACATGGAAAAATATGTGTCAGAGTGTAGCACGGCGGATAGGCCCTGTCAAACGGTAAACTGCACAAATTCCGGCCGCTTTTGCGGTCTGTTTCCGCGTAAGTCCGGCTTTTCCTCAGCGATGGGGAACGTGCCAGATGTTGTCGGCATATTCCGCAACAGCCCGGTCGGCGGCAAAGCTGCCGCTGCGGGCGATGTTAAGAAGGCTCATACAGTTCCACTGCTCGCGGTTTTCGTAGGTCTCGGCCATGCGGCGCTCGGCGTCGCAATAGGCCCGGTAATCCGCCAGCAGCAGATATTCGTCGCTGCCGATGAGCCGCTGGTAGAGGTCCTCATAGCTCACCCCGTCCCGGAAGCCCCGGCGCAGGGAGTTCAGACAGCGCTCCAACTGCGGGTCATGGCTGACATACCGCTGGGGCACATAGCCCTCCCGCCGGAGCTGCGCGGCCTGATCGGCGTGGAGGCCGAACAGGAACATATTCTCATCGCCCAGCAGATCGTGCATCTCCACATTGGCACCGTCCAGCGTACCGACGGTCAGAGCACCGTTCATCATGAATTTCATGTTGCCGGTGCCGCTGGCCTCCTTTCCGGCAGTTGAAATCTGCTGAGAGACCTCGCTGGCGGGCATCAGGTGCTCGGCAAGGGACACCCGGTAGTTTTCAAGAAATACCACCTGCAGCTTGCCCCGGCAGCGGGGATCGTGGGAAATATCGTCCGCAAGGGAGTTGATGAGGTGGATGATCCGCTTGGCTACGGCATAGCCCGGTGCGGCCTTGGCACCGAACAGGAACGTGTGGGGCCGGGTGATGCAGCCCGGGTCATCCTGAAGCCGCTGGTAGAGCGTGATGATGTGGAGCACGTTCAAAAGCTGGCGCTTATATTCGTGGAGCCGCTTGACCTGCACATCAAAGATAGCGTCCGGCGACAGTGTGACGCCCTGCGCCTTTTTGATATATGCGGCAAAGTCCTCCTTGTTCTGCCGCTTGATGTCCTCCAGCCGCTGAAGCACGGCGGCGTCTTCGGCATGGTCCTCCAGCTTTTTCAGCGCCTGCGGGTGCAGGAGGTACTCGTCCCCGCCGGTGAGGTCCCGGACAAGGGCGTCAAGGCCGGGATTGATCTCGCTGAGCCAGCGGCGGTGGTCGATGCCGTTGGTGACGTTGGTGAATTTCCAGGGCTCCATGACGCAGGCGTCATGGAACACATCTTTTTTCAAAATCTCGGAGTGCAGGCCGGACACGCCGTTGACAGACATTCCCCCGGCGATGCACAGATTGGCCATACGGACCTCGCCGCCCCAGACGATGGCCATTTTCTCTGTTTTGCCGTTGTCATGGTAGAAGCTCTCCACCTTTTCCTGCCAGCGGTGGGCAATCTCCAGCACGATCTGCCAGATGCGGGGCAGCAGTGTTTCAAAAAGGCTCTGGGGCCAGCGCTCCAGCGCCTCGGACAAAACGGTGTGGTTCGTGTAGGCCACGGACTGGGTGGTGATGTCCCATGCCTCATCCCAGCTCATACCGGCCTCGTCCATGAAAATCCGCATCAGCTCCGGAATCACAAGGGCCGGGTGGGTATCGTTGATTTGAAGAACGTTCTTTTTGTGGAAATTTTTCAGCGTGCCGTAGGTTTCCAAATGCTTGGTGATAATGGACTGCACCGTGGCGGAGACAAAGAAATACTGCTGCTTTAAGCGAAGGGACTTTCCCTCCATGTGGTTATCCTCGGGATAGAGCACCTTGGCGATGGTCTCCGCCATGGCCTCGTCCTCGGAAGCCTTCAGGTACTCGCCCTGGGAGAACAGCGCCATGTCCACCGGGCGGGTGGAGCGGGCGTCCCACAGCCGCAGCGTGTTCACATGATCCGTACTGTAGCCCGCCACTACCATGTCACAGGGAACGGCCTGCACCGCCGTGGCATTTTCGTTGACGATGTGGAGATGACCGTCCTGCCAGAATTCCCGCAGCGTGCCGCCGAAACGGACGATTTGGGCCTCGTCGGGCTTTGGCAGCAGCCATGCCGAGCCAACGCCCTTCCAGTCGTCCGGCAGCTCTACCTGCTGGCCCTCCACAATCTTCTGCTTGAAAATACCCAGCTCGTAGCAGATGGAATAGCCGGTGGCGGGAATTTCCAGTGTGGTCATGGAGTCCAGATAGCAGGCGGCCAGCCGCCCGAGACCGCCGTTGCCGAGGCCCGCGTCCGGCTCCAGCTCAAAGAGGTCTGCCGCCTTGAAGCCCATGCCCTCCAGCGCTTCTTTTAATTGGGGCAGAACGCCCAAGTTGTAGGCGTTTTTCATAAGGCTGCGGCCCATGAGAAATTCAAGGGAGAGATAGTGGACCTGCTTTTTCTGCTCTTTTTTCGTTTCCTTGGCGGTCTGCACGCCCCGGAGGGCCATTACATCCCGCAAAACGAGGGCGCAGGCCTTCAGCATCTCCTGATCCGTGGCCTCGCCCGGCTCCGTGCCGAAGTTCAGCGCCAGCTTGGCGGTGAGGGTCTCTTGCAGTGTCTGCGTGGTAAATGGAATGCTCATAGGGATTACTCCGCCGCCTTCCTGGCGGCGCCTTTCTTTTTGGGTTTGGAGGCGGAAGCGGCCTTTTTCGCAACCGATCCAGCCGTTTTTCTCGTTTTTGTGGATTTTTCGGCGGTTTTTGGAACTCTTGCACCATCATCCGGCGCGGCGGGCACCGCTTTTTTCGCGGAGGCCGCCTTGACCGGCTTTGCGGCCTTTCCGGACACCGCTTTCCGGGCGGAGGTCCGCTTTTTGGCCGGTTCAGCCGCAGCTGTCGGCACCTCTGCTTTCAGTGCTTCGGTATCGTCTGACTCCGATGCGGCAGCCGCTGCGCCAGTAACGGCGGCATAAATTTTCAGATAGTCCCCCGCGCTGCGGTTCCAACTGAAATCCCGCTCCATGGCCCGGCGGCGGAGCCGCGCAAAGGCGTCCGGATAGTCCTTATAAAGATAGATCGCCTCCCGGATGACATGGAGCATATCGGCGCTGGAATAATTGGCGAAGGTAAAGCCGGTGCCGGCATCCCGCCACGCCTCGTAGGGCTGAACGGTATCCTTCAGCCCGCCGGTCTCCCGGACGATGGGGACCGTACCGTAGCGCATGGCAATCATCTGGGAAAGGCCGCAGGGCTCGCTGCGGGAGGGCATTAAGAATAGGTCCGCTCCGGCGTAAATGGCCATGGACAGCGCCTCGTCATACCCGAGGCGAATGGCCATCCGCTCCGGCCAGCGCTCCGCCGCATGGCGGAAGAAATCTTCATAGGCCGCGTCTCCGCTGCCCAGCAGCACAAACTGCACCGGAAGCTCCATGATGTCTCCCATGACCTCCCGAATGAGGTCGAGGCCCTTGTGGGTCACAAGGCGGCTCACCATGGCGATGATGGGCGTTTCCGGCTCCGGCCGCAGCCCCAGTGCCTTTTGCAGCGCCGCTTTGTCGGCGGCTTTGCCGGAAATGTTCTCCGCCGTGTAATTCGCGGCGATGCGGGGGTCCGCCGCCGGGTCATAGAGCTTCATGTCAATGCCGTTGAGCACGCCGGAGAGCTTATAGCCGCACTGGGTCAAAATCCCCTCCATGCGGTGCGCAAAGTAGGGATTTTTCAGCTCCTGAGCGTAGGTGGGAGACACGGCGTTCACTGCGTCCGCCGTGAGAATCGCGCCCTTGAGAAGATTGAGGTCGCCATCCAGCAGCAGCGTCCCATCGTCCACCCAGCCCCGGTCCAGACCGAACAGGTCGCCGAGGCAGTAGGGGTCATAGCGACCCTGGTACTCGATGTTGTGAATGGTCAGTACCGTGCGGACAGAACGATAACGTTCCTCTCGGACACCGTCATCCTTCAGATAAATGGGAATGAGGGCGGTCTGCCAGTCGTTGCAGTGAATCACATCCGGCCAGAAATCCAGATGGTCCAGCATTTTCACAACGGCCCGGGAGAAAAAGCCGAAGCGTTCTCCGTCATCCGCGCAGCCGTACAGCTCCGGGCGGCCGAAATACTGCTCGTTATCCAGAAAATACCACGTGACACCGTCCTTTTTCAAGGAGAACAGGCCGCAGTAGGCGTGCCGCCACGCAAGATCGACATAATCGTAGCACAAAAAGGTGAGCTGGTCGGCGAAGCGCTCCTTCACCCGCCGGTACAGCGGCAGAATCACCGCCGTTTCTACCCCCTGCGCCGCAAGGGCCGGAGGCAGGGACCCGGCAACGTCCGCAAGGCCGCCGGTCTTGCAGAAGGGCACCGCCTCGCTGGCTGCGTATAAAACCTTCATGAAATGCTCCTTTCGGAAGAAAAAATCAGACAACACTGTTTTTCGCAATGACAATGGGATAGTTGGCGTGGCCCATCATGGTGCGGCCCGGCAGTAGCTCTACGTGTTTGTCAGTAATGACATGGGCCAGCCGTGCGTTCCGTCGGACGCAGGTGCCCCGGAACAGGATGCAGCCCTGCACTTCCGCTCCCCTTTCCACCGTGACGCCAGGGAACAGAATGGAATTGACCACGGTGCCCTCAATGCGGCAGCCCTCGGCCACCAGAGAGTTCAGGCACACACCGTCCGGCCCGATGTAGGTGGAGGCCTTGTCGGCCCCCTTGGCCCGGATGGGCCGTTCCGGCGTAAAGAGGTCCGCCCGGATGTCTTTATCCAGAAGCTGCATGGAGCGGTCATAGTATTCCTGCACGGAGCGAATCTGCGCGGCAAAGCCGCCCCATGTGTAGCTTTGCAGGTTCAAAAGCGCCTGCTTTGCCTGCAAAACGTCCCGGCGGAAGCTGTATTGGTCATGGGCCTGACATTCGTCCACCAGTGACCGCAGCAGCTCTGTGGAGAGAATGAACACATCAAGGCTCCGGTAGCCCCGGGGCCGGTGCATATTGATGAGCACCTCCCGGATATGTCCGTCCGGGTCCTTTTCAAAGTAGGTGCCGTTTTCCGTGGCAAAGCTGTCATCCCCGCAGACAGCGGTGATATCGGCATGGGTGCGGAGATGGTGGGCGAAAATATCCGCCATAGGGAGATTGGCCACAAGGTCCCCCTCCATGAGCACCACATAGTCCTGCCGAATCTCGTCCAAGTAGTCCCGGACACCGGCCAGCGCCTCCATTTTGCCCCGGAACGGCGTTACGCCCCAGTCATGGAGATAGTTGAACGGCGGCAGCAGGTGTAGTCCGCCCCGCTTCCGGGACATATCCCACACCTTTCCGCTGCCTACATGGTCCAGCATACTCTGATACCGGCCATGGAGCACCAGCCCCACATCGGTGACGCCGGCGTTGAGCAGATTGGAAAGGGTAAAGTCCACCGCCCGGTAGCGGCCGCCGAAGGGAATGGAGGCCGCGGTGCGGCGCTCTGTCAGCTCACGGAGCTCCGGACGCTGCTCATAAGCGAAAATGATTCCATGCAGACGGTTCATTTCAGCACCTCCTTGCCGTAGCGGTCCAGCATGACGCCGGGGGCGATCTCACGGCCATCCTCCAGCGCGCAGTCCGGCGCCAGCACGGTCAGGTTCCATTTTCCACCGGGCGCGGAATCCGGCGTGCCGCCCACCCGGCATTCCCGGCCGATATGGCAGCCCTCGCCGATGATGGCGTATTCGATGACAGACCCGGCCTCCACGGTGACGCCGGGGAGAATCACGGAGTAGCTGACCCTTGCCCCCTTTTCAATGGTGACGCGGGGCGAGAGCACGGAGTTTTCCACCGTTCCCTCAATGTCGCAGCCCCGGTTGATGGCACTGTGGCTCACATGGCTGTCCCCGCCCATGTAGATAGGCGGCGCATCCACGCTGCGGGCGTAAATGGGCCACGATTCGTCGCTGAGGTCCAGACCGGAGTCCGGGGAGAGCATATCCATGTTGGCGTCCCACAGGGAGGTCAGTGTTCCCACGTCCTTCCAATAGCCCTGGAAGCGGAACGCTGCCATCCGCTGTCCGTCCGCAAGCATTTTCGGGATGACGTTTTTGCCGAAATCATTGTCGGAGGCGGGATCGGCCTCGTCCTCGGTGAGATAGCGCCGGAGGGCCTTCCACGAAAAGACGTAGATACCCATGGAGGCGAGGTTGCTTTTCGGTTCCCGGGGCTTTTCGGCAAATTCGGTGATCATATCGTTTTCATCCACCGCCATGATGCCAAAGCGGCTGGCCTCCTCCCACGGAACCTCCATGACGGAGATGGTGCAGGCGGCCTCGGCCTCCTTATGGCGGCGAAGCATTTCGGAGTAATCCATTTTATAGATGTGGTCGCCGGAGAGAATCACTACATACTCCGGCTGGTACTGGTCGATGAAGCCCATGTTCTGATAGATGGCATTGGCGGTGCCCTTGTACCACGTACCGCCCTTGCTGCCCATGTAGGGCGGCAGGATGTGAACGCCGCCGTTGCTGCTGTCAAGGTCCCACGGCTGGCCGGAGCCGATGTAGCTGTTGAGCTCCAGCGGGCGGTATTGGGTCAGCACGCCCACGGTGTCAATACCGGAATTTGTGCAGTTGGACAGGGGAAAATCAATAATGCGGAACTTGCCGCCGAAGGGTACGGCGGGCTTTGCCATGGCACCGGTGAGGACATAGAGGCGGCTGCCCTGTCCGCCGGCCAGCAGCATGGCGATACATTCTTTTTTCACGGGTGTACCAGCTCCTTTTTCCTGTTTTCTGCGAATCAAATTTATTTTGGAGAAACGGCCCGCTGATAGAGGGGCCGCCGGGAAGCGCGAGAATTGTGCCTAACACTTGGACTTTTGCGCCGCCGCAGCGTGAGAGGCTGCCTTTTTCTGTGGCTTTTCCGGGAGTTGCCCCTCCCCCCGGAGGAACACCGCGCCGAAGGCGGGGATTTTCAAAAGGGCGGAGTGAGGCCTGCCGTGGGAGGGCACAGATTCCACTGCGACAGGTATCTTGACAGGTGTAAAGCCGCTGCCGCCGAATTCCGGCGCGTCCGTGGTGAATACGGGAACGTATTGACGCCGGGGCGGAACGCCCACCCGGTAATCGGCGTAATCGTTGGGGGAAAAGTTCACGGCGCACAGCAGCTCGTTTCCCGCCCGGTCCCGGCGAAGGAACACGATGACGTTATTGTGGTTATCGTCCGGCACCAGCCACTCAAAGCCCTGCCAGTCAAAGTCGATGTCCCACAGAGCACTCTCCGCCTTATAAAAGGCGTTGGCAGCCTTGAAAAACGCGTGGAGCTGCCGGTTTTCCTCATGCTCCAATAAGTACCAGTCCAGTTGGCCGCCGGAATCCCACTCGTGCCACTGGCCGAGCTCCGGCCCCATGAACAGCAGCTTTTTACCGGGGTGAGAGAGAAGATAGGCATAGAAGCCCCGGGTGCAGCGAAGCTGATTTTCATAGTCGCCCGGCATCTTCCCTACCACGCTGCCCTTCATGTGCACCACCTCGTCATGGGAGATGGGCAGCACGTAGTTTTCGGAAAAGGCGTACATCATGGAAAACGTCAGGTCCCGGTGGTGGTCCTGCCGGAACCACGGGTCCAGCTTTAAATAGTGGCAGATGTCATTCATCCACCCCATGTTCCACTTGAGGTTGAAGCCGAGGCCGCCGATATCGGCGGGCTTTGTCACCAGCGGCCACGCCGTGGATTCCTCGGCGATCATCAGCACGTTGGGGTCCACAGAAAACGCCGTGGTGTTGAGCCTTCGCAGAAAGTCAATGGCCTCTAAATTTTCCTTGCCGCCGTGGAGATTGGGCGTCCACTGCCCCGCTTCCCGGCCATAGTCCAGATACAGCATGGAGGCTACGGCGTCCACCCGGAGGCCGTCGATATGATACATTTCCAGCCAGAACCGGGCGGAGGAAAGGAGAAAGCTCACCACCTCCGGCCTGCCATAGTCAAAGACACGGGTGCCCCAGCCGTTGTGCTCCCGCTTTTTCGGGTCGGTATATTCGTAGCAGCACGTACCGTCAAATTCGTACAGGCCCTGCTCATCCTTGCAGAAGTGGGCCGGCACCCAGTCCAGAATCACGGAAATGCCCTGACTGTGGAGATGGTCCACGAACCACATGAAGTCCTCCGGCGTACCAAAACGGGAGGTGGGGGCAAAATACCCCGTGCACTGATAGCCCCAGGAATCGTCCAGCGGGTGCTCCGTCACCGGCAGCAGCTCCACGGCATTGTAGCCCATGTCGGAGACATAGGCCGCCAGCTGCCGGGCCATGTCCCGGTAATCAAGAAAGTCGCCGTTTTTATGCCTGCGCCACGAGCCGAGATGCACCTCGTAAATGTTCAGCGGCCGGTGGTACACCGGCTGCTTGGCACGGCGGAAGGCATCGTCTGTCCAGTGAAAATGCTCAATGTCATAGAGCTTGCTGGCGGTGCCGGGGCGGGTCTCCGTGTGGAAACCGTAGGGGTCGGCCTTGTAGCGCACAGCCCCGTCCGCGCCGGTCACGGCGTATTTATAGGCGGTATAGACTGGCAGATCCGGGATAAAGCCCTGCCAGAACTCCCCCTTGGGGGCAAGGGCGTTGGCCCCCGTGTCCCAGCCGTTGAAGTCCCCCACCACGGAAACGGCCCGGGCGTGGGGAGCCCAGACGTTGAACCACCAGCCGTGGACGCCGCCCTCCGTAGCGGGATGGGCGCCGAACAGCTGCCAGCCATCCGTCAGGCGGCCGCTGTGGTATAACTGTGTCTGGTCCATGGGCAGACCTCCTGTTCTCAAGGCCGCAAAACGTTTGCGTCAGCGAACTGACCGCGCGCCGCGGGCCCTGATTTCTGATACTTTATTATACCGCCCGGGGGTCGGAAGCGTCAAGGCGGGAGGCTGTCGAAAAGCATAGAAGGAATTTGGAGGATATGTCACCGGATTTTGCCGGGGCCTGTATTTTCTTGTGCGCTTCGCCAATGCACATTCGCCTGCGGGTCTGTTAAGATGAAAACAAATGTCCGTGGAATTTCCCTCCGGCCAACGGCGCCGGAGGCCGGGAGGCTGCAATGGGTACAGTTTTGACGCAATTTACCGTGGACGGTGTGGCGCTG
Source organism: Neopoerus faecalis (assembly GCF_029218125.1). Taxonomy (NCBI): domain Bacteria; kingdom Bacillati; phylum Bacillota; class Clostridia; order Eubacteriales; family Oscillospiraceae; genus Neopoerus; species Neopoerus faecalis. Next base: position 366,320 of record NZ_JARFXX010000001.1, on the reverse strand, counting down.
TGGGTAGTGCTGCTGATCTGCGGCGGCGTGTTTTTGGGGTCATTTATGGACGCCATCGCCGGGGGCGGCGGTATCATCACCGTTCCCACCTATCTGATGGGGCTTTCGGACTTCCCTATTTACAACGCGCTGGGGACCAATAAGCTGTCCTCCGGCATCGGCACCGTTTTTTCCACGGTGCGGTTCATCCGGCAGGGCTATGTGGACTGGGCGCTGTTCGCCCCGGCCATCGTGCTGGCGCTGGGCGGCTCTGTGTGCGGAACGTGGCTCCAGCACCACACTCCGGCGGTGGTGCTGAAGTATTTGCTGCTGCTGGTGCTGCCGGTGGTGGCGTTCATCACGCTGCGGACCCGCAAATGGCCGGACGAGCCGGAGCCGCTGGACCCAAGGCTCCGCCGCCTCATTGTCTGGGCCGCCGCCTTTGTCATCGGCGGGTATGACGGCTACTACGGTCCCGGAACGGGGACGTTCCTGATGATCATTTTCGTCCGCTTTGCCAGGCTGGATACCCGCCATGCGGCCGGCGGCGTGAAGGTCATCAATCTTTCCAGTAACCTCGGCAGCCTGTTTACGGCGCTGCGGGCCGGATATGTACTGGTGGGCGTGGGACTGATCTCCGCCGTGGCGGCGATTTTGGGCCATTACATCGGCGCGGGGCTGGCCATTAAAAACGGCAGCAAAATCGTGAAGCCCACGGTGATTCTGGTTTTGCTGCTGCTGACGGTAAAGGTGGGGAGCGAGCTGCTGTTCCCTGAATTTTGGAATTGAGTATGGAGGCGCTTTCGATGAACGGAAAAAAGACCATCGGCATTTTGGGCGGCATGGGCCCTCTGGCTACCGCAGACCTGTTTGAAAAGATCACGCTGCTGACGAAGGCGGAGACGGACCGAGACCACATCCGGGTGTATATCGACAGCAACACCAATATCCCGGACCGCACCGCCGCTATTTTGAACGGCGGCGCCGACCCGGTGCCGGAAATGGCGGACGCGCTGAAGCATTTGGAGCAGTGCGGCGCGGACTGCGTCATCATGCCCTGCAACACGGCTCACTATTTTCTACCCCGGCTTCAGGCCATGACGAAGCTGCCGTTTCTCAGCATCCTCACCGCCGCGGCGGAAGCCTGCGCCCGGCAGTTCCCCGGAAGGACCGTCGGAATTCTGGCGACCCGGGGTACGCTGGCGGCTGGCCTCTATCAGCAGGCGCTGGCGGTGCAGGGCGTAGAATACCTTGTCCCGGACGAAGCGGAGCAGGACGCATTGATGCGCGTTATCTATGACGGGGTAAAGGCCGGACGGGGGCCGGAGGTCTACGGCCCGGTGTTCCGCGCTGTGACGGAGGGCATGGCAGCCCGGGGTGCGGAGGTATTTTTGCTGGGCTGCACAGAGCTGCCGATGGCGGCGGCAGGCGCCGGTCTGACAGCCCCCACCGTTGACCCCACGGCGGAGCTTGCCAAGGCGGCCATTCGCTTTTGCGGCTTTTCCGTGCGGACAGATAAGGACTGAAGCGCTCTTTCACAAGTTAAATTGACGGAGCAATGTAAAAATATTGTTTCGATTTGTGTCAAATCACCAAGATTTTTGGCAATATCTTTACAAACATCGGCTTGTTTTGTATAATAAACCTATTATTCCAAATTTCTGCGAATTTTTTAGAGGGAGCGACTTTATGGAAAAGAAAAAGATGGGTCTGCCGATGCAGATATTCTTAGCCCTGATTTTTGGCATCGTGGTGGGTTTGGTGCTGTATTTTGCAGGCGCCGCAGAGTTCACCACCAGTTACCTCAAGCCGTTCGGTGATATTTTCGTAAACCTGCTGAAGTTCATTGTGGTGCCGGTGGTGCTGTTCTCCATGATCGACGGTATCATCTCCATGGGCGACATGAAGAAGGTCGGCTCCGTGGGCTGGAAGACAGTGGCCTACTTCATGGTCACCACCGCCATCGCCTGCGTCATCGGCCTTGTGCTGGCTACGCTGTTCAACAACGCAGGCCTGTTCCCCAACCTTGCCGAAGCGGCGCAGTCCGCCGAGTATGAGGCCAAGGAGTACGCGGGCTTCATGAGCACGCTGGTGTCCATCTTCCCCACGAATATGTGGAAGTCCTTCACGGAGGCCAATATGCTGCAGGTCATTGTCATTGCCCTGCTGTTTGGCGGCGCTATCATGGCGGCCGGCGAGAAGGCCAAGCTGTGCCGGGATATTGTTACCTCCTTCTACGCGGTCATTGACAAGCTGATGACCTTCGTGATTTCCCTTGCCCCCATCGGCGTGTTTGCCTACATGAGCTGGGTGGTAGCCACACAGGGCGCGGCGATTCTCGGCTCTTTGGCGCTGGTGATTCTCTGCGCTTACATCGGCTACATGATTCACGCCGTGGTGGTGTATTCCGTTTCCGCCCGCGTGTTTGCCGGCATCAGCCCGTGGGCCTTTTTCAAGGGCGCTTCTGCCGCGATGATCTTCGCGTTCACCTCTACCTCCTCTGCCGCAACGCTGCCGGTATCCAAGGAGTGCGCTGCCGATATGGGTGCGGAGGATGACATTGCTGCCTTCGTGCTGCCGCTGGGCGCGACCATCAACATGGATGGTACGGCCATCTATCAGTGTGTGGCGACGGTGTTCCTTGCCACCTGTGCCGGTATGCACCTGACGCTGGGCCAGATGGTTCTGGTAGTCGTTACGGCAACTCTGGCCTCTATCGGTACGGCGGGCGTGTCCGGCGCCGGCATGATCATGCTGGCCATGGTGCTGGAGGCCATCGGCATTCCTGTGGCGTACATCGGCCTTATTGTGGCGGTGGACCGTCTGTTCGACATGGGCCGTACCTGCCTGAATGTCACCGGTGATATTGCCTGCACCCTCTGTGTGACCAAGTGGGAGAGCAAGAAGTAAAGAAAGCTGCATGATAAAAAAGCGGACCGCTGTGCGGTCCGCTTTTTTTATCTCATTGCTGCACAGCCTTTACCGGCTGCCCCGGCTGAGGCGTATGGCTTCCCGGGTGTAGCTCACCGTCAGCACGGCCCAGACCAGCAGAACCACGGTGCTGGGCAGGATGCCGTAATGGAAGACCATGTTTCCCAGAAACAGCACGATCCAGCAATAGGGGCAAAACTTATTCAACGTGGTATACGCCTTGTAGCTGGCCTGACCGATCTGGCGGCGCTCCGCCTCATCACAGCTTTCCCACCAGCGCTCCTGAAACTTCATATCGTAGACGCTGCCCCGCTTCTCCGGGTTAATCTCCTTGGTGAGATCCACAGTCTTCTGCTGAAGCAGAATCGACAGTGCAATGACAACCAAAAAAATCGCCAGCAGTGGAATCATGGCGCTGTCGACCTCCTGCGGCAGATAAACGATTCCGGCATTGAAAAAGAAGAAGCTGGCGATCACCGTCAGGCTGTCCAGCAGCAGTGTCAGGCTCAAGCGTTCCTCTGCGCGCTGAATGACGTCCTCGTTTTCGCTATCCCAGCTGCGGAAGGCGGTTCTGGCACGGCGGTACTGGTAGAATCCGCTGCCCAGCAGCACGGTGGCGCATAGGGCCATGGCCCACGGGGATGCGGTGCTCAGCAGCCGGGTAATGGCCGCGCCCAGTTCCTCGCCCTTCAGGAAATACCCGGCCGCGCCGGATAATCCGCCCAGCACACCGCCGACGAGACTGGCAATCACTAAAATGCCTAAAAATTTCGGAAGCGCCTTTTGATTTTCACTTTTCTGCTTCATGCTTATCCTCCTCATAGCTGAAAATGTCCTCCACGGACACCTGACAGAGCTTTGCCAGCTTCAGCGCCAGCGTGACGGACGGGGAATAATCGCCCCGCTCGATCTGGCTGATGGTCTGCCGGGATACCCCGGCCAGCCGGCCCATTTCCTGCTGATTGACGCCCAGACGGGCGCGGTATTCCTTCAATCGGTTGTACAGGGGCATGGCCGCCCTCCTTTCTGCTAAGTGCGCTTGTCAAAATGACAAGTATCATTGTCAAAACGGATGATAGCACTGACAAGGAAACTTGTCAAGCTAAAATTTGCGCGGCAGAGAAAAAATTAGCGATGAGAGACAAAAAAGTGCCCGATAAATATAGATTTCGGCGGAAATAGCATTGCGAACCGCGGGGTAAACTGATATAATATAATAACCTATCGGTAAAACCCAGGGTTGTCTTTCGGGCAGCAAATTTTTCGCGATGGTAAGGTAAGGATATGCACGGGAAACCTGGGAGTGGCGTCCTGCGCTGCTTCCATCAAGAATATTCAGAACGTTTGAAACGCTCTGAAATTGTACAGCGGGCGAAATTTTTTTGGCACGCTGATACGGGACCCGGCGGGCCGGGCCTGATAAAAAACGAGGTAATGCATGAATAATAAAAAGCTATCCCGTCTTTTGGAACCAAATCTGAAGTTCTATTTCTTTTTCATGCTGCTGTTCGTGGCGGCGGCAGTCCCGGTGAGCTGGAAGCTGGCCGTGCTGGAGGCTGCGGTGACGGCGCTGCTGTATGTCTACTTCCGCCAGAATAACCAGAAGCGGCGGCAGGGCGTTTTGCAGTATATCGACTCTGTGACCGGCAGCGTGGATACCGCCAGCAAGTCCACTCTTATCAACTCCCCCCTCCCTACGCTGGTGTTCCGGCCGGACACCGGGGAGATCATCTGGAGCAACGAGAGCTTTCTGCAGTTAGCCGGCGTCCGGGAGCATCTGTTTGAAATGCGGCTTTCCGAGGCTGTGCCGGAGTTCCAGACCCAGTGGCTTCTCAGCGGCAAGCAGGAAAGCCCGGAGCGGGTGACCATGAACAACCGCCGCTTCCGGGTGTACGGCAGTCTGGTGCGCTCCCGGAGCAAGGGCGGCGCACAGAGCATGGTGGCGACAACCTATTGGGTGGAAACCACGGAGGCCGACCGCCTGAAGGATGTTTACGAGGCCAGCCGCCCGGTGGCGGCGATTCTGATGCTGGATAATTACGAGGATCTGATGAAGGCCTGTGAGGACACCCAGCGCAGCGCCGTGCTGGCGCAGATCGATGAAAAGCTCCGCACATGGGCGGAGGCCGGACACGGCATTCTGCTGAAAACGGACCGGGACCATTACCTGTTCCTGTTTGAGGAGCAGTATTTCCAGCATTTTGTAGACGAGAAGTTTTCCATTCTCGATACGGTCCGGGCCATTAAGGTAACGGAGAGCACGAGTCCCACGCTCTCTATCGGCATCGGCAAGGACTCCCCCAGCATTCCGGAGCTGTATAAAAATGCCAAGCTGTCGCTGGAAATGGCCCAGAGCCGGGGCGGTGATCAGGCTGTGGTCCGCAATCAGGTGGACTTCGCGTTCTACGGCGGACGGAGCAAGTCCACGGAAAAACGGACGAAGGTGAAGTCCCGGGTCATGGCCAATGCCCTCCGGGAGCTGATGAATGACGCTGGCGAGGTCTATGTCATGGGCCACGCCTTTGCGGATATGGACGCCGTGGGCGCGGCGGCGGGCATCTGCTGCGCCGCCCGAAAGCGGGGCAAAACAGCGCATATCGTCATTGATGGGAATCATACCGCCGCTGTGCCCCTGCTGAAAAAGCTGGGCGCGCTGCCGGAATACGAAAACGTATTTCTGACACCGGCGGACGCCTTTTTGCAGATGCGGGCGGACACATTGCTGGTGGTGGTGGACACCAACCGGCCGGACATGGTGGAAAGCCCCCAGCTTTTGGAGTCCTGCAACCGGGTGGCGGTCATCGACCATCACCGCCGCGCCGCCAGCTACATAGAAAACGCCGCGTTCAGCTTCCACGAGCCGTATGCCTCCTCGGCCTGCGAGCTGGTGACGGAGCTGCTGCAATATCTGGTGGAGCCCGCCGACCTTCTGCGGGAGGAGGCGGAGGCCCTGCTGGCCGGTGTTGTGCTGGACACGAAGCACTTTACCCAGCGAACCGGCGGGCGGACATTTGAGGCGGCGGCGTTCCTGCGCCGCGCCGGGGCCGACACGGCGGAGGTCCAGCGGCTGTTCCAGAATGACCTCAAGGACATGGTGACAAAATACGATATTATCCGCCGGGCGGAAATGTACCGGGAGAATATCGCCGTTGCCGTGGTGGAGGAGCCGGGTGTGGACCGCGTGGCGGCGGCACAGGCGGCGGACGAGCTGCTGACGCTCAAGGGCGTGCAGGCGTCCTTCGTCATTTACGCCGCAGACGGTGCGGTGCTGATCTCCGCCCGCTCCCTGGGCGAGATCAATGTGCAGGTAATCTTGGAGGCGCTGGGCGGCGGCGGAAACTCCACCACCGCAGGCGGCCGTGTGGAGGATTCCGACCCGGAGAGCGTCCGCCAGCAGCTCATTGGCGTGCTGGACGCTTACTTTGAAAAGTGAGGTGGCCTATGAAGGCGTTTTTGAAGGCGTATGTGGTCTGCCTGATCCTGATGGAGGTATTTATCTTCTTTGGTGGGTGGATGCTGTTTGATCTCAGAGGTACCGGCATCTATCGGGCAGGCGCTGTGATCGCACTGATTCTGGCGATTGCTGTCTGCGCGTGGAGCAGCACGGCACAAAAGGTCGAAGCGCTGGAAGCGGAGCTTCAGGAGTTAAAAAAGCAAATCAATTCGGAACCATCAGAAAGTGAGGATATATAACATGAAAGTGATTTTACAGCAGGACGTGAAGGGTCAGGGCAAGAAGGGCGAGATGATCGAGGTCTCCGAGGGCTACGGCCGGAACTTCCTCCTGCCCCGGAAGCTGGCGATTCCCGCCACGGCGGACGCCATCAACACCATGAACCTGAAGGAAAAGGCCCGGAAGGCCGAGGAGGCCCGGCTGAAGGCCGAGGCACAGGAGATCGCCGGTAAGCTGGAAAATTGCCCGGTGAAGCTCAGCGCCAAGGCCGGCAACGGCGGCAAGCTGTTCGGTGCCGTGACCACCAAGGAAATTTCCGAGGGCCTGAAGACCCAGTACGGCGTGGACATCCCCAAGCAGAAGCTGGTGCTGGACGAGCCCATCAAAGCCTACGGCAGCTATCAGGTAAAGGCTAAGCTGGGCTTTGAGGTCAGCGGCACGGTGTATGTCACCGTCTGCGAGGAGAAGTAAGACTAATTCAAGGGGGATCAGGATACACCGTCGCGGCAATACGATTTGCAGTCTCTATGATAAGACTGCAAATCGTGCCGCATCCTCGAAACAGCCTTGCTTATTCCGCCACTGGCGGCGCTGCGGCGGTTTCCCCTTGAGCAACCCCCGCACCAGTGAGATCCACTCACTGGTGAGCGCTGCCCAAGGCAGCTGAGTCAATGTATTTTTGTCAGGTACGCGCCCTGACAAAAATGATTGTATGTCTAACTTGTGCTTCCGGGGAAGCGGAAAGGAGAGCACCGTGGCAAATGAAGACCTGCTTTTGCGGCAGATGCCCCACTCCTTAGAGGGGGAACAGGCGGTCCTTGGCTCCATGCTCATTGATGAGGGCTGTGTCAAGGAGGTAATGGATAAGCTGGTGCCCTCGGATTTTTACCTCCGCCAGAACCGGGAGATATTCGAGACCATTTACACCATGTTCACCTATGCCCGGCCCATTGACGGTATCACCGTCTGCGAGGAAATGCGGAAGGCCGGGACCTACGATGAAAATACCACCCGCTCCTACCTGGCGCAGCTCATGGAGATCACGCCCACCAGTGCCAACGTCATGGAGTATGTGGCCATTGTGCGGGACAAAGCGCTGCTGCGGGGCGTAGCCCAGGCGGCAGGCGAGATCACGGCGCTGGTGCAGGAGGGAATCGGTGAGGCGGGCGAAATTTTGGAGGCCGCCGAGCAGAAAATCTATGCCGTGCGCCGGGGCCAGAGCGCGCAGGACATGGTGCCGCTGCGGATGGTGCTACCGGAGGTGCTGGACCGCCTCAGCGAAATGAGCGAGAGCGAAAGCCGCCTGCCGGGACTTTCCACCGGCCTTTCCGCCGTGGACCGCAAAATCACGGGTCTGAACAAGTCCGACCTGATTTTGCTGGCGGCCCGACCCGGTATGGGCAAAACATCCTTTGCACTGAATGTGGCGCTGAACGTGGCAAAGTCGGAGAAAAAGACCGTGGCCGTGTTCTCTCTGGAAATGTCCCGGGAGCAGCTGGCCACCCGGCTTTTAAGCTCCGAAGCCTGCGTGGAGAGCGGGCGGCTGCGGACCGGCTCCCTCCGGGAAACGGACTGGGAAAAGATCGCGGCGGCGGCCAGTGTATTGAACAAGGTGGACATCCGAATCGATGATAACCCCATGCTGTCCGTGGCGGATATGAACGCCAAGTGCCGCCGCATCGACGGGCTGGCGCTGGTGGTCATCGACTATTTGCAGTTGATGACCTCCGCCTCCGGCAATAACCGGGGCGGCGAGAACCGGCAGCAGATGGTCAGCGATATGTCCCGTATGCTGAAGATCATGGCAAAGGAACTGAACGTGCCGGTGATCTGTCTGAGCCAGTTGTCCCGTGCCAACGAAAAGCGGGATGATAAGCGGCCCATGCTCTCTGACCTGCGCGAATCCGGCGCCATCGAGCAGGATGCGGATATTGTGCTGTTTTTGTACCGGGACGATTACTATAATGAAGATTCCGAAAAGCGGAACATTGCCGAGTGCATCGTGGCGAAGAACCGCCATGGCGAGACCGGCAAGGTGGAGCTGCGGTGGATGCCCGAGTACACCACTTTTGCCACGCTGGAAAACCGATATGACGAGGACGAATGAGCCTGACTTTTTCCTGCCGGAGCGGGGCGCGCTGTGCGCGGTTTCCGGCGGGCTGGACTCCATGTGCCTTTTGACCATGGCGGTCCAATGGGGACAGGCACAGGGACGGCGGGTCGCTGCCGCCCACTTTAACCATCAACTGCGGGGTGGGGACGCCGACCGGGACGAGCGGTTTGTCCGGGACTGGTGCGCCGCCTATGCTATTCCCTTTTTCGCCGGCCGGGGCGATGTCCGGGCCAAGGCGGAACGGGAGGGGCTTTCCGTTGAGGAGGCCGCCCGGACACTGCGGTATGCCTTTTTGGAGGAGGTGCGGCAGCGGGAGGGCTTTGACTGTATCCTGACCGCCCACCATGCCGATGACAGCGCCGAGACCATGCTGCTGAATTTGCTGCGGGGCACGGGGCTCCGGGGCCTTACCGGTATTCCGCCGGTGCGGGGAAGAATCCGGCGTCCGCTACTGGGGATGACCCGGGCGGAGCTGGCGCGGTATGCAGAGGCGCATCACGTTCCCCATGTGGAGGACGCTACCAATGAAAAGGACGATATGACCCGCAATCTCCTGCGGCACCGGGTAATGCCGGTGCTGCGGGCAGCCAATCCCCGGGCCGTGGAGAACATGGCCCGAACGGCGGCGTTGCTGGCGGCGGACGAGGCGGCGCTCCATGAAGCGGCGGAGATACTGCTGAAAAAAGCGGAACTGGTACCCGGCGTGTCCGCCGCGCTGCCTGTGTCGGCGCTGGACAGCACCCCGGAGGCGGTGCGGAGCCGGGCGGTACAGATTGCTATTGCCGCCGTGGCGGGCCGGGAAAAGGACATCGGCTATCTCCATGTGCACTCCGTGCTGGAGTTGGAGCGAGGACAGGTTTCCCTTCCCTACGGCGTTATCGCGGTGCGGGAGGGGGAAACGCTGCGGCTGCTGCGGCAGGCGGAGCCCCTGGCGTCACAGCGCATTCTGCCGGGGCAGACTGTTTTCTTCGGCCCCTGGCGGGTAAGAATAGCGGCGGACACAGATGAGGGTCTTCCCCTCTCCGTTCCTCCCGGCGCGGCGTTGAGCGTGACGGGCTGGGAGGCGCGGGACCGGCTGAACGGAAGAACGCTCAAGAGGCTCTGCGCGGACCGGGGAATTTCCCCGATGGAGCGGGATGCTTTGCCGGTGCTGCGGGTGAACGGACGGGCCGCGGCGGTCCCCGGATTTGAAGCGGAAGCGGATTTTGCGCCGGGCCGGCATGAAATGCCGGTGCGGGCAGTATTTTTGAAAGAGACAGAGGAGAATGAGCATGACGAGTGAGATGGAAAAGGATATCCTGAAGGTATTGGTATCCGAGGAGGAGCTGAAAAAGCGGGTGCAGGAGCTGGGCGCACAGCTCCATGAGAAGTATCAGGGCCACAGACCCCTGTTTTTAGGCGTTCTGAAGGGCTCCTTCATCTTCATGGCCGATCTGGTGCGGGCCACGCAGATCATGTGCGACATTGAGTTCATGTCCGTCAGCTCGTATCAGAACGGCACGGTGTCCAGCGGACGGGTGCAGATTCGCCACGATCTTCAGCAGGACGTTACCGGCCGTGAGATCGTCATTGTGGAGGACATTCTCGATTCCGGCAACACGCTGGCTTTCTTGAAGAACTATCTTCTGGCAAAGGGCGCCAAGAGCATTTCCATCGTGACGCTGCTGGATAAGCCCGCCCGACGGGAAAAAGCGGTAAGCGCGGACCTGTCCGGCTTTGTGGTGCCGGACGAATTTGTGGTGGGCTACGGACTGGACTATGCCCAGCTCTACCGCAACCTGCCCTATATCGGCGTACTGAAGCCGCAGGTTTACGAAAAGGCGTAAGACTCAAACAAAACGGAAGGGGGGCGCATGACCCCAATGGGAAAGAAAAGGCCCGGCATCGGCATTTTGCCGCTGCTGATGATCGTATTTTTGTGCATTAGCTGGCTGACAGCCCTGAACCGGCAGGACGAGATGACCTATGACCAGATGGTGCAGCTTTTTGAGCAGCAGAAGGTGGAGTCCTTCCAGTTCACGGATTCCAGCACGCTGGTGATGCAACTTCATGACGGAAGCACGGCCCGCTGCCGCATTCATGACTATACCCTTTTTTACAATGACCTCAATGATTTGGTAAAGGAGCAGAAGGCCGCGGGCATCCTGACCTCCTACAGCTATCCCCCGCCGGATGGAACGGATTGGCTGGAGATCATTCTGCCCTACGTGGTAATGGCGGTGGTGTTCGGCGCCATGTGGTACATGATGAGTGTCCGGGCGCAGGGCGGCATGGGGCCGGACCGCATGGCAAAATTCGGCTCCGCACAAATCAGAACGCTGAACGATCAGGATAAGAAGGTCACGTTTGACGATGTGGCCGGCGCCGATGAGGAAAAGGCGGAGCTTCAGGAGATCGTGGAGTTTTTGAAGGACCCCAAGAAGTATATCGACTTGGGCGCCCGAATCCCCAAGGGCGTACTGCTGGTAGGCCCTCCGGGCACCGGCAAGACGCTGCTGGCCAAGGCTGTCGCCGGAGAGGCCGGCGTGGGCTTTTTGTCCATTTCCGGCTCCGACTTTGTGGAGCTGTACGTGGGCGTGGGCGCAAGCCGCGTCCGGGACCTTTTTGAACAGGCGAAAAAGCAGTCCCCGGCCATTGTGTTCATCGACGAGATCGACGCCGTGGGCCGCCAGAGAGGCACGGGCCTCGGCGGCGGACATGACGAGCGGGAGCAGACGCTCAACCAGCTTCTGGTGGAGATGGACGGCTTTGCTGCCAATGAGGGCGTGGTGGTCCTTGCTGCCACGAACCGGGCGGATGTACTGGACCCTGCCCTGCTGCGTCCGGGCCGCTTTGACCGGCAGATCTATGTGGGCCTGCCGGACATCAAGGGCCGGGAGGAAATTCTGAAGGTCCACGCCAAGGGTAAGCCTCTGGCGGAGGATGTGGATCTGAGCTGTCTGGCTCGGGGCACCGCCGGCTTTACCGGCGCGGATCTGGAAAATCTCATCAACGAGGGCGCGCTGCTGGCCGCACGGAAAAATCAGCACTTTATCACCATGCAGGATCTGAAGGACGCGGAGATCAAGGTCATCGCCGGTCCTGAGAAAAAGAGCCGGGTCATCCCGGAGCATGAGCGGGAATTGACTGCCTATCACGAGGCGGGCCATGCCGTTGTGATGCACGCTCTGCCGGGGCAGGACCCGGTGAGCCAGATCACCATTGTCCCCCGGGGACAGGCGGGCGGCATGACCGTTTCTCTGCCGGAGGAGGACCGTTCCTACCTCTCCAAGCACTATATGGAGGACCAGATCGTGGGTCTGCTGGGCGGCCGCGTGGCGGAGAAGCTGTGTCTTGGGGATATTTCCACCGGGGCCAGTAACGATATTCAGCGGGCCACGGCTATCGCCCGGAAAATGGTGACGGTGTACGGTATGAGCGAGCGGCTGGGGACCGTGTCTTTTGACAGCGGCCATGACGAGGTGTTCATCGGCCGCACCATGGGCCACAGCCGGGGCTATTCCGAGGCCGTGGCGGCGCAGATCGATGAGGAGGTACGGGCGATCGTGGACGGTGCGTACAGCCGTTGTCAGGAAATTCTGACCGCCCAGCGGGATAAGCTGGACGCCGTGGCACACTATCTTTTAGAGCACGAGACCATGGAGCGGGAAGCGTTCCTGACCGTATTCGGCGAAACAGCGCCGGCGGAGACCGGCGCGGACGCATAAGCGGAAAGCGAGGTATTTTATGACAGGAGCGGAGCTGAAGGCGCAGGCCAGAGCGCAGCTTGGCGGCGGTATTTTTAAAAACGAGTGGCTGACAGCGCTGGCGGTATGCTTCATTGCCATGGCCATCTGCTCGGCGGCAGGCGGACTGCTGTCCGGCATCGGCGCGCTGATTTTGAGCGGCCCCATGACATACGGGGTGGCGTATGTGTTCCTCAAGCAGAGCCGGGACGGTCAGCCTATGAACGTGGCGGACGTGTTCCGGGGCTTCCCGGAGGATTTCGGGGGCACGCTGCTGCTGGGCCTGTTGAGCAGCCTTTTTACGTTCCTGTGGGGCTTGCTGCTGGTGGTTCCCGGTATCGTGAAGGCATATTCCTATTCGCAGGCATTTTTTGTAAAAGTCGACCGCCCGGAGTATGACTGGCGGGCCTGCATGGATGAGAGCATCCAGCTGATGGACGGACATAAGATGGACCTTTTTATACTGGATCTCAGCTTTTTGGGCTGGTATATCGTGGGCGCGCTGTGCATCGGCGTGGGAACGCTGTGGGTCTATCCCTATCACATGGCCGCCCGAACGAAGTTCTACGAGGAGCTGACGCGGTATCAGATGCGGTAAAGAGGACGCCGGAGGAGCGCTGCGCCTCCGGCGCCGCATTTGGCGCGTATTCTGAAAAATTCTGCAAAAGCGCGAACGGCGGTTCGCGGCAAGGAGAGGGTATGTACTATTGGATTTTCGGCCTGCTGGGGCTGGCCGCACTGGGACTGGACCAATGGGTCAAGGCGTGGACCACGGCGCATCTGGCTTTGGGAGAGACTACTCCCCTGCTGCCGGGCCTTGTGGAGCTGATGCGGGTCCACAATTACGGCGCCGCATGGTCCAGCTTTTCAGGGCAGAAATGGCTGCTGCTGGGCGTTACCGGCGTGATCGTTCTGGCGGTGGCGTGGCTGTTGGTGCGGAAAGTGGTGCGGCATCCGGTGGGGATTCTGGCCTGCTGCCTCATCCTCTCCGGCGGCATCGGCAATATTCTCGACCGGCTGCGGCTGGGCTATGTGGTGGATATGCTGCATTTCCAGTTCTGGCCCAGCTATCCCACGTTCAACGTGGCGGATATGTGTATCGTTTCCGGCGCCGTTTTAGGGGCGGTCTACTATGTGTACCTTTATGAAAAGCATGACAGGAGGAAGCCGAATGGAGCCGATGACGCTACAGGCAACGGCTGAGGATGCGGGAAAGCGTCTGGATGCGTGGCTGGCGGAACAGACGGGGCTGAGCCGCTCCGCCCTTCAGCGCTTGGCGGAGGAGGGGCGAATCACCTCGGAGGGCCGCCCGCTGGCGAAGAATGCCCGGCTGACCGGCAGCGAGACCGTGACCGTTTCCCGGCCCGCGCCGGAGGCGATAGATGTGGTTCCTCAGAACATCCCGCTGGAGGTGGTATACGAGGACGCGGACGTCATTGTTGTCAATAAGCCCAAGGGGCTGGTGGTACACCCAGCACCGGGACACCTGGACGGTACGCTGGTCAATGCGCTGCTCTACCACTGCGGGGAGAGCCTTTCCGGCATCAACGGCGAACTGCGGCCGGGTATCGTCCACCGCATCGACCGGGATACCTCCGGCCTTATCATCGCGGCGAAAAATGACACGGCCCATGTGCGCCTCGCGGAGCAGCTTCAGGATCACACGCTGGCCCGGACCTACCGCTGCATTGTGGTGGGAGGACTCCGGGAGGACAGCGGCACGGTGGACGCGCCCATCGGCCGGTGCCCCACCGACCGAAAGAAGATGGCGGTGGTGTCCGGCGGGCGGCGGGCCGTGACCCACTGGACGGCGCTGGAGCGGTTCCCGGGGGCAACGTATGTGGAGTGCCGTCTGGAAACAGGCCGGACCCACCAGATTCGCGTTCACATGGCCTACATCGGCCATCCGATTCTGGGAGACACGGTGTACGGCAGCAAAAAAGCGGTGCCGGGCCTACAGGGTCAGTGCCTTCACGCGGTGGGTCTGCGGTTCCTCCACCCCCGCACCGGGGAGATGGTGGAGCTTTCCTGCCCGCTGCCGGAGGAGTTTGAGCGGCAGCTGAAAAAATACAGAGGTATGACATGAAAAATGCTCTGATTTCGCAATGAAATCAGAGCGTTTCTTTATTTTTTATAGGGTTCAAGCGCCTACCAGCGCCTCCATGCGGCTTGCGATATAGGGCTGCACCTCATCGTAGGGAATGTCCAGCGCGGCGGACAGCTCGCCGTATAAAAGCTGTTCCGCCTGCTTCATGAACCGCTCGTCCACCATGCCGAGACGGCGTTTTTGGGCCTCCGCCTGCGCCTGCTTGGCGTGGATGGACATGGTGAGCTGTAAAAGGCTGCGACAGCTATGCTGGCGGAGATTGGCCTGATAGAGCTGGGTCAGGGCCTGCGTGGTGGGCGCCTTGCAGACCATGGGCTGCAGCGTTGGAATGGTGTCGATGAGGGCCTCGGCCTCCTCCCGTGAGATCACGGGGCGCATGACCACCTTGCTGTTGTCCACCGGCGTATAGATCACGCCGCCTTGGTGGAGGGGCTTGAGCTGGTAATAGAGCTTGTCCTGCTTGATGCCATCCACATAGTCCTGCCGCCGGTCGATGGACAGAACGCGGCAAACGCCGGTGCTGCCATAGATCAGCAGATCGCCTGTTTGATACACGGGAAAGGGCCTCCTTTCTGAAATGAAACAATATTGTGGTAATTTAACTTAATTTTACCATATTTTTTGCAAATATGGCAAGAATAATTCACACTTCAAGAAAAAATCTCTGTTTTTCTGAAAATGGACGGTGAATTTTTGGGCAAAAATACAAGAAAGCAACAAGAAAATCCGTAAAACAGGGAAAAGCCGCTGCGGCAGTTCCTGTTTTACGGATTTTTTCATAATGTGGAAACAATGTCCCGAACCAGCCGGGCGGTCATGCCCCAGACAGCGTGGCCGTTATACGTCCAGACTGGGACCTCGACCCTGCCGTGGTCCCACGGATAGCTCCGGGGGATGCCCACGGTCTCGTAGGGAAAGTCCTTCGGCACACTGGGAATCAACTCGTAGCTGTAAAGCGCCGGGGGCGTGGCGCGGAAAAACGCCAGCGGTACGGTGAAGACCTCCGCCACCTCAGCGGGGGCGGGATGCAGCGCGGCTATCCCGGCAGCGGAGACCAGACCGAGGACAGGACGCAGCAAAAAGCCCCGCTGATTGCAGATAAAGTCCCCCCGCCCCAGTATTTGAATTTCAGAGGGCGGAATAGCCAGCTCCTCCATGGTTTCCCGCAGGGAGCAGTCTGTCGGGGACTCCCCCGGCTCCATTCGTCCGCCAGGAAAGCAGGTCTCTCCTGCCTGTCGGATGGCGGAGGCCCGGACCTCAAAGAGAAAATGCAGACCGTCCGGCTGCTCAAGCAGTGGGCAGAGCACGGCGTACTCGTGCCGGGCGCCCAACAGCGTGGGCATATGGCCGCCGTACCGGCGGCGCAGCAGCTCTAACTCCCTCATAGCAGCATCGTCAGGGCGCGCTGACGGTTGGTGATGTCCACAGCGGGGCGGCTGGGGGCGTATTCTCCATCCAGCGACCATGGCAGGTCCTCGTCCGTTTCCACATGGAGGGCGGTGACATGGCGGAAAATGAGCCCACCGGCATCATACTGCTGATTTAAAAGCGCCCAAATGAGATTTTGCAGCTCCGCGGCGTTTTTGGGATTTGGCACTAAAAGCAGCTCGAACCGGCCATCGTCCAGCACCACCTGCTCCCCGTCCAGCTTCATCATGCCGGCGATGGAGGTGGAATTGGCTACGGCGCCGAACAGGTAGTCTCCGTCCAGCCGCTCCCCATCGGCGGTGATGCGGACACGGCAGGGCCGCAGTGTGTTCAGGTCCCGGATGCCCTCCACCAGGTAGCCGAAATGGCCCAGCGCGTTTTTCATGCCCTGTGAGGCGGCGTAGGAGACCTTGGTAAACGCGCCGAAGGAGGCTACATATACAAAAATGCGCTCATCAAAGCAGCCAATGTCCAGTTGCCGGGTCTCGCCCCGGACGATGGCTTCGGCGGCCTTGGCGGGGTCAGAGGGGATTTTCAGGCTGGCGGCGAAATCGTTGGTGCTCCCTTGAGGCAGATAGCCCACAAGAGGCTGTTTTTCCAGTACTTGCAGACCGGAGATGACCTCGTTGAGCGTACCGTCCCCACCCACGGCCACCACGGTATCGTACCCGCCGCCCTCATTTTCCGCGATGCGGCGGGCATCCCCGGCAGCCGCTGTGCGGCGGATACACAGGGTATAGCCGGCGTCGCAGAAGGCGGCGGCAGCGTCATAGAGCGGCCCCCGGGGCTTGCTGCGGCCCGCCCGGGGATTGACGATCATCAGCAGCTTTTTTTCGGACATAAAGATTCCTCCCATTATGGAAGCAACGGCGTATCGGTCAAATAAAATGGTGTAAAGATTGGATAAAAATCAGTATAGCATGGGAAAATCAGGATTGCAATTCCATGGGGCGGCGTGTAGAATAAAGTTTGTATCAAGGATTTGCCGTTCCGTTTCAAAAAATGAGCGGCGGCGCGGCAGGGAGGCGGCAGATGAAGGACAAGAATAACGCGATTCGCTGGGGACTGACCGTTTTTGCGACGGTGGCCGCCATTTTGCTTTTTTATGATACCCTGTTCGGCCGCAGAGTTCTGCTGAATATCACGCGGCAGTTCCTCCGAGCCTTACAGCCGGTGATTATCGGCGGTCTGCTGGCCTATCTGCTGGCCCCGGCCATTGATTTTATTGAGGACGCGCTGTTTTCCGGGCGGCTGAAAAAGGCCCGGGAGGGCGGAAAGCTGATCTCCCGGGGCGCCCGGGCGGTGAGCCTTGTGCTGGTTTGGGTCATGATCGGGCTGCTGCTGTACCTGCTGGGCCATGTGCTGCTGCCGCAGCTCTATCAGAGTGTGGTGCAGTTGGTCTCCAGTGTGGAGACGTATTACAACACTGTCAGCGGATGGGTGGAACGCCTGCTGGAGAGCAATCCGGAGGTGGAGGCATGGGTGGCCGCCCAGATGGACACATTTTATGAGACCGCGACCGCATGGCTGAAAAGCGAGGTCATCAGCCGGACGCAGGCATTGATGATCGCCGTGTCCGGCGGCGTGCTCAGCACGGTGAACTTCCTGAAAAATCTGCTGGTGGGCGCTATCGTCTCCGTGTACTTTATGGCGACGAAGGAGCGCTGCACCGCCCATGCAAGAAAGCTGACCTACAGCCTCTTTTCAAGAGATCAGGTCTATTGGATTTTCCGGGGCGCCGCCAGAGCGGACAGCATTTTCGCCGGCTTCGTCCGGGGCAAGCTGCTGGACTCCCTTATCATCGGCGTGCTGTGCTTTATCGGCTGCTCTGTGCTGAAAATGCCCTATACGCCGCTGGTGTCCGTGTTTGTGGGCGTGACGAATGTCATCCCCTTCTTCGGACCGTTTTTGGGCGCGATTCCCAGCCTGTTCCTGATTTTACTGGTAAATCCGCTGAAGGCGCTGTATTTTCTGCTGTTTGTACTGGCGCTGCAGCAGTTGGACGGAAACGTCATCGGCCCGAAAATTCTGGGCGACAGCACGGGCCTTTCAAGCCTGTGGGTCATTATCGCCATTTTAGTGGGCGGCAGCTTTTTCGGTGTGGCGGGTATGTTCTTCGGCGTGCCGGTGTGCGCGTGCCTTTATAATCTGGTGGCCTTTATGGTGGACCGGCGTCTGGCGGAAAAGGACCTGCCGGTGGAGTCCACGCACTATACCGCGCCGCTGCCGGAGAGCGAAAAGCAGGAAAAGCTGTAGAAAAGACTTGCAATTACGGATACTATCTTGTACAATACGGCCTTGTGGGTACACTGTTAGAAAAATAACAATCAGTGCCCGCAGGGCCGTTTTTTAGCAATGCCGCCGTGCGGCGGCGCGGCTTTGGAACGGTAAGCACACTGACTCATTGCGAGCAGTGATGAAAAAGGAGAATTGTATATGAAAAAGCGGATTGCAGCACTGCTGGCGGCTTTGAGCCTCCTGAGCGCCGTACTCACCGGATGCGGGGGCGGCAGCAACGGAAACGGCGGCCAGACAGACAACAACGGGGCTACGGACGCCGTAACGGCCCGTGCCGCGGCGGGCGAGTTGAATGTCGGCATCGCCCAAGACCTCGACAGCAGCCTTGACCCTCACAAGACCGTGAAGGCGGGGACCCGTGAGGTCATGTTCAACGTATTTGAGGGTCTCTTGAAGCCCGACAGCACCGGCGACCTCAAGCCGGCTCTGGCAGAGAGCTATACCGTTTCCGATGACCATTTGCTTTATACTGTCCGTCTCCGCTCCGGCGTAAAGTTCCACAACGGACAGGACGTGACGCCGGAGGACGTGATCTGGTCCTATCAGCGCTGCGGAAATCCGGACAGTGCGGATATTATTCAGGTGGCGGCCTTTGCCGACGCGGAAATTTATCAGGAGGGCGAGAACACCGTTTGCTTCCGCCTCTCCGAGCCCAGCAACGAGTTTATCTCCTATCTGACCACGGCTGTGCTTCCCAAGGACTACACGGAGCAGGACACCGCGCCTGTAGGCACCGGCCCGTTCAAGTTTGTGTCCCGGACCGCGCAGGACTCTGTGGTGCTGGAGCGCTTTGACGATTACTGGGGTGAAAAGCCCAGTTTGAGCAAGGTGACCTACAAGATCATCGAGAACGCGGACAGCGTAGTGATGAGCCTCCAGAGCGGCGCGGTGGACCTGTTCGCCCACCTGACCGCCACACAGGTGGCGCAGCTTGGCGAGGGCTTCCATGTGGAGGAGGGCACCATGAATCTGGTGCAGGCGCTGTATCTCAACAACGCCGAGGCGCCCTTTGACGATGTGCGGGTGCGGCAGGCATTGTGCTATGCCATTGACCGCCAGCAGATTCTGGATTTGGCCTTTGACGGCTACGGCACACTGCTGGGGTCCAGTATGTATCCCGCGTTCAGCAAATATTTTGATGATTCCCTGACCGATTACTACAGCTATGACCCCGAAAAGGCCAAGGAGCTGCTGACGGAGGCCGGATACCCCAACGGCTTTGACATGGACATCATCGTGCCCAGCAACTATCAGCCCCACATGGATACCGCGCAGGTCATTGTGGAGCAGCTGAAGGCGGTGGGCGTCAACGCCACCATCCAGCCCGTCACTTGGGACAGTTGGGTCAGCGATACCTATGTGGGCCGGAACTTCCAGTCCACCGTGGTGGGCGTGGATGCTTCCACCATGACTGCCCGGGCCATGCTGGAGCGGTTCGTCTCCTCCGCCGGGAATAACTTCATCAACTACAGCGACGCGGCCTATGACGATATGTTCGCCTACGCCCAGAGCTGCTATGATGATGCGGAACAGACCGCCGTTTATAAGGACATGGAGCGCAACCTGACGGAAAACGCCGCCAATGTCTACATTCAGGATATGGCGGATCTGGTAGCGGTGCGGGACGGTATCACCGGTCCCACCTTCTACCCCATCTATGTGCTGGACCTCAGCACGATTTCCTACGAAAAATAAGAGATGAACAGCGGACGCTTTGACGCCGCTGACCCGGAAGGGAGATGACTGCCATGAGGTATGCGGCGAGAAAGCTATTGACGCTGCTGGTCACCATGGTCGTTGTCTCCTTTCTGACGTTTGCGGCCTTTGATTTGATTTCCGGCGACCCGGCCACCGCCATGCTGGGAACGCAGGCCACGCCTGAGACTGTGGCGGCTCTGCGGGCGCAGCTTGGGCTGGACGCGCCCCTGCCGGTGCGGTACAGCCAGTGGCTTTTGGGCTTTTTCAACGGCGATTTGGGAATGTCTTTCCAATACCGCCTGCCGGTGCGGGAGCTGCTGGCCAGCAAGATCATGGTAACGCTGGGGCTGAGCCTTGTGAGCTTTGCGCTCATTACAGTTGTGTCGCTGCCGCTGGGGCTGCTGACCGCCAACGGCAGGCTGGACGGGCTCCATACGGCGGTGAACCAGTTCTGCATGGCGGTTCCCCCCTTCTTTACCGGCATTTTGATCTCGTGGGTGTTCGGCATTACGCTCCACACCTTTGTCCCCGGGGATTTTCCGGGGCTGCGGGAAAATTTTGGACGCTCCCTTGTTTACCTCTTTTTCGCGGCGGTCTCCATCGCCATCCCCCGGGTGGCTATGACGGTGCGGATGCTTCGCAGCACGGTCATTCATGAGATGAACAAGCCCTATGTCCGAACGGCCATCGCCCGGGGCAATGACCGGCGGCAGGTGCTCTGGGGCCATGTACTGAAAAATTCCATGGTCTCCACGGTGACGTTTTTAGGGCAGACCATGGCGGAGATCGTGGCGGGCAGCATCGTGGTGGAGCAGGTTTTTGCCATTCCGGGCTTGGGGCGGATGCTGGTGGCCTCCATTTCCAATCAGGATTACCCGGTGGTGGAGGCCATTGTGGTGATTCTGGCATTCTGGGTGGTGCTCTCCGGCACGCTGGCGGACCTCATCAACCGCTGCATCGACCCACGGATGGGAGGCGCTGCGGAATGAAAAAACGAAATCCCTATTTGACAGCGGGCCTGATATTGACAGGTGTCTTGACAGGTGTCATTATTCTTGGATTTTTCTGGACGCCCTATGACCCTAACGCCATGGCGGCGGGGCCGAAGCTGGCGGCGCCCTCTCTGGCGCACCTGATGGGAACGGACAGCTTTGGCCGGGATATTTTCAGCCGGGTGCTCAAGGGCGCCGGCACAACGTTCTGCATCGCGCTGGCCACCGTGGCCATCGGCAGCGTGTGCGGCGTGGCGCTGGGGGCTGTGACCGGCTATTTCGGCGGCCTTGCGGACGATATTCTTATGCGGCTGGGCGATGTGCTCACCGCCTTCCCCAGCATTTTGCTGGCGCTGGTGGTCATCAGCCTGTTAGGCCCCGGAAAAACGGAAAATGTTATCATTGCGCTGGGATTGGTGTTCATTCCCAGCTTTGCCCGCGTGACCCGTGGCGCTTACGCGGGGCTGCGGGATGTGAACTATGTGAAAAGCGCCCGGCTTATGGGGGCCTCCAGCGGGCGCATCCTCTGGCGGCATATCCTGCCCAATACGGCAAGCGTTCTGCTGCCGGCGCTGACCATCGGCTTTAATAACGCGGTTTTGGCGGAGGCGTCCATGAGCTACCTCTGCATCGGCGTGACCCCGCCGGATGCCTCCTTGGGCTATATGCTCTCCGAGGCGCAGGGAATGTTCCTCAGCGCCCCGTGGTACGCCATCGGCACCGGGCTGACCCTTGTGTGGATGGTATTCGGCGTGGGCCTCATCGGCGAGGGCCTGCAGCGCCGGAGAGGGGGCGGAGCATAATGCTGGAAATTCGCGATCTGCACGTAAGGTTCCACAACCGGGACCGGGAGGCGGTCAGCGGCGTGAGCCTGACCATTCGGAACGGAGAGATTCTGGGCCTTGTGGGAGAATCCGGCTCCGGCAAATCCGTCACTGCCATGAGCGTGGCGGGCCTTTTGCCCCGGAAGCAGTGCGACTATTCCGGGGAGATTCTGCTGGACGGACAGGAGCTGCTCCACGCTGACCGGGCCGCTCTGCGGAAAATTCAGGGCGCGGACATCGGCGTGGTGTTTCAGGAGCCGCAAAGCTGCATGGACCCGCTGATGCGAATCGGCGCACAGGTGGAGGAGGCACTGCGCCTGCATACGCAGCTCTCCCGTGCAGAGTGCCGGGAGGCGGCGCTGGCCGCCATGCGGGCGGCAGAGCTGCCGGACCCGGAGGGCGTGTATGAAAAATACCCCCACCAGCTCTCCGGCGGAATGCTTCAGCGGGCTATGATCGCGGCGGCCATTGTGAACCGCCCGAAGCTGCTGCTGCTGGACGAGCCGACAACGGCGCTGGATGTGACGATTCAAGCGCAGATATTGGAAATGCTGAAAAAGCTGAACCGGGAGAGCGGCATCTCCATGCTGTTTATCTCCCACAACCTCAATGTGGTCCGCAAGCTGTGCCGCCGCGTGGCGGTGATGCAGCGGGGCGTTCTGGTGGAAAATGGCGAGACCGAGCAGGTCTTCTACCATCCCCAGCACCCCTATACCAAGCGGCTCATTGAGGCCATCCCCACCCGGGAGCGAAAGGAGGAGCGGCCATGACCGAGGAGCTGGTGCTGTCCCTCCGCCATGTCACTGCCGGGTACCGGGAGGGCGGCGTATTGGGACGCAAGCGCTTTCACGAGGTGCTCCACGATGTATCCTTTGATGTGCACCGGGGAGAAATCTGCGGCCTTGTGGGAGAATCCGGCACGGGAAAATCCACGCTGGCCCGGACGATTCTGCAGATGGTGAAGCCGGAGCAGGGCGAGGTTATCCACTATACCAAGCGCCCGCAGATGATCTTTCAGGACCCCTACAGCTCCCTGAACCCGGCGTACCCGGTGGAATGGCTGCTGGAGGAGCCGCTGCGGATTTACGGAAAGTATGACGCCCAGGAGCGGCGCCGCCGGGTGCGGGAGATGCTGCGGCGCGTGGAGCTGCCGGAGGAGGTTTTATCCGCCCGGCCCTCGGAACTCTCCGGCGGCCAGCGGCAGCGGGTGTCCATCGCTATGGCGCTGATTCAGCGGCCCCGGTTCCTTATTGCCGATGAGCCGGTGTCCGCGCTGGATGTGACGATTCAATCGCAGATTCTCAAGCTGCTGAAAAATCTGCGGGACGAGCTGGATCTGAGCTATCTGTTTATCTCCCATGACCTGAATGTGGTCTATCAGTTATGCGACACGGTCCTTGTGATGAAGCAGGGCCGCATTGTGGAACGGGGCACGGTGGCGGAGATTTTCGACCATCCGCGAGAGACGTACACAAAGCAGCTTTTGGCGGCGGCAGAATGAAAAAAGTGGTGAATTTTTGGAACCGGCATAAAAAGCTGCATAGCTGGCTGGCGGCGGACGCGGCGCTTTTGGGACTGTACCTTGCGGCGCGGCATGACCGGGAGCTGATGAATGCCTTTGCAGACAGCGTGACCACGCCGCTGAAGGCGGCGCTGGGGCGGCTGTGCGCCCTGACGAATGCTTCGGTCATGGAGGCGCTCTATGCGCTGGCGGCTGTCGGCGCGCTGGCATATATTGTTTGGAGCATCGCGGCGATTTTTCGGGCCAGGGGACACAGAAAGGACCGGGCCTACAGCGCCGCGCTGGGCGCGGCGGACATCTGCCTGACGGTGTATGTGCTGTTCTGCCTGATGTGGGGCGTGAACTACTGGACGGACAGCTTTCAGGACCGCGCCGGCATCACGGCCCAGCCCGTAACGGAGACGGAGCTGGAGGCGGTGACACGGTATTTTGCCGAGCAGCTCACTGCCGCGGCGGACAGCGTGCCCCGGGATGAAAATGGACTGTACGCCGTACCGAAAGTGCAGATTTTAGAGGAAAGCACAGCGGTCTACGGCGGCGTGACAGAACTGTACCCCTTCTTGCGATTCCGGGATACCGGCGTCAAGGCGGTGCGGTGCTCCCGGCTCATGAGCATCATGGGCTTTACCGGGGTATATTTTTCCTGCATCGGGGAATCCAACGTGAATGTAGACAGCCCAGCCTGCCTGCTGCCCTCCACCATCGCCCATGAGCTGGCCCACCAGCGGGGCATCGCGTGGGAGCAGGAGTGCAATTTCTTAGGCGTGCTGGCCTCCGTCACCAGCGGACTGCCGGATTATGCCTACTCCGGCTGGCTGTTGGGCTTTATCCATCTGGGAAATGCCCTGTACGATACCGACCCGGCGGCCTATTGGGCCATCCGGGATACCCTGCCGGAAACGGTGGAGGCGGACCTGCGGGACAACAATGCCTACTGGGACCAGTTCCGGGACAACATAGTGGAAAAGGTGTCCGACACCGTGTATGACGCGGCGCTGAAATCCTACGGCGATGCCAACGGAATGCGCTCCTACAGCATGGTGGTGGAGCTGCTGGTGGCCTATTATCGGCATATAGTGTGAAAAAAGGACCTTTGCGGTTTTTACCGCAAAGGTCCTTTTGTTTGTGTTTCCGGTCAATCCGGCCGCTCGTTTTCCTTGGGCCATGGGTGCAGCGTGTAGGACTGCTCCGGCGTCATAGCGAAGTATTCCTCCGCTGCCGTGGCTCCCTGATCGCCCCATGTGGCATCAATATGGACGGTCTTCCCATCCAGCACGGCGACCGTCCAGATGTGAGTGGCGTTGGGGAGAGCATAGCAGTCGATGCCCTCTAACTTCAATAGAAGGTTATACGCGCCGGTGTAACCATCGCACACAGCCTTGCCGTTATGGAACACGCTGTAGGGCAGATGGCTGACGGAGGTATTGTCCCCGGCGTCATCGTAGACGCAGTTGGCGGCGATCCACTGATAGTAGGCCCACGCGGTCTCCCGCTGGGTAGAGGCGGCGGTGATGATGCCCTGCTCCCACAGCTGGTCATGCACGGCGATGGCGGCGGAGAGGGCCTCCGCCCGGTATTCCTCGGTTTTGTCCCCGGCGATGGAGCTGAACTTTACCGTCATGGTGCCGGCGGGCGAATAGGTGCAGGCGGCGTTGTTGTAGCCCTGCTCACAGTAGCGCTTTACCGCAAGCAGTGCGGCGTTCAGCGTTTCCTGTGCCGCCGGGATGGTAAAGCCGGCGGGATTTTGGACAGTCAGCGTATGCTCCCCCTGTGCGAGCATATAGCGGATGTCCGAATCGTAGTCCGCCGCCGTGGCCGGGGCGGCAATGTATTCCCCAATCGTCACGAAATCCTCGTAGGCCGCGCCCTCGGCACTGAAAAGGTCAGTGAGATTCCAGTCCGGCGTCAGCCGCAGGGTCGGGTCCACGATTCGGGTCAGCATGGCCGCCGCCGCGCCTCGGGTAATGGGAGCGTTGGGGAAAAACGAGCCGGCGGTGTCGCTGCCGATGCTGACGCCGCAGCGGTAGAGCTTTAAAATGTCCTGATAGTAGGGCGTGTATTCCGTGACGTCCGTAATTCGGCGGCGGCTGGCATAGCCCTGTGTGACAAGGGAATCGTTGATGAGGGGCAGTGCCTCCTCCGGCAGAAGATTTGCCAGCACATGGGCCATCTGCGCCCGGGTGGCAGGCTGGGTCAGGCAGTCATCCAGCGCCTTATCCAATACGCCCTCGGATTGGAGATACCAGAGATAGGGGGCATAGACCCGCCAGGCGTCCTTCTGGCTGACAGCCGCCGCAGCAAAGGCGGCGGGACCTGCCTCCGGGTCTCCGGTGCGGTAAAGGCTGCGGATACGTCCGGCAAAAATAACGGTCTGCCCCACGGTCATGGGGGCGGTGAGGCCGAAGGTCCCGTCGGCCTGTCCCACGGAGAGGCCGTATTCGTACAGAGCGGCTACATTTTTATAAAAGGTGTGGTCCTCCGGCAGATCGGAGAACTGGCCGGTGTAGGTCTTGGAGCGGACAAGGTTTTCCGTGCCGCTTTCCGCCGCCAGTGCGGGGACGGACAGCATGGACAGCGCCAGAAGACAGGAGAGAATGCGTTTTTTCAAGAGCTTGCTCCTTTCCGGAGGTCAGGACGGGAGATTCAGGTCCTCCGCAGTCCGGTCCTCCACATAGGGATTGAGGTAGGTGTTCACCACCGTCAGGGTCTCGGTGGGGTCCAGATAAATGTAGGGAGAGTGCCATTCATTCGGCAGTGTGGAGAAGTCGATTTTGTCCACACCCATTTTCAGCACCTCCGTTCCCAGCCAGACGAGGTTTCCCAGCGTCAGGTCGGTTTCCACGTACTGATTAAAAATGCGGGCGTAATCGTCGATTTTTGTGGCGATGTTCCCGGCGGTGAACATCTTTTTTGCCACGGCCTTCAAAAAATTTTGCTGGGTGGACATACGGCCCAGATCCTCGCTGCCGTAGCCGGTACCGTCGTTATTGTGGCGGAAGCGGACCACCCGCAGGGCGTCCGCGCCGTTGAGGTGCTGCATTCCCTTCTGGAAGTGGATGCTGAGGTTCTGGATAGGGTCATCGTAGTTCATGTTGATGGGGACCTCAAAATCAATGCCGCCGATAGCGTCCACCAGCGCGGTGAAGCCCTTCAGGTCCACGCAGACGGTGTGATCCACGGGAACCCCCAGCTGCTCGGAGACCGTGTCCGCCAGCAGGGAGATTCCGCCCTTATTGTAGGCGTAGTTGATTTTGTGGGCCTTACCGTCAATGATGGCCTTGGAATCCCGGGGGATGCTGACGCCGTAAACATAGCCGTTCACCGTGTCCACAGCCACTAAAATGTTCGTGTCGCTGCCGCCGTTTCCGTCATCCACGCCGGAGACAAGGATGGTATAAAAGCCGCCCTTGCGCTCCAGATGGGAGCGCAGCGCCTCCTGCGCGGCCTGCTCCTCATCGGAAGGGCTGTTTTCCTCCTCTGCGGGCTGAGAGGCGGGCAACTCCGCCGCCTTCTGCTCCGGGGCCTTCAGGAAAAAGGCCTTTACCACCACGCAGGCGGTGAGAATCACCAGAATAACGGTGAGAAAAATATGCAGGCCATGGGACTGCCGGCGGCGGGCTGCTCTGGACATAAAAAATGACGCTCCTTTGTACGCGGCGGATGGCCGCAGTTCTTTTACTCGATAAGGAAGAACCGGCAGCGGACAGCACCGGCCGATTTACATAACACATCACCCATTCTATAAGGCCGGAGAGAAAATTACAAGGGGTTTCGACAAATTTCAAATCTGTTCACAAATTTGCGGTCCGCTCCGGGCCCACAAAAAAGAGGCCCGACAGGGCCTCTCCTGCTTCAGCGGTCGACGCGCCGCTCCAACAGTGTGCGGATGTCCTCCAGCAGCCGGGTCTGGCGGGCCAGCTCGCAGTCGATGCGGCACAGCGCCGCGGACAGCGTTTCCTCCGGTTGGGTGTCCGCCTCCGCAATGGGGTGGGGCCAGCGGCGCATCACCGGCTCCGCCGCTGTTTCCGCCACGGGCAGCGGCGGCACGGCAGGCTCCTGCGGCGGATTTGGCCGGCAGCAGTTGTTGTTGCGTACAGCCATGAACGTCTCCCCTTTCCGCGCTACGCGCCCCGGTATTTTTTCCGGGTGGCGATGCCGCCCCGGATATGGCGCTGGGCCTTGTTGACGTCCAGCACCTCCTTGACCTGAAGATACAGCGTGCGGTTGAACTGCGGCAGCCGCTCGGAGATGTCCTTATGTACCGTGGATTTGCTGATTCCGAATTTGGCAGCGGCGGCGCGGACCGTGGTCCGGTTTTCTATGATGTAAAGGGCAAGGCGCTCGGCCCGCTCCTCCATGTTTCCCTTCAAAGCACAACACTCCCCGCCTTTTGTTGGTTCATCCTATGCGGGGAGGCGGGGGCTTATGCGCCGGGGGACCTTGAGCGGGCGAAAAAAGCGCCGGGGCTGCCGACAGGCAGTCCCGGCGCAGTGCGGGTATGGTTCAGGTCTTATAACAGCCGCCGCCCACGAACTCCCGCAGCAGCGAGGTCTTGGGAACGTTGTCCGCCGGCAGGGGCAGGAAGTAGTTCAGGAATTTCAAAAGCCGCTTGGCCTCCAGATATTCCGGGCAGTCATGGGGCACGCCGAACAGCAGCGGCTCCACATAGGGCTTCAGCAGGGCTGTTTCGTAGATCAGAGCGGAGTTGAACACGGTGTCGGCGCTGTCCTGATAGGGGAAGATGTTTTCCTCCTCGCCCCGGCGGACGGAGGGCCACATTTTAATGGTGGCCCGGGCACCGTAGCCCCGGGTGCGGGCATCCCGCTCAATACGGCGCAGCAGACGGGCGTCTGTGGTGGGGATGCGGTTGTGGTCATCCACATTCAGGGTGGTCAGGCAGCTGATGTAGATGCGGTACTTGCTCTCCTTGGGCAGCGCCTTGGAAAATTCATCGTTCAGGCAGTGGATGCCCTCAATGACCAGCACATCGTTCTCCCCCAGCGTCAGTGTCTCACCGTTGTACTCCCGGACACCCTTGATGAAGTTATAGGTGGGCATCTCCACGGTCTCGCCGTTCAAAAGGCGGTTCATATCCCGGTTGAAGCCTTCCACGTCCATGGCGCCCAGACACTCAAAATCGTATTCGCCCCGCTCGTCCCGGGGGGTGTCCGCACGGTTGCGGAAATAGTTATCCGTGGCGATGGCGTGGGGCCGCAGACCGCAGGCGATGAGCTGGGTGGAAAGACGATGGGAGAACGTGGTCTTGCCGGAGGAGGACGGGCCCGCGATCATCACGAAGCGAACGCCCTTCCGGGCGGCGATCTCGTGGGCGATGTCGCCGATCTGCTTTTCCATCATGGCCTCGTGGGAGAGAATCATCTGTGTGGCCTGCCCCCGGGAGATGACATCGTTCATCTCCCCTACATCGGAGATGTGGAGTACTGCGGAGAGGTCCTCAGCCTCGTGCATGGCCTGAAAGACCTTCATGGGGGGCTTGAAGTCCCCTAACTTTTCCGGGTCTGCCTGATCCGGCAGACGGAGAATGAAGCCATCGGCAAAGGACTCCAGTGCGAACCATTTGAGATAGCCGGTGTCCGGCACCATATAGCCGTAGAAATAATCCGTAAAACCGTCCAGCGTGTAGACGTTTACATGGGAGTTGATGCGGTAGCTCAGAAGACGGGCCTTGTCCTCAAGGCCGCAGGCGCGGAACATGGCTACGGCATCGTCAATGTTGACGGAGCGCTTTTCAATGGGCAGCGCCTGGGCGGCGAGCTCCCGCATCCGGGCCTCTACCCTTTCCAGCAGAGCCTTATCCGGCGTGAACTGCCCTTTGGCGCGGCAGAACAGAGCGTTGCTCAGGGAAAACTCCACGGTGATTCGCTCCGCATTTTCCCGGCCTACCGTATCATAAAAGGCTTTCAGCATCAGCAAGATGGCGCTGCGCTCATAGGTCTGGCGTCCGGGCTTGTCGGCGGCGGTGATGAAGGACAGTGTGCAGTCCCGGTCCAGTACTTTGTGCAGCTCCCGGAGCTTGCCGTCCCGGTTTACCAGCAGAATATCGTGGGGAATCTCAGCCTGATGGTCGGCAGCAATGACGCGAAACGGCGTCCCGGCGGGGTATTGGCGAGTGCTTCCGTTTACGGTGACGTTCAGCATAGTCTGTTCCATAGTGGGTCTCCTTCCAATATCAGATGGCGGATTTGATGACTTTATTATAAAGGCGTGGACCGGGCGGTTCAATGGTTAAAATGTAAACATCTGTCTGAGCCGTTAAAAAAGCGGCCGGGGGAGCATTTTGGCGAAATAACCGTTGGCGATTTGAAAAAAGCGTGATACAATAGCCGCAGAATGAAAAAAGCGCCCGGCGAAGCACCGGAGCATTTGAGAAAGGGAGCAACGAGCATGAACGAGACACTGAAGATTTTAAAGGAGCGCCGCAGCATCCGCAGCTTTCGCCCGGAGCCTGTCCGGGAGGAGGACCTGAACGCCATTTTGGAGGCGGGCATTTACGCACCCTCCGCGAAAAATCTCCAGAGCACCAAGCTGGTAGTGGTGCAGGACCGTGAGACGCTGGCACTGCTGGAGCGGGTGAACGCGGAGCTGTTCGGCGATGCCGACGGACATCCCTTTTACGGCGCGCCGATGGCGGTGGTGGTGCTGTCCGACAGCACATACCCCTGCTGGCTTCAGGATGGCGCCCTTGTCATTGGGAACCTGATGAACGCGGCGGCGGCGCTGGGCGTGGGCTCCTGCTGGATCAACCGGGCCATCGAGACCTTTGAACGGCCCGAGGGCAAGGCGCTGCTGAAGAAGTGGGGCCTTGGCGAGACGTGGAAGGGTGTCGGCAACTGCATCTTGGGCTATACCGATGCGCCGGTTCTGGGTGACAAGCCCCGCAAGGAGGGGCGTATCCTTCGCGTGTAAGGAGGACGGGATATGGACGAGAATATTCGCAAGGTGACCCATGTGCAGAACATCCGCTATGATAAGGCGGCGGAGCGGCTGTACATCATTGACCAGACGCTTCTTCCCAACGAGGAGCGGGAGATCGAGCTGCGGACGCCGGAGGAGATGGTAGAGGCCATCAAAAAGCTCCGCATCCGTGGCGCACCGGCTATCGGCATCTGCGCGGGGTACTGCCTGTACCGGCTGGCCCGGGATATCGACGCAAAGGATACCGAGGTATTTTTGAGGAAGCTCAGCGTGGACGCAGAGCTTCTGGGCGCGGCGCGGCCCACGGCGGTGAATCTCCGCTGGGCGCTGGGCGAAATGATGAAAACGGCGCAGGCCCACCGGAGCGAGGACCGGGAGGCGCTGCTGAACGCGCTGTACCAGCGGGCCGTGGCAATTCACGAGGACGATATTGCCAAGTGCAGGGCCATTTCCGAGTATGGACTGAGTTTGCTCCACGAGGGAGACGGTGTTTTGACCCACTGCAATGCCGGGCCGCTGGCTACCTCCCGATACGGCACGGCACAGGGGCCGTTCTTTTTAGCGGCGGAGCGTGGCATGAGGGTGAAGGTATTCGCCGACGAGACCCGTCCGCTTTTGCAGGGCGCCCGGCTCACCAGCTATGAATTGCAGCGGGCAGGGGTGGATGTGACCCTTATCTGCGACAACATGGCCTCTATGGTGATGAAAAACGGCTGGGTGCAGGCCTGCTTCGTGGGCTGTGACCGCATTGCCGCCAACGGCGACTTTGCCAACAAGATCGGCACCAGCGGCGTAGCCATTCTGGCGAAGTATTATGGCATCCCGGTTTACACGCTGGGGCCCACCTCTACCATTGACATGAGCTGCCCGGATGGGGCGCATATCCCCATTGAGTTGCGGGACGGTGATGAGATCAAAAGTCTCTGGTACGAAAAGCCCATGGCTCTGCCGGAGGTCAAGTGCTTCAATCCCTCCTTTGATGTGACGGACCACAGCCTGCTCACCGGTATCGTGACGGAAAAGGGCATCTGCTATCCGCCCTTTACCGAGAGTCTGGCGGCACTTTTTAAAACGAAGTAATTCAATAGGAAATTTATACAAATAGGAATACGGCGGTGCGCTTTGCGCCGCAGCGGAGAAACAGGAAAGGCAACGCATGATGTATCGTACTGTTATTTTTGATTTGGACGGTACGCTGCTGGACACCATCAGTGATCTGGCGGCTGCCGCCAATTATGTCTGCCGGGAAAATGACTGGCCGGAATATACCGTGGCGGAAGTGGAGTCCATGGTGGGAAACGGGATTCCGAAGCTGGTCGAGCGGTTTTCACCGGAAAACGCCCGCAGTCCCCTGATGCTGGCGAATACGCTGCATCAGTTCAACCGCTATTACGGCGCACACAACATGGAGAGCACAAACCCCTACCCCGGCATCCCGGAGCTGCTGCGGGAGCTGCATGACCGGGGGCTTCAGATGGCGGTGTGCTCCAACAAGGCGGACGAGTTCAGCCGGGTCATCGTGGAGCACTACTTCCCCGGAATATTCCGGTTGGTCCGGGGAAATATCCCGGGAACGCCGGTGAAGCCGGACCCCGGCGTGGCAAAGGGCATTATGGAAAGGCTGGGGGCAGAGCCCGGCGAGACCCTGATGGTAGGCGACAGCGATGTGGACATCCACACCGGGCACAACGCCGGACTGCGGGCCTGCGGCGTGACGTGGGGCTTCCGCAGCCGGGAAAATTTAGTGGACGCCGGGGCGGATGTGCTGGCGGACACAACGGCGGAGCTGAAGGCGGTTATCTTGGGCTGAGGTTCCGAACTGCAAATTCGTATAGGGCGGCGCTCTCTGCAAGCGCCGCCCTGATTTTATTTTACGGGCCGACGGATCTCGACAGGAGCCGACCGGGTATCTCCTATAAAATGGAAGCGTGGAAATGGGCGGCACGGCGCCGCCGCCCATGCGCGGAAAATCAGGAAAAGCCGCTCTGAAATTGCGGAGCGGCTATCGTTGAGGTGATAGCCGGTTATAGAAAATAAACAGTAACAGTTTGTTCACAAATTGTGCTATACTCACAATAGAGGAGAGAGGAATCCGAACCTGTTTGTGCTAAGAGACAACTGGAAACCAAGACGTAGCAACAAAATCGTGAAAGAACAAGAAGGAGGAACCCACATGGGCAATACTCTAAACAGCAAAAAAGCCAATGGTCTTGCGCTGATCCCGTTCCTGATCTTTATCGTTGTTTACATGGGCGCCGGCCTCATCTATCAGGCGCAGGGCGTTGAAATGGCATTCTATCAGTTCCCCTCTGTTACGGCAATGTTCCTTGCTGTTCTGGTGGCATTCATCATGTTCAAGGGCAGCATCAATGAAAAGTTTGATACGTTCGCCAAGGGAGCCGCCAACGTGGATGTGCTCACCATGCTGATCATTTACATCCTCGCTGGCGCATTCGCTACCGTGGCAGCCTCCATGGGCGGCCGCGACGCCACCGTGAACATGGGCCTGAGCCTCGTTCCCGTCCAGTTCCTGGCCGCCGGCCTGTTTATCATCGGCGCGTTCATGGGTACGGCAACCGGCACCTCCATGGGTACCATCTCCGCCATCACTCCCATCGCTGTGGGCGTTGCGGAAAAGGGCGGATTGAACCTGCTGGTGGTTCTGGGCGCCGTGATCGGCGGCGCAATGTTCGGCGATAACCTCTCCATGATCTCCGATACTACCATCGCCGCTACCCGCAGCCAGCACTGCGAGATGCGCGATAAGTTCCGCGTGAATTTCATGATTGCACTGCCTGCAGCCATTCTTACCATCGTAGTTCTGCTGCTGGTGGGTCGTCCCGAGACCGTGACCGCTGTGGGCGACCTGTCCTACAGCTTCATCAAGGTCATTCCCTATCTGCTGGTTCTCATTCTGGCTCTGGTGGGCATGAACGTGTTTCTGGTGCTGACCATCGGCATCTTCGCTGCCGGTATCGTGGGTATTGCCACCGGCTCCATGGATCTGGCCGGTTTTGCTCAGGCGATCTACAACGGCTTCTGCGGCATGAACGAGGTCTTCTTCCTGACCCTGCTGTGCGGCGGCCTTTCCGAGCTGATTACCAAGAATGGCGGCATTGAGTGGATCATCCAGAAGCTGCACAATGTTATGAAGGGCAACAAGTCCGCTCAGGTGGGCATTGCCGCTATGGTCTCCCTCTGCGACTGCGCTACTGCGAATAACACCGTGGCTATCATCGTGGCTGGCGACATGGCCCGTCAGGTCTCTCATGAGTACAAGGTGGACCCCCGCCGCACGGCTTCCCTGCTGGATGTGTTCTCCTGTGTGTTCCAAGGTATTATCCCCTACGGCGCACAGCTTCTGACCGCTGCCGCTCTGTGCAATGCCACTGTGACCAACGGTTCCGTTATCAGCGGCGCCAACATCCTTGGCTCTCTGTGGTATTGCTGGTTCCTGGCTGCCTTTGGCCTCCTGTCCATCTTTATCCCCTTTGCCGATGGCGTCTGCCGCAAGGACCCCTGGAACTGGGAGTATGACTGCGCTGAGTCCAACGTGGCTGCCAAGAAGGCCCTTATGGAAAAGGAAGCCGCTGAGGCCAACCAGTAAAAAAAGCAGTAAAGTCTGTAAAGGCTATTCTCTCCCCCGATTATACTCCGACTCTCCTACTCTCAAAAGCGCGGTACCGGCCAAATGGCCGGTACCGCGCTTTTTTAAGGCCGTATTGCAGCGGCCATCTTTTTCATTATAAAAAATGTTGGATGCGTCAGCCCTTTTCGGCGGAAAGCTGTTCGTGGACTTGTGAGGTATAGGCGATAGAGCGCTGAATTGATGCCTCCAGCAGATGAACAAACTCCTCAGCGTGGGAAGAGAGCTTTGCGTTTTTCAGGGCAATCCAGCCCAACCGGACCGGATCCTTGGCCTCCAGCGGAATCGTCACTACACCGGCAGGTGACA
This sequence comes from Neopoerus faecalis, assembly GCF_029218125.1. Taxonomy (NCBI): domain Bacteria; kingdom Bacillati; phylum Bacillota; class Clostridia; order Eubacteriales; family Oscillospiraceae; genus Neopoerus; species Neopoerus faecalis. The sequence continues at coordinate 332,139 of NZ_JARFXX010000001.1, read as the reverse complement.
GGTCCTTGACCAGAAGGCCGCTGCCGGTACTGAAGGCGTCCGTATTGGCGAGGACGTTCATGGCGGTGGAGCGGTTGTTGACAATGATGCACTTGGAGGGCTTCCGCATGGAGACCATTTGGCACTCCTCAGCGAAATCCACGGCAACGCCCTGTGCCTGCTCAAAGGAGCTGTAGGGGTATCCGTCCAAATCCTCCTCCGTAATGTGCTCCAGCTTGGTGAGAGGATGTCCCTTCCGCACAAAGACGCAGGGCGGAACGGCTGCCAGCTCATGAAAGGTCAGCTCCCGGGCGTCCAGCAGGCGGCAGATAATCTTTTCTGTCAGCTTTGTGAGGAAAATCACGCCGAGGTCCGCCCGGTGGTCATATACATCGTCGATGACGCCATCCATGCCGGTTTCCTTGATGGTAAACTGATAGCGGTTATCCTGCGCCCGGCGGAGCATTTCCAAAAAGGCGTCCTCCGTAAAGGGATAGCGCTGGGTGGATACGCTGAAATGCACCGGCGCTGCCGTGGTGCGGGCCTCGCCGTACAGCCGCTCAATTCGCTGTTTCTGCTCCAGGAGCGACACGGCATAGCCTAAAAATTCCTTGCCCGCCGGCGTAAACTCCACACCCCGGTTGCTGCGGACGAAAAAGCGGATGCCAAGCTCCTCTTCCAGCTCCCGGACAGCTGTGGAAATGCCGGACTGAGAAAGGAACAGTTTGTGGGCGGCCTTATTGATAGAGCCACACTTGGAGATCTCGACCACATAAGTCAACTGCTGGAATGTCATGGACTCCCTCCCCTCCAAAAATCAAAGAAAACGGTTCCCAACGGAAAATCCATGCTCAAGAGACAAACGGCACGAAAAAGTCCGCCTGCGCTGGAAACCTTTTCCAATTTACTTAATGTTATTATAGGAACCGTATTTTGAAAAGTCAATCCATTATTAAAAAAACTGTGAATGGATTGCGAAAAAGAGTTACTAACACCTTTTGCCAGACTGTGGTACTCTAATAGTAGAAAGCAACAAAAGCACCGAGCGGGTCACCGATGAATTACGGCATTGTACACATAGAAAACCCGCATGTACATCTCTCCTCATTCTCTGGCCTCTCTCTCCGCCGGAAGGCAGCGGTCCCCGCTTCGGTAAAGGGAAAAACGATAACAATAATTGCCGGCATTGCCGGCCGAGAAAAGAAAGGATGGCATATTTATGGATTGCAAAAACATGGGCTTTGCTACTCGTCAGATTCACGCCGGTAAGCACGATAACGGTGTCGGCGCGCTGTGCACCCCGATCTATCAGACCTCTACCTTCGAGTTTGATACCGTGCAGCAGGGCGGTGCCCGCTTTGCCGGTCAGGAAGAGGGCTACATCTACTCTCGTCTGGCCAACCCCTCTTTGACTCAGGTCGAGGAGAAGCTGGCGGCTCTGGAGGGCGGCGAGGCTGCTCTGGCTACCGCTTCCGGCATGGGCGCTATCTCCTCCGCTCTGTGGAGCTCCGTTGAGGGCGGCGACGAGATCGTTGCCAGCGATACCCTGTACGGCTGCACCTTCGCTCTGCTGAACCATGGCATGACCAAGTTCGGCGTCAGCGTGAAGTTCGTTGACTTCGCCGATCTCGCTGCCGTGAAAGCCGCTCTGACCGAGAAGACCAAGGTTGTCTATTTGGAGACCCCCTGCAACCCCACTCTGAAGGTGGTTGACATCGCTGAGGTCGCCAAGATCGCTCACGAGTACAACAAGAACATCCGCGTTATCGTGGATAACACCTTCTGCTCTCCTTACATCCAGCAGCCCCTGTCCTTGGGTGCCGATGTGGTTGTCCACAGCGCTACCAAGTACATCAACGGCCACGGCGACGTGATTGCGGGCTTCGTGATTTCTGACGCTGAGTTCATCGGCAAGTGCCGTATGTTCGGCCTGAAGGATATGACCGGCGCCGTTATGAGCCCGTTCAACGCTTTCCTGATTGCCCGCGGCCTCAAGACGCTGGACATCCGTATGGAGCGCCACAGCGCCAACGCTATGAAGGTTGCTCGGTTCCTGCACGATCATCCCGCCATCGATAAGGTCTATTATCCCGGTCTGGAGGACTTCGAGGGCCACGAGATCGCCAAGAAGCAGATGAAGCTGTACGGCGGCATGATGTCCATTGAGCTGAAGGCCGACCGTGACGCCGTTGCCAACGCTCTGAACAAGCTGCAGCTGTGCACCATCGCCGTGTCTCTGGGCGATGCCGAGACGCTGGTCGAGCACGCTGCTTCCATGACCCACTCCACCTACACTCCCGAGGAGCTGAAGGCTTCCGGCATTTCCGAGGGTCTGGTCCGTATCTCCATCGGTCTGGAGGACCCCGAGGATATCATCGCCGACCTGAAGTCTGTTCTGGATACGCTGGTCTGATCTGTTCTATAAAATCCGCCGCTCCTCGTGGGAGGGGCGGATTTTTCCAAACGCCTGTTGAAAAGCGCAGCGCGAAATGCTATACTTGATATATGGATGCGTCCCCGCCCCCTGTCCTTTGCGGAGCGGGAGATGCATTTTCAGCAAGGCTGATTCCATTATAATATGAAAGGAAGTATCTCATTATGAATTACACAAGCACTCCTGATGCACCCGCCGCAATCGGCCCCTATTCTCAGGCTATCTCCGCCAACGGTTTCCTGTTCGCCTCCGGCCAGGTCGCGCTGATGCCCGGCACCGGCGAGGTTGTCGGTACCACCATTGAGGAGCAGGCCGAGCGCTGCTGCCAGAGCATCAAGGCAATTCTGGCCGCCAACGGCCTCGGCTTCGAGGACGTCATCAAGACCACCTGCTTCCTCGCCGATATGGGCGATTTCGCCGCGTTCAACGCTGTGTACGGCAAGTATTTCACCGGCAAGCCCGCCCGTTCCTGCGTTGCCGTGAAGGAGCTGCCCAAGAAGCTGCTTTGCGAGGTCGAGATCATCGCTGTCTGCAAGAAGTAAAAAAACGGCCCTGCCGTTAAACTCCCCGTCGCGCTTTGCGCGGCGGGGAGTTTTTTGCGTCTTGGGAAAGAAACCGCCACTATCGGCAATCAATGTTACAACCGTGTAACAAATAAACCAAACCTCTTGCGATTTAAAAATTGAAATGTTATCTTAGCATTACAAAACATGCAGAACTATGAACCGTCCCGGTTCAGATACCGGGTAGGCTAGCCACGATATGTAAATCGGGGCGCGGAAAAGGGACGCTCGTTTTGTAAATCAACTCCCCACGCGGGAGAATCTAAAAGGAGGAAACCCCATGAAGAAGTTCCTTTCTCTGGTACTGGCTCTGGTGATGACCATGTCTCTGGTCACTGTCAGCGCCGGTGCCAAGGACTTCGCCGATGACAGCAAGATCACCTACAAAGAAGCTGTTGACGTGATGTCCGCCGCGAAGGTAATCGACGGTTATACCGACGGTTCCTTCAACCCCACCGCCACTCTGACTCGTGGCGCTGCCGCCAAGATCATCTGCAACCTGATCCTTGGCCCCACCACCGCATCCGCTCTGGTTGCTGACGCCGCTCCCTACAGCGACGTTCCCACCACCCACACCTTCGCTGGCTATATCGCATATTGCCAGAAGGAAGGCATCATCTCCGGTTATGCTGACGGCACCTTCCGTCCCGCCAACACCCTGACCGGCTATGCCTTCATGAAGATGCTGCTGGGCGCCCTGGGCTATGACGCCGAGGTCGAGCAGTACACCGGCGCTAACTGGTCCATCAACGTTGCCAAGCGCGCTCTGAACATCGGCCTGGACGATGATCTGGTGGGCGACTTCAACGGCGTTAAGGCTGTCACCCGTGAGGAGGCTTGCCTGTACGCTCTGAACACCATGACCGCTGACATGGTCGAGTATGATGCCAAGACCACCGTTTCTACCAACGGCACCACTGTTGTCATCGCTGGCTCCAAGGCCAAGGAGATGGTCAACAACGGCAACACCGATGGCAAGATTTTCGGCAAGGACGGCGTCATGCAGTTCGCTGAGAAGTACTTCGACAACCTGTCCGTCAAGACTGGCTCCGACGAGTTCGAGCGTCCCGCTAACGTGTGGAAGCTGAAGGCTGAGGAGATCGGCACCTACACCAACACTCCCGACCTGACCTACACCAAGAAGGTCGAGGCTGGCGACATCTACAAGGATCTGAACCTGGGCAGCACCGTTGCCGCCAAGGACGTGACCGTGTATGTCAACGGCGTTGAGGCTACCGCTGCCGAGATCGACATCAAGAAGGGTTCTGATGTTGCTATCGGCAAGGCTGTCAACACCAATGGCAACGGCGTTCTGACCGAGGTCTTCTATGATGACGATGCCGATACCATCACCATCACTCAGGTCGTCACCTACATCGGTGAGATCGCCAAGACCGTCAAGGCTACCGACAAGAAGGACGCCTATGTGGTCGTCACCGGCAAGGCTGCTGAGAACAACAGCTTCGCTACCATTCCCGTCTCCGTGACCGGCACCAAGGCTGGCGCTCTGGAGTTCGAGACCGACGAGAAGTTCGCTGACGAGACCTATGTTCTGTACACCTACTCCTTCAAGGAGAACGAGGTTGAGTCCGTTGCCGCCGCTCAGAAGGTCGAGGGCTATGTCTCTCAGACCATCAACAAGGCCAACAACGAGGACCAGAACAACGGCATGACCATTGCTGGCACCGCTTACAAGATGTCCAAGGCCAACGCCGGCGAGAAGCTGGGCAACGTGTCCGTGAAGCAGGATTACACTGTCTATCTGGACCAGTACGGCTACATCATCTATGTTGAGGAGATTCAGGAGATCGGCAACTATGCTCTGCTGCTGGCTACCGCTTCTAAGGGCTCCTTCATCGGCGATAAGGCTCAGATCCTGACCACTGAGGGCAAGGTCAAGTTCGTCAACACCGACGAGAACTATGCCTCCGGCGACAAGAAGATCGCTGACAACACCATCGTCACCTTCCGCGAGAACTCCGATGGCACCTACACCCTGAAGGCTGTCAAGAAGGACGGCAAGATTGCTACCGTTGCTACCGATGCTGCTAAGGCGTTCAGCATGAAGAACGACAAGGCCGGCATCGAGCTGTACAAGGCTGGCGAGGCTACTTCTACCGTTGTCACCGCCAACAGCGCTTCCGTGTTCGTGGTTGCCGATCAGGACGATTACAACAGCAAGTTCTCTGAGATCGACGATTGGGATGCTTACACCGGCATCAAGAACGCTCCCACCGTCACCACTCTGACTGATGCTGGCTCTGCTATTGCCGGCGCTCAGGTCACCGCTTACTACTACTGCAAGAACAGCATGGTCACCGTGATGTTCGTGGTTCCCAACAAGCTCGCGAACGTTGAGGACGGCACCAAGAACGCCATCTACTTCGCTGTCGAGTCCGTTTCCGACCTGATCCACGATGAGGACGGCGACTACTTCACCTACAACGCTATCGTTGATGGCAAGATCACCACTGTGAAGGTCGACTCCGACCTCACCGGCGCTGCTTCTCTGAACGGCCTGTACAAGTCCTACGGCACCAACAGCAAGGGCTACATCACCAGCCTGAAGGCTTATGACACCTACAGAGTTGGTAACAACAAGGAGGCTCTGAACGAGGGCATTGGTATTGCCAAGACCTCCAAGGAGTACACCGTTACTCTGGACACCTACACCGGCCTCATGACCGATGGCACCACGCACACCGGCAAGAATGCCACCATTACCGTTGATGACAACGCCAAGATCTACTTCGTGGATAAGGACGGCGTCATCACCGACTCCAGCTACGCCGCTCTGTATCCCGATGACAACGACTTCGTGTACGCTGTTGTTGAGGATTACCTGGTGAAGACCCTGGTCGTTGAGGAAGTCAAGGACGCTGACACTGTTGTCACTCCGACCCTGAAGCCCGGCCAGAAGCCCGTGACCACCATCTCCGGCGCTACCATCACCGTCCCCGAGATCGACGTTGCTAAGAGCACCGCTGTTCAGATGTCCGATGCTGTCAACGCTCTGACCGATGCCGGCTACACTGTGACCGGCTCTCTGGGCACCGGCACCATCATGGCCTCTAAGGACGGCAAGAGCTATTCCTTCGTTATCGTCACTGCGCAGTACATCACCCTGACTGTGGATGGTAAGGTCGTCGAGTATGTGGCTGCTAACGGCTCCTTCAAGGCTACCGCCGACTCTACCACCGTTGCGAAGGACATCGCCGGTAAGGGCACTGGCTATCTGAAGAATGGTACCTACGCTGCTTACAGCACCACCGGCACCGCTCCTGTGATCGCTAAGTCCTCTAACACTACCACCGTCATCGAGACCGGCTATGTCACGGTCGGCACTCAGGCTTCCACTGTCACCGGCCTCACCAACGCTACCGTTACGGTTAAGGGCGTGACTTCTGGAAACGCTCTCTACAATGGCGTGTCCGTCGAGATCAAGGCCGCTAAGGCTGATGTGACCAAGGATTACACCATCACCGTGATGAATGGCTCCGATGTTGTTAAGACCTTCACCGCTAAGGCAGGTGCTGACATCGACGAGACCGTTTCTCTGGGCAATCTGACTGCTAATGTTGCTGCTAATGCCATCACTGTGAAGGCTGACGAGATCAAGGCCACTCACAGCATCTCCTATCCCACCGCTGTTACCAGCAATGGCGTCACCATGACCGTGACCGGCCCCGCCACCGCTAAGGAAGGCGAGACTGTCACTGCCAAGGCCACCTTCTCTGGTACTGCTGCTGGCGCTGCCTCCTTCACCGTTGGCAATGTGACTCCCACTTGGGATGCCACTCTGCCCTCTGGCATGACTGCTTCCAGCACGACTGTTACCATTGCTGATGGTACGGCTTACCTCACTGCTGTTGAGGTTCTGTTCACCTTCACCATGGGCAGCAGCAACGTCACCATCACTCTGGCGTAGTCAGAAGGACGTCTGATTGGATATGTCAGGAAGTTTGAAAGATGGCTGCTTTAGCAAATCCTGACGGAATTGCTGAAGTATCTGATTGAAAAGCTCCTTGGCCTCTGATTGGCAACCTCCCCGCTCCGTAAGGAGCGGGGAGGTTTATTTTTTGTCTTACTTTGCATCTAAAATAGCAAATAAGCTGTAAACGGTGCCATTGGTGTTGGCGATGTCAGGGGCGGCGTTGGGCCGGGATAGCGTAACGCTGTCCTCCGTCCATGTGACATCATAGTTGCCTGCGCGCCCGGCATAGTAATTGTAGCCCTTTTCTGCGTTGTGCATCAAAACGTAGAAATATCCAACGCTGATGATAAGGACAAAGACTGGCTTTGCGGGAAATGTGTGTGTCCGCTCCCCTTCACCGTCCCCGGTGTAGCTGGCCGTGTAAAATTGGCAGTTCCGCTTTGCCAGCGCCGCCTCGATTTTTGCGTTGTCTGCGTTGAAGTCCTGCATCTGGATGCGGTCGCTCATTTCCCACTGGTTCAGTCCGAATTGCGCGGTTTTCTTCATAGTCCTTTCCCTCCGTTACATTCACTTACTGCAATATTGGCGTATTTCTTGTTATGTAATCATAACTTTACCAAACACCCGCACATATTTGCCCCCTGTTGCACGAAAACGTGCAACAGCCGCGAAAATTTTTCAAATTTTCCGCAAAAAAAATTGCGCCCGCCTCCCGGCGCGCGCTCCGCGTTTCCCATGGGGCTTGACATTTCCGCCCCCGCCTTATATAATTGAGCATAGAAAAGGGCGCTGTTGCCGACGGTCAGCCCTCAAGAGTTAAACAAAGTTTCCTATGTTAACCGCTCGGTGGCCGCCGGGCGGTCATTTTCATTGCTTGACATTTCTGGTCATAGCTTTTATAATAAACATGAAAAGGGCGCTGCGACAAGCGGTTAGCCCAGTGAGTAATTAGTTAGGAAATCCTAAGAAACCGTCACTTGGCAGAGTGGCGGTTTCTGCTTTTCACAATGATCGTCACGGTAAACCGTCCGATATGTAATGTGATACGCATAGACAGCACCCCCTTTCGGGTGGTGTAGCTAACCGCCTGCCGTTCGTGCAGCGCCTGACAATATTTTACCAATTCTGCGGCCCACTGTCAATAAAAGCGCCCTGTTTCAAGCGAAACAGGGCGATTTTGTCGGTTTTGGAAATCAGTCCACCAGACCGGCGGTGATGATAGCCATGGAGTAGACCTCCTGGGCGTTGCAGCCGCGGGACAGGTCATTGATGGGAGCGTTCAGGCCCTGCAGAATGGGGCCGTAGGCGTCGAAGCTGCCCATGCGCTGGCAGATCTTGTAGCCGATGTTGCCGGCATTGATGTCGGGGAAGATGAAGGTGTTGGCGTGGCCGCCCACAGGGCCGTCGATGTGCTTGGTCTTGGCCACAACGGGAGACACGGCGGCGTCGAACTGGAACTCACCGTCCACGGGGACGTCGGGCATAGCGGCCTTGGCCTTTTCGCAGGCGTTGCGCATCTTGTCCACGTCCTCGCCCTTGCCGGAGCCGTGGGTGGAGTAGCTCAGGAAGGCAACCTTGGGGTCAATGCCGAAGACCTTGGCGGTCTTGGCGGTCTCAACGGCGATCTCCACCAGCTCATCCTCGTTGGGCTTGATGTTGATGGCGCAGTCGGCCATAGCCAGCACCTCGTTCTCGCCGGTAGCAGAGGGACGGACCATAATGAAGCAGGAGGATACGATCTTGTTGCCCGGCTTGGTCTTGATGATCTGCAGAGCGGGACGGACCGTATCGGCGGTGGAATAGGTAGCGCCGCCCAGCAGAGCGTCGGCATAGCCCATCTTCACCAGCATGGTGCCGAAGTAGTTGGCCTGAGAGAGCGCCTTGCGGCAGTCCTCCTCGGTCATCTTGCCCTTGCGGAGCTCTACCATCAGGGCCACCATCTTGTCCATGTCGGCAAAGGTGGCGGGGTCGATGATGATGGCGCCGCGAATGTTGAAGCCGGCCTTCTCGGCGGCCGCCTGAATCTCGGCCTCATTGCCCACCAGAACGGGGGTCAGGAACGTACCGGACAGCAGACGGGCGGAAGCCTCCAGAATGCGGGGATCGGAGCCCTCGGTGAAGACGATCTTGCGGGGATGCGCCTTCAGCTTGTTGATCAGAAACTCAAACATGATGATTCCTCCAATTTTTAATTCAGGGAATGAATTTTACAATTCCACTCCTTATTATACACGGTCCTTGTGTTTGGTCAATAAAAAATGTGCCAAATTCCGGGGTAATTTTTGCGGAGTTTTGGGGCTTTCCTGTTAAAAATCGACACAAAACCACCGTCAGAATCAATAAAAAACCTGCAAAATGGCAGATGTGCCTTGACGGATAGGGCGAAAGGCTGTAAAATAATTCGGTAACAAATTGTAACCATTTTGACCTTTTCGGTTTTTTATATAGGAGAACTATGAATCACGATAGCGATAAAACCTACAAGCTGCCGGACTGGCCCGAGGAAACGGAAAAGCCGGCGGAGACGCCCCGGCCCCGCCGCCGCAAGCGCCATGTGCCGGAGGAGCCTTCGGACTTCTGGGGCAAGCTCCGCTTCCGCACCGGGAAAAAGCTCCGCTGGTTCGGCCGCCGCAGCCGCCGCGTCATCCGGGAGGCCAAGGCGCAGCGCTTTCCGGAATCCAACCGTCTGCCGCTGCAATTTCTGCTGATGCTGTGGGGCCTGCTGCCCTCCGCAGCCAGCGGCCTTGCGGAAAAGATTCGGGGCCGCCGCAAGGAAAAGATTCGCCGTTCCGGCCGGCTGGCAGCTTGGATCGAGTCCCGCTTTGACGATAAGAAGAAGCGGCAGCACTCTCTGATTTTTCTGGGCGGAAGCTGCGTATTGGCGGGCATCATTCTGTTTTTCTCGTTTTTCACCATTGGCACAACAGTGACCTATGATGGAACAGTACTGGGGGCGGTGGCGTCCAAAAAGGAGGCGGAGAGCGCCCGGAAGGATCTGGAGGCCATCACCGCGCAGACGCTGGGCAAGACCTATGCCATTGATGCTTCTCTGCTGCAATACGATTCCGGCTGGATGCTCCGGCAGGACCTGGAGGATAAGGAGACCTACGAAACGGAGCTGTCCGATTGCATCGGCCTTGTGACAAAGGCGTACTGCCTCTATGTCAACGGGGACCGCATCGGCACCACGCCCTATGAGGGCGCGCTGGACGAGCTGCTGGTGCAGCTTCAGAAGGCGGCCTCGGATGAGGACACCATTTCCTGCAAATTTAAAGAGGATGTGGAGATTCGGCAGGAGTATGTGCCTACCAGCGAGATCATGAATCTGGGCTACATCGCGGAGCTGCTGTACAGCACCAAGACCGCCGAGGTCACTTATGAGGTGAAAAAGGGCGATACGTGGTCTCAGATTGCCGCCCGGAACGATATGACCTCCGGCGAGTTGCTGGCGCTGAACCCCGGCTACAACATCAACAAGCTGCAGATCGGCGAGGTGCTGACGCTGTCCGCCTCTGTCCCCTACCTGACGATGACAGTGGAAAAGCAGGAGCGGTATCTGGAGGATGTCTCCTACGATATTGAGTATACTGACAGCGCCAATCTCTATCAGGGCGATTATAAGGTCACCTCCAAGGGCGAATACGGCAAGGCGGACGTGATGGCCAAGGCCACGTATGTCAACGGCGAGGAGACGGAGCGCACCATCCTTTCCTCTGTAACGCTGAAGGAGCCGGTGACGGAGTATCGCCTCCGGGGCACGAAGGCCCGGCCCACATGGCTCCCCACCGGCAGCTTCCGCTGGCCCACCAGCGGCCGCATCACCTCGTATTTCGGCGGGCGAAAATCCCCCGGCGGTATCGGCTCCACCAACCATAAGGGCATTGACATCGCTGTCCCCAGAGGGACGCCCATCTATGCCGCAGATGGCGGCACCGTGACCTACGCCGGCTGGATGAGCGGCTACGGGTATCTTGTGGAGATCAACCACGGCAACGGCTACGTCACCCGGTACGGCCACAATTCCAGCCTGACCGTCAGCGTGGGACAGCACGTTTATAAGGGCCAGCAGGTAGCCCGGGCCGGCTCCACCGGCAACTCTACCGGCAACCACTGCCATTTTGAGGTACGCTATAACGGCGTGGCGAAAAACCCGCTGAACTACCTTTCGTAATATTCGGAAAAAGGAGGACGTCTGTCCTCCTTTTTCTTGTATCCGCCGGGGCTTTGTGCTATAATTATTTTGTGAGAATATCGGAATTTCTCCGCGTGTCCCCCAACGCGCGGAGAGTTGAAAGGAAATAGAAACGCGAAATGGAGACTTTGAAGGTACTGATGTTCAACGGCAGTCCCCGCCCCAACGGCAATACTGCCGTGGCGCTGCGGGAAATAGAAACAGTTTTCCGGGAAAACGGCGTGGAAGTAGAAACGGTCATTATCGGAAACCGGGCGATTCGGGGCTGTGTGGCCTGCGGCGGCTGCGCCAAGATCGGAAAGTGCGTATTTGACGATGCTGTCAATGAGCTGGCCCCGAAATTTGAGGCGGCGGACGGTCTGGTGGTCGCGAGTCCGGTATATTACGCCTCGGCCAACGCGACGCTTGTCGCGTGCCTTGACCGGCTGTTTTACAGCACGCCCTTTGATAAGACCATGAAAGTGGGGGCCAGTGTGGTGTGCGCCCGCCGGGGCGGCTGCTCTGCCACCTTTGATGAGCTGAACAAATACTTCACCATTTCCGGGATGCCGGTGGCCTCCAGTCAGTATTGGAACAGTATCCACGGCCGTACCCCCGGTGAGGCGGAGGCCGACGGGGAGGGCCGCCAGACCATGCGGACGCTGGCAAGGAACATGACGTTCCTGATGCGGAGCATCGCCTTGGGGAAGGAGCGCTTTGGCCTGCCGGAGCAGGAGGCGAGAATCGCCACGCATTTTATCAGATAATTGGAGGAAGAACCACTTGAAGCGGGAAAATGTACTGGTATCCGAGGACGCACTGGCGCGTCAGAGGGACTTTGAGGCAAAAATCAAGGCGATGTTCGCGGCGCGGGAGGCCCATCCCGTTGCCTGTGTGGACACCTTCGGCTGTCAGCAGAATGTGGCGGACGGTCAGATGCTTATGGGAATGCTGGCGGACTGCGGCTTTACGTTCACGGAGGACGCCAAGGAAGCAGACCTTGTGATTTTGAATACCTGCGCTGTCCGGGAGCACGCGGAGCAGCGGGTGTTCGGCAATTTGGGCATTCTGACCCATACAAAAAAGGAGAACCCGGAGCAGGTCATCTGCCTGTGCGGCTGCATGGCGCAGGAGGAGCGGGTGGCAAATCGGGTGAAGGCATCCTACCGCCATGTGGACCTTGTGTTCGGCCCACACGCCCTGTGGAAATTCCCGGAGCTTTTGTGGCAGGTGTATGAGACCCGGAAGCGGGTCTTTGCCACGGACGATGAGGATGGTACCATTGCCGAGGGCATTCCCGTGGTGCGGGAAAAGGGCGTAAAGGCATGGGTCAGCATCATGTATGGCTGCAACAACTTCTGCTCCTACTGCATCGTGCCCTACGTCCGGGGCCGGGAACGCAGCCGGGACCCACAGTATGTGCTGCGGGAGGTGCGGGAGCTGGTAGAGGCCGGGTATAAGGACATCACCCTGTTGGGCCAGAACGTCAACTCCTACGGCAACGATCTGGAGGGGGACTATCGCTTCCCGGATCTGCTGGAGGACATTGATAAAATTCCCGGCGAGTATCTCATCCGCTTCATGTCCAGCCATCCCAAGGACGCTACGAACCGCCTGTTCGACGTCATGGCGAAATGCAGCCATGTCGCAAAGCAGCTCCATCTGCCGGTGCAGTCCGGCAATGACCGGGTGCTCAAGGAAATGAACCGCCGCTATACCCGGGAAAAGTATCTGGAGGAGGTCCGCTACGCCAGAAGCGTGATGCCGGGACTGGTAATTACCAGCGACATCATCATCGGTTTCCCCGGCGAAACGGAGGCGGAGGCCATGGACACCGTTTCCCTTGTGGAAGAGGTGGGCTACGATGCGCTGTTTACGTTTATCTACTCCCCCCGTCCCGGCACAAGGGCGGCGGAAATGCCCGACCCCGCCACCCGGGCCGAAAAACAGAAGTGGTTCGATAAGCTGCTGGAGGTGCAGAACGCTCATTCCGCAAAGGTCCATGCCAGCTATGTCGGCAAAACGCTGCGGGTGCTGGTGGACGGTGAGAGCGATGACGAGCGCTTCCCTCTCACGGCCCGCACCGAGGGCAACCGGCTGGTGCGCCTGAAGGGCGACAAGGACCTCATCGGGCAGTTCATAAATGTAAAAATCACCGACAGCAATACGTGGGCGCTCTACGGAGAGGCGGTATAAAGCGGACTTTGCCTGCCGGACGCACCGCATAACGCCCCCGCCCTGCGGCTGAAAGCCGTATTTCCCTGCCGCCGCGGTGCGGCAAAATAAATCAGAAGTTTAAGCCAACGAGATAGAAAGAGGTATTTTTATGGCGGAGCTTACCCCCATGATGAAGCAATATCTGGAAATTAAAAAGGAAAACCCGGATTCCATTTTGTTTTTCCGTCTGGGGGACTTTTATGAAATGTTCGCCGATGATGCCAAGCTGGCCTCTAAGGAACTGGACCTGACCCTGACCTCCCGAGACCACGGCAAAAATGCCAAGCCTGCCGAGGAGCGGGTTCCCATGTGCGGCATCCCCTATCACGCCAGCGAGTCCTACATTGCCCGGCTCATCGCCAAGGGCTACAAGGTGGCCATCTGCGAACAGATGGAGGACCCCGCCACCGCCAAGGGGCTGGTGAAGCGGAATATTATCCGGGTGGTGACCCCCGGCACCGTCATCGATGCCGCATGTCTGGATGATAAGTCCGGAAACTACCTCTGCGGTATTTATCTGGACAGTCAGGGGGGCGGCATAGCATTCTGCGACCTGTCCACCGGTGAGACTCACCTCACCGCCTTCTCAGGTAAAGATACCCTGACCCACATCATCAATGAGCTGGGCCGGTTCAGCCCCGCCGAAGCCATTCTCAGCGACGGGGCATTCAGCGAGAAGGCGCTGACAGACGTCCTTACCGACAAATTCCACTGCCGCTATGAAAACGGTGGTGAGCGCCGGTTCCGGCTGGCGGAGGCGGAGAAAAATATCCGCGCCCAATTTGGTGAGGAAGCCTTTTCCAGGCTGCCCGCCGGGGAACCTGCCGCCGCCATGGCTCTGGGCGGTTTGCTGAACTACCTCTACGAGACCCAGAAAACCGACCTCTCCCACATCCGGGAGCTGGATTACTACCGTCAGGGCCGGTTTATGGAGCTGGATCTGGCCGCCCGCCGGAATCTGGAGCTGACGGAGACCCTTCGAAGCAAGGAGAAAAAGGGCAGCCTCCTCTGGGTGCTGGACAAGACGAAAACGCCCATGGGCGGGCGGATGCTGCGAAGCTGGTTAGAACGCCCCCTCCTGTCCGTGACGGATATTGACCGCCGCAGCGGCGCCGTGGCGGCGCTGGTAAACGATACCATCCGCCGGGAGGAGCTCATCGCCGGAATGACCGGCCTTGGAGACATGGAGCGGCTTATCGGCCGCATCGTCTACGGCACCGCCGGCGGGCGGGACATGGTATCCCTCCGGGCTGCTATTGAAAAGCTGCCGAATTTGAAGGAGCAGCTTTCTGCCTTTTCCGACCGCCGCCTGACCGAGCTGACGGAGGCCATGGACACGCTGGATGACATCGGCGGCGACATCGCCGCCACGGTCTGCGACGAGCCGCCGTTTTCCGTCCGGGAGGGCGGCATTATCCGGGACGGCTGCAATGAGGAGGTAGACCGCCTGCGGCATATCCTGAAAAGCGGCAAGGGTGTCATCGCTGAGATGGAGGCCAAGGAAAAGGAGAAAACCGGCATCCGCACGCTGAAGATCGGCTACAACAAGGTGTTCGGCTATTATATCGAGGTCTCCAACGCTTTTAAGGAGCTGGTGCCGGAGACCTATATCCGCAAGCAGACCCTGGTGAACGGCGAGCGGTTCATCACCCAGGAGCTAAAGGATCTGGAACACGAGATCCTGACGGCCTCCGAGCGGGTGGTGGCGCTGGAATACGAGCTGTTCTCCGCCCTGCGCCAGCGCATTGCCGACAGCGCCGCCCGTATCCAGAAAACGGCGGCGGCAGTGGCGGAGTGCGACGCTCTGTGCTCCTTTGCCGCCGTGGCAGTCCACAACAATTTCTGCCGCCCGGAGGTGGACGAGTCCGGGGTCATTGAGATTCGCGAGGGCCGCCATCCGGTGGTGGAAAAGGTTTTAAAGGACAGCCTGTTTGTTCCCAACGATACGTTTATGGGCGAAAAGGAGGAGCGGGTGGCTATCATCACCGGTCCCAACATGGCCGGTAAATCCACGTATATGAGGCAGGTGGCCCTCATTGTGCTCATGGCGCAGATGGGGAGCTTTGTTCCCGCCAAGTACGCCCACATCGGCGTGGTGGACCGTATTTTCACCCGTATCGGCGCCAGCGATGATCTGTCCGCGGGACAGTCTACCTTCATGGTGGAGATGACGGAGGTTTCCGATATTCTCCATCAGGCCACGAAAAATTCCCTGTTGATTCTGGACGAGATCGGCCGGGGCACCTCTACGTTTGACGGTATGGCCATTGCCCGGGCGGTATTGGAATACTGCGCCGACAAAAAGACGCTGGGAGCAAAGACACTGTTTGCCACCCATTATCATGAGCTGACGGAAATGGAAAATACCCTCCCCGGTACGGTGAACTACAACATCGCGGTGAAGCGCCGGGGCGAGGACATTATTTTCCTGCGGAAGATCGTCCCCGGCGGCGCCGACCGCAGCTACGGCATCGAGGTGGCCAAGCTGGCGGGACTGCCGGATAAGGTGGTCCAGCGGGCCAAGGTCATTCTCAAGGAGCTGGAGGAGGAAAACGGCGTACAGTATGTGGCGGCTCGAAAGGAAACCGATCAGGTCTCGCTGGATGCCATCGGCGAGGGTGAGGTGCTGGATGCCATCCGCCGCTGTCAGCCGGACACGCTGACGCCCATCGAGGCCATGGGGCTTTTGTATGAGCTGAAGCAAAAGCTAAGCAAGTAACAGCCGCTTTCACGCCGTATGGCGGGATATCGTCCCGCCCCCTTGAAAGGGAAAATCAAAAAAGGAGCCCTGCAATGGCAAAGCGAAAATCCTCTCCCTATATGTCCCCCGGCGAGCAGATCGCCGGTACGGTGTTTTTTGTGATCTATCTGGTGGTGCTCCCCTTTGCCACGGCATCGCTGTTCCGCTTGGCGGAGCGGCTGCTGGCGGTGAGCATCTCCCCTTCCCTGCAAAACGCCATTTATTACTATACGCTTTTCGCCGTGACGATTTTGATCTTCCACGGCTTTATCGGTCGCACCACCCGGAATTTTGCCGATAATCTGGGAAACGCCTGCAAGGCCGTTGTGGTGGGTCTGATCGCCCTGTACGGCCTCAATGAGCTGATGTACCGCCTGACGCGGCTGCTGGTGAACAACCATACCAATCTCAATGACTCCACCATTTCCGCGCAGATTCACGATGCGCCCCGGGTCACGCTGCTGATCGTGATTTTTCTGGCGCCCTTTGTGGAGGAGGTGCTGTTCCGGGGGCTGGTATTCGGAAATCTGAAGCACAAGAGCCGCGCTGTCGCCTATGCCGTAAGCTGTCTGCTGTTCGCCCTGCTCCATGTCTGGCAGTTTGCCGTGAAGCGGCAGGACATTACGTATTTTCTGCTGATGGTACAATATCTGGTTCCGGGACTGGTGCTGGCGTGGGCCTATGACCATACCGGAACGCTGTGGAGCTCCGTTTTGCTCCACGCAGCAGCCAACGCCCTGAGTGTCTGGGCGTCCATGTAAGGAGAACACTATGCCGCATATTCAACAATTATCATCCCATGTCGCTGACCTCATCGCCGCCGGCGAGGTGGTGGAACGGCCTGCCTCCGTTGTCAAGGAGCTGGTGGAAAACGCCATTGACGCCGGGGCCTCCGCCATCGTGGTGGAGATACAGCGGGGCGGCATGGGCCTCATTCGGGTTACGGACAACGGCTGCGGCATCGCCCCGGACGAGCTGCCCACCGCGTTTCTGCGCCATGCCACCAGCAAGCTCCGCACGGAGGAGGACTTGGGGAAAATCGGAACGCTGGGCTTCCGGGGCGAGGCTCTGGCGGCCATTTCCGCTGTCAGCCGGGTGGACGTACTGACCCGGCAGAGTGAGGACGCCATCGGCGCGGCCATCCACGGTGAGGGCGGCGCGATGGGCCCCGTCCGGGAGGAGGGCGCTCCCGCAGGCACCACGATTCGCGTGGCAGACCTCTTTTACAACACGCCGGCCCGGCTGAAATTCATGAAAAAGGACAGCGCGGAGACTGCCGCCGTGGCGGGGCTCATGCAGCATTTAGCGCTGAGCCACCCGGATATTTCCTTCAAATTCATCAAGGACGGACAGGAAACGCTGCATACGCCCGGCGACGGGAAGCTGGAGTCCGCCGTTTACGCGGCGCTGGGCCGGGAGTTTGCCAAAACGCTGGTGCCGGTGGAGGGCCGGGGCGGCGACATTACGGTGCAGGGTTTTGTCACCGCGCCGGTAAACGGCCGGGGTTCCCGCTCCATGCAGGTGTTTTTTGTCAATGGCCGGTTCATCAAGTCCCAGCTTTTAACGGCGGCGCTGGAGGAGGGCTACCGCAACCAGCTTCTCAAGGGCCGCTTCCCCGGCTGTGTGCTGGAGGTGACGCTGCCGGTCACGGCGGTGGATGTCAACGTCCACCCCGCGAAAACGCAGGTGAAATTCGCCCGGGAGCACGAGGTGTTCGAGGCGGTGTACCACACGGTCATGGACGCGCTGGAGGCCCGGGGCGGCGCAGTGACGCGGCCGGCAAATCCGCCGCAGCAGGTGCAAAATCCCCGGCAGGACTTCTTTCAGTCCATGGACGTCAAGACGTACCGGGAGCAGGGCGGAAAGCCCGCCCCCACGCCTCAGCCACCCAAACCGGAGAGCCGGGCCGCCTTCGGCGTGCAACCGATCTCCGCGCCGGAGCCGGTAAGGCCAACATGGAACACGGAATGGCGCTCCGCCGCCAAGGTGTCGGACAGCGTGCAGCCGGTCTGGCCGCCCAGAGGAATGGCAAAGGCCCCCAGCTCCGCCTTGGGGAAGGCGCCGGCCTCCGTGACCGCCCCGGCAGCGGCGGCAGAGCGGGAACAGCTGCCTGCGCCGCGGCCCTTTGTACCGGCAATTCCCGCCGCGCCCGCACCGCAGGCGTCCATGGAGCTGCCGGGTCAGGAAACGGTGCTGCCCCACGAGGCACCGTGGCGCATTGTGGGCGAGGTGCTGCACACCTACATCGTCTGCGAGGATGAGAGCGGCAATGTCTGGCTCATTGATAAGCATGCCGCCCATGAGCGGGTGAACTTTGACCGGCTGATGGCGGCCAAGGAGCCGCCCATGCGGCAGACGCTTTTGCAGCCCATCGCTGTAGAGCCGGGACGGGAGGATGCCGCTCTGCTGCTGGAAAATTTGGAGCTGCTGGAGCAGCTCGGCTTTGGGTGCGAGGATTTTGGCGATGGCGCGATTCTCGTGCGGGAGATCCCGGCGGATATGGACGCGGCGGACACCGCCGCCACGCTGGAGGAGCTGGCCCAAAAGCTGCGCTCCGGCCAGAGCCCGGACGAAAAGCGGGAGGCGCTGCTGCACACCATGGCCTGCAAGGCCGCCATCAAGGGCGGCTGGACCAGCGACCCTGCTGAGCTGCGGGTGCTGGTGGAGAAGGTGCAGAGCGGCGAGGTTCGCTACTGTCCCCACGGCCGACCGGTGGTGGTCAAGGTTTCCAAATACGAGTTGGAGAAGCTGTTCAAGCGCGCATAATGGCTGAAAGGAAAACAAAAATGAAGCTGCTGTTTGTAAATTGCTGTATCAGCCGCCGTGGCGCAGGCTCCCGTACCCATGCGCTGGCGGAGGCGTTTTTGACCGCCTTCCGGGCGGCGCATCCCGACGCGGCGGCGGAGGAGATAACGCCGGAAACGCTGTTGGCCCTGAAGCCATTTGACGCGGCGCTGCTGCAAAAGCGGGACGCGCTGGCGGAGGCCGGGAATTTTGACGCCCCGGTGTATGCGCTGGCCCGGCAGTTCCGGGAGGCGGACGCCGTTGTGGTGGCGGCGCCGTTCTGGGACCTCAGCTATCCGGCGGCCCTGCGGACGTATATCGAGTATATTTCCGCCGTTGGGTTGACCTATCACTATACCGAGGCGGGCTGCTGCGGCGACTGCGCCGCGCAATGGCTGGTGTATCTCACCAGCGGCGGCGATGTGGAGCGGGAGGACAGCATCGGTGTGCTCCACTGGCGGCAGTTAGCCGCCATGTTCGGTATTCCGAAATTTGACTATGTGTTTGCCGGCGGGCTGGACGCGCACCCGGAGACCGCCGGAGAGACGCTGACCGCCGCCCGGAGCCTTGCGGAGACGCTGGCACGGACACTTTGAGCACGGAGAGGAGAACACCTGTGGAGCGACGGAAGGTGATTTGCGTTGTCGGCCCAACGGCCTGCGGAAAAACCACGCTGGGCGTTCTGCTGGCTAAAAAATACGGCGGCGAGGTGGTCTCCGCCGACTCCATGCAGATTTACCGGGGCATGACTATCGGCACCGCCGCCCCCACGGAGGCGGAGATGCAGGGTGTACCGCACCACATGATCGCCGTGGCGGACCCGGCGGAGCAATGGAGCGCCGCGGAATATGTGCAGCGGGCTACGCCGGTGGTGGACGATATTCTGGCCCGGGGCAGGCTGCCGGTGATCGTAGGCGGCACGGGGCTGTGGATGGACGCTCTGCTTCGTGGACACGGCTTTGCCAAGGGCAGTGCCGGCGGCGCAGTCCGCCGGGAGCTGGAGACCCGTTTCGAACAGGAGGGTATCGAGCCGCTGCTCGCAGAGCTGCGGCAGGTGGACCCGGACAGCGCAGTGCGCCTCCACCCTGCCGACACGAAGCGGATTTTGCGGGCGCTGGAGGTCTACCGGGAGACCGGACAGACCATCACGGCCCACAATGCGGCGACACAGGCGATGCCTGACCGCTACAGCGCCGTAAAAATAGGGCTGCGGTTCGCGGACCGGGAGGATATGAAGGCGCTCATTGACCGCCGGGTGGATAAAATGGCGGCGGAAGGGCTGCTGACGGAGGTCCGCGCCCTGCTGGACCGGGGCCTGCCAAAAAACGCCACCGCCATGCAGGCTATCGGCTACAAGGAGTTTTTGGGCGTGCTGGACGGTACGCTGACAGAGCCGGAGGCGCTGGAGCTGGTAAAGCTCCGCTCCCGGCAATATGCAAAGCGGCAGCTTACCTGGCTGCGCCGCGATCAAGACATTCATTGGATCGAATGGGGAAAGCAGCGGGATTTTGCCCGTGCACTACAGATTTCAACAGAAATTTTGGCTGCCTCTGGTTTAGGATAAAACCGGGGGCGGACTGCCGCTCCCAAATATAAAGAAGGAGCGGATCAAGATGCAAAAGAAAGTAAATTTACAGGACCTATTCCTCCTGCGGGCAAGAGAGGACCGGCTGAACGTCACCGTGTTTTTGATGAACGGTTTTCAGATGCGCGGCATTATCACGGGGTATGACCCCTTTGTGGTGGTGCTGGACACGGACGGTAAACAGCAGGTCATTTATAAGCACGCCATCTCCACCATTGTGCCCATCAGGCCGGTGGAGCTGCGGGAGGCGGAGGAGCCTGTACCGTAATACATAAGAGGTCACATGAAAAACAGCTCGCTTACAAGTAAATTGCTGGCAGCGGCGTTGACGCTGGGGGTCCTGGCCTATTTCGGCGTGCAGATCTACCGCTATGTGGACGATCCCTTCTCCACCACGCTGGTCTACAGCTACCGGGTGGAGGATACGCTGGACATCAGCGGCTATATGGTCCGGCAGGAGCAGGTGCTCACCGGGGAATCCGGGGGACTGATGCGCCTGCAGAAAAACGAGGGGGAGCGGGTCAGCACCGGCGGCGTCATTGCCTCGGTCTATGCCGATCAAGCGTCGCTGGACCGGCAGAACGAGATGGAAACGCTGAATGACCGAATTGCCCAGTTGGAATACGCACAGGAGACCATGCTGGGCGCGGAGGTCACGCTGAAGCTGGACAACCAGATCTCCCGGACGCTGCTGGATTACCGCGCCGCGCTGGCGGCAGGGCGGCTGGATGCGGCGGAGGGTCGGGGGCAGGAGCTTCGCTCCCTTGTTTTGAAGCGGGATTACACCTATTCCGGCACCGAGGACCTCAGCGGACAGATCAGCGAGCTGAAGACGCAGTTACAGACTCTTCGAAAGCAGGCGGCAAGCTCCGTAAAAACCATTAAGTCACCGCGCTCCGGGCTGTTTTCCGCCGTGGTGGATGGGTATGAGAGCGTTCTGATGCCGGAGAGTCTTGACACGCTGACGCCCTCCGGACTGGACACTCTGACAGCGGGGGAAATCCCCGCCAATACCGGAAAACTGATTTTGGGTGATAGCTGGTACTATGCCGGGACGCTGTCCGCCAAGGACGCGGAAACGCTGAAGAACCGCAGCAGCCACATGACGGGCAGCGAGCGGCTGTACCTCCGGTTCACGAAAAATGTGGACCGTGATTTAGAGGTAGAGCTGGTATCCATCGGACAGGAGGAAAACGGACGCTGTGTGGCGGTGTTCCGCGGCAATACATATCTGCAGGAGTTGACGCTGCTGCGCCGCCAGAGCGCGGAGATCGTGCTGGACAGCACGGACGGTATCCGCGTCCCCCGTGCGGCGCTGCGGTCCGCAGTCCGCGAGGTGACGGAGACGGACCCTGAAACAGAAGAGGAAACTACAAAGCAGGTCAGCGTCACCGGCGTATACTGCGTTTCCGGCGCCAAGGCCGTATTCAAGCCGGTGGAGGTGCTCTATACCGGCGAGGATTACGCGGTGGTGCGAACCACGGCGGACGCCGAGGCAGAGAAGCTGAGGCTCCGTCCGGGGGACGAGGTCATTGTGGCGGCCCGGGACCTGTATGACGGAAAGGTCATCACTTCATCATAAAGAGAGAAAGAAGGAGCGTTTATGTCGATTCAGGAAAATATCGCGGAGATTCGCCGGCGGATTGCCGTAGCCTGTGCGGAGTGCGGGCGGGACCCAAAGGAGATCACGCTGGTGGGCGCCAGCAAAATGAATGACGCTGCCGCCTGCCGGGAGGCTATTGCCGCAGGCATTGATGTGCTGGGTGAAAACCGGGTGCAGGAGATGACGGAAAAGCTGGCGCAGGGCGCATACGAGGGCGCCCCCCTCCACTTCATCGGCCATCTTCAGCGCAACAAGGTCAAGCAGGTGGTCGGCAAGGCGGCGCTGATTCAGTCCGTCGGTTCCCTGCCGCTGCTGGAGGCCGTTGAAAAAGAGGCGGAAAAGCAGGGCATTGTGCAGGATATTCTGCTGGAGGTCAACATCGGCGGTGAGGAGGCCAAGAGCGGCTTTGCACCCGCCGAGCTGACCGGCGCGGCGGAGGCGGCGCTGCAGATGGCGCATATCCGGGTCCGGGGTCTGATGACCATTCCGCCCGCAGACAGCGACCGGGAGACAAATATGCGGTATTTTCAGGAGGTACGGGCACTTTTTGTTGACATCAACGAAAAAATGTTCCATAATAAATTAAAATGTCTCTCCATGGGAATGAGCGGCGATTTTGAGGATGCCATCCGAAGCGGCGCTACCATGGTCCGCGTGGGTACCGCTATTTTCGGCGCCCGGCATTATCCCACTTGATTTCAGGAGGTTCCGTCATGGGCATTTTGGATGAGCTGAAGAAGCTGACCCATCCTTACGACGATGAGGATGAGGAATATGAGGAGTTGGAGGAGCCCCGTGAGCGCTCCTTTGACGAGCGCCGCAACAAGGCGGAGGATCGCCGCAATAAGGTTGTGAATATCCACGCTACCACACAACTGAAGGTAGTGCTGGTGAAGCCGGACCGCTTTGAAAATGCGTCCGAGATCGCCGACCAGCTTAAGGACAAGCGGACGGTGGTGCTGAATTTGGAGTCCACCAACAAGGATGTGGCCCGGCGGCTCATTGATTTCCTCTCCGGTGTGGCCTATGCCGGCGAGGGCAAGATCAAAAAGGTGGCGGCCAACACCTATATCATCACCCCTTACCATGTGGAGCTGGAGGGTGATCTCATCGATGAGCTGGAAAGCAACGGCTTGTATTTTTAAGCGGGGAGGACATCGGATATGCTGACACCTCAGGAGGTTTCTACCCATTCATTTTCCAAGGCGTCCTTCGGCGGCTACAATATGGCCATGGTGGACGAATTTTTAGACGAGCTGACGGACGATTATACCGCCCTTTATAAAGAGAACGCGGCTCTGAAGGCCAAGCTGAAGGTGCTGGTGGAGAAGGTGGAGGAATACCGCGCCACCGAGGATTCCATGCGGGCTACCCTGCTCACCGCGCAGCGGATGGCGGACTCCATTGTAAAGGAGGCCGAGCAGAAGCGGGATCAGATGATGACACAGGCGGAGATCGACGCGAAGCTGAAGATCAACTGCCTGAAAAACGAGGCTATCGCCGCAGAGGAGCGTCTGCGCCGGGGCAAGGAGGAACTGGAAAAATTTTCCGCTGCGGTCCGGGCTGTGTGCGATAAGGAGATTCAGCTCCTGGAGCAGCTTCCCCAACTGCCGGTGGAAACGGAGCCGGAAGCGGCGGATGCCGCGGATTCTGTGCAGGAGATCGAGGACAATGTGATGGCGGCGTTCAACGCCGGCGACCCTGTCGCCCCGGAGGCGGCGCCCGCAGAAGCGGAGGAGAAGGCACCCGCAGAGCCGGAAGCGGAGTCTGCGGCGCCTGCGGAAGCGGCAGACCCCTTTGCGGACCTGTCCGCCACCCGCCAGATCAATCTGGACGAACTGAAATTCGGCCGTAATTACAATAACAATGACTGAGAAAAGCGGCTTTTCAATTTGAAAAGCCGTTTTTTGTCATAAAGGAGGAGCTTATGGACAAGCAGACGCCCATTATCGCCTTTCTCTACGATTTTGATAAGACCCTGTGCACCACGGACATGGAGGACTATGCCTTTATCCCGGCGCTGGGCTACACCCCAGCGGAGTTTTGGGCCAAGGCCAACAGCTTTGGCTGGAGCAACCGCATGGATGGCCTGCTGGCCTATATGTACACCATGATTCAAGAGTGTGCCGCCCAGAGCATCAAGCTGGACCGGGCCTTCCTCAACCGCTGCGGAGCGTCGATTCAACTGTTCCCCGGTGTGCGGGAGTGGTTTGGGCGAATCAACGCCTTTGCCAAGAGTTTGGGCGTGCAGGTGGAGCACTATGTCATCTCCTCCGGCCTGCGGGAGATCATCGAGGGCAGCGGCATCGCCCATGAGTTCCGAGAGATTTATGCCTGTGAATTTTACTACAACGGAAACGGTGATGCCTGCTGGCCGAAGCTGGACGTCAACTTCACCAACAAAACGCAGTTCGTTTACCGCATCAACAAGGGCATTCTGGACGTTTCCCGGGATAAGGAGCTCAATGACTCCATGCCGGACGATTCCAAGCGGGTCCCGTTTACCAATATGATCTACATTGGGGACGGACTTTCCGATGTCCCTTGCATGAAAATGATGCGGGCTTATGGCGGACAGGCCATCGCCGTATATCAGTCCGGCAACCGGCAGGGAGTGGAAAAGCTGCTGGCGGATGGTCGGGTGGATTTCATGTTCCCGGCGGATTACCGGGCGGGCACGGAGCTGGACCGCACCGTGCAGGATATTTTGCAGCGCATGGCCATTACGGACCGGCTGCTGGAGACGAATACCCACCAGCTCTGCAGCATCGGCAAGGGCGAACTGCCAAATCAGGTGGAGCTGTTTTGACGGAATAATGAGAGCGGCAGCGGGCAACCGCTGCCGCTTCGGCTTGTTAAAAATTTTTTGGTCAGCAGCGAGAGCGAAAACATGGGGGATTTTGCGGAAAAATTCTTTACTTTTTGTATCCTGTTTGCTAAACTATACACTGTGTATTGACTAATTCGGCCGGGGCATTGCCCCGGCTGTTTCACGGAGGGAATCCATGGCAACAGAATTTTCCAGAACGCTGTCCCTGCTGCGAAAGGAACGGGGCATCTCCCAGCGGACCGCCGCCGGGGACCTTGGGGTGTCGCAGGCGCTTTTGAGCCACTATGAAAACGGCATCCGGGAGCCGGGACTGGCATTTGTGGTGCGGGTGTGCGACTACTACCATGTCTCCGCAGACTATATGCTGGGCCGGACGCTGGCCCGGGATGGCAGTATGCTGACAGCGGAGGAGGTTCTGGACATGGCGGAGCCGGGGAATATTCTGCAGGGCAGTGTGCTGGCTACGCTGCGGAGCAAGCTCCTTACCGGCGCTGTGGGCGTACTGTTCGGGCTTTTGGGAAAGCTGGGAGACAAGGCTGCCATCAACGCCGCAGCGGACAGCCTGAGCTGTCAGATCTACCTTCTGTACCGCCAGCTCCATCGGGCGGCGGGGGGCAGCGCGGATTATTTTGCACTGCCGGAGGAGGACTGCGCAGCGGGAATCGCGGCCTCCGGCGCCTCGCTGGCGCAGGCGGAATATGCCCGGGCTATCCGGGAACGGGCAAGAGAGAAGGCGGAGTTCCCCGACTTGTCCCATGAGGCGGTAAACGCCGCCTATCCCGGCCGGAGTCAGGGCTTTATTCAGGTCCTCAGCACGGCGGACGGACAGCTCAGCCATCTGAACCAGACAGAGCGATGAACGTACAATCCCTGACATTTCTGGTTTTTCTCACCGGGACGGTGTGCCTTTGCCGCATGGCGGGCCGGTGGGGGCGGCAATGGCAGATCACGCTGCTGCTGGCGGCCAGTCTGATTTTTTACCTGTGGAGCGGTACGTCCGACGCGCTGTGGGGCTGCGGCCTGCTGGCCTGCTCCGCCATGGTGACGCTGCTGGCGGCGAACGCTCTGCGGAAAAAACGCAGCCGGAGCGTATTGGCTGCGGCTGCCTGTTGGCACCTTGTGGTGCTGATGCTTTTCAAATACACCGGCTTTTTAAGCGGCGGCGCGGTGCGTGTACCGTTTGTGCCCATGGGCATCAGCTTTTTTACGTTTCAGCAGCTCTGGTATCTCCATGAGGTGTACACCGGCGCGTTTGCGGAAGTACCGCCGGCGGCGGAATACCTGACCTACAGCCTGTTTTTCCCAACAGTCTCCTCCGGGCCGATTTTAAAGCCCCAGAGCTTTTTTCCGCAAATCGAAGCGCCCATCTCCCCTACCGGCCATGATACGGCGGCGGGACTGTACGCCGTGAGCCGTGGCCTTGCCAAAAAGGTGCTGCTGGCGGATAATCTTGGGATTTTGGTGAACAACGGCTGGGAGAATTTATCGGGCCTCACCGCCATGACAGCGTGGTTCGTGATACTGGGGTATTCGCTTCAGCTCTACTTTGATTTTTCCGGCTACTGTGACATTGCCGCCGGGTGTGCCCGATTGCTGGGACTGCGGCTGCCGGTGAACTTTGATTCGCCCTACCGCAGCCTCTCGGTCACGGAGTTCTGGAAGCGCTGGCACATGACGCTGACCGCGTTTTTGCGGGAATGTGTCTATTTCCCGCTGGGCGGCAGCCGCCGGGGTCAAGGGCGGACGTATCTGAACATTCTGGTGGTGTATCTCATCAGCGGCATCTGGCATGGGGCCGGGTGGACATTTATCGTCTGGGGACTGCTCCACGGCGCGGCGCAGGTCACAGAGCGCCTGTGGGGCGGCAGGCGGGACGCGCTGCCGAAATGGCTCCGCTGGGTCATGACGTTTTTCTTCCTGAACCTTGCGTGGGTGTTTTTCCGGGCACCGGATATGCCGGCGGCGGCAGCGCTGCTGAAAACCGCTGTAACCGGGGGCTTTGGCGGGATTCGTCCATGGCTTGTGAACGGCCTGTTCCGGCGGGAATTCAGCGCACTGGAGCTGCTGGCACCGGCTGTGCGGCCCTATACGACGTATCTGCGGGTGGCGCTGATCTTGGGCGCGGGACTGCTGACCGCCCTGTGGCCCCGGAACACCGTCCGGCAGATGGAGGTGTTCCGCCCGACAGTGAGAAGCTGCCTGACCACGGCGCTGCTGGCGGCATGGTCGATTTTGTCCTTTACCGGTGTGGTGACGTTTATCTATTCCAATTTCTGAGAAAGGAGGCAGCCTCTGTGAGCGACCGCGCATATAAAAGGTGGAGCTGCGGCCTCCTGCTGACGCTGCTGCTGGTGCTGGGAGCCTGTGCCGCCGTGGTATATTGGGTGGACCCCTGCTTCTATTACCGAATGCCGAAGGACCGCGCCCCGGTGTTTTTCAGCGAGCGGTACCAAACGGCGGGCATCGTCCGCAACAATGCGGCGGACGTTGTGCTGCTGGGCTCATCCATGACCGCAAACTACCGGGGCAGCAAGGTTGGAGCAGTATTTGGCGGAACGGGCCTGCGGCTGACGATTCCGGACGGTTACTACAGCGAGTTTGATGAGGTGATGACGCTGCTGATGCGGACGCACCCGCCGGAGCGGGTGCTTTTTGCCATGGACGCCAATATCCTCACCCGCTCCCCGGCAGGTGTCACCGGCGCCATGCCGGACTATCTCTACGATGACGATTCTCTCAATGACGCCCGCTATCTTCTGAATAAAGACACGCTGTACTATAGCCTCTACGCGCTGATGAGCCAGCGCTGGAATGCGGGGGAAACGCTGGATACCGGCTTTATGTGGGATGACACGGTCTGGTGGAACCACATGGAGGCGCTGGACGAGTACGAACGCCCGGAGGTAGCGGCGGTCTCCATGCCGGCGGGTGCGCTGCTGGCGGACACCGCCGAAAATCTGGCGGTGGTGACGAACTGGGCGACCCGGTACCCCGATGTGGAATTTGATTTATTTTTCTCTCCCTACAGTATTCTCTACTGGGATAAGATCGACCGCATGGGGGAAACGGACGCGGTATTCGCCGCGCTGGAGCTGGCCTGCAAAACGCTGCTGCCCTATGAGAACATAACGCTCCACGGACTGCTGTTTGACCGGGACATCATTGAGCAGTTGGATTATTACTGCGACTATGTGCACCACTCCGCCGAGGCGGGAGAGCTGGTGCTGGCGAAGCTGAGCTCCGGCGCGGACCGGCTGACGGAGGAAAATTACCGGAAAACTCTCGCCAACTGGCGGGATTTTGTGGTAAACTATGACTACGAAAAATTCTGGGACGAGCATTACTGGTATCAGTTCCATACGCCTAACAATTCATGAAGCTCTGCGGAGGTTTACCTGTATGACCAAACAAAGCAACATTCGCAATTTTTCCATTATCGCTCACATCGACCACGGCAAGTCTACGCTGGCGGACCGGCTGTTGGAGACCTGCGGCGCGGTATCCCAGCGGCAGATGGCAAATCAACTGCTGGACAATATGGACCTGGAGCGGGAGCGGGGCATCACCATCAAGGCCCGGGCCGTTAAGCTGAATTACAAGGCGCAGGATGGTGAGACCTATGAGCTGAACCTCATCGACACGCCGGGACACGTGGACTTCAACTATGAGGTCTCCCGGTCTCTGGCGGCCTGTGAGGGCGCCGTGCTGGTGGTGGACGCCACGCAGGGCGTGGAGGCGCAGACCTTGGCCAACACTTATCTTGCTATGGAGCACGATTTGGAGATCGTGCCGGTGTTCAACAAAATCGACCTGCCCGCCGCCGACCCGGCCAAGGCCAAGCAGGAGGTGGAGGACATCATCGGCCTGCCCGCCATGGACGCGCCGGAGATTTCCGCCAAGCTGGGAATCAACATCGAGGCCGTGCTGGAGGATGTGGTGAAGAACATCCCCGCTCCCACGGGCGACCCGGCAGCGCCGCTGAAGGCGCTGGTATTTGACAGCCAGTATGACAGCTACCGGGGTGTTGTGGTGTACTTCCGCATTATGGAGGGAACGATTCGTACCGGCCAGACCATCAAAATGATGGCCACCGGGGCGACGTATCAGATTGTGGAGTGCGGACATCTGCTGCCGCTGGGGCTGGAGCCGTGCAAGGAGTTGTCCGCCGGTGAGGTGGGCTACTTCACAGCGTCTATCAAGACCGTCAGCGATACCCGGGTGGGCGATACCGTTACCGATGCGGCAGATTCCACGGCGGAGCCGCTGCCGGGCTACCGTCCTGTACAGTCCATGGTCTACTGCGGCATTTATACGGAGGACGGTTCCAAGTATCCCGACCTCCGGGACGCGCTGGAAAAGCTGCAATTAAATGACGCTTCGCTGAGCTTCGAGCCGGAATCCTCCGCGGCGCTGGGCTTCGGTTTCCGCTGCGGCTTTTTGGGAATGCTCCACATGGAGGTCATTCAGGAGCGCCTGGAGCGGGAGTTTGATCTGGACCTCGTTACAACCCTCCCCTCTGTTATCTATCATGTCTATAAGACCAACGGCGATCTGGTGAAGGTGGATAATCCCCATAATTACCCGGACCCGTCTGTCATCGAGCGGGCGGAGGAGCCGTATGTTAAGGTGAACATCATCGCCCCTAACGAGTATGTAGGCAATATCATGCCCATGTGTCAGGACCGCCGGGGTGAGTTCAAGGATATGCAGTATTTGGACACGCATCTGGTAGAGCTGCATTACCAGATGCCTTTAAATGAGATTATCTATGACTTTTTTGATGCTTTGAAGGCCAACACCAAGGGCTATGCCTCTCTGGACTATGAGCTCTCCGGCTATCGGCCCAGCGATCTTGTGAAGGTGGACCTGCTGCTTAACGGCGATCAGGTGGACGCTTTGAGCTTCATCGCCCACCGGGATAAGGCATACCCCCGTGCCCGGCGGCTGTGCGAAAAGCTGAAGGAGAACATCCCCCGCCAGCTTTTTGAGATTCCCATTCAGGCCGCCATCGGCGGCCGGGTCATCGCCCGGGAGACTGTGAAGGCCATGCGGAAGGACGTTCTTGCCAAGTGCTACGGCGGCGACGTTACCCGCAAAAAGAAGCTGCTGGAAAAGCAGAAGGAAGGCAAAAAGAAGATGCGGGCACTGGGAACGGTGCAGATGCCGACAGAGGCGTTTTTGGCTGTGCTGAAGCTGGATGAATAATCTCTTTTTGCCTTCCTGCGAGCCGCAAAGCGGCGAGCCGGCGCTGTGCGCCGCTATTTCAATCAGCTTTTGAAACGCGGAGCGTTTTCAAAAGGCAAAAAGAAGATGCGGGCACTGGGAACGGTGCAGATGCCGACAGAGGCGTTTTTGGCTGTGCTGAAGCTGGACGAGTAAGGTGCAGACAACACAAAATAAGACAGGAGCGCTCCTACTTTGGTAGGAGCGCTCCTGTTTTTAATCAATCGGCTGCCGCAGATAAATGATTTGCCAAATGCTCAGTCAACAGCGATCACGGCGCCGTCAAACTTCTCGGCGATGAAATTCTTGATGGTATCGGAATGCAGCGCCTCGGCCAGAGCCTGAATGGCCTCGTTATTTTCGTTGCCCTCCTTGCAGACCAGCACGTTCACATAGGGAGAGTCAGAGGACTCCAGAGCCAGCGCATCGGTGACAGGATTCAAACCGGCCCCCAGCGCATAGTTGGAGTTGATAACGGCAATGTCGGCGTCGGAGAGAGTGGTAGGCAGGTTGGCGGCCTCCACCTCAATGAAGGTCAGGTTCTTGGGGTTCTCGGTGATGTCCTTGGGGGTAGAGGAGAGGTTGGAGTCATCGGCCAGCTTGATAAGGCCCTGTGCCTCCAGCAGCAGAAGGGCACGGCCCTCGTTGGTGGCATCGTTGGGGATGGCTACGGAAGCACCGTCGGCCAGCTCGTCCAGCGTGGCGGTCTTGCCGGCGTAAATACCCATGGGCTCAATGTGAACGCCGGTGACGCTCACCAGATGGGTGCCGCGCTGGGCGTTGAAGTCATCCAGATAGGGGATGTGCTGGAAGTAGTTGGCATCCTCCTCACCGTCCTCCACAGCGGTGTTGGGGATCACATAGTCGCTGTACTCATGGACCTGCAGGTCAATACCCTGCTCTGCCAGAATGGGAACGCACTCTTTCAGAATTTCGGCGTGGGGCGTGGGAGAGGCGGCTACGTTCAGCGTCACGGTCTCCTGATTTTCGGCGGGCTGCTCCGCCTGGGCGTCGCTGTTGGCGGCGTCATTGGACTTGCTGCCGCAGGCGGTCAGGGACAGGGCGAGGGACAGGGCCAGCAGAGTGGCAAAAATCTTGTTTTTCATGGTTCTTTTCCTCCAATATAATATTTGATTTCATTTATTTTTCAAACGCTTGCCGGGACACGCCCCTTGTGCACGGAGGGGGTGTCCGATCCTACGGGACAGGCGATGAAAGCGAATTTTGAAAAGCGGTTATTTTGTGTGGGTAAAATGCGCGAGGAACTGAAGCGGAGTAAAATCGGCGCTTTGATCCGTGCGCTGGCGCTTGTCGATTTTTTTCGTCAGCCAACTGAAAAAGGATTGGACGATTTGGACCAGCACGATAAGGATGACCACCGTGACCCACATGACGGAGGTGATGCCCCGCTGATGGCCGTAGCGGATGGCGATGTCGCCCAGTCCGCCGCCGCCCACGGAGCCGGCCATGGCGGTATAGGCCAGAATGGTGACAATGGAAATGGCACCGCCCAGCACAAGGGAGGGCTTGGCTTCCGGCAGATAGACCTTCCAGATGATCTGGAACGTGGAGGCACCCATGGACTGCGCGGCCTCCACCACGCCGGATTCCACCTCCGCCAAGGAGGTTTCCACCATGCGGGCGATAAAGGGAGCGGCAGAAACAATCAGGGGAACGATGGCGCCCTTCACGCCGATCTTCGTGCCGACGATGAGCTTGGTAAAGGGCATGATGGCCACCATCAGAATGATAAAGGGAAGCGAGCGGCCCACATTGACGATCCAGCCGAGAATTTGGTTGACAGCCCGATTGGGCCGGATGCCGTTGGGCTGGGTGATGGTGAGAATCACGCCCAGCGGCAGGCCGATGAGATACGCAAAGATGGTGGAAATGCCGGTCATGACCAGCGTATCCCATGTGCCTTTCAAAAGATCGCTGCCGTATTTAGCCCAGAACACGGTAATGGTATCAAGCATGGTATTCCACCTCCTCAGCGGTGATGTTTGGTTGGGAACGAATATAGCTCAGGGCCTTGGCGGCCTCGTTGGGGTCATCCGGCAGCAGCAGAAGCATGGTTCCGAAGGCCTTTCCGTCGATGGTGCGTGTGTCGGCACCTAAAATCGTGACCTTCACGCCGCAGTCAATAGCAAGGGAGGCGATGAGGGGGTCATAAACTGTGCCGCCGTTGAAGGAAACACGGACCGCCCGGGTGCCGGTGGGGTACTGCTTGACGCTGACGCCGCCGGGGTACACCAGCCGCCGGGCCGCGTCCGTGGAGGGATGAGCGAAGATGTCCTCCACCCTGCCCTCCTCGGCCACCGCGCCGCCATCCAAAATAGCAACACGAGTGCAGATTTCCTCAATGACACTCATCTGGTGGGTGATGATGACCACCGTGACGCCCAGCTTTTGATTGAGCTCCTTCAAAAGAGAGAGGATGGAATTGGTGGTGGTGGGGTCCAGCGCGGAAGTGGCCTCATCGCACAGGAGAACCTTTGGGTCCGTGGCCAGCGCACGGGCGATGGCTACCCGCTGCTTTTGTCCGCCAGAGAGCTGTGAGGGATAGGCATTGGCCTTTTCCTTCAGCCCTACCAGCTCCAGCAGCTCCTGCGCCTTTTTCTCGGCCTGCGCTCGGGGCACACCGGAGAGCTCCATGGGAAAGCACACATTTTTGAGGCACGTTCTCTGCATCAGCAGGTTGAAGCTCTGAAAGATCATGCTGATTTTCTTTCTGGCTTGCCGCAGCTCCCGCTCGGAAAGGCTTGTCAATTCCTGACCGTCCACAGTGACGGTGCCGCTGGTAGGCCGCTCCAAGAGATTGATGCAGCGGACCAGCGTAGACTTTCCGGCACCGGAGAAGCCGATAATGCCGAAAATCTCGCCATCTTCGATTTCAAGAGACACATCCCGGACAGCGTGTACGCCGCTGTCGGGACCGCCGAAGGTCTTGCTGATATGCTCCAGTTTGATCATCGTATCCTTCTTTCCGTTTTCCGGGCAAACTAAAAGGGGCGGAAAGCGCTGCCGCTTTCCGCCCCGAAACAGCTTCTTGGCTGCTTACATTTTGGGAGGCTTATTCGCGGAAACGCACAAAGACATGGGCATGGTCATCATTCCCATGTCCATCATGCACATCTCCATACCAAAGCGAATAGCGATCATGTCGGTGCGTCTCCTTCCTGTCCCCGGTGTCCCGGTTCGTTTCGTTGTGCACAGGGTAGCACTGAAAACCTATCATGTCAATAGATTGATTTATTTTTGGAAAATGCACCGAAATTTTGCGCGGCAACAAATGTTCCTTTTGTCAAAATGGAGCGGGAAAACAGAAAAATGCCCCGAAAGGTCTGCCTTTCGGGGCGGTGACAATGCGATACGGAATGGAAAACCGATGCTAAACGATGTCGTACAGACTGTCGGCAAGCAGCCATATCTGAGAAAACGGGCGCATGAGATTCCAGATTCCGCCGCCGAGAAAGCCGTATTCGGCAATAAGGCGGAGCTTGGCGGAAAGGCTGCGGGCGTCCTCAAACCAGACCTCGTGGATGATACCGTCCTCGGCGGTATAGTGAAAATAGGGCGACTGGGCCGTTTGGTCATATTGAATGGCAATGCGGTATTGCAGGGCAAGATCGATGGCCTGCTGGTTGGAAATGGATTTGGCCCGGGTCTGCCCCTGCACAAAGGGCAGTGGCCAGTCATAGCCGTAGTTTGGGACGCCCAGCAGGAGCTTTTCCGCCGGGAGCTCCGTCACGGCATAGTCCAGCACGGCCCGGACGTTGGGCAGCGGCGCTACCGCCATGGGCGGCCCCGCCGTATAGCCCCATTCATACGTCATCAGCAAAGCGGCGTCTACGGCGGCGCCGAGGGCGGCATAGTCATGGCCCTCATAGAGAAGTCCCCGCTGGTCGGCGGAGGTTTTTGGGGCCAGCGCCACCCACAAAAAGCGGCCTATGGGCCGCAAAATGCGCCGCAGACGCTCCAAAAACGCGGCGTAGGCCCCGGAGAGATAGCCGGGCAGATACTCAAAGTCCACATCCACCCCGGCAAAACCTTTGACGCGGACCGTATCCGCGATTTGGGTCAGCAGTGCTGCCTGCATGGCCCCATCGGTTAAGACCGTTTCCGCCCGTTCCGTGCTGAATTGGCCGTTTTCCGTCAGGGTAGAGAGGTGCAGCACCGGGGCTGTGCCGTGCAGACGGGCGGCGGCAATCATCTCCTCATCCGATAGAGGAAGCAAGGCACCCTCTGATGTGATGCCATAGGTAAAGGGAGCTAAGTCGGTCAGATAGGGGAGCTGTTCCGCCAGCAGCGCTGGAGAAATATTAGGGTAGGCGTAGCCGTTGAAAACGGCGGGACCCAGCTTTTCCTCAAAATAAGAGATGACCAAGACCTGTCCCGGCCAAACAGTCTCTTTGCCGCCAAGCGGCCAGTTGTTCCGCCAGAGCTGCCGGATGGAAATGCCGTAATCCCGGGCAATGGAGGAAAGGGTCTCCCCTGCCCGAACGGCATGGACCTGCCGGGAAAAGCGGACTACCAGCGTCTGCCCCACTGCCAACTGCCCGCCGGAAACGGTGTTGTCTGCCGCCAGCCGGGCGGGGTCCACACCGTAATGCTCCGCAATGGCGGCAAGGGTCTCTCCGGTTCGTACCACATGAATCGTCATAGCTGCTCCCTTCTGCCGCTTGTGCCGCAAACGGCGGGGCGATGCCCCTTTTGGGAGACCCTATGACGGTTTCGCCGCAGTTATGCCCTTGGCGGCAAAATCGCCGTGTTCTATTGAAAAAGCATTAAAATCACACCGTAGATCACCGAAGCCAGTGTGCCGAACGTGATGACAGGTCCGGCCACGGTGAACATTTTGGCCGCCATGCCGGTGACAAACCCCTCACTTTTAAAGTCGATGGCTGGGGAAACCACAGCGTTGGCAAAGCCGGTAATAGGCACCAGCGTTCCGGCACCGCCGAAGCGGGCCAGCTTGTTGTAAAGATTCAAGCCTGTCAGCAGGGCGGAGAGAAACACCAGCGTACAGGAGGTGGCGGTCCCGGCGTCCTCTTTGGAAAGCCCCGCGGCGGCCCAGCCGTTTTGAATGGCCTGCCCCAGCACACAGATAGCGCCGCCGATGACAAAGGA
Organism: Neopoerus faecalis; assembly: GCF_029218125.1. Lineage (NCBI taxonomy): Bacteria > Bacillati > Bacillota > Clostridia > Eubacteriales > Oscillospiraceae > Neopoerus > Neopoerus faecalis. The sequence goes on along the minus strand of NZ_JARFXX010000001.1, from coordinate 296,946 downwards.
TAGACATACATCCTTCAAAAGCGGGGATTTTTTCATCCGCTGCTGTACATAGCTCTGATATTCCTGGGGCGTCATGTCCATAGCGCATTCACCTCACACATTTTTCACAGTATTTGCGCCAAATAGGGAAATGATACGGCGGTTCTTGCAATTTTGCCGGAAAAGCGGTAAACTGATGCCACTACGATGCAAAATGGGAGGGTGTTGCCATGAAAACCGTTCTGCCGCTGGGCCTGTATCTGCATATTCCCTTTTGCAAGGCGAAGTGCATTTACTGTGATTTCTATTCCCTGCCCCATGCGGAGGACCGTATGGATGCCTATACGGATGCGCTGTGCGCCCATTTGACAGAGGCGGCGCCCAACGCGGCCTCCCACACGGTCGATACGATTTATTTTGGCGGCGGCACACCCAGCTATCTTGGGGAAAAGCGGCTGTGCAAAATTTTGAAAACGGTGCAAAAGCGCTATCATATTTCCCGAGATGCGGAAATCACCCTTGAGGCGAACCCGGACTCCGCCGGGGACTGGAAGGCTCTGCGCGCCCTGCGGCGCTGCGGATTCAACCGCATATCCCTTGGGATGCAGTCCGCCTGCAATGAAGAGCTGCGCGCCATCGGCAGAGTGCATACCGTGGAGCAGGTACAGCAGGCGGTGGAGGCTGCCCGAAGGGCAAAAATCAAAAATGTGTCTCTCGACCTTATTTACGGCCTGCCCCACCAGACGGCGGAGCGCTGGATGGAAAATCTGGCCGCCGCCGTGGCACTGGCCCCGGAACACCTGAGCTGCTATGGGCTGAAGGTGGAGGAGAGGACGCCCCTCTATGCCGTGCGGGACAGTGCCGGCCTCCCGGGAGACGAGGAGCAGGCGGATATGTACCTTCAGACGGTGGAGTTTTTGAAGCAGTACGGCTACGTCCAGTATGAGATCTCCAATTTCGCAAAGCCGGGCTTTGAATCCCGGCATAATCTGAAATACTGGCAGCTTCAGGAATATGCCGGCTTCGGCCCGGGCGCCCACAGCGATTTCGGCGGTGTACGGTACGCCTACGAAAAGGATGTAGAGAGCTATATCGCCGCCGCCCACGGCGGCGTGTTCCGCTTTTCGGAAAACACCGTCATCCCGCCCCGGGACCGGGATGTGGAATGGCTCATGCTGGGGGCGCGGACGGTCTACGGTCTGGACCCCAAGGACTACGAGAACCGCTTCCGCCGCCGGTTCGACCCGATCTTCCTGCCGTTTCTGCAAAAGTGCGCGGCAGCGGGCTACGCCGTTATGGAGAAAGGCCGCTGGCACCTGACGCCACGGGGCTTTTTAGTCTCCAATCAAATCATCGGCGGACTGCTGGACGCGCAGGCGGAGGAAAAGCAGCGCCGCGCGGAGGCCGCCGCCCGGGGCGATTTTCGGGTAGATTCTTACCAGTAAGTGACAAGAAAGGATGATTCCCTTGTACGTCTATTCTCCGGGCCAGTGGGCTCTGCTGTTTTTCTTTTACTGCTTCTGCGGCTGGGTGTGGGAATCCTGCTACGTTTCCGCCAAGCAGCACCATTGGGTAAACCGCGGCTTTCTCCACGGCCCACTGCTTCCCATTTACGGCTCCGGCGCTATCATCATCCTGTTTGTAACGCTGCCGGTGGCGGATAACCTCTGGCTGGTGTATATATTGGGCCTGCTGGCCGCCACGGCGCTGGAATACGTGGTGGGCGCCGTAATGGAGCGGCTCTTTAAGGTCCGCTACTGGGACTATACGAAGCAGCCCTTTAATCTCCACGGCTACATCTGCCTGACCAGCTCCATTGCGTGGGGCTTCTTCTCTATTTTGCTGGTGCGGTTTGTGCACCCACCTATTGACCGGCTGCTCCACAAGCTGCCGGCGCTGCTGGTAAATCCGCTGGCGGGTATCATCACCGCTGCGTTCCTATACGATACCGTAACCTCCACCAGAGCGGCCATCGATCTGCGGGAGGTGCTGACAAAGCTCACGGAGGAGAACGCCGAGCTGCGGCGGCTGGCTGAAAAGGCCGAGGCCGCGCAGGCCCGCACAGCAGAGGAGCTGAAGGCATTCCGGGAAAAGACGTCCTTGGACAAATACCTGCTGCAAAGCTATCTTTCCGATGAGTTGGAGGCCCACCGCGCCGCAAAGCAGGCCCGCCGCAAGCGCCGCCGGGAGGCCGTGGAGAGCGCGTTCCGCCGCCGGGTGGAGGGCAAGCTGGATATTCTCTCTACTATCGCGCAGTCCTTGGAAAAGGCCCGCGCCGCGCTGGATGACGGTATTGACCCCGATGAGGAGGCGCTGGCCCGGCACCGGCAGGAGCTGGAGGACCTCATCGCCGCTGTTCATCGCAAGGAGGAACAGGTCCGCACCCGTTCTATTCGACGGTACGAGGCTGCGCTGCGTGTCCTCCGCGGCAACCCCACCGCAAAGGCCCGGGAGGAGCTGGGAGAGGCCTTCGAGTCCCTGCGTAAACTGCTGGAGCGCTGAGAGACCAAAAACACCGTTCTGCCTTATATGACAGAACGGTGTTTTTCTATGCGGAAATTATTTCTTTCGGTCCAGCAGGGCCAGCAGCGTGCCGCCGAGGACAATGGCGAAGTCCGCCAAATTCCAGACATAGCGCCATAGCCTGGGGAGCTTGGGAAAACGGACATAATCGTAGACCCGTCCATAGCGCACACGCTCCCACAGATTGCTGAGCCCGCCGCCCAGCGCCAGTCCCGCGCCAAGGGGGCTGCGGCGGCGGAACAGCCACACAAACGGCAAGATCAGGATGGAGAGAAGCACCACCCATCCGCGCTTCAGCGGCAGGGAAAAGGCGGCACCCTCATTCCAGAGGGCGGTCAGACGGATTCGACCGTTTCCAAATTCCCGGTCCGTCCGCTCCGGGCGGTCCAGATACCGCCGCAGCCCTACACAGGCGGCAAAAATCGCCGCCGCAATGAACAAAGTCACTTTTTCCCCTCCTTTGCCTTTTCCAGCGCGGCCCGGAGGGCGCCGGTGCGCGCCTCGCTTTGATTGTTGCGGAATACCGCGTCACCGATCTGTTTTTGCACCTCGGCCATTTCCTCATGAAAGGCGGAGGCCGACAGCCGCAGGGCACCGTGGCCCAGAATGATGACCTGCTCCGGCCCATCGGAGGTAGCCACCCGGACCCGGTGCTGCCGCCCGATCTCGTAGGTAGCCCGCTCAATGTAGGCGTCCGCCGTTTCGGCCTCGCGGGTATAAACGATGGTGATGTTGTGGTATTTTTCCACACTGCCGAGACCGCCCTTGACCTTGTAGGCGTCAAATACCAGAATGACCCGGCATTTTCGATAGCCCTGATAGTTGCACAGCAGCTCGCAGAGCTGCTTGCGGGCGGCGTCCAGATTTTCAGCGGCGATTTTATTCAGCTCATCCCACGCGAAAATGATGTTGTAGCCATCCACCAGCAGATATTCCTCGCCGGAAAAGGCCCGCTTCAGCTCCCGCCGCTTTTCCTCTGAGGTGTCCGCTATGGGCCGTCGGGGGGCCTTGGGCGGAATAAATTCCCGCCGCTTCACCGTACCATAGGTCCGCTCAAAAATGGCCTGCAATTCCCTGTCCTGTTCTATGGTGCCCGCATAGGCGCTGACGGTCCGCTGCTTTGGCCCCGAAGTCTCCGGCTCCGGTGCCGCGCTCTTGGGCTGCCAGCCGCTTTCCACCTGTGCGTGGTCGCAGACCTCGAACCATGGGACAATAACGCCCGCGCCGTGGGAGCAGAATACGGAGTCGGCGGGATTTTCCGTGTCCCGCTCCGGGTCATAGCCTATGGCGGCGATGACGCTGTCCGCCTCGGCGCAGGGGAAGTACCCCGCCGGGGTGCAGGACAGCCGCCCCCGGCCCCGGGTATAGACCGCTACCTCCCGGCCATAGTCCCGCAGACCCGCCACCGGTGCGCGGCCGGTGAGTACGGCGTCTTCCCCAATCGTTTCCGGCAGCTCGACCTCGCCGTTCATCCGCTGCAAATCCGTCATGGCGCGGCCCACCTGTTCGGCGGGAAGCTCCAGCCGGAAGCGGTACCACGGCTCCAGCAGCACGTTCTCCGCCTGCATAAGCCCCTGACGCACCGCCCGGTAGGTGGCCTGCCGGAAATCGCCGCCCTCGGTGTGCTTTTCATGGGCGCGGCCAGTGAGCAGCGTGAGCTTGATATCCGTGACCGGCGCACCGGTGAGCACGCCGCAATGCTCTTTTTCCAACAGATGCGTTAAAATCAATCGCTGCCAGTTGAGATTCAGCTCGTCCGTGGGGCAGACAGAGGCGACGGTGACGCCGCTGCCCGGTTCCCCCGGCTCCAGCAGCAGATGCACCTCCGCGTAGTGCCGCAGCGGCTCAAAGTGGCCGATGCCCTCCACGGCGTTTGCAATGGTCTCCCGGTAGCAGACCGTTCCCGCGCCGAAGGAGACCTCCATCCCCAGCCGCTCCCGGATGAGCCGTTGCAAAATTTCCATCTGAACCTCACCCATGAGCTGAATATGAATGTCTCCGCCGCTCCAGACAAGGTGGAGCTGGGGGTCCTCCTCCTCTAACTGCTGCAGCTTTTGCAAGGCGGTATGGGGGTCCGTGCCGTCCGATAGTTCCACCCGGTAGGTCAGCACCGGCTGCAAAACGGCCCCGGCCCAGTCCGGTTCCGCTCCCAAGCCCTGACCGGGAAACGTGTGGCTCAGACCCGTTACCGCCACAACGGCGCCGGCCTCTGCCTCATCCAAGGACTGAAATTTGGCCCCGGAATACAGCCGGAGCTGGTCGGCCTTTTCCTGCCAGAGAGTATCGCCCTCTCTGCCGGTAAGAACATCCTTGACCCGCAGTGTGCCGCCGGTGAGCTTCAGGTGCGTTAGCCGTGCGCCCTGTGAATCCCGGGTGATTTTGAATACCTTGGCGCCGAAGTCCGCCGGGTACACCGGCCGGGGGGCATAGCGCTCCACGCCGGAGAGCAGGGCGTCCACGCCCTCTACCCGGAGGGCGGAGCCGAAATAGCAGGGAAACAGCTTCCGCTCCGCGATGAGCGCGGACAGTGCCGCGTTGGAGACCTCCCCGGTTTCCAGATAACGCTCCAGCACTGCCTCATCTAAGACAGCGGCCTCCTCCGCCAGCGTTTCCGAATCTCCGAAATCCACGCACCCGCCGTCCAGCTTTTCCTTTAGGTGGGCCAGCAGCGCGTCCCGGTCCGTTCCGGCAAGGTCCATTTTGTTGATAAAAAGAAACGTGGGAACATGATAGCGCTCCAAAAGCTCCCACAGCGTCCGGGTGTGGCCCTGCACACCGTCTGTGCCGGAGATCACCAGCACAGCGCAGTCCAATACCTGAAGCGTCCGTTCCATCTCGGCGGAAAAGTCCACATGGCCCGGCGTGTCCAACAGCGTCACGCGGACGGAGCCAAGCTCCAGCACCGCCTGCTTGGAAAAAATGGTGATGCCCCGCTGACGCTCCATGGCGTCCGTATCTAAAAATGCGTCCTGATGATCCACCCGGCCCAAACGGCGGATAGCCCCGGCCCGGTACAAAAGCGCCTCGGACAGCGTTGTTTTCCCGGCGTCTACATGGGCTAACACACCTATGCAACAGTGCTTCATAATGTCAAAAACTCTTTCATGATATACTGATAAGCCTTCCTAAGCGCGGATATAGATGTATTTCAATACTATCTGGCTTTTCCGGATTTCGATAGTACGTGATCTTTTCCATCAACAGTTTCCACAAACGATTCTTTTCTTCCGGGGTCATGCGGTCATAGTAATCAAGAATGTGTGCGGTAGTCGGCAGAAAGATCTCCTGCGCTTGCCTATATGTGTTCTTATTATGGCAGATTTCCTTTAATTCTTCAATGCCTGACTGCAACTCTTTTATCTCCTCTTGCAGCAGCATTTCTTATTAGACGCATGTGTTCTCCATAGCAGAAACTCTATTACAGAGCTCAAGCAGTTCCTCATCCGGATCCTCACTGGCCAGAATCCGCCATTGCCTCGCCGGTATTCAGTCAGATCAAAATTGGCAATAAAGACAGAATCATTCCCGCTGCCACGTTCAGCAGGATCTGTTGTCAGAAACTTCGTATTACATGGATATCTCCATCTTGTCCGTACGGTCAAAAAAGCAGTAAAGCTGCACGCCCTTTTGGCGTGCAGCTTTACTGATAAATGACTATAGCTGTGCTCAGCGTCTTCTTATGCTTAGCGCTGCGGGGCACATTCTGCACATTGGCCTAGAAACCGGGGCTCTCTACCCTCACAATTACCTGCAGTCTGTTTAAAGGCCCAGCATAATATTCAGGATCTCCTCATCGGTGTGCCGCATTCCCTGTCGGGCCATACGGCCAACGTTGAAAATGGTCTGCTCCACGTCAGCACCGATAATGCCTTCGCCATTCACAAAGCCCAAATCGGTCTTTGCCATTTCATAGCCGTCAAGACCGGCTTCCACTGCCGCCGCGATCTTCGCCGCGCAGGAAGACTTTGCACCATCGCAGACCATGCCGGAACAAATACCCAGGGTATTGACGATGGTTTTGGCAATCACCTCCGCCTTTGCACCGTCCAGATAGGCAATGCCGCAGGCAGCACCGCAGCCTGCGCTGGTCGCGCCGCAGAATGCGGACAGACGGCCAATACCGGTCTTCTGATGGATGGTAATCAGATCCGATACTGCCAGCGCCCGCAGCAGAGCCTCATGGTCCGCTCCAATGGCCTCGGCATATTCAATAACCGGCAGAGACGCCGTCATGCCCTGGTTGCCGCTGCCGGAAACAATGACAACCGGCAGCTCACAGCCATTCATACGGGCGTCAGAACCAGCGGCGGCGGCGGCCCGCAGCTTGGTCGGCAGGCTGTCCCCATGGAGCTTTAGCAGAGTGCGGCCCATTTCAGCGCCCCAGCCGCCCTTTAAGCCCTCTTGAGAGATAGCGGTGTTGTACGCGATCTGTCGTTCCAGAACGGGGGCCACATCTGGAACATCAAGCGTATCTGCAAATTTCAAAATCTCCTGAACGCTGAGCACAGAGCGGTCTGTCTGCGCCGTTTGAGTGGATGCGCCCTCCTGATTTTGGAACAGGATCTTATCATCCTTACGGATCTGCGTGATATTGGTGTGGAAATCCACAATCTCACAGTCTGCCGTATGACCGCCAGCCGCAACTGTCACCAAGATATAGAATACCCGGTCTCCGCCGGAGGGCAGCACCTGCATGGAGCAGGTTTTTAGGAATTGCGCCATTTCGGCGATTTCCTCCTTTGTGACCCGGGACAAAACCTCCAGTCCCAAATCCGGACGGCCGCCCACGATGCCGGCGGCCGCAGCGGCTTCCAAACCCTTCATACCGCCTGTATTGGGCACTGTTACTGCCTTTACGTTTTTAATAATATTGCCGCTGACCTCTACCCGGCAGGCCTCTGGTGTAGCTCCCAGTGCCTCTGTAGCCTTAGCCGCCGCCAGTGCCACGGCAATGGGTTCTGTACAGCCCATTGCCGGGATCAGCTCTTCCTCCAGGATTTTCAAATAACTTTCATAATGGGGGGTATGTTTCATTGAGATGTTCCAAGCCCTTCCATTCCCATAAAAATCGTTCCGCTCTGTAATACAGGAGATTTGCGGATTTTCAATACTCATGGGAAAGCCGAGGCGACACCGCTGATAGGTCTCCCCTCGGCTTTTACCCGATCATTTACATGTAAGGAATTCGAAAAATCAATCCTTCACGCCGGCAACTGCCTGAATCTCAAAGAGGAACTTGGGAGCGGTGAAGGTAACTTCGGTGACGCTGCGGGTGGTAGGCACGCCCTGACCCAGGAAATACTCATCGAAGATCTCGTTCATCAGAGCGAAATCTTCCCGGTGAGCCAGGAAGCAATCGCAGTGGAGCACCATGTCCATGCCGGAACCGCCGGCCTCCAGAGTGTTCTTCAGGCTCTCAAAGCAGCCGCGAATCTGCTCCTCCGGCGTGGTGGGCATGGTGCCGTCAGGCCGGGCAGCGGAGTGAGCTGTGGTGAAGATCAGGTCGCCATAGCGGATAGCGCGGGACCACTTGGTCTTCAGGCTGTTGGGGGGAACGATTTGAATTTTCTCGTGTTTCATGGAAATATCCTCCTTAAAAAAATTATAACTTGATTTGCTTCCAAGTACCCTTGCGCCAGTGCAGATACAAACAGATCCAGCGCAGGGTATGGGCCAATGTAAAGGCAGCCCAGATTCCCACTTGATAGAGCCTCATGGGGTAGCAGAACAGCCACGCGGCGATAGGCCGCAGAATCGCCACCACCCAAAGAGTGATCCGGGCAACCACTTTGGTATCTCCGGCCCCCCGGAGAATCCCGGCATAAACAGAACTGCCGGAGCAGGGGATGCAGCCAGCTGCCACAAAAAGCAGCAGCATACCGCCATGTTGGATCACATAGCTGTCCCCCTTGGCGAAAATTGCAAGAATCGGGCGGTGAAACAGCGCAAAGCCAAACGCAATGACAAACGCCGTTCCATACCCCATCCATACAGCATATTTTCCGGCCTGCTGCGCCCGCTCCGGCTCTTTCATGCCAAGACTTTGGCCAGTCAGGGCCGTAGCTGCTGAGGCGAAGCCGTCATACGTATATCCCTGCAAATTCGCCAGATTCATCACAAATTGATAAATTGCAAATTCCACAGTTCCCAAGGATGCGGCGATCCGGGCAAACACAAAGACACCCAGTCTCTGAAAAAACTGCTCATGGAACGCACTGGAGGCAATGTCCCAGGCCTTTTTCAAGAGCGGGAGGTCCAGCCTAAACGGCTCCTGTTTCAAGTCTAAATGCAGAATCCCGCCGTTTCCTTTCCGAACGGAATAGAGGGAGATCGCCAATGCGGCAAAGCTACCCAAAGAGGTGGCAATTGCCGCCCCTTTGACTGCCAGCCGTGGAAAGCCGCAGTTTCCTTGAATCAGAAAATAGTTGAATATCAAATTCACTGCATTGGCCGCCGTATTGGTCAGAAGGGTGACTCTGGTTTTTCCCTCCGCCCGCAGACAGGCGTTGATGGTCAGACTGATCGCCTGTGGGACCTGACCAACTACTAAAATACGAAAGTAGTCGGATGCGTCCTTTAAGGTCTCATTATTCGCCCCGGAAAGTCTCATCAACGGCGCGGCAAATAGAAAACCAACTGTATAGAGCACCAGCGCCATCAGAATACTGACCCACAGGAACTGATGCATACAATGGTTGGCTTCCTTTTTTTCTCCCGCACCGATCCGGCGGCTGACCCATGCGGTAGCTGCCACATTCAGCGCCAAGGTGAACATCAGCAGGATTCGCTTCGGCTGGCTGGTAACACCTACCGCTGAAACGGCCGTCAGCTTCAGAGACGACACCATTGCCATATCCACTAGATCCACCACACCGATCAGCAATGCCTCTAATGCGGCAGGCCAAGCGATTCGGAAAACCTGGCGGCTAAGGCCAGGCTCCCTTAAGGGATGCTCTCCTTCAGTCTTGGCCATGGCGGTGATTATACCAATAGGACCACAGGGCACTGCTGGTGATCAGGACGCCGCCCAGAATACTGGAGTCTGCCAGCGGCTCGCCAAATACAAGATAGCCGATCAGCATAGACACTACAATGCCCACATAGTCATAAATACTGACCTCAGAGGCCGGAGCCTTCTGATAAGCAAAGGTCAGACCGATCTGACCGCCGGACGCGAATACGCCGATCAGGATCAGCATGATTACGTCCCGGAAAGTAGGCATGGTAAAAGTGGGCAGCATAAGGAAGAATCCTGCTATCGTGCTGAACAGGGAGAAATGGAAAATCACTGTCAGGGGATGAACCTTACCTTTGCAGAAAGCGATCATGGTATAGGCAAGGCCGCTGGACACCGCCGTGGCGGCGGCCAAAAGCAAAGGCAGGATATTAGAATCAAAAGAGGGCTGCATTGCCACCACTGTACCCGCAAGACACAAGACGATCACCGGCACCTGCACCTTTGAGATTTTCTCCTTCAGGATCAGCGCAGCGAAAACCGTCGTCCAAATAGGGGATGTCCGGCTCAGAATAGCAATATCCGCCTGCCGGGCATTGGCTGTGGCATAGAAAAGCATGATCACGCCGATAAAGCCGAAAAAGGAACGTGCGCAAAGCGCCGGCTGATACTGCTTTTCCCCTAAAAAGGGAAGCTTCTCTTTCCAGATCACAATACCTACCGCGATCAGACTCACCAGATTGCGGAAAAACACCTGCTGCAAAGTGCCCACAGTGGTTGCGGAAAGCTTTACCACCATGGACATCAGGCAGAAGGACGTAGTGGACATCAGCATGAGGGCTGTTGCCTGCCCCCGGTTACTTTTTATCTGCTGCATCAGAAGGCGTTGTAGCTGACGATTTCGTCCACAGGCTTCCGGTCCCGGCGGGGCTGGGTGCCATCATGATAGCCCAGGGGGATCATGGTCACGACCTTCACATCTGCGGGGATATGCAGAACTTCCTTCACAGCGTCAGCATTGAAGGCGCCCAGCCAGCAGGTGCCCAGGCCCTGGTCATAGGCCTCCAGCATCATGTAAGCGCCACTCAGCGCCATATCAATAGGGTGCTTGACCTCACCGCAGGGCATAGCGTCCTCGTGCTCGGTATCAGGCGTGGCGCACAGCACAAGAACCACCGGAGCCTGCTCGATCATGGGCTGGGTGCCGGCCTTGTCGTGGATTGCCTTCTTCACAGCGGGATCAGTGACCACAATAAACTTGCGGCACTGGCTGTTGTAAGAAGACGGAGCCAGACGGCCTGCCTCCAACACCTTTTGCAGCTTCTCTTCCTCTACCGGAGTAGGCAGATAGCTCTTGACACTCTGGCGGCCCTTTAAGGCTTCCATAACTTCCATGAATTGAAACTCCTTTCACGGGGACAAGGGTCCCACCGAAAAACGGCAGAACCCTATCCCTTTTATAGTCCTATATTATTCGCGGTTGTCCTCGATCAGGGTAGCACCCTTCAGGATGGAACCAACGCAGCGCTGATAAATGCTCAGCCAGCCAGTCTTGGGCTGGAGACGCAGCTCAGCAGCAGCCATACGCTTTTGCAGTTCTTCATCGGACAGCTCAATGTTCAGCTCACGCTTCTCAATATCGTAGTTGACCCAGTCGCCGTCCTGCACCGCGCACAGAGGGCCGCGGAGAGCAGCCTCAGGAGAGGCATAGCCGAAGCAGGCACCGGAAGCGGCGCCGGACAGACGACCGTCAGTCACGGTGGCCACATCGTCCTTCAGGTGGCTGCCCTTCAGAGCGGTGGTGAACGCATAAGAGGTGTGAGGACCGGCCTTAGCACCCTGATAGATAATGAAGACCACGTTGCCAGCCTCGATCCGGCCATCACGCAGGGCGGCGATAGCGTCGTCCTGATCGTAGAAGACCTTAGCGGTGCCGCGGAACTTATGCAGCTTGGCGGGAACAGCGGACTGCTTGATGAAAGCGCCCTGGGGCACCAGGTTGCCCTTGCACAGGATCAGACCGCCATCGTTGTCCAGAGGCTCAGCCAGGGTATGGATGATCTCCTTATTGTGGTTGACAGCGCCCTCGATATTCTCGCCCAGGGTCTTGCCGGTAACGGTCATGCCAGTCAGGTCCAGCTTCTCCTTCATCTCGTTGAGCAGAGCGCTCATGCCGCCGGCCAGTTCAAAATCAGCCAGACAGTAGGGGCCATTGGGACGGATGCCGATCAGCAGAGGCACCTCGCAGCTTGCCTCAGCATAGATGGAGCTGCAGTCCATATCCAGGCATGCCTCGGTGGCAACAGCGGGAATGTGGATAATGGTGTTGGAGGAGCCGCCGATGGCCATGCAGACACGGATGGCGTTGGTAATAGCCTTCTCCGTGATGATGTCGCGGGGACGGATATTCTTCTCCCACAGATCCATGACATGGCGGCCAGCCTCACGGCTAAGGTTGATCAGCTTGCCGGAAACAGCAGCAGTGGTGGAGTTGCCGGGCAGAGACATACCCATGGTCTCCGTCAGCATGCTCATGGTGTTGGCGGTGCCCATCATGCCGCATGCGCCCTTGCAGGGGCCACAGACATGGATCAGCTCGTTGAACTTCTCCATGGACATCTTGCCTTCCTTGACCTTGGAAATGCTGGCGCCGATATCAATGAAGTCCACGTGCTCGCCATCCAGATAGGGAGTCTCCATATAGCCGCCGGTAACGATAACCGTGGGGATGTTCACGCGGCCAGCCGCCATCAGCATAGCGGGAACCACCTTGTCGCAGGTGCCGATCAGCACCATGGCATCCAGGTGGTGTGCCTTGGCGTTCAGCTCGATCTCGTTGACCAGCAGGTCACGGGAAGGCAGCACGTAATCGCCGCCGCCCACGCAGTCGCACAGGTTCACGCCATAGAACAGGAACGGCAGGCCGCCCTTTTCAATGATGCCCTCACGAACGGCCTGAGCCAGGGGCTGCTGATGAATATGGCCGGGGTTGATCTCGTTCCAGGTATTCATGATACCTACACGGGGCTTTTCAATATCCTCATCATTGTAACCCATGCCATAGAAAAAGGCGCGGGTGCCCTGCCAATCCAGGGTCATGCGATCTTCCAGATCGCTATTGATCATTCTTTTCTTCTCGCTCATGGTTTTCTCCTTTATGAAAAAATAATCAAATTTGACAGAATCAAATTATAGAAATAACTGCAAAGTTACTGTGCGGAAACCTTACCTGCCTCTGCTTTCAGCTCTTTGCCAGCAGAGATGAACAGATAAACCAACACAACCACGCCAAAGATATCGGTGAAGTGCTCAGGCACAATGCAGCAGATACCGGCAGCAAAGGCCAGGACCCGCTTCCACATCACCAGAGGACGGCGGCAATAGCCCTCCAGACCGGCAGCCACCAGGTAAACGCCCAAAATGCAGGTGCAGATACACACGATGGTGCTGATTGGGCTGGTGCCCATACCATTGAACTGCAGGCCGGGCTCATACACGAACACATAGGGAACCAGGAAAGTGGGGAAAGCCATCTTGAAGGCCACCCAGCCCGTTTTTGAGGGGTTGCTGCCCGCGATAGCCGCAGCTGCATAAGAAGGAACTGCCACAGGAGGCGTAATGCAGGCCAGAATGCCAAAATAGAAGCAGAAGAAATGGGCAGTCAGCACGGGGATTCCCAGCTTTACCAACACAGGAGCAGCCACAGTCGCCAGCACGATATACACGGCCACAGTAGGCATACCCATGCCCATAATGATGGACATGATCATAACCAGGAACAAGGTGATAAAGAGGTTGCCCTGGGAGATCTGAAGAATGTAGTTGCCCAGCACGTTGCCCACACCGGTCAGGGTGGCCACACCGATGATCATACCCACGCAGGCGCAGGAAACACCAAAGGACACGGTCTTCTGACCGCCGTTGACAAAGGCCATGGCGATCTGCTTAAAAGACAGGCGGGTCTCTTTCTTCAGAGGAGAAACCACCAACACCAGGATAATGCCCACCAGAGCAGCAAAGGAGATCGTATACTGGCGGATAATCATATAGATCACAGCCAGGAACGGGATTGCCAGATGGCCGCGGCTCTTCATAGCGGCTTTCACGCTGGGGAGCTGGTCCTTAGGCATACCCAGCAGGCCCAGCTTCTTGCTGCGCAGGTCCACCGTGATGAACACGCTGAGATAATACAGCAGAGCAGGAATCAGGCCGGCTATCATAATATTGGAATACGGAATACCGATATATTCGGCCATAATGAAGCAGGCAGCGCCCATGACAGGGGGCACCAACTGGCCGCCGGTAGAGGCGCAGGCCTCAACCGCGCCGGCAAACTCAGGCGGATAGCCGCAGTCCTTCATCAGAGGAATGGTAAACGTACCGGTGCCCACCACGTTGGCAGCAGCAGCGCCGGAAATCGTACCAAACGCAGCGGAGGCCACAACAGCCACCTTGGCGGGACCGCCGGTAGAACGGCCAGTCAGGCCCAGGGCCACATCACGAATGAAGTCGCCCATGCCGCACTCCTGCAGCAGAGAGCTGAACAGCACAAACAGGGAAACATAAGTAGCGGCGGTACCCAAGGGGCTGCCGAAAATGCCCTCAGGGATCATGAACATATGATCCGCCATACGGGCCAGACCGCCAGCCTTAGTCTGGAACATACCGGGCATATAGTTGCCGAAGTAGGCGTAGACCAGGAATACCAGCGTGACCAAAGACAACGCCGGACTGACTAAGCGGCGGGTACCCTCCAGCACCAGAATGGCCAGAATCACAAACACGAACTGATCGGTAGAGTTGGAAATACCATACCGCATCAGAATGGCTTCATAGTTAATAAAGGCGTAAAAACAGCAGCCAAAGGAGGCAGCAGCGAAAATGTAGTCATACCAGGCTACGCCTTTTTTCGTATTCTTACTGAAGGCAGGATAAACCAAGAACAGGATTACCATGGCGCACAGCAGATACAATGCTCTCTGCTTTACGGCAGGGAGAGAGCCGAACGCCGCAGTATACACCAGGAACAGGGAAATAAACAGGGAGAATGCGTTTACGATCATCGAAGTGACTTTCGTCAGGGAACGGGTATTGTCCTCTTTGGAGAATTCACGCAGGATCTCATCAGCCTTTTCAGCGTTGATCTCACCGGAGGCGCCAGAGGAATTGACCTCTGGCGCCTGCGCGGCGTTCTTCTTCGCTTTGAAAAGGCTTTTTTTGTTATTATTTTCCATTAAAGCCTCCTAAGCTCCATGTTCGCTCTCAACGGTTCAATACGTTGCTTTCTCTATCTTACTTGCGGAGAGAGTCCCTTACAGGATGCCCTGCTCCTGATAATACTTCAGAGCACCGGGATGAATGGGCAGATCTGCGCAGTCCTTCACATCGTCAATGGTCAGGTTGGCCAGAGCGGCATGGAGCATGTTCAGGTCGCCGATGTTCTCCCAGATGTACTTGGTCAGCTCATAGACCAGTTCATCGGACAGATCGCCGCGGCAGCAGAGATAGGAGCCCTGTGCGATGGTGGCAATGTCCTCGGGCTGGGTCTTATAGGTGTTGGCAGGGATGGTTGCGCGGAACCAGACGGGGATGCTGTGCTCGCCGGGCTCGCAGGCCTTGTCAATGGTCTCCTGAGACAGGGGCATCAGATAAGCCTTTTCAGCGTTGGTCAGCTCCAGGAAGCTGGAGAAAGGAAGCTGGGTCACAGCGATTGCGCCGTCAGCGTGGCCGTCCTTCATGGCCTCGATGCCCTCGTTGCTGCCCAGGTACTGGGGATCGAAATCATCAAAGCTCATGCCCATCAGGGTGTAGAGCTGCTTAGCGGTAGCCTCATCGCCAGAGCCAGGGCCGCCAACGACCAGCTTCTTGCCGCGCAGGTCAGCCTCGGTCTTAATGTCCTTGGTGCAGAACTGCTGGAAATAAGCGTTGTACAGAGGGGTGATGACCTTGACATCCTCATAAGGCTTACCATCGAAAGCATTGGTACCGTCAATGGCATCCACCAGGACGCTCAGACCGATAATGCCGAAATCGCAGGTGCCGTTCTGCATGAACATGATGTTCTGCACGCCGCCAGTGGTGGCGGTGGAGGAGAACTGGCCGTAAACCTTTCCGTCATTGAAGAACTGGGTGAAGGTAGAGCCCATGGCATTGAAGGTGCCGCCGGTGGCGCCGCCGCCAATGGCATACAGGGCAGTAGGATCAATGCTGCTGTTGGTGTCGGATGCGTTGGTGTCACTGGAGTCGGTATTCTGTGCGGGTTCCTTGCTATCGCTGGAGTTAGAGCTGCCGCCACAGGCAGCCAGGGATAGGGTCATAGCCATTGCCAGGACCAGGGTCAGGAATCTTTTCATCTTCAGCCTCCATAGCTTACTTTATTTTTATGGAAGAGTCTGTTCAGGCTCTCCACATAAATCAGGATCAGCGCTTAAGAAATCATTGCGTAAATTTCTTCCAGGGTCTTGCCCTCCAGGCCCAGCTTATCCACCGTGCGTCCCTCGGCCTTGAAATCCCGGCCGCAGATAATGCTGGCGATCAAGATAAAGGAATCCATCACCGGCGTTTCAACGCCCAGCATATGACCGATAGAAGCCAAAGGCACAATACCGCTGACCGTATCCTCCACAATAAAGCGGTGATTCAGGCTGGTGGGGCTGCGAAGGCCCTTGTAAGCCGCATTGTGCTGCAGGAGGTCATACAGGTCCTCCTGGTCCAGCTTGTACATCTTCTGCAGGGAGTGCACCAGAGAAGGAACCTCCAAGCCCAGAGCACGGCAGACAGCCAGACGCTCCGCATCGCAGGCGGAAACCAGCTTTGCGATACTGGGGGTGATACCGGCCATATAATAATCGTAATTCTCACCCATGTCGGTGCGGTTCACGTTCATCAGGCTGGGAATGGGATGCAGCATAGCGCCGCCGCCCTCAAAGCCGGTCTCCAGAATGTTCTTAACAGGCTTCAAATTTGTGAAGATGCCGCCGATCTTATCCAACAGACGGTTCACATCGCCGGCAGGCAGGGTCGCTACATCCACACCGGCCTTAATGCCGGACTGGAAGGTCTGCCCAATCTCATAGGAACGGCAGGCATACATCAGGTCGCCGGACTCGGCAATAATAATGTCAGCCTTGCAGCCATGGACATCACGAATAATGTGGCTAACCTCCAAAGCGCCGCCCACATGGCCGGGGTTCAGCATAAAGATAGAACCATCATGGAGATAAGGCGCGCACAGATCAGCGATCTCTTTATGTGCGTCCGTGGTGGTGCAGACCATGATCACGTCCACATCCTTAACGGCCTCATCGATCACGGTCGTACAGACCTGCGGAAAGCCTTCACATTCAAACTTACCCGTAACAACGATTCTGCCCAGCTCATTCAAGCGGGCAATCTTCGCCTTGTCATGGTCATACAGTGTCACATAATAATTCTGGCTTGCCAGATAGGCCGCCATGGTCTGGCCGCCGGCGCCGGCGCCAATAACCGCAAATTTCAACTTGTCCATACTGCGCTCCTTATCTGCAAATTTGTTCTTATATCAGAACGGCTTTTTATATAAGAACTACCTTGCTGTAAAGTTTAATGGATATAACCGCGAATGTCAATAAAAAAAACCGCCAAACTTATACAGCAAAAATTGTCTATATTAGTACCTCGGTCTCCCTGCAATCTCTATGACTTTATCCATCCTTACAATTTGATTGCGTAATAAATTTACGCTTATTTGCGTTTCTTTTTCCGCCATTTCTCTTTAAGAGAGAACTAAAGCAGTTCTTTTGATAATTTTTACAAAATTCCCTGGCATATTGGTTGCAAAGTACAGCAAATTATGTTAAAATAATATAAATGATAATAAATGGAGGAAAAACCTTTATGGCGCAGACCGCACATCGCTCAACCTCCCGTGTGCTGGATATCTTTGAGCTGCTCTCAACCACCAGCTCAGACGGTGCTACACTTACGGAAATCGCTCAGGCATTGGAATCGCCTAAAAGCAGCATACTCCCGATCCTGCAGACCCTGGTGGCCCGGGGTTACATTGATATGGATTATCGCACAAATAAATATTCTATTGGTGTCAATCTCTATATGGCCGCTTCAATTTACCGCAGCAAGATCTCTATCAATAAATTTATCGACAATGAGATGCGCCATCTGACCACACGGCTAGAGGAATCCTGCTGCTTAGCAGTGTTAGATGGCCGCAACAGCCTTTTTTTGCATAGAACAGACCCCCGGGATGGTGTTCACTGCCAAAAATCCCCCGGAAAGAGCGAGCTCGCTTGTCTGGGTGCTGTGGGCAAATCTCTGCTGTGCGACTACAAATTGAAGGAAATTTCCGATCTGTTCCTCAGCAACGGGCAGACGCTCCCCAACGATATCAATCTTTACCGCCTCCATGTTCAAATGGAGGAAACTCGTTTTACCAGCCTTTCCTACGAATACGGTGAGGTAGAGCCCGGCATTCAGTGCGTTGCCACGCCGATCCGGCATCAGGAAAAGGTCGTTGCCGCCCTGGGGATCATCCTCCCTGTCTTCCGTCTGACGCCGGAAAAAATTCTGGACTGTACACGGCTGCTGCCGGTCTCCGCCCAGCGGATTGAAAACACATTGGCAAGCACTACAGAGGATATTTCCGACATTTTCTCCCTCAGTGGTTTTAGAAACCTGTAAAGCGTATTTACGGCATATCTCTTATCTGACGGCCCCATCCGTCGGATAAGAGATATGCTGAAAATAACAGGCCGGTTAACTGTAGAACACAGTTGACCGGCCTGCCTTTTCTGATTCTCATGTCAGCTTTCATATCTACGCCTATATATTTAATAAGGTATCAGTCCTGAAAGCGTCCGCAGTACTCAAACACTCAGAAAATACTTGCTAAAATAAGCGGCACCCATAATAGATGCGATGCTCAGAGGCTCATCTAAGCCTTAATAGCCCAGAGCGGCGGTAAACACCGCCACGCCGGAATACCGGTAAATGCTGATCTCAGAGGTTGGCTCCACCTGAAAGCAAGGGTCGGGAAAAGCTGCCCGATAGCGGCGAATGCCCCACAAGCAAACGGAAAAACAGGCTTTTAAGGACAGACAGCGGAAAAGAAGTCATCATGATTTCCGCCAATACACAACTCCAGGCATAGAAGTGCAGAACAATGGTTTTAAGAATACTGCCTTCCTGCAACAGGCCGGCAGTGTATAATCGCCGTGCACAATGCGCACAGCAGCGCAGCGCCTATCTTCACAAAGTTCAGTTCTTCATTCAGCCGCAAACAATCTAACAAATGCCAGTCACTGCGGTTCAGTATAGCCGCATCCGCCTATTTCTCGTTTCCGACCGCATGCGCAGAAAAGCAGGACAATTCCTAAAGCCAGAAAAGGACTGTTCTCTTTAACTACTATAGCTGCCGCCAGTAAGAAGCTGATCAGATTCCGGAAAGTACCTATTCAAAGGTATGTACTTTTCCTGAGGTCAGCTTCACAAAAACCTGCATGAAGGAAAAAGGCCGTACCGCACCGGCATGAGGCAGATCACTTTTGCTTTTGGCCCCTTCATAACTGTGTTTTAGTCTTTTTATACAGGAGCCGTTATCCGTTACAACGTTGGAAGTTCCATGTTCAGCAAGCGCAGCATCGCATTGTGATAGATCTTCCTCTGTAGGTAGAAGTCCGCAAGCTCCACATATTCGTCATTCTGATGTTCTGTGTGGATATGCCCCGGGAAAGCAGCGCCAAAGCCTACGATATTGTCAATTCCTCGGGCATACGTCCCCCCGCCGATCACGATCGGATCACCCAGGTCGCCAGTCTCTTCCCGATAGGCTGCCAGAACCTGCTGTAAAACCGGATGGTCCTTGGGATAATACAGCGGCTTGGCGTTTTTCAGGATGCGCAGTTCCACACCGCAGTCAGCGGCGGCATCCTGCACCTTCTTCAAAATCCCCTCGCCATCTGCGGTCACCGGATAGCGGATATCCAGCGTCATGGTGATCTCCTCCGGCGTAGTGCTGACCATACCCACACAAAGTGTGGTCCGGCCGCTGGCCTCATCTGTGATATCAATGCCCATATATTCCCCGTGGCAGGTATCCCGCACATACTTTTCATGGAATGCCACCAACGGGTCCTCCACACGGCCATACAACTCCCGCATAACTACCGCAATGGCGCTGACACCCTGGTCCGGCACGGTGGCGTGAGCTGCCTTTCCGGCGGCAGAGAGCCGGACGGGCTGCCCATCATGATTCTTGTAGCACGCCTCACACTGGGCCGCAACAATATTGCAGGCCGTGCCGCCCTTCAGGGATTGCAGGCCGCTCTTTGCTGCTGGTACAGCAAGCTCTGCCCACAGCATTCCCTTTTCACCGTTCAGTGCTGGAAATTCAGCGTCCGGTGTGAAACCGGCAATAGGCTTTTCCTCATTCTGCCGGTAATAATCCATATCAGTCCAGACGCCAGTCTCCTCGCTCTGTCCAAAAATCAGGCGAAGCCGCCGGGGCAGCCGTCCGCCGGTCTCTTCTAAAATATCAGCGGCAGCGTAAATGCAGGACATGGCCGGACCCTTATTGTCAGAGGAACCTCTGCCATAGAGCCGTCCGTCCTTTACTGTACCGTCAAAGGGCTCCACAGTCCAGCCATCTCCCGCCGGAACAACATCCAAATGCGGGACCACAGCAATCATTTCCGTACCCTGTCCGATTTCCGCCCAGGCGGTCTTGCCCGGCAGCTTCGTTGTACGCATTCCCAGAGAACGGCACAGGGCCAGCGTATGGTCCAGCGCTTCGTCTACCTCTTTGCCGTAGGGCTGACCGGGATTGGCGCCATGGCCGGATACGCTGGGGATCCGCAGCAGCTTCCGGAGAGATTCCAGCATTTCTTCATTTGTATAAGGCATGAGAAAACAACTCCTTTCTCAGATCTTGCCAAAGGGAGGCGTGACCCAGCTGAAGTCCTCCAGGGCCTCCGCCTTTGTTTCCGCGCCGCTGGCAACCTCCAGCACCTGCTGGTAAAGCTCCTTGCCCAGGTCCCGGTAATCCCGGTGCTGGGTAATGACAGGAGAGGCGTCAAAATCGATCATCTCTCCGCCGAGTCTTGCGTAGGTATCCGGGTTGCCGGTGATCTTGATGGTCACGCTGGCAGCGTTGCCGAGGGGCGTGCCCCTGCCCGTGGTGAACAGGCAGATATGAGCGCCTGTCATGGCCAAAGCCGTGGTGGCGTAAACGTCATTGCCGCCCTGCCGGTTGTCCAGCAGCCATTGGCCGGAGGCCGGAACATCCTCGCCTACCTCCAGAACGCCTACTACCTTTGTACGGTTGCCGGAAAGCTCCAGATTACTGATAGCCTTTTCACAGAGCGTTGTGATGCCGTGAGCCTTGTTGCCGGGGGTGGGATTCACATCCGCGATAGACTGGCCGGTCATTTTCAATACGTCGTTGCGGTACTCTTCCACAATGTTGAGGATATGCTCGCCCACTTCGTGAGTGGCTGCCAGTTCGATCAGGTGGCGCTCATGACCGGGCATACCACGGATCCCGGCGCTGACAATCGCCGCCCCCGCATCACCCAGCAGATCGGCCGCCTCACCGGTGGTAACATTTGCCGCCAGAGAGCTTGACCAATCGGAGCCGCCGCAGTAAACTGAAACTATCAGATCAGAGACAGGGAATGGCTCTCTGGGCATTTCTTTTCCCTCCTGCAGAAGCTGGTTCACCAAAGTGGTCCCTTTTTCTACAGTCCGCTTTACGCCGCCCTCATCCTGAATGCACAGGTGATAGACCTTCGTGCCGTATTTTTCAATCTCAGCGGCAATTGCCTGCGGATTTGTCCACTGGCAGCCCAGACTTACCAGCACCACGCCGTATACATTGGGATGCTGGCCGGCCCGGATCAGCCCCAAATTCGTCCGGTTCTCCTGGTCATGATATTCACCGCAGCCGGTATTGATCGTGATAGCCGGCACACCGCATCGGGCGGCGATCTGCGTGGCTGCACCGTTGGCGCACTGGACCAGAGACATGACCAAAACCTGATTGCGAATGCCGAACCGCCCATAGGTGCGGCGGTAGCCCATAACTGTCTGATTCATCTCTGCTCCAACTCCTTTGCCCGTTTCCGGTATGCGGCGGCGTATTCGTTGCAAAGCCGCTCGGTAATGTCTTTTACGTTGTGGGTATGGACCCATTGGCCCGGCTGAATATCGCAAGAGGCCTCACCAATCGCCGTTCCGTACTTGACGATCATCTCCGCGGCAGGGATCCGCCGCAGAGCAATCTTGTGTCCCACAGGAATATCCTCTGCGGCTGTCAGCTTCAGACCGGCAGCAAGAACTGTATCTCCTGCCTTTACAGCTTGGGGAACAACAGCCACATTATCCTTTTCATTCAGGGTAATCGCGTAAATTTCCATCTTACCTTCACCTCTCCTTTCAGTATACCAGCTCCCGCCAAAACACGCCATTGGGAAAAGTTGCACGCTACCCATGTGTTTTTTATATATCTCAAGATCAGGAGGCTGCCTACATGACCTTTCAGCAACTCACCTACTTTGTTACAGCGGCCCGTTTCGGCTCCATCAACCAGGCCGCCGAGCATCTTTACACCCATCAGAGCAACATCAGCAACGCTGTCCGGCAGTTGGAGGAGGAATTCTCCATCCAGCTTTTTGAGCGCAACTCCAAGGGCGTTCAGCTCACCACCGCCGGCCGGGAATTTCTCGCTTACGCCCAGGACCTGGTGCGAAAGAAAGAGGACCTGGAAAAGCTCTATCAGGTGCGGACCAAATGCAACCCCCAACATTTCTCCGTGGCGGCCATGCGTTCCTTTTTCGCATACGCGCCTCTGCTGGCCATCTCTGATGAAGGCTTCTGGAGCGTCCCGATGAACCTACGGCTGCAAAAATGCTCCCGCCGGGATGTGATCGATCTTGTTTCCTGCTCTGAGGCCGACCTGGGTATTCTCTTTTCCATGAAAAGCGCCATTCCCCGGTTAAGGCAGGCTGCACGCATTAAGGGTGTGGAGCTGGCACCTTTGGGAGAAAGCAACCTTCACGCCGTCATGCGGGCAGAACATCCCATGATCCGCAGCGGCAATCTGACCGACATGGACCGTTACCCCTACGTCATTATCGAGAATGATGAAGACTACAGCCGTCTTTACGACGATGCCTCCGGCAGCATCAGCAGCCTATTCACCACGCTGCCCTCCACTATCATTTCCACCAATGACTCCATGACCTGTCAGAGCATCGTGGCCCACTCCAACGCCTTTTTTATCAGCACAACGCCCTGGAAACACGGTCCCCATTATGACTTTGCCTCCATCCCCCTCCCTGGCGAGGAAAATCGGATCACCTTCTTCAGCGTGCTCCACTGCGGGCAAACCCTCTCCCCGCTGGGACAGGCCTACTTGGGGCAGCTGCAAAAACTGATGAAAGAGCTTTAAAGCCGCTGAATTTCCTACAAAACCTCTCTCGGAGATGCATTTCAGAAATAATTTTTCCTAATCCATTCATCTTTTTGTTAAAAACATCTAATCAACAGTTGCTTTTTTGTCGAAGACGTAAAAAACGAGGTTTTTCGTGTTTTTTTATTGACATCAGCAAATATTTGAAATATCATTTGCTCATGGTTCATATATCCGTTGTCGTTCGCATATGCGCACCGATTCTGTTTGAATCATCTGTCAAGAAAGAAAGGAGAACCCCAATGAAAAAAGCTTTGTCTCTGCTTCTGGCATCTGTCATGGTCCTGTCTCTCACCGCTTGCGGCGGCTCTAAGAAGGACGATTCCGCTGCCAGCGACAACTCCGGCTCCGGCGATGCCGCTGCCGCCACCTACGAGTTCAAACTCGGCACCGACTGCTCCGATCCCGCTCTGTCTCCCGATTACAACGGCTACGGTATGCAGATTGCTAAGTTCTGCGAGCTGGTCAGCGAGAAGACCAATGGCCAGGTGACCATCACCCCGTACTATGAGTCTGTTCTGGGCGGCCAGTCCGAGCTGCTGACTCAGGTCCGCGACAATGAGTTGGATATGTTCTATGGCCAGGCTCAGTCCAACTTTGACTCCCGTTTTGCTTTTAAGGCTATCCCCTATCTGGTGGCTGATGTGGACGCCTTGCATCGTCTGATGGCCAACCCCGATGGTGAGCTGTACAAGCTGTATGCTTCCATCCTGGAGGAGTACAACATCCACCTGATTGGTCAGGGTGTGGGCACTTTCCGCGGCCTGTTCAACAACAAGCACCAGGTTGCCACTCCCGAGGATATGAAGGATCTGACCATGCGTATTTATGAGGACCCCGTTGTCAAGTACTTCTGGGCTCCCATCTGCAACGCTTCCGTCATCTCCTTCTCCGAGGTTTACACTGCTCTGCAGACCAAGACCTGCGACGCTATGGAGATTGCTGCCGGCGTTGGTATCTACAGCAAGTTCTATGAAGTCTGCGACCACTACACCGATATCAACTGGCAGTTCATGAGCCAGGGCTTCCTGCTGAGCGACAAGTGCTGGAACACTCTGCCCGACGACCTGCGTCAGATCGTTGTTGATTGCGCTTGGGAGTCCTCCGAGTACGAGTATGAAAAGGAGAAGGAATTCGCCGCCGAGGCTATGGGTCAGCTCTCTGAGCTGGGCTGCGAGGTTTACCAGCTCTCTGACGATGAGCGTCAGGCTTGGGTCGATTATGCCCGTTCTCACGATGACGAGTTCCGCGATTACATCGGCGCTGATTTCTATGATCAGGTCATGTCCATTGTGGAAGCCGACGCTGCCGCCAACGCCTAATCAGAACCGCTTTGCTCCTGATTTTACAGCAATAGTGTGAAAAAGCGCCCGGTTTAATTGGAATGCAAATTAAATCGGGCGCTTATTTTTAGTAAAACCATAGATAGAGACTTGGAGGGCAAATATGCAATTTCTGGAGAAATTGGATAAGGGCATTGACGCGTTCCTGAAATACTTTACAGGCGTGCTCATGGTCCTGCTGACGATTATTGTCTGCGCAATGGTCATTTCCCGGTATGTGTTCCGGATTCAGATGGGCGGTATTGAGGAACTGCCTGTCTACTTCATGTGCGTCTGCATTTGGCTGGGCGGCATCCGTGTTTCCCGCAATGACGCGCATGTCAAAATTGAGATTATCTATTCTCTCATCAAAAACCCCCGTGCTCAGAACGTTCTGCGCACCTTGACTTCCCTGATTGCCGCTCTGGTACTGACCTATTTCTGCAACAGTGCCTGGCTGCTGGTTATCCGTACCTATGAGGCTGGCACGATTTCCTCTTCGATCGGTTTCCCCCTGTGGATCGCCTACAGTTTTGAGCTGATCGGCACTGTTGGTATGACGATTTATACGTATGTGAATACGATCAAATACGCTTTGAAGGTGGTGAAGGGCTAATGAGTATCGTCGCATGTATGGCGCTGATCCTGGCGCTCATTATGATGAGTATGAACATTCCGCTGGCATTCCTGGCTGGCGCCATGATCTTCTCCTTCACCAATGGACTGACGACTGGCAGCTGGGGTTCCACCGGCTGGTTCTCTGTTGAGTCTTTCTCCCTGCTGGCTATCCCCCTGTTCTTGATTGCCGGTACTCTGATGGAGCGCAGCGGTATTGCCGGCGCTCTGGTGGACCTGGGCCAGAAGCTGACGGATAAAGAGGGCAAGGGCCGCGGCCTCGCCAACGCTATTCCTGTTGTTTCCGGCTTCTTTGGCGCTCTCTGCGGCTCCGGTCTGGCTACCGCTTCTACCATGTGCACCATGCTTGGTCCCCGTCTGGAGCAGAAGGGCTACAAGAAAGAGTTCATCTATGGCCTGATTGCCTGCAGCAGTCCTTTCGGCTATATGATCCCCCCCAACATGAACGCCATCATCTATGCCAAGGTGGCCAACGCCTCTGTGGCTGATTTGTTCATGGCTACCGTGATCCCCGGTATTCTGTGGATTATCTTCTACATCATCATCAACCGGTTCATGGTTCCCAAGTATTTCTTCCCCGAGAACGCTGTAGCCTCCGCCACGGTGGCTACCGAAGTCAAGAAGCAGCAGTCCAACTGGCAGCTCTTCCGTTCCCTGATCCCTGCTATCCTCATGCCCGTTATCATTCTGGGCGGTATTTACGGCGGCGTCTTCACCGCTACCGAGGCTGGCGCTGTCGGCTGCCTGTACGGCGTGATCGTGGGCGTGTGCATCTATCGCACCGTTAAGACCCGCGACCTGTTTGACATTTTCGCCACTGCTGCCTATCAGATGGGTTCTCTGCAGATCATCTTCCCCTTCACCATGATCTTCACTCGTATCATGGTGACCAACGGTGTGCCCGATATGGTGACCAGTTTCGTTACCGGCGTGTCTGACAGCAAGATCGTCATCATCCTGATCCTGGTGGCTGTGCTGTTTGTGGCTGGTTTCTTCCTGGACGGCAACATCCTGCTGCTGGTCCTGACTCCGCTGCTATTGCCCACCGCTACCTCTGTTGGCATGAGCGTGATTCAGTTCGCCGTGCTGGTGTTCGTTGCTCTGGGTGTTGGCTCCATTACGCCTCCCATGGCTATGTCCCTGTTCCTGTGCGCAAGACTGGGTGATGTCCCCGTGGAAAAGATGGTCAAGCCCATGATCCCCTATATCGTGTTCGCGGCTGTGCCTATCCTGCTGCTGGTGGCTTTCGTTCCTGCAATATCCGAATTCCTGCCCTCTCTGCTGCATTAATGATTTTAACGTAAAAGAGCCCAATGGGCTCTTTTACGTACATATGGAGGAACTTTTATGGATTATCTCATTAAAAACGCTAAAGTTGTAGATGGTACCGGTGCCCCTGCATATACGGCGGATGTGGCCGTTACCGGCGACACCATTACCCAGATCGGCTCAATCAATGAGCCTTGCGCCAACACTATTGACGCTGCCGGCCGTGTCCTGATGCCCGGTATTATTGACCCCCACAGCCATGCTGACGCCGGCATTTTTAATTCTGATTGGTCCCATCAGCGGATCACACAGGGTATTACGACGGAGATCACCGGCCACTGCGGCCCCTCCCCCGCTCCCAACTGTCCGGAAAATATGGAGCTCTTGCGGCGGATCTACTTTGACCTGACCAACACCGGCGTTCCCTTTGAGTGGCCCTTCCATGACTTCAAGGGCTGGCTGGATACTGTCAGAGCTCAGAAACTCTCTGCCAACTATGGCTTCTTTGTCGGCCACGGCACTCTCCGGGCTTATGTGATGGGTGGAAAGACTGAGAAGGCCTCTCCCGCTGAGATCAAGGCTATGCAGGAGCTTTTGGACGAGGCTCTGAGCCAAGGCGCTATGGGTCTGGGACTGGGCTTGAGTATGTTCCCCGGCAGCTATGCCGATACTCAGGAGCTGATTGAACTGGCCAAGGTAGTCAAGAAGCATGACGCCATGATTGCCGCTCACCGCCGTGACGAGGGCAATACCGCCTACGAGTCTATTGACGAAATGCTGACTGTGGCCCGCGCTACTGGCGTCCGCATGAACATTGCCCATGTCAAGGTCACTGGCAGCAGCAACTGGGGCAAGGGCAAATCCCTTATCAAGCTCATTGATGACGGTATCAAAGAGGGACTTGACCTCTCTCTGGATGCCTATCCCTATATCGCTGGCTACACCCAACTCTTCCAGATCTTTCCCATCAGTGTGTGGGGTGTGGGCGGCGAACAGATGCTGAAGAACTTCAGCGATCCCGCTTATCGTGCGGACGTGATCGCCAAGATGACTGACGGCACCTATGGCGGCCTGAAGGCTGCTAACGGCGGCGCCGCCGGTGTGCAGGTCATTCAGTGCCCTGATCCCACCTTCGACAAGAAAACGTTAGCTGAGATCAGTGAGATCCTCCATGTGGACCCTGTGGAGGCCGCTATCGAGATGATGGAGCGCTTCGGCAGCAATGTCATGATGTTCTACTATTTGCAGGATATGGACGAGTTGAAGGGGATCCTGCTCTATCCCAATACCATCATCATGTCTGACGGCGCTCCCACCAGCGCGCACAATCATCCCCGCTGGATGGGTGCTTTCGGTCAGATCTTTGAAATGTTTGTTCAGAATGGCCATGAGCTGGCACTGGAGGCCGCTGTTAAGAAAATGACCTCGATGCCTGCCCAACGGTACCGTCTGCTGGACCGCGGCGTGATCAAAGAGGGCAATAAGGCCGACCTGATTCTGCTGGATTGGGAGCATTTCCAGAATAACTGCACCTATGAGAATCCCGCCGGCCCCTCCAAGGGGATCAATTACGTGTTCCTGAATGGCAAGATCGCCGCTATGGACGGTAAGTATACCGGAGAGGGACAGGGCACGGTTTTCTGTGGCCATTAAGCTCTGTTTCTTTATGTAAAATCAGGGGCGGCAGTCAAATGACTGCCGCCCCCGATTTTATATTCATTTTTTAGAAAGGCAGGACCATATAGTCCAGATCCCTGCGCATTCCCTCGCTGAGGATCAAGGGGCCATGCTCAGTAGCGTAAGCGTCATCCTCAATCCGCATACCAAATTCACCAGGGATATAAATGCCAGGCTCTACAGAATGGTACATACCCGGCAGGATCAGATCCTGGTTCTTCCCATCCACAGACGGCGCTTCATGGATACTCAGGCCAATGCCATGGCCGACCCGGTGGTTAAAATAGGGACCATATCCCGCCTTTTCAATAACCCGGCGGGCTGCCTGGTCAATGGTGCAGATAGGTTCTCCCACCTTGATGGCATCAAAGGCTGCCTGCTGTGCCTCAATCAGCACCTGGAATACCTCCCGCATTTTCGGCGTAGGCTTACCCAGGAAGAAGGTACGAGACATATCCGCCCAATATCCCTGGTAATCAATGCTGCAATCGATCAGCACCTGCTCCCCCTTTTGCAGGATCTTGTTGCTGGCCTGCCCATGGGGAGAAGCAGCCGCTGTGCCGGAAAGGATGCAGGGAATCATATAGTCTGTGCCGCCCAGGCGATAGGTCTCGGCAAACATATCCATGGACAGCTCCAGTTCGCTCTTCCCCGGTGCCAGGCGCTTACGGATAAATTCAAACATTTGGCACAGCTTATCCGCCGATTCCCGTAGAGCCATCAATTCTGTTTCGTCCTTAGATAGCCGTATTTGGTTCAAAAGGTCAGTCAGATCCACAATATCCAGTCCGTAACGCTGGAAAATTCTCTTGCCCAGCGCCATACTGTAGTGCTCCTGGAAACCGCCGCCCATCTGAACACCGATCTTGCGGTCCTTCAGCAGAGGCTCCAAAATATCCAATGGGTCCTCCCCATCAGAAAAGAGGTATTGCTCCGTAGAGCATTTTCGCATGTTCAGCTCCTCCAGCTTAGGTGCAATGGCAACATGGCGGCCGTTACGGGCGTCCAGCACGATACCCATAAACCGCTCAGCAGGACTGATCGCCACACCAGTCAGATACAGGAAGGTGCGGGGCTCTCCAATCAGCGCTGCGTCAAGGTCATGCCCACACAGCCACTCGCAAATCGACTGCCGTCTCTTTTCATAGATGTCCATAGAGTACCTCCTCGGAATTTAAATAAAAATGGCCGAAAAGCCAAGCACCCGTAAGGGAACGTGGCTTTCGGCCATATCGGAGCATAAGGCCGTGAGCCTTTGCTTATTCGTGCGACAAGATGCCCTTTCCCTTTTCAATTGGGAAGTGGCAGGCCACAAAGTGACCCGGACGGACCTCACGCCACTCCGGCACCTGTTGGCCACAGATCTCCTTGCAGCGGCTGCACCGGGTATGGAACCGACAGCCGCTGGGCGGATTGGCAGGAGAGGGGAGATCACCTTGCAGCAAGGTGCTCTTCCGCTCTTTCCGCAGAGCAGGATCAGGGATGGGAACAGCTGCCAGCAACCCCTCCGTATAGGGATGGCAGGGTGCGTCAAACAGCTCCTCTGTCTCAGCCAGCTCTACCAACTGTCCCAGATACATCACGGCGATCCGATCACTGACGTGTTTCACCGTGGGCAGGCCATGGGCAATGAAAATATAGGAGAGGTCGAACTCTTTTTGCAGTTTGGCCAGCAGATTCAAGACTTGAGCCTGAATGGATACGTCCAGAGCACTGACCGGCTCATCGCAGATGATCAGTTTCGGTTTCAGCGCCAGTGCCCGTGCAATGCCGATCCGCTGCCGCTGGCCACCGGAAAATTCATGGGGATAGCGGTAGGCGTAGTCCCGCTGGAGACCTACCACATCCATCAAACTCAGCACCTGCTCGCGGAGATCCGCAACGTCCTTATAAGCGTGGTGCGTTTTCAACGGCTCCGCAATGATGTCAAACACGCGCATCCGGGGGTTCAGAGAGGAATAGGGGTCCTGAAAAATCATCTGGATATTGGGCCGGATCACGTCCAGCTCTTCCCTGGACATTTCGGAGATCTCATGTCCTTCAAAGTAGACCTCACCGCTGGTTTTTTCCAGCAGCCGGATAATGGTGTTGCCGGTGGTGGATTTTCCGCAGCCGGACTCGCCCACGATACCCAGCGTCTCACCAGGACGGATCGCAAAGCTGACATCATCCACAGCCCGCACATACTGATCCTTATTCTTGTTGGCAAACAGACGGCCGCCTACCCGGAAATACTTTTTCAGATGGCGCACTTCCAGCAGGTACTCACCGGTATAAGGCTGTGCCAATTCCTGGCGGAGCTGTTCCGCCTTAGCTTTATGATCTGACATTATTTTCGGCCCCCTTCCAGCGGGTGCAGGCAGGCTACACAATGCCCGTCCGACAGCCGCTTGAGCTCCGGTGTGATCCGCTTGCAGTCCTCCTGCGCATAGGGGCAGCGGGGGTGGAACGCGCAGCCCTCAGGCATAGCCTTCAGGCTGGGCACAACACCCTCAATGCACTGCAGCTCGCTGTCCTTTGCTTCCTGAACCTTGATGGTACTGTTGAGCAGGCCCTGAGTGTACGGGTGTGCACAGTGGTGGAACAGCGTCATTACGTCGGCTTCCTCCACCAATCTGCCGGCATACATGACCAGGACCCGGTCCGCCATCTCCGCAATTACACCCAGGTCATGGGTAATAAACATGATGGAGGTATCCGAATTCTGGATCAAGTCCCGCATAAGCTCAAGGATCTGGGCCTGAATGGTCACATCCAGTGCTGTAGTAGGCTCATCCGCAATGATGAGCCGGGGTGCGTTCGCTAAGGCGATTGCGATCATAACACGCTGCCGCATACCGCCGGAGAGCTCGTTGGGATATTCCTTGTAGACCGCTTCAGGCCGGGGAATGCCCACCTTCTTCAGCATAGCGATCGCCCGTTCCTTTGCCTCCTGCTTATTGCACTTCTGATGCAGCTCAATAGTATCGCTGATCTGTGCGCCCACTGTAAACAAGGGGTTCAGAGAGGTCATAGGCTCCTGAAAAATCATGGCCAGCTCAGAGCCGCGGAGCTTCCGCATTTCCTCACGGCTGTATTTGGAAATATCCTTTCCCAGCAGGGAAATATGGTCAGATGTAGCGACACCGGGAAATTCCAGCAGGCCCATGATAGCAAGAGAGGACACGCTCTTCCCGCAGCCGGACTCGCCCACAATCCCAAGCAATTCGCCGCGCTTTACCTGAAAGGTCAGATCCCGAACGGCATGAAGCTGTTCGCCGTCCGCCGTCTTAAAGTAGATATTCAGATTTTGGACGTCAAGTGTGGTTTTTTCTTCCATATCCATTCCTCACTTTATGCCTTGATTGCGGGGATCCAACACGTCACGCAGCCAGTTGCCGAAAAACATGATGCCCAGCACAGTAATGGTGATGGCGATACCAGGGAAGGTGCCGATCCACCAATGGGTACCCAGAAACTTCCGTCCCTCGGACAGCATAACACCCCAGGAAACCGTAGGCGGCTGAATACCAACGCCCAGGAAGGACAGGGCAGCCTCGCTGATGATATTGCTGGCCACGTTCATCGTGCACAGCACGATAAAAGAGGACATAACGTTGGGCATGATGTGCTTGAAAATAATCACATGGTTCGGCGTGCCGATAGTCCGGGAGCACTTCACGAACTCCTTTTCCTTCAAGGCCAGCACCTCACTTCGGATCAGTCGGGCAAACGGTACCCAACTGGTTCCGCCAATGATCAGAACCAGCACCGTAACGCTGCTGCCGGCTACCATCAAAACCACCATTGCCATCAAAATACGGGGGATGGCAAAGAAGGCATCGGTAGTCCGCATGATCACGCTGTCAATCCAGCCGCCGTAGAAACCGGAAACCATACCCAGCACAATACCAAAGACACCAGCCAGCAGAACGGAGAGAATACCTACCAGCAGAGACACTCTGGTACCGTAAATAATACGGCTCCAGAGGTCACGGCCCAGGTTGTCGCAACCCAGCAGGTGCTCCATGGAACCGCCCTCCATCCAGCAGGGCGGCATCCGCATACCGTGAAGATCCACCGCTGTGGGGTCATAAGTGGCAATTTGCGGGGCAAAGACTGCAATAAATACCACCACTAAGATGATAATAAAGCCAATCATACCTGTCTGGCTGTGCAGAAGCAGGCTGCCATAGCGCCGCAAGACGCTATTCTTTTTTACGGAGTTATTCTCCGCAGTATTTTTCTTTCCCATCTTCGCTGTTCCTCATCCCATTCTGATTCGGGGGTCGATCAGACAATACAGCACATCCGCCAACAGGTTCACAATGATCGTAATAAAAGTGATCACCAGAATAGAAGCCTGCACAATGGCCATGTCATGATTTGTAACACCGGTCACCATAAGCTGCCCCAGGCCAGGCCAGGCGAAAATCGTCTCCGTGATCAACGCACCGCCAAACAGGCCGGGAATCTGCAGGGCTATCATGGTAATAACCGGGATCAAAGCATTTTTGAAGGCATGGCGGTAAATGATGACCCGCTCTGCAAGACCCTTGCTTCGGGCAGTGCGGATATAATCCTCATGCACGATCTCCAGCATAGAAGAACGCACTAAAGGAATGATCTGCGCCGCCGTGCCGATTGCCAGCGTCAGCGACGGCATGACCAACTGGGCCAGCGTACCACGTCCTGACGGTGGCAGCAGCTGAAAATGAACGGCAAAGATCATGATCAGCATAATGCCCACCCAGAAACTGGGCATAGCCTGTCCCAAAACCGCAAAGCCATTTACAATTGAGTCAAAGGGCGTGCCGTGTGTCTGTGCCGCCCAGATTCCTAATGGAACGGCAATTACAATAGACAGCAGAAGAGATACCGCGCATAGTTCCAAAGAGGCCGGA
Source organism: Neopoerus faecalis (assembly GCF_029218125.1). Lineage (NCBI taxonomy): Bacteria > Bacillati > Bacillota > Clostridia > Eubacteriales > Oscillospiraceae > Neopoerus > Neopoerus faecalis. The sequence goes on along the minus strand of NZ_JARFXX010000001.1, from coordinate 264,240 downwards.
ATTCGTTCCAAAACGATCGGCAGAGCCGCAGCATTATACTTATGTGATGTTCCGAAATCACCATGAAGCAGGCCCTTAATGAAAATGCCGTACCGCACATACATGGGTTCATTCAGACCCAGAGCCTCCCGCAGGTTATCCCTTGCCTCCTGTGTCGCATCCTGCGGCAGCATCATGGAAGTGGGATCGCCGGACAGATTGACCATCAGAAACACCACTAGCGTCACGATCAGCAGGACCGGAATCACTTGAAGCAGTCTCTTTCTTAAATATTTCCCCATAGGGCTTTCCTTTCCGTTTTACTCAGCCTTGGCAAACTTTTCGATGGTAGCCACCACCATTTTGATTCCCAGAATGTAATCCTCAATAAAGATATGCTCGTTGGGAGAATGTACGGCGGACTCCGTGTTGCCGGGGCCGATCATGGCCACAGGGATATTGTCGTACTTGCAGATCTTCTCCATGGGAGAAGTGCCAGCCAGTGTGATCTGAACTGCGGGCTCCGCACCGTAAACGTCAGTAGCAGCCTCCATCAGCGCCTTGACATAGGTGGAGTTGATGTCGCTGCGGAAGGGAGCGCAGCCGGATTCTACCACCATCTCAATATCGGAGAAGCCGTGGTCATCCAGGTGCTTGCGCAGCAGCTTTTCAATCTTGGCGGGATCCTGACCGGCAACCAGACGGAAGTCCATCTTTACAGAGGCACGGGCAGGCACCAGACTCTTGTGCTCCGTGCCGGTATGGCCGGAAACCATGCCGTCAATATTGGCGGTAGGCGCGAAGAGCAGCTTTTTCAGGGCCTCATCACCCTCAACACCGCCGATGTACTCCTTGACGCCGGACAAGCGCTTTGCATCGTCGGGATCAAAATGACCCATCTTCAGGGAATCCAGTTCATCCTGCGTCACAGGCTCCACATCATCATAGAAGCCGTCGATCAGGATCTTGTCGTTTGCGTCCTTAATAGAAGCCAGCGCCCACACCAAACGCCAGGCGGGATTTACCACCAGAGGCGCGTTGGCGCTGTGGATATCAATGTTGCCGCCCTTGGCAAACAACTCTACGCTCAGCATGCCCTTGGCACCCAGTGCGATAATCAGAGGGCCGTTGTCAGGCAAACGGTCGCCGCCCTCCCACATGTAGCCATCCGCATGGAACTTGGAGGGGTTATCAGCGACTACCTTGCTCAAGGAGGGGCTGCCTACCTCCTCTTCGCCGTCATAAACCATCTTGATATTCAGGGGCAGTTCTTCACCAACTGCCCGGATGGCCTCCAGTGCACACAAACGGCAGGCCAGAGCGTCCTTATTATCCGCAGCGCCTCTGGAATAGAGGATCTTGCCGTCCTCAATAGTTCCAGAATACGGAGGATACTTCCACTCAGACTCATCGCCGGCAGAAACCACATCATAATGATTATAAATGCCCAGGGTACGGTCCTTGCGCTTGCCGGGGATCTCCGTGTAAAGAACGGAATTGCCGGGAGTCTTGATCTCCTCGGGCTCCGCGCCGGTGTACTCCCGCACAGTCTTCATCACGAGCTCCTTCATCTGCTCGTTTTCGGGGTGCATGGAGGCCACGCTGGGCTGACGGACAAAGGACTGCAGCAATTCAATATAGCGGTCACGGTTTGCATCAATGTAGGAATAAATTTTTTCGAGATCCATTTTGCCACTCCTAACGACCCTTTGGGTCAAAATTTGCATTGTTTGTAGTTTAAATTTAGGAAAAAGGGGGTTGTCCGTAGGGACAACCCCCTTTTCTGTACACTTGGGTACGGTCGGGTCAATTACTTCGTATTGTCAACCAGCCAGTCGCAGTAATAAGCGCTGATGACACCGGGAGTGTAGCTGACCTTATCGCTGACGCCCAGCGCAATGGAGGGCTGAATGAGCTGGATAGAGGGCAACTCCTCAGCAACCAACTGCTGGCACTCCTTGAACTGCTGCTCGCGGGAATCCAGGTCCATGTTGGTCTTAGCGGCGGCGAACAGAGCCTCATACTCGGGGTTGTTCCAGTTCATACCGGAATCAGCAGCTTCGGTGTACAGATTCATGGGATAAGCGCCGTCCATGAAGCCAACGCCGTAGCAGACAAAGGCCATATCGGTCCAGGAGTTAGAGGACAGGATCTCAGACCAGGTGGAGAACTCCAGCAGCTCCAGATCAATGTTGATGCCCACCTGGGCAGCCATGGAAACGATAGCCTGCTCAATGTCGCTGTCGCAGACATAACGGCCGGTGATACCAGTCATCTTGATGGTGACACCATCGGGATAGCCGGCCTCAGTCAGCAGCTCCTTGGCCTTTTCGGGATCATAGTTCTGAACGTTGTCCAAGGACTCGTCATAACCGAACACACCAGCGGGGCAGCGAGTGCGGGTGGGATGGCCGCTGCCGGAGAGGATGGTGTCGCAGATGAGCTGCTTGTCAATAGCATATTCCAGAGCCTGACGGACCTTCACGTTGGAGATGGGGCTGTCGCTCTGGGTATTGCAGAGGATCATAAAGTCACGGGTGCTGTCGCCGAAAACAACAGAGGTGCCATCGTTGCCGTTGATACGATCCCACTCGTTGGGGGAAACGTTCTCAGCGATGTCAATGCCGCCGGTCAGCAGCTCGGAAACACGGGTGGACTCCTCGGGGATTACCTTGTAGATGATCTGGTCAAAATCTCTGCGGACATTTGCGTCGTCAAAATAAGTCTCGTTCTTCTCCAGGACCACGCTGTCGTCCTTAGACCAGCTCACGAACTTGTACGGGCCGGAACCAATGGGGGCCTTCTGGAACTCATCCATGCCGCCGCAGGACTCCACATAGCTCTTGGGCAGGATCTCAGAGCCAGCCTTGCTGACCAGAGACATCAGAGCGGGATACGGATCATTGGTGCGGATGTTCAGAGTGGTGTCATCCACCACGTCAACACCGGCGATCACGTTAAAATACTGGTTCTCGCGCAGACCGGTATCGGTAGCAGGACGCTCCAGGGAGAACTTAACATCCTCAGCGGTAAGCTTGTCGCCATTGCTGAAGGTCACACCCTCCTTCAGCTTAAACTGCCAAGTAGTGTTATCCAGGATCTCATAGCTTTCAGCCAGATCGGGGATGGTCTCACCGTCAGCGGTCTGCGTATACAGGTGGCTGAAAATATTGTGCAGAATGCATTCAGAAGCAGCGCTGTCGTTGTTTGCGGGATCGAAGGACTGCAGGTCGGAGGCCACACCAATGGTGATGGTCTTGACACCGTCATCCGCAGTACTGCTGCTGTCGCCGGAGTTGGTGTCAGCAGAGGCCGTGTTTTTGCCGCCGCATGCCGCCAGAGACAAAGACATAGCAAGCGCAAGAATCAGGGCAAGTGTCTTTTTCATCTTTTTTCATCCTTTTCTTAAAGATTTTATAAACGCCGGTCCCAAAAATCACCAACCAGACGCTTATTTTCAAGAGAAACATTATAAAGCTTTTGTTTAGCTCCTGAATAAATTAAGCATATTATATCGCTAAGTAAAAACTCTGTCAACTAAATTCGCTAAAAGCTGTTACAATTTAACAGAATTTTATACCTTTCGTTTTGGTGGGTTTCTTGCTTTTTGTATATGTGCTAAACCAATTAGCAATTTCCTTTAGCCGGCGAATCCGGTTACGGGGTTTCCCGGAGCGGGACAGTTCATGATTCTCCCCGTGGAAAATCACCATCCGGCAGGGAACCCGCTGGCGCTGGAAGGCCGTGAACATCTGATATCCCTCAGAGACCGGGCAGCGGTAATCCTCATCAGAATGGAGGATCAGCGTCGGCGTCACAAAATGATCGCCATAGGCTACCGGAGAATGCTTCCACATTTTTTCAGGGCTCTTGTAGAAATCAGCGTCGCACTGAGGCTCCGTATAGATAATGCCAATGTCGCAGGTGCCATAATCGCTGAGCTGGTTGGAAATGCTCCGCTGCGTGCAGGCCGCCGCGAAACGATCCGTATGACCCAGGACCCAGTTGGTCATGAAGCCGCCATAGCTGCCGCCTGCCACGGCTACCCGCTTGGAATCGATCTGCGGATAGTGTGCCAGTACCGCATCTGTAAAAGTCATGAGGCTGTCAAAGTCTCTGCCGCCGTATTGGCCCCGAATATCCGCAAATTCATCTCCCCGGCCGTCGCCGCCGATAGGATTGCAGTAAAACACGAAATAACCCTGACCCGCGAAGTACTGCATCTCATGGTTGAACACTTCGCCATAGGTCATGCGGGGGCCACCGTGGATCTCCAGCAATGCAGGGTATGTCTTGTTGGGATCATAGTCAATGGGTTTAAGCACCCAGCCGTCGATCTCAATGCCCTCATGCTCCACGGTCAACTTCTCCGGGGCAGCCAGATAACACCCATCAAACACATGGTCATTCAGGTGGGAGATCTGCTCAACGCCGCTCTCCTTGATCTGATACAGCTCCTGAAGCTGATTGCCGAACAGGCAGATACCCAGGATCTCGCCTTTCTCATTGACATCAAAGCAATCAATAGAGCCCTCGCCGCCATAAACCGTCTCCGTATGGCCGGAGAAATCCAAAGTTTTCAAATGCGATGCATTCCGCCCTGTCTCAAGGTAATAGATCCGGTCATTATGGATCTGCACCGGAGAACCGCCGCCCAAGCCATAGCGGCTGTCGGAGCAAACGTTATTATGGGGATAAAGGTTATCCGCCAACAGCGTGGTGATCTTTCCGGTTTCCAGATCGTAAAAACAGAAGTCCGGCGTCTCCTCATCCTCAAAGATCTTACCATCAGACATCAGCAGGAGCAAGCCGCCGTGGTAGCCCCGCAGGCCGTGGAGATACTGCCCATAAGGGTCCAGCAGGCAGGTCGTCTCCCCGGTGACCGGGTCCAAGCGGTATACGCCCTTGCGGTAAGGAGTCAGCCCCACAAAATCCTCACCCACGAAATAGAAGATCCCATCGATGTAGGCGACTTCCCACACCTTCATATTCGGCGTGGAGAGACGGCGGACCTCCCCGGTAGTGCTGTCATAGAGGAACAGCGCGTCCCGGTTATTGCTCTGGAAGCCCTTTCCGTTGTAATAGAAAGGATACTCCTCCAGCACATCGCAGTCTCCGTCTGCCCGCTTTGCCTGCAAACGGGCCAGCCGCTCTTCCCGGGGACGGAGATAATCATCCGGGTCCAGGCGGTCGATCTCAGCAATAAAGTAGTACTTCCCACCGCCGATGCTGACCAGTTCCTTGGTATTCAAAGGCAGCTCTACCGCCGGCAGAGCCTCTCCTCCCTTTAGGGAAAGGCGGTAGAACACAGTGAATTGCTCTCCCGCCTCCCGGCGGCGGCGCTCCTCAGGAGTGCGGTCCGCCGGGAAGAGGATGTTGTCGTCATCCTCCCAGAAAAACGCATTTTCCCGGTCCATGCCGGTGATCTGACGGACTGCTCCGTCTTCATACAAACACAGGTTGGAACGGTAGCCGTTTTCTTTTTCGTCGCACTGTGTTTTGACAAACGCAGCACGCTTGCCATTCGGAGAATATTTCAGTCCCGAAAGAAACTGATAATTTAAAAATTGGTCCAGTCGAATGCCTTCCATTTCCGTTTCATTCTCCTTTACAATATGTTTGGAGCAATGCGTTCAGCTTTACTTACCAGAGTGTACAGCGCCCTTAGCCAGAGAGCCGACCCAGCTCTGATACAGGCCCAGGTAACCGGACTTCCAATCGATTTCCTTATCAAAAGCCGCCACGCGGGCTGCGATCTCTTCGTCAGACAGCTCCACATTGATGGTGCGGGCCTCAATGTCGTAGCTGATCATATCACCGTCCCGCACCGCACAGATGGGGCCCTTCAGAGCCGCCTCGGGAGAAGCATATCCGATAATGGCGCCGGAGGCGGCACCGGAAAACCGGCCGTCGGAGATCATGGCGCACTTGCCAGCCAGATGAGAGCCTGCCAAAGCAGAGGTGAAATCGTAAACACTGATCATGCAAGGGCCGCCCTTGGCCCCCTGGAACAGGATCACAATAAAATCACCGGCCTGAAGCGTACCGTTATGCAAAGCGTCAATGGCATCATTTGCGTCAAAGAACACCTTGGCGGGCCCACGGAATTTCAGCATATCCCGGGCAAAGGTGGACTGCTTGGCAGAGCAGCCCTCAGGAGCGATATTACCCTTGAGGATGCAAATGCCGCCATCCACGCTGTAAGGCTGATCCATGGGATGGATCACCTCCCGGTCCAGGACCTCATGGCCTTCAATATTCTCCCCCAGCGTCTTGCCGTTTACGCTCAGGCAGTCCAGATTCAGGGTGCTCTTGATATTGTTGCACATAGCCCGGACACCGCCGGCCCGGTCAAAATCAGAAATCGTGTAGGGTCCCACAGGACGAATGGTCATCAGCAGAGGCACCTCATGGGAGGCCTTGTCGAACATATCCCACACGGAGCAGGTCAGGCCAGCCTCAGAGGCAACGCCAGGCAGGTGGTACATGGTGTTGGTGGAACCGCCCATTGCCATAATCATCCGGACTGCGTTGTTGACGCTCTTTTCCGTAATGATGTCTCTGGGGCAGATGTTCTTCTTCCACAGTTCAATGACCTGCTTGCCAGCCTCCCGGCCATAGCGCAGCAGACTCTTATCCACAGCGGAGGCAGTGGCGTTGCCGGGCAGGCTCATGCCAAGGGTCTCTACCACGATCTGCATGGTATTGGCGGTGCCCATCATGTTGCAGGCGCCGATGCCGGGACAGGCTACATCGATCAGGCCCTCCAGATAGGCCATGGGACACCGGCCCTCCTCTACGGCGGACACAGTTTTGTTGACATCAATAAAGTCCACCAGCTTACCATCGTAAATACTGGACTTCATATGGCCCCCGGTCACAATGATCGCCGGAACATTGACACGGGCCGCAGCCATGGTAATGGCGGGCACATTTTTATCACAGGTGGCGATCAAAACCATAGCATCCAGCTTCTCCGCCCGCGCAATCACCTCAATGGAATTGCAGATCAGGTCTCGGGAGGCCAGTGCGTATGCGGGCTTGGGCTGGAGCCCGTCACAGAAGTTGATGGTATTGAAGTTGCAGGCAATGCCGCCAGCCTCCGTAATGCCCTCCGTCACGGCCTGGGCCACGCCCTTCAGGTGCAGATGGCCGGGATTGTAGTCCGCCCAGGTATTCATCACGCCCACACGGGGCTTTTTCATATCCTCCCGGTCATAGCCAAGCTCCAGCATTGCCTCCTCAGCGGGCCGCAGCTCGTTGTTCATCATATGTTCGCTCATCGTTTTTACCCCGCTTTCCGCTCATTTATGACTCCCGGTGGGCTTCAGCAGTCCGCCGGTCTTCCAAGATGTGACGCTCTTTTGATACATACCCATAAATCCATCCTGGATCTCGGGTTTGCGGTCAAAGGCTGCCACGCGCTTTGCCAGTTCCCCCTTGGAAATCTCAGCCTGGATCGTGCGTTTCTCCACATCCACAGTAATCATGTCACCATCCCGAACACCGCAGATGGGGCCGCCCAGTGCCGCCTCCGGAGAACAGAGGCCAGCCGCCGCAAAGGGTTCCTTACCGGTGTAGCGGCCGTCTGTCAGCACGCAGACCTGATCCTTCAGAGGGGACTCAGCCAGTGTGGCCGTCAGCTCACAGTATGCCGGTATAGCGGGACCACTCTTGGCGCCGACCATAGTCAGAATCACAGCGTCACCTGCCGTCACCTTACCGTTCTTGACCGCTCCGGCGGCCTCCGCGTCGCTGTAAAACACCTTGGCAGGGCCCTTAAACTGCTTAGTGAAGGCAGACTTACGGGTCACAATGCCCTCCGGAGCGATATTACCCTTCAAAACGCAGAGATCGTTATCGCGGACAGGCTCCTTGACCGTATGGATCACTGCTGCATCCCGGCTGGCCTTGCCCTCCAGCTTCTGAGCCAGAGTCTTGCCGCTTACATCAACGCAGGTCAGATCCAGGTGCTCCTTCATCTCCGCCATCAAAGCGGAGAGACCGCCAGCCTGGGTAAAGCGGAACAGCACGTTTTGCTCTTCAGCGCACAGATCTGCCAGCACAGGGATCTCACGGCTGGCCTGATCGTAAACAGCCCAGCAGTCCATATCCAGGCCCGCTTCTGCTACAATGGCGGGCAGGTGCAGCATGGTATTCACAGGCATGCCAATCGCAGCGCAGACCTTAATGGCATTGGTCAGAGCGGATTCGGTCATGATCTTACGGGCTGTAATCCCTTCACGCCACAGCGCCATGACACGGCGGCCGGCCTCACGGGCCAGGATCTGAAGCCGGGTGGAAATGGCGGACAGATCGCTGTTGCCGGGTACAGTCATACCCATGGCCTCCGCCAAAACACACATGGTCTCCGCCGTGTCCAGCAGGCTGTCAGCCCGGAGGATCTCGCCGTCAGACAGCGGATAACCGCCAGTGACTACCACGGCGGGCAGATCCATACGGGCAGCACCCTGCAGAATACCAGCCACTGACTTACCGCGGGTAGCGATCAGGACCATACCATCCAGCATGCAGCCATCCATGATCGTTTCGATTTCATTGCACATCAGGTCCCGGGAGGGCAGAATATAGGGACTGTCTCCAGCGCCGTCGCTGAGGTTGGTCAGATTATAATTGAACGCCAGACCGCCGGCCTCTACGATACCCTCCTTTACAGACTCCGCCAGGTTGGCCAGATGGGTCTGAGCCGGATCAATCACATTCCAAGTGTCGATCACGGCGATCCGGGCCTTTTTCAAGTCTTTGTCATTCAGGCCCAGGCCGCGCAGCAGCGCTTTGGTGCTGGATTCACGGATATCTTCCGTATAGCTCCGAGCAACAGGTTCTTTTTGTTCCATAGCTAAATATCCTTTCTGCGCATTTAATATAATCTCAGCTAATAGTTGTCTCATATTTTTCTGTGTTTAAGAAGTCCAATTTGCATTATAGCAGAGAGGATTCCTTAAAATCAATGATTTCCGCAAGTTTTTGTACGGGTCGTCTATTTATTTAGCACATATATAATCGGGTGCTTCTCTCCTCATACTTTTACAAAAAGCACCGGTGTATAGACGCTCTATACACCGGTGCTTCCATCTTTATTTCCTTACTGATTAACGCATCCCCATCTGCGCTCCGGATCATTGGTCAGGATCTTCCGATAGCAGTTGATCACCTTGTAGAAAGCCCGCAGCTCCTCTACCGAGCAGACCTCCAGCAAGCTTTTAACAATGTGGGTCGAATCTTCAAAATCATTTGCCACAAAATTATAGATGATCTCCATTCCCCAATCCGTTGTATACAGCCGGAAAACCTTTTCATCCGTTTCGCTCTTTTCCTTATAGATAAAACCCTTTGCCTCAATTTTTTTCAGGATCTGGGAAATGGCTCCCCTGCTGCGGTTCCAGTAATACCCTAATTGAGTCGCTGTGATTCCCGGATAGTCTCCGATCATCATGATCACCCGGATCTCCATCATGGTCAATTCCGTCCCGTGGGATTTCATGCGGATCGCACCGGTCATACCGCTGGCAACGATCAGAAAATCATATAGGTCACCCGCATGATGATTCACCTTGCGTAAGATCTGGTTGATCGCATTTGGATTTAACGCCTCATTCTCATGACCTTTCTCTTTCGTATCACGCCACCCTCCTCACAGTCCTGCCAAGCAGTTTGATATTTAGTTTACCTATCATACTTTTAATATGGGCATCTGTCAAGTAACTTGCTTTCAGATGCACAAACCGCCATATCGCAGGAAGATTACGACAGCTTTCCTTTCAAACGTGCAGAGCAAAGTGCTGCGATTGTTTCACAATAGATCAATGAACAGCTCAGCACGGCGTTTCCGGCGTGAAAACAAATATAACCGCGAGAGTACGCTTCAATTTCAAAAGAGCCGGAGCAAGTTCTCTGACGCTTTCCCCGGCTTGCCATCCCCAGCCAGAGTCTAACTGGCGTCTACCGCTTAGGAGCAGCATCGTTCGGGTCACACCTTATAATGCACTGTGCTTTAAAACGTCCGCAAAGCCGCATAAATACTGACTTTTATAATAAAACAGCTTATTAAGGTGCAGCCTCATTCTAAATTTTGCCGATCTTTCAGCAAGTTCGATCCCCTTGCTTTTCATTATCTGCCCTCACAAATACACCGCTCCTGCATTGTCTGCGCCGCAGAGCGAGGGATTTGCTCACACATGGGCTAAAATCCCAATGCAAATATTTTTCATGGCAAGTTTCATTCCCTGTACGGTGTTTTTCTTTTATTATGCCAGATTTCCGCCGCCGATTCAATCCCCACTGCCGAGGGGCGGCGTCCGCCGCCGGATTTTCTTTGCGTATCCTACAATTTTTGCGGGATACGGCGGCCGCCCTCTTGGGCATCCTACCGATCTTGCGGACAAGGGTTGCCGTTTCTATTGACTTGCATTTTCCGCTGTGCTACACTTCAGCCAATCAAAGGGCGGTCTGCCCGGAGAAAGGACGGAGAATCGGATGACGCATGATACCAAGGCTTCCGTGAATACGTCTGCACAGCGCGGCTGTGCCGCTTTCTCCTGCCATGCTGCCTCTGCGGAAAACAATACTGCCCTGCTTCTGGACGCCGGTCTGCTGCCGGCGTCCATTCTTTTGCACATTATTCTGCTGGTACGGGCCAGCTTTGCCGGACATCGGAACAGCGCGTATCTCACAGGCCATTGAATGGCGTTCATGAGAAACAGGCGGCTCCGTCGATCCGGCGGGGCCGCTTTTTAATTTGATTTACGATTTTTCGGGAGGAAAGAGATATGAATATCCGCGTGACCAAAACAACACACCCCATGGAGCTGACCCCCTCGGACAAGCTGGGCTTCGGCATCCACTATACCGACCACATGTTCATCATGGACTACAGTGATGAAAAGGGCTGGTACGATCCCCGCATCATCCCCTTCCAGAATATTTCCCTGTCTCCGGCCGCCTGCGTGTTCCACTACGGCGCCGAGGTCTTTGAGGGTTTGAAGGCATACCGCCGCCCGGACGGCGGCGTGCAGCTGTTCCGTCCGTGGGACAATATGGAGCGCCTGAAGAACTCCTGTATCCGCATGGGCTTGCCGGTGGTGCCCCCGGAGGATGCGCTGGAGGCGGTGAAGGCGCTGGTGAAGGTGGACGAGCGCTTTGTCCCCTCCGAGCCCGGCACATCTCTCTATATTCGCCCGTTCCTGTTCGGCACGGACGCAAAGCTGGGCCTGCATGGTGTTCACGAGGCTATGTTCATCGTGGTGCTCTCCCCTGTGGGCAGCTATTTTGATAACGGCATGGAGCCGGTAAAGATCATTGTGGAAACCGAGGATGTCCGAGCGGTCCGGGGCGGCACCGGCGAGGCCAAGTGCGGCGGCAATTACGGCGCGTCTAACCGCGCCGGCGAGCGGGCCTTTGCCAACGGCTATTCTCAGGTTTTGTGGCTGGACGGTGTGGAGCATAAGTACGTGGAAGAGGGTGGCGGCATGAACGTTGTCTTCAAAATCGGCGGCAAGATCGTCACGCCCATGCTCACCGGATCTATCCTGCCGGGCATTACCCGCCGGTCCTGCCTCCAGCTTCTGCGGGATTGGGGGACGCCCGCCGAGGAGCGCCTCATCACGGTGGACGAGCTGTTTGAGGCGGCGGAGAACGGCACACTGGAGGAGGCCATGTGCGTCGGTACCGCCGCGGTCATCTGCCCCATCGGCGAGCTGACCTACGGCGATAAGGTCTATACCATCAACAACTTCCAGACCGGCCCCCTGGCCCAGAAGCTCTACGATACCCTTACGGGAATCCAGTGGGGCACGGCGGAGGACCCCCACGGCTGGACCTGCCGCCTGTAAGAGCGGCTGTGGCACGGACGGACTGTCCGAACCCACAAAATCCCGGCATATTTTCCCACAAGGTTGAGCAGGTGCGACAAAAGAAAGGCCGACCTGTCGAAAACGGATTGACAACTGTCCGTACCCGTGCTACAGTAACCCCAACTTACAAAACCGACACGAAAGGAGGCACACAGGATGATGACCATGCTGATGAACCATGTGATGATGGCGGCTGCCAAAGCAGGCGCTTTCCTCTCCTGCGCTGCCTCCAACGTGCATACCGCCGCCATGATGGACGCCACTGCCGTGGCGTCCATTTTTGCTGCCATTATTATGATTATCAGCCTGATTATCATTATCAGCATTATTGGCACAAGTGAATATGGCCGGTGTGAAAATAAGCAGCCGCTCAGCGCGTAAGCACAAGGAGCAAGCGGCCCCGCCGGTTCGGCGGGGCCGCTTTTTTGCGTTCAGACCCATTTCAGGAGGTAATTGACATGAAACTCACAGGTGCGCAGATATTGATCGAATGTCTGCTGGAACAAAACGTGGATACCGTGTTCGGCTATCCCGGCGGCACCATTCTCAACGTATATGATGCCCTCTATGACCATAGGGAGATCACCCATATTCTCACCTCCCACGAGCAGGGCGCGGCCCACGCCGCGGACGGTTATGCCCGCAGCACCGGCAAGGTGGGTGTGTGCTTTGCAACCTCCGGCCCCGGCGCCACGAACCTCACCACCGGCATTGCCACGGCATACATGGATTCCTCCCCGGTAGTTTTTATCTCCTGCAATGTGCCGCAGAACCTCATTGGAAAGGACGCCTTTCAGGAGGTGGACATCACCGGCATCACCATGCCCATCACAAAATCCACCTATCTTGTGCGGGATGTAGCCAAGCTGGCGGACGCCGTGCGGGAGGCGTTCGCACTGGCCCGCAGCGGCCGCCCCGGCCCCGTGGTGGTGGATATTACCCGGGATGTCACCGCCGCTGTGTGCGAATATGAATATCTGCCGCTGGAGCGGCACGCCGCCTCCGGGCACTTAGCCTCCCTCATCCACCGGGCCTACACCAGCAGCCTGAAGATGCCGGAGGCCGACCTGGGGGATGTGGAAAAGCTGGTGGAGATGATCGCGGCGTCCGAAAAGCCCATGCTGATCTGCGGCGGCGGTGTGGTCCGCAGCCGAGCCCATGAGGAGTTCCGGCAGTTTGTCCGCCGCATCGACGCCCCGGTGGCCATCACCGTTATGGGCGGCGGCGGTGTCTCCGGCCGGGATGTGATGACCACCGGCATGATCGGGATGCACGGCTCCGTGGCTTCCAACATGGCCTGCGACAACTGTGATCTGCTCATCGCCGTGGGCTGCCGGTTTTCCGATCGAGTGGCGCTGAAGCCGGAGACCTTCGCCCATCAGGCGAAAATCGTCCACATCGACATCGACCGGGCGGAGATCAACAAAAACGTCCAGACGGACCACCACATCATCGGAGATGCCAAGCAGGTTTTAAAGCTGCTGTTGGAGCGTCTGCCCCAGTATGACCATAAGGAGTGGAAGAATTTTGTGCTCTCGTTTCCCCGGGAAACGGAATACGGCGAGAGTGAGAGCGTCCTGACCCCCAAACAGGTGCTCTCCGCTATTGCCCGGCTGTGCCCGCAGGACTCCATCGTGGCGACAGACGTCGGCCAGCACCAGATGTGGGCCATCCAGCACCTTCATTTTGACTATCCCGGCCAGCTCTTGACCTCCGGCGGCTTCGGCACCATGGGCTTCGGCCTCGGCGCCGCCATCGGCGCCAAGCAGGGCAACCCGGAGAAAACGGTCATCCACATCACCGGCGACGGGTGCTTCCGCATGAACGGCAACGAGCTGGCCACCGAGGCGTATTACCGCCTCCCGGTCATCACCGTGATCTTCAATAACCGCAATCTCGGCATGGTCCGCCAGTGGCAAAGCCTGATCTACGATCGCCGCTACTCCCAGACTTCGCTGGAAAACCGCAGCCCGGACTTTGTGAAGTTCGCGGACGCCTTCGGCCTGAAGGCCCGGCGGGTCACGCAGCCCAGCGAACTGGCCGAGGCGCTGACCGAGGCGCTGGCGGAAAGCGCGCAGGGCCGGGGCTATGTCATCGACTGCGCCATCAACGCCGATGAAATGGTGCACCCCATGGTCAACGGCGGTCATCACATTACGGAATTTCTTTTGAGCTGAGGAGGGGAGGACATAATGATGGAAACAGCGCTGCGTACCCTTTCCGTTCTGGTGGACAATGAGCCGGGAGTGCTCTCACAGATCTCCCGCCTGTTTTCAAGAAAGGGCTTCAATATCGAATCGCTGGCGGTGGGTCCCACGCAGGACCGGAGCCTTTCCCGCCTGACGCTGGAGGTCATTACCGATGACAGCCAGACGGAGCTTTTATGCAACCAATTATCCAAAATGGTGCCGGTGCACTCCGTCCGACTGCTGGCGGACGAGCACTCCATCCGCCGGGAGCTGGTGCTCTGCAAGGTCCGGGCGGAGAACCGAAGCATCCGCAACGAGCTGATTCAGCTTGCCAATGTGTTCCGGGCGTCCATTCTGGATGTCTCCGCCACCTCCATGACGCTGGCAGTCATCGGCGAGGAGTCGAAAAATGAGGCCCTCACCGACCTGCTGCGGGAGTTCGGTATTCTGGAAATGGTCCGCACCGGCATGGTGGCGCTGGAGCGGGGCCGCTATACCATTCAGGACGAACGGAAGGAAACACTGGAATTCAATCTGGGAAAAATGCTGTAAATCTGTGCATTTTACGATAAAAAACTAAAAACGAAAGAAAAAGGAGAAAGAACCATGGCTAAGATGTATTACGAAAAGGACTGCGACCTGAACTATCTCAACGGAAAGAAAATCGCTGTGATCGGCTACGGCTCTCAGGGCCACGCCCATGCCCTGAACCTGAAGGACTCCGGCTGCGAGGTCTGCGTGGGCCTGCGGGAAGGCTCCAAGAACTGGGCCCAGGCGGAGGCCGCGGGGCTCACTGTCAAGACCATTGCCGAGGCCGCCAAGTGGGGCGACGTTGTGATGCTGCTCATCAACGATGAGGTGCAGGCCGACGTATATAAAAAGGACATCGCCCCCTATCTGGAGGAGGGCAACGCGCTGGCCTTTGCCCACGGCTTCAACATCCGCTATAAGCAGATCGTGCCCCCTGCCGGTGTGGATGTGTTTATGGCGGCCCCCAAGGGCCCCGGCCACACCGTCCGCTCCACCTATGTCTCCGGCAAGGGTGTGCCCTGTCTGGTAGCCGTGGAGCAGAACGCCACCGGCCGGGCCTATGAGATCGCGCTGGCCTACATCGCCGGCATCGGCGGCGCTCGGGCGGGTATTATGGAGACCACGTTCCACGATGAGACCGAGACGGACCTCTTCGGCGAGCAGACCGTTCTGTGCGGCGGCGTGGTGGATTTGATGCAGTGCGGCTTTGAAACGCTGGTGGAGGCCGGCTACGCTCCCGAAAACGCCTATTTTGAGTGCATTCATGAGATGAAGCTTATCGTTGACCTTATCAATAAGGGCGGTGTGGCCGCGATGAACTACTCTATCTCCGATACCGCTGAGTTCGGCGAGTACTTTTCCGGCCCCCGGGTGCTGCCTCACGAGGAGACCAAGGCCCGGATGCGGGCCGTGCTGGCGGATATTCAGGACGGTACGTTTGCCGGCCGCTGGATCGCCGAGAACAAGAGCCGGGGCCGCACGTTCTTCAATTCCAAGCGGGACCAACTGGCAAAGCACCCCATGGAGCTGGTGGGCGAGGAATTGCGCCGCAACATGATCTGGAGTGGTGATAAAAATCTCGACACGGCATCTGACTAAAAAGAGGTATCGGAGGAGAAAGCTATGCGTTCTGATGAGATCAAGACCGGCGTGGAGCGTACGCCGAACCGCAGCTTGCTGTATGCGCTGGGCTATACCGATGAGGAGCTTTCCCGGCCCCTCATCGGCGTGGTCAGCTCCTATAACGAGATCGTTCCCGGCCACATGGGGCTGGACAAGATCGCCGAGGCGGTGAAAGCCGGCGTCCGGGCCGCCGGCGGTACGCCGGTGATGTTCCCGGCCATCGCCGTGTGCGACGGAATCGCTATGGGCCATGTGGGTATGAAGTATTCGCTGGTGAGCCGCGACCTCATTGCCGACTCCACAGAGGCTATGGTCATGGCCCACCAGTTCGATGGACTTGTGATGATTCCCAACTGCGACAAGAACGTGCCGGGCCTGCTGATGGCGGCGGCGCGGCTGAATATCCCCACCATCTTCTGCTCCGGCGGCCCCATGCTGGCAGGCCGTCTCAGAGATGGCCGCCGCACCTGCCTGAGCCATATGTTCGAGGCGGTGGGCGCTTATCACGCAGGAAAGCTGGACGAGGCCGGTGTGGCGGACTACACGGAAAATGCCTGCCCCACCTGCGGCTCCTGCTCCGGGATGTACACCGCCAACTCCATGAACTGTCTTACAGAGGCCATCGGCATGGCCCTGCGGGGCAACGGCACCATTCCCGCCGTGTATTCCGCCCGTCTGCGGCTGGCCAAGGAGACCGGCATGAAGATCATGGAGCTGGTGAAAAAGAACGTCCGTCCCCGTGACATCATGACAAAGGCCGCCTTCCACAATGCCGAGACCGTGGACATGGCGCTGGGCTGCTCCACCAATACCATGCTCCACCTCCCCGCCATCGCCCACGAGGCCGGGGTGGAGCTGAATCTGCGCATGGTCAACGGCATCAGCGACAAAACTCCCAACCTCTGCCATCTGGCCCCTGCCGGCGACACCTATATCGAGGATCTGGACCGGGCCGGCGGCGTCTGGGCCGTGATGAAGGAGCTGACCAAGGCCGGTCTGCTGGATACCTCGCTGCCCACCGTAACGGGTAAGACCGTAGGGGAAAACCTGGAAACGGCGGAGAATCTGGACACCAGTCTCATCCGCCCGCTGGAGGAGCCTTATTCCAAGACCGGCGGCATCGCCGCCCTGTTCGGCAATCTGGCCCCGGACGGCTGCGTGGTGAAGCAGAGCGCCGTGGCCCCGGAAATGCTGCGGCACAAGGGCCCCGCCCGGGTGTTCAACAGCGAGGAGGAGGCCATCGCCGTCATCTACGCCGGCGGCATCCATCCCGGTGATGTGGTGGTGATTCGCTACGAGGGACCCAAGGGCGGCCCCGGTATGCGGGAAATGCTGAACCCCACCTCCGCCATCGCCGGTATGGGATTGGACAAGGATGTGGCCCTCATCACCGACGGCCGGTTCTCCGGCGCGACCCGGGGAGCGTCCATCGGCCACGTCAGCCCGGAGGCTGCCTCCGGCGGCGTCATCGGTCTGGTGCAGGAGGGCGACCTCATCGAGATCGACATTCCCGGACGCTCCCTCCACCTGTGCGTGGAGGACGCGGAGCTGGCGGAGCGCCGGAAAAATTGGGTCTGTCCTGAGCCGAAGATCAAAACCGGTTACCTTGCCCGATATGCCAAGCTGGTGTCCTCTGCCGACAGGGGCGCCATTCTGGAATGAGGGAGCGGTGTATGAACACGGCTGAAGCATTGGACCGCCTGCTTTTGTACCGCCAGACGCCGGAGAGCCTCTTGCGGCGGCTCATGGACCCGGCAGAGACCGTCCGCACGGCGGCGCAGGCGGAGGTGGTGGCGCTGGCGGTGGAAAACGGCTGGCAGGGCGACCTGTGGCGCTGCTGCATCGCGTGGACGCTGACGGAGCACGAGAACCCTTTCTCCCTCTCATGGGAGCGCCGCACCGGCCCGGAGGACACCCTCAGCGCGCTGGCGCTGGCGGACATGGCTGTTTTCCATGCCCTGCTGTCCGCCCCGCCGGAGGAGGGGCCATGGCCTCTTCTGCGAAATTTTCACCACGAGAGCCGCCAGGGTAAGGAAAGCGCTCCGCTGACGGAGCTGGCCGCCGCGCTGGCAGACGCCGCCTCCCCGGCGGCGCTGCTGGACTGTCTGACTGCTTTTTATCAAAGCCACGGCGTCGGTCAATTAGGGCTGGGGCAGGTGTTCCGCGTCCGGCGGGAGGCCGATGGCGTCCGATTGCTCCCAGTGCGGGACCAGCCCCCGGTGCGCCTTGCGGATTTGGTAGGCTACCGGCAGCAAAAGGAGCAGTTGGTCCGCAATACCGAGGCATTTCTGCATGGCCGGGGCGGCAATAATGTCCTACTCTACGGCGATGCCGGAACCGGCAAGTCCACCAGCGTACAGGCTATTGCCAATGAATACGCGGCGAAGGGGCTGCGGCTTATTGAGGTTTATAAGGAGCAGTATGACCTTATTCCGGCGCTTCTGCGGCAGATCAAGGGCCGCAATTACCGCTTTCTCCTGTTTTTGGACGATCTCTCCTTTGAGGAAAACGAGACCTCCTATAAATATCTGAAGGCGGTCATGGAGGGCGGCGCGGAGGCCCCGCCGGAAAACGTGCGAATCTGCGCCACCTCCAACCGCCGCCATCTGGTGCGGGAGGTGTGGAGCGACCGCAGCGATATAGAGCATGACGGTGACATCCACCGCTCCGATACGGTAGAGGAAAAGCTGTCCCTTGCCAGCCGCTTCGGTTTGCAGCTTTTCTATCCTGCCCCCACCTTTGAGGAATATCAGCAAATCGTCTCCATCCTCTCCGAAAGGGCAGGAACGGACCTGACTGCCGAGCAGCTCCGGGCGGCGGCCGCCACATGGCAGGTCCGCAGCGGCAGCCGTTCCGGCCGCACGGCGCAGCAGTTTGTCAATCAATTAGATCGCTGAAAAACGGCAGTCAGGAAGCAAATTTTTGCTTTCTGACTGCCAATAAAAACTTTATTCTGAAAAAGCATCAGCCCCCACTCGCTCCAACGGCGAATGGGGGCTACTTCTGCTGTGTTTCTTTCAATATGGTTACCTCTGCTTCCATCTATATTGCCGCTGCTGCAGAACACTGGCTGCCAATCCATGAGGTGCCGGGTGCGTGCAGAGACTCATCTCACGCGATTCATTAAATGATGGCACTTCGTATTTGACGGCGCGGCCCACTGAAGCGGCGCTCAAGGAACGGCGGATTTGGGTTCGGAAGCACTGCCCTCCTTGTGCCTTTACTGTACAATGAACCCTTGAAAATGTCAATAGATTTTGTATATATTTTACATTTTGAATAAATAAAATTGAAAATATACGAGCAATCTGCACAAAAGCATGCGGTCAGCCAAGCTCGGCATAAAAATGCGCGGGGGACAACTCTTCTTGAGCCCAAAAACCATCCCGCAGTGCGGACAGGTTTTCCTCATCATGCTCGATCTCACAGCTGAACCGGCGCAGCGCCTCCGCAGGACCGCATACCGCCGCAAGGCACCGGATGGTCAGCACGGCGAAAATGCACAGCTGCGTCTGCCCCAGCACATCCCCGTCATTGACCGCCTTTAAAATATAGTGGAACAGAAAATACGCGGCAATGCGCTCCAAAAGCGCCTCGGATACCGGTGCCGGCTCCGCCGCTTCTCCCCGGTGCAGAAGGTCCCGCCAGTCCGGCTCTAAAACCTCCAGCGTTTCCAAAAATTGCAGGGCGTAAGGGAACAGCCCCGTGGTTTCCGGCGCGGCGGAATGCGCCGGGAGCGGTCCTTCGACCAATTCCGGCAGGGCATCCTCGTCCTCTGCGTCCAGCCGCTCCTGTACGCCTTGGGCCAGCAGCAGAATATCCCGCAGCCGAGCGTTCAGAGGGCGGGTGCGATTCTGCAAAAGCGCCAGCATCCGTTCCCGCAGGGGCAAAAGCCACGTCAGCCATTCGTCCCCCGCCTCTGCGGGCGTATCGTCCGTTCGCTCCGGAAACAGCAGCGGGGCCTCGCTGCTCAGCAGAAGCCGGTTCGCCTCAGGGCAGGAGGCGGACAGTGTGACCTCCCGGAACGTGCCGTAATCTTCCACGAACCGGGGGTGCTCCCGGCAGGTGACAGAGGTGGCCGCCTCGTCCAAGGTGAGGTGCACCTCACAGAGATTTTCCTGATTCAAAAAGGGGCAGCGCCCGCCGCGAAGCGGAAAGCACCAGTCCTCTCCGTCAAGTTGCATCGCGGCGCGGAGCCGCTCCCCCAGCGGGCCGGGGAGAGCGCGGTACCGCCGGGCGGTGTCCTCGTCCAAAACAACCTCCCACTCCATGCAGCAGCTATGAGGGCACGCCCCCGCCAGACAGGAAAAATCGTCAAAATAATCCGGGACACGCAGCTTCATGGCACTTCCTCCTGTATCTGACAGCGGCTCTTTCAAAAAAAGTTGCATACGCAACAGAATTTACATAAATATTATAGGATACTATCTACGGAAAGACAAGGCTGAATAGCCAAGGAAAAAGGAGATACCCTATATGATACGGAAAATCATTGAGATCGACCGGGAAAAATGCAATGGCTGCGGTGCCTGTGCGGCCGCCTGCCAGGAGGGCGCCATCGGCATGGTGGACGGAAAGGCCGCCCTGCTGCGGGACGATTACTGCGACGGCCTCGGCAACTGTCTGCCCCATTGCCCCACCAACGCCATCACCTTTGTGGAGCGGGAGGCCGCTGCCTTTGACGAAAAGGCCGTTGCCGCCGCCCAGCTCCAGAAGCGGGCAGAGGCGCTGAAGGGCAGTGCGCCGGTGACGCGCACCGGCTGTCCCGGCAGCGCACCGCTGCAAATGGGCGGCTGTCCTGGCAGCCGGGCCGCTGAGCTGAAGCAGACTGCGGCAGAGGCCCCCATGCAGACCATGGCCCAATCCCGCCTGATGCAGTGGCCCATCCAGATCAAGCTGCTGCCGGTGCAGGCCCCGTTCTATCAGGGGGCAAAGCTGCTCATCGCCGCAGACTGTACGGCCTTTTCCCGGGCGGATTTCCACGAGCGGTTCATGAAGGGCCATATTACCCTCATCGGCTGCCCCAAACTGGACGAGGGCGATTACGCGGAAAAGCTGACGGACATCCTCCGGCTCAATGATATCCGGGCGGTCACAGTGGTCCGCATGGAGGTCCCCTGCTGCGGCGGCCTTCAGCGGGCGGCGGAGACCGCGCTGCAAAACAGCGGCAAATTCCTCCCGTGGCAGGTGGTGACGCTGGGACGGGATGGAAGCATTATGGATTGACATTTGGAAAATGGAGGCAAGGAAATGAGAGCAACGGTCAATGACACCTGTATCGGCTGCGGCCTGTGCGCCGGCACCTGCCCTGTGGTGTTTTCCATGGGGGATGACGGACTGGCCCACGGCGGCGAAATTCCGGACAACCAGCGCGCCGAGGCGGAGACCGCCCGGGATGGCTGCCCGGTCAGCGCCATCAGCATCGAGGACTGAAGTCCATGAAAAAGCGGCGGAGCAAACGCTCCGCCGCTTGCGACCGTCGAAAAAGTGGCATTGCCACTTTTTCGAGGAAGTTTCGCTGCGCTCTGCGCCTCGGTTGTCCGCTGATGGCGGACAATTCGACGCTCGCTTTGCACAAAGTGTTTTCTGCCACGCACAGGTCGCGGCAAAAAACAAATTTTACAGCTTTCGCGTCTGCGGACGCGAAACTCTGTGAGGCTTTTTCAACACGCTGAAGCGGCGGAGCAAACGCTCCGCCGCTTCAGCGTGTTGAAAATCCGTCAGGTATTGTCCCGGCTGATAGGCTCCCGCACCAGCAGCCGTCGGAGAGCTTTGCCGTTGAAGGGAATGAGCGGATAGAGGTAGCCCTTACCCACCAGCGGCTTTGTGGTGCACAGCAGAACGAAAATTCCCACCACGCCCAGCACGAAACCCCAGACGTCAAAGGCCGCCGTGACCAGCAGCAGCGCCACCCGCAGCAGCTTGAAGGCGTAGCCCAGCTCGTAGCTGGGCTGGGCAAAGCCCGCCACGGAGACAAAGGCCATATAAACCAAAACCTCCGGCCCCAGCCATCCGGCCTGTACAGCGAAATCGCCCAGCACCAGCGCGCCCAGCATGGAAAAGGAGTTGGAGAGGCTGTCCGGCGTATTCAAGGACGCCAGCTTCAATACGTCAATCAAAAACTCAACCACTAAAAGCTGGCTCAAAAGGCTCAGGGACACCGGCTCCGGTGAGGACAGGAAATCCAGCCATCCCGGCAGACGGTCAGGCACGCTGACCATCAAATACCACGCCGGAGTGATGAACAGCGAGAGGAGGAATACCGTCACCCGCAGAATACGGAGATACGTGCCGATGAGGGGCGGGAAGTAAAAATCGTTGGCCTCCTGGGTAAAATCGAAAAACGAGGTGGGCAGAATCATCACGGAGGGTGAATTGTCCACCATTAAAACGATGCTACCCTCCATGATGCTGGCCGCCGCCGCGTCAGGCCGTTCCGTGTAGCGGACCTTTGGGAATGGATTGTACCACTGCTTTGGGCGGATGGCCTCCGCCAGACTTTCCTGCGCCATGGAAAGAGACCGGATGTCCAGCCCCAGCAGCTTGCCCCGGAGCTTGCGGAGCAGCGATTGGTCCACCTTGTCATCCAGATAGCAGAGCACGGCGTCATTGTGGCTCCGGGAGCCGACCTTGTGGCCCTCCATGGTCAGGTGCGGGTCCCGGATGCGTCGGCGCAGCAGCGCCATATTGGGAACCACCGCCTCCACAAAGCCATCGTGACTGCCCCGGAGCACCTTTCCATCCGGCGGCTCGTCCACGCCCCGGCTGGGATAGCCCTTGGCGTCCATCAGCGCGGCGCCGGACAGTCCCTCCATGATCAGCAGGGATTTTCCCAGAAATACGGAGGTCACGGCGTCAGATACGTCAAACGTGACGTTGGATTCGGAAAACGTGATGAACCGGTCCAAAAACTCCTGCATCTGGGTGAGCCCTGCTACGTGCTCCGGCTTCAGGGATAGCCAGAAGGCGCCCATGCGCTCAATGATGCTGTCGCTGCCGAAACCGTCCACCACCCACAGCCGCGCCCTTCGCCCGCCGATGACATAATCCCGGCTCACCATATCGCAGCTCCGGCCTACGCCCAACAGCAAATCCAGCTCCGCGGCGTTTGCCGCGTAATTTGAAGTCAGTTTTTCCATAAGCACCCCCGCAATATAGGGGTAGTATGCGCCGGAACAGAAAATTTATGGCAGTGAGCGGAAAAAAGCGTGGGAGTGCCGAAGGGCGGTCCCACGCTTAATTAAAATGAATTCACTTACCACTCCAGAACGCGGACTCTTATCACATTTGCCATGTGCTGAACGTCCTCAATGACGCGTTCCGCCACCTTCGTGCCGAGGTCCACCATGGTGTAAGCGTATTCGCCCCGGGACTTGTTGCTCAGGTTCTCCACGTTGACCCCGTCCCGGCCGAACAGGCTGGTGATGTTCGCCAGCATACCGGGAACATTCTTGTGCAGGATGCACAACCGCTCCACGCCGCTGCGGTCCATCACCATATCCGGCAGATTGACGCTGCGGCGGATGTTGCCGTTTTCCAGATAGTCCGTCAGCTCGTCCACCGCCATGGCGGCGCAGTTCTGCTCGCTCTCCGGTGTGGAGGCGCCCAGATGGGGCATGGCGATGACATGGGGCGCGGTGAGCAGCCGGTTATTGGGGAAGTCCGTGACGTATACCGCCACCTTGCCGGTATCCAGTGCCGCCAGTATGGCCTCATCATCCACGATCTCGCCCCGGGCCAGATTGATGACCCGCACGCCCCGCTTCATGGCGGCAATGGCATCGGCGTCGATCATGTGGGCCGTTTTTCCCGTGTAGTGGATGTGCAGAGTAACGTAATCCGCCCGCTTATAAAGGTCATTGATATCCTTGACCACATGAACGTGGCGGTCCAGCCGCAGGGCGGTGTCCACGGACAGGAAGGGATCATAGCCGTAAACATCCATGCCGAGGGAAATAGCGGTGTTGGCCACAATGGAGCCGATGGCACCGAGGCCGATGATGCCCAGCGTCTTTTTGTAAAGCTCCGGTCCCACAAAGGCGGACTTGCCCTTTTCCACCACAGTAGCCACCTCCACGCCGGAGGCCGCCTGCTCCCGGACCCAGCGGATAGCGCCGGGAATATCCCGGGAGCCCATCAGCATGGCGCAGACCACCAGCTCTTTTACGGCGTTGGCGTTGGCACCGGGGGTGGAGAACACAGGGATGCCCGCCGCCGCGCAGCGGTCCAGCGGGATGTTGTTCACGCCCACGCCCGCCCGGGCGATAGCCAGCAGGCTGGGGTTGAACTCCATGTCCAGCAGCTTGGCGGAGCGAACTAAAATCCCCTGAGGGTCCTGTACCTCATCGCCCACCTCATACAGTGCGGCGTCAAAACGGTTCAGGCCCACAGGGGAAATCTTGTTCATGGTTTGAATGCGATACATATTCATGATCTCCTTGGCGGCTCCAGCGAGCCGCATTACTCCCACCGGAACGTGCGGCGCTTGCGCCGCTTCCGCCGAGGCACTTTCCATTATAGCGGAACCGCCGGGGGAATCAATGTCCGAACAGTCAAAAAACGGCGGGCTTTGCCGGTGTTCTTTGGCGAAAAGGGCGGTTTGACCGCGAACGGGGAAACAAATGGGAAAAAATTCGGAATTTCAGCGGAAAATATGAAATTTCCCATTGAAATTAGAGAAAGCGTGCATTATAATAATAGGCTGTGCAAAAATCCTTTAGATAGGAAAGGACATTCAGATTATGCAGAACGAACATTTGAGAAACGTAGCTATTATCGCCCACGTTGACCATGGCAAGACAACGCTGGTGGACGAGATGCTCAAGCAGGGCGGCGTCTACCGGGAAAATCAGGAGGTTGTGGACCGCGTGATGGACTCCGGCGATCTGGAGCGGGAGCGCGGCATTACCATTCTGGCCAAGAACACCGCCGTCCGATATAAGGACGTAAAGATCAACGTGGTGGATACCCCGGGTCACGCTGACTTCGGCGGCGAGGTGGAGCGCATTTTGAAGATGGTCAACGGTGTCATCCTGCTGGTGGACGCCGCTGAGGGTCCCATGCCTCAGACCCGCTTCGTCCTCAGCCGCGCACTGGAGCTGGGTCACCGGGTCATTGTGGTGGTCAACAAGATCGACCGTCCCGACCAGCGCATCCACGAGGTCATCGACGAGGTGCTGGAACTGCTGATGGACCTCAACGCCACTCCCGAGCAGCTGGACTCCCCCATGCTGTTCTGCTCCGGCCGGCAGGGCACGGCCTCCTATTCCCCCGATGTGCCGGGCACGGACCTCAAGCCGTTGTTCGAGACCATTCTGGAGTACATCCCCGCTCCCGAGGCGGATGTGGACCAGCCGTTCCAGATGCTGGTCAGCTCCATCGACTATAATGAGTTCGTGGGCCGCATCGCCATCGGCCGCATCGAGCGCGGCACTCTGAAGCAGAATCAGGAGATCGCCGTTTGCAACTACCATGACCCGGACGCCGCCCCCAAGAAGGCCAAGGCCGTGTCCATTTACGAGTTTGAGGGTCTGGCTCGGAAGCAGGTGACGGAGTCCACCGCCGGCAACATCATCGCCATGAGCGGCATCCCCGACATTACCATCGGCGATACCATCTGCGCACCCTCCGCCGTGGAGCCGCTGCCCTTTGTGAAGATCAGCGCCCCCACGCTGGAGATGACGTTCTCCGTCAACGATTCCCCCTATGCCGGCCGGGAGGGTAAGTTTGTCACCTCCCGTCAGATTCGCGAGCGTCTGTACCGCGAAACGCTGAAGGACGTTTCCCTGAAGGTCACGGATACCGACCGCGATACCGCGTTCAACGTGGCGGGCCGGGGCGAGATGTCTTTGTCTATCCTTATCGAGACCATGCGCCGTGAAGGCTACGAGTTTCAGGTTTCCCCCCCGCGTGTGCTGTATCAGGAGATCGATGGCAAGAAGTGCGAGCCCATTGAGCGCCTTGTGGTGGACGTTCCCAGCGACTGCGTAGGCGCGGTCATTGAAAAGCTGGGCCAGCGCAAGGGCGATCTGGTGGAAATGACCCCTGTGGGCGACCGCATGAAGGTGGAGTTCCTGATTCCCGCCCGGGGCCTGTTCGGCTACCGCAATGATTTCCTCACCGACACCAAGGGCGAGGGCATCATGGCCTCCGTGTTCGATTCCTACGCCCCCTATAAGGGCGACATCCAGCGCCGGGGCATGGGCAGCCTGATCTCCACCGAGACCGGCGAGTCCATTACCTATGGCCTTTATAATGCGCAGGAGCGCGGTACGCTGTTTATCGGCGCCGGCGTCCCGGTGTACGAGGGCATGATCATCGGCGTTGCCAACCGAGGCGAGGACATTGTGGTGAACGCCTGCCGCAAAAAGCAGCTCACCAACACCCGTGCCTCCGGTTCTGATGACGCTCTGCGGCTGGTGCCGCCCCGCCAGATGAGCCTCGAGCAGTGCTTGGAGTTCCTGGCGGACGATGAGCTGCTGGAGGTCACCCCCAAGAGCCTGCGGATGCGCAAGGCCATTTTGAACCACGAGCAGCGCATGAAGTCCCTGAAGGGCAAAAAGTAAAAACCGTACAGCCCGCCGAGCCATCCCCGGCGGGCTGTGTTTTAAGCAAAGGAGTATTATATGAAAAAATTACTGAGCATCTGTCTGGCCGCCCTGCTGCTTTTGAGCATGGCCGGGTGCGGCAAGACCGACACGGCTGTTGTTGACGCTGCTAAAACCGATACAACTGAGCCTAAGACAGAGGGCATCGGCACCCACCGCGCCGAAATTGAAATTCAGGACTATGGCACCGTCACCGTGGAGCTGGACGGAGACGCCGCGCCCATCACCGTGCAGAACTTCATGGACCTTGCCAACGCCGGCTTTTATAACGGCCTGACGTTCCACCGCATCATCGCCGGGTTCATGATGCAGGGCGGCGACCCCAACGGCAACGGCACCGGCGGCTCCGAGAATACCATCAAGGGCGAATTTTCCGCCAACGGTGTGGAAAATCCCCTGTCCCACATCCGGGGCGCCATTTCCATGGCCCGGGCGCAGGACATGGACAGCGCCAGCTCCCAGTTTTTCATCTGCCATGCCGACAGCACATTTCTGGACGGTCAGTACGCCTGCTTCGGCTATGTGACGGACGGTATGGACGTGGTGGACGCGGTCTGCGAGGCCGCTCAGCCCACGGACGATAACGGCACCATCCCGGCGGATCAGCAGCCGGTCATCACCGAGGTTCGCATGATCGACTGAATTGAAAATGTAAATGCCCCGGAGGGAAGTCAGAACTTCTCTCCGGGGCATTTTTTCGCCTCCCGGCTTTCCAGCGGCGGTGCCCTGTGCGACAATGCTGTCAAAAGGATTGGGAGGAAACGGTATGAGACAGCGCAGAGCGCCCGCACCTATTACGGCGCGGCAGATCGAAACATTCAGGCGGGAGCTGACACAGCGGGAGTGCAGCCCCGGTACGGTGGAAAATTACGTCCGCAGCGTTCGAGCCTTCGCCCGCTGGAACCGGGAGGCCCCTGTGACCCGCGGCCGCGCCGCGGAGTGGAGGCGAAGCCTTGCGGAAACACATGCCCCCGCCACTGTCAACGCCATGCTGGCTGGGCTGAGTAAATTTTTCACTCTGACGGGCCGGGAGGACTGCCGGGTGCGTCCGCTGCGGCTCCAGCACCGCAGCTTTCGCTCGGCGGAGCGGGAGCTGAGCCGCGCGGAGTACCGCAGCCTTGTCTGTACCGCCCGCGCAGAGGGCCGGGAACGGTTGGCGCTGCTGATGGAAACGGTCTGCGCCACCGGGATTCGGGTGGGCGAGGTCCGCTATATCACGGTGGAGGCGGCCCGGCGGGGCCGCGCGGACATTGCGCTGAAGGGAAAACTCCGCACGATTCTCCTTCCCGCCCGTCTCTGTCGGCGGCTCTTGAAATTCGCCGGGAAAAACAAAATCGCCTTTGGCGCGATCTTCCTCACCAAAAGCGGCTGCCCTTTGAGCCGCACGCAGATTTGGGCGGAGATGAAGCGCCTGTGCGCCAAGGCGGGCGTGGCGGCGGAGAAGGTGTTTCCCCACAATCTGCGCCACCTCTTTGCCCGCACGTTTTACGAATCGTGCCGGGATGTTGTAAAGCTGGCGGACATTCTGGGCCACAGCTCCGTGGAGACCACCCGGCTCTACCTCCTGACCACCGGTGCGGAGCACCTTCGCCAGTTGGAGCGGCTGCGGCTCCTCTGTTAGACAAAATAACCATTTTGTCAACAGCGCGGTCAAAGGCCCACGCACTGTCCCGTTCGTTGACCCAATCATAGCGGAAAGCCTTTAAAAAAGCAAGCAATTCCCCTAAAAGAAGCGCATGAGAGCGGACCGGCCCCTTGTTTTTCGCAGAGCCGGTCTGTTTCCGTGCGCTTTTTCTTGAAAAAATCCCTCCTGCTTTTCCTGCGGCGACAGGCAAAGCGCTATTTGTTGACAAAATGGTTATTTTGTCTGCCGCTGTCCCGGAAAGCAGGGAGGACCGGGGATGGGCTACGAATTTAAACGGCCGGACGCAACGGCCATGGAGCGGGTGCTGGCGCGGCACCCCGCCGACCCGGAGGGCGCGGTGCTGCGCCTTGCGTGGCAGGCGGGCCTCAGCCGGGAGGAAATTGCGGGCCTGACATGGCCGCAGGTGGATTTGACGGACAGCGTCCTGTACCTGTCCGACCGCACCGTGCCGCTGGAGGGCGACACCCTGAACTGCCTCCGCCGGCGCCATGAGCAGTACGCCGCCGTGTCCGACCATGTGGTGATCTCGGACCGCTACAAGCGCCCCATGCCGCCGGAATCCGTGTCCCGTCTGGCCCGGAACGCGTTGGATGCCGAGGGCCTGCGGGTGAGCCTGAAGGATCTGCGTCAGGATTTTGTCATCCGCCAGTTGGAAATCCATGACTGGCCCTACGCCGCCCGCGTCAGCGGCATGGCGGTCTCCACCCTTCGGGGCGCCTTCTCCCAATATTTCCGCCCCAAGGAGGAAAAGCGCCCGGAGCCGCCGGGCAATATACAGGAGCGGGAATACCTCCTTTGGCGGATTTTGCAGCAGGAGGGCGGCTCCCTTGTGGGTATGGCCCTGTGGATGAGCTGGAAACTGAATATGCAGCCCGGCGAGATCTTGGAGCTTACATGGCCGCAGGTGGACTTCGACCGCGACGTCATCACCCTTCCGGACCGCGAGATCCCCATGGGCAGCCGCCTCAGCCGCCAGCTTCGGGACGCCTGGGACCACCGCCGTGACCCCGCCCAGCCCCGCATCATGCTGGCCCCGGCCACCGGCCGCCCCATGGACCTTGCCCGCCTCTCCACCATCACCCGCACGGCCCTCATCCACGGCGGGCTGGAGGACATCAGCCTCGGTGACCTTTGCCGCTGGAGCCGCCGGGATGACCGCCGCCGTGCGCTGCTGGCCGCCCTGAAGGAAACCGGCTCCCTGACCCGCGAGGAGGTTATGACCCGTCTCGGCATCACGAAAAATGCCGCCCTCACGCTCCTGAACGCTCTCCGCGCCGAGGGCGCGGTGCTCCGCGTCGGCAGCCGCTACTACCCCGCCGATGCGGTCACGCCCCCGGACGCCCAGCCCGCCGCCGTGCTGGATTTTCTCCGGGAAAACGGCCCTGCCGCCCGCAAGGCCATCGCAGCCCGCTTGGGCCTTCCCCCGGCGCAGACCGCCGCGCTGCTGCGTCGAATGGCGGCGGAGGGCCGCCTCGTCCTCACCGGCAAGCGCTACGCCCTCCCCGCCGATTCCCCCGACTGACCCTCCCCACAAACGCTACACTTACAAACAACAAAAAACACGGAAATTACGTTATTTCCGTGTTTTTTTACATCTGAATTACGAACCGCGCAAATCTATTTACATTCCGCCCGCCCCCTGCTAAATTGAGCTTGCGAAACAAAGCTGCGGGCAAACTGCCTCCAAGCTCCGTGCTTGGTGTAGGCTCGTAACGCCCGACGCAAGTCGGGCCGTTCCCATTCTCCATTCGCAAACCAGCGAAGCGTTTGCGGATGGAAAAGCGAGGAGAAGGCTCGTCCGATATCGGCCAAACCGCTTGCGGTTCGGCGATATCTCAGAGCCATCGACGAGCAGGCTAGCCCCGACACGAAACCCGGAACCCGGGGGCGGGGACTCCAAGGCGCTGTTTCGACATTTTATAAGGAGGAAACCCCATGAAGAAGTTCCTTTCTCTGGTACTGGCTCTGGTGATGACCATGTCTCTGGTCACCGTCTCTGCCGGTGCCAAGGACTTCACCGACGGCAGCAAGATCAATTATAAAGAAGCTGTCGACGTGATGTCCGCCGTGAAGGTCATCGACGGCTATGCCGAAGGTGACTTCCGTCCCAGCGCCACCCTGACCCGTGGCGCTGCCGCCAAGATCATCTGCAACCTGATCCTTGGCCCCACCACCGCGTCCGCCCTGGTGGCTGACGCCGCTCCTTACAAGGATGTTCCTACCAACCACACCTTCGCTGGCTACATTGCTTACTGCCAGAAGGAGGGCATCATCTCCGGTTATGCCGACGGTACTTTCCGTCCCGCCGCTTCCCTGACCGGCTATGCCTTCATGAAGATGCTGCTGGGCGCCCTGGGCTATGATGCCGAGGTCGAGCAGTACACCGGCGCTAACTGGTCCATCAACGTTGCCAAGCGCGCCATGAACATCGGCCTGAAGGACGGCCTGATCGGCGACTTCAACGGCGTCAAGGCTGTGACCCGTGAAGAGGCTTGCCTGTACGCTTTCAACACCCTGCAGGCTACTATGGTCGAGTATTCCGCTAAGACCTCTGTTTCCACTAACGGCACTACCGTCGTTATCGCCGGCTCTGAGGCCAAGGATGTTGTCAACACCGGCAAGACCGATAGCAACATCGACAAGGACGGCAAGATGCAGTTCGCTGAGAAGTACTTCGAGGACCTGAAGCTGGATAAGACTTCCGATGATTTCGGCCGTCCCGCTAACAAGTGGAACGTGAAGAAGGAAGAGGTCGGCACCTATGCCAACACTCCCGACGCCACCTTCACCAAGAAGGTCACCAAGGCTGACGTTTACAATGCTATCGGCAAGACCGTTTATGACGATCTGAAGGATGGCGACGCCACTCTGACCACCTACTTCGACGGTGATGGGACCAAGGTCAAGGCTGCCGATGTTGACTCCACTTGGGCCAACAAGAACGACACCGGCAAGGTCAACTCCACCGGCAACGGCGACCTGACCGAGATCTATGTTGACGACGACAACAATGTCACCATCGTCACCATTCGTACCTATGTCTTCCAGGCTGCCACCGATTATGACGCCAAGAAGGAGTCCGTCAACCTGACTCAGGATGGCTCCAAGGCCGACAACCTGACCAACGCTGCCAAGACTATCGTTCTGAACGACCGCACTGTTGAGGCCGAGGACTACGCTGTGGTCAAGGACCTGAAGGCTGACGATTACGTTCTGGTCACCGCCGTGAAGAACGGCTCCGGCTATGACGTGAAGTCCGTTGAGAAGGCCGAGGTCAAGACCGTTGAGGTCTCCGGCTACAAGCTGAACGACTCCGTGGACGCTGCTTCCACCACCTACAAGTACAACGCCAACGCTGACTCCATCAAGGGTACCTCTTACAACGTCGGTAAGCAGGCTACTCTGGTTCTCGATAAGTATGGCTACATCATCGCTGTCGAGGAGTCCGTGGTTCTGTCCGACTATGTGTACATCGAGAAGTTCGGCTCCACCTCCAGCCTGAACGCCAAGGCTCTGGCTAACGCCATCTTCGCCGACGGTACTGACGCTGAGATCACCGTCAAGGAAGTTCTGGGCGTGAAGAACAAGACCACCATTGCTAACTATGGCACTTCCATGGCTGGCTGGTACACCTACAGCAAGAACACTGCTAACGAGTATACTCTGTATGCTATCGAGAGCAAGTATAACCAGAAGGCTGACTCCTTCTCCGGTATCACCGAGGTTTCCGTCAACGGCAAGGTCAACCCCATCAGGGGCGCTCTGAGTGGCGTTCTGGCTAACGACGATACCGTCATTCTGGTCTCCGACAAGGACGACGACATCACCGTTTACACCGGCGTGAAGAACTTCCCCGGCGTGAAGCTGACCTCTGCTTCCAGCAAGGCTACCGTTTCTGCTGTCGTTAAGACCTCCAACGGCTATGCTTCTCTGGTTTACATCGATGTTGACGGTTCTGCCACCATCACCGGCGACAAGAACTCCAACCTCGTGTATGTTGTTGAGTATGATGGCAAGTATGTCACCAAGGACAACGAGACCTTCTACAAGTACACCGTGCTCGATGGCGAGGACGAGGTCAAGATCGAGGCTGACAACCAGATCCAGAACATCACCGGTTCTGTTTACGGTGTTGCCAACTACCTGACCAAGAGCGGCGACCGTTACACCGACTTCCAGCTGGTCAAACAGGATAAGGACGTTGTTGTTTACGGCACTGGCACCAAGGCCAGCGATCCCATCAAGCAGAGCGCTGGTACTCTGGTTCTGGCTGCGGGCAACAACAGCACCGGTAAGTTTGTTGTTGCTTCCGACGCTAAGATCACTCTGGTTACCACCAAGGGCGCTGCCGTTCTGAACAAGGACGCTGACGCCGCTTACGAGGTTTCCGCTAACATGACCGCTAAGGAGCTGGTGGATGCTCTGGCTACTGCCGACACCTACACCTACACCTATGCCGGTAAGACCACCGATAGCGACAACGAGGTCCTGAAGGAGCTGTATGTCACTGTCACCGCCGCTACCGCTTCCAACAGCGGTAATGGTTCCAACAGTGCTAAGGGTGAGGGCTCTGCCACCATCAACTACACTGTCGCTTCCAATGGCACTCTGCGCTACACCATCAACTACACTGCTCCCGAGTATGCTGCTGACGGTGCGCATGCCACTGTGAAGGTTGATGTGCTTGCCAACGGCAAGTATTTCGATACTCTGACCATCGCCAAGGATCTGAAGAATGGTGAGTTTACCTACACCGGCAAGGATTCTGGCTATCCCGATGACGAGGAGTTGACTTTCGAGATCTTTTCCGAGGAGTTCGACGAGGTTGTTGTCAACTATGTTGACGCCGCCGGCAAGGCTCTGACCGTTGGCGGTGACAAGACCGCTAAGGTTGGCTCTCTGAAGGTCGATCTGACCAGCAACGACGGTACCTTCAAGGTCACCAAGGTTGACGGTGCTACCGTTTCCACCTCTCTGCCTACTACCGACGTCAATGCTGGTACTGGTACTTCTCTGACTGTCTCTGCGATCGATGGCACCAAGGCTGTGACTGTCACCATCGACGCCACTGGCCTGACTGCGAAGACCTACAGCATCAGCACCGCCACTGTCGCTGGTGCGGATAAGACGCTGGCTAACCTGAAGGATGCGACTACCGGTACCAACTACGCCGGTGCGAACAGCACTCTGAAGCTCAACTTCAAGGCTGATAAGGTCGCCAGCATCAACAAGGGTGAGAAGGTTGGCGTTGTCATCACTCCCGACAGCACCGATGGCAAGCTCGCCAAGACGGATGCGCCCATGAAGGTCACCTTCGACATCGCCGGCGAGGAGTTCGAGGTCGTCTTCAAGAATGACGGTAACGCGCCCGCCGCTGTGAATGGTTTTGTGACCATCAATGATGATGCGGATGTTGTGATCAAGAAGGTTGAGATGCTCACGATGCCCGGTATCAAGAACATTACCTTCGAGGATAAGAACAGCAATGGCTTCCTGGATGCCAGTGTCGGTGGCGCTGACACCATGACCGTCTACTTCACCGAGAAGGTCACCGGCGCCATCTCTGCACCCTCCAGCACCACCCTGACCTTCGGTGCCGGCTCCCTGGCTGATGACGGTATGTCCGCCACCTTCACCGTGACCGGCAACGCCGCTGACAAGGACACGAAGTACACCGTGACCTTCTTCGGCAGCAACGACCTCAAGGCTGTCAGCGGCAACTTCAACAAGGCTGCCATCGTTTGGGACATCACCGGCCTGACCGCTGTTGCCCAGTAAAACAGCCTTATGGTTCATGTGTCTGACATGGTAA
Organism: Neopoerus faecalis; assembly: GCF_029218125.1. Taxonomy (NCBI): domain Bacteria; kingdom Bacillati; phylum Bacillota; class Clostridia; order Eubacteriales; family Oscillospiraceae; genus Neopoerus; species Neopoerus faecalis. The sequence goes on along the minus strand of NZ_JARFXX010000001.1, from coordinate 230,482 downwards.
AAAACAGATAAAGCAAGGCCCGCTCCTTTTGGAGTGGGCCTTCTTTTTCATTCGCCCATCGGCAGGAGCGCCATGTAGGTGTAGGTTTGTCCACCCTCGTTGAGGACGGTGCTGGCGGTATCGCTGGTGGTGTAACGGGAAATGGTGACACCGGTTTCCGTCCAATTAAATTGTGCGCAGGCGAAGGTATTATTGCTATACGTTAAGAACATTTTGCTGCCCCGCAGGATCATGCCAAAATCTCCCATTATGTCGGCTTGAATGAACACGGCCATCGGCTTTGCCGAAAAGGTGAGGGAGTGTTCTGTCGTGCCGGTGCCGCGGTAGGTGCCGTATTCGATCTTGCAGTTGCCGCAGCCTGCCAGCTTGGCGGCGTGGGCGGTCAGCGCCGTGTCGATCTTGTCCCAGTTGTCGTTGAATTCCGAATGTAAGATGCGGTCTCCGCCGTCCCATTTCTTCAGTCCTAAATTCTTCGTGTTCTCCATGTTTGCTTCCTCCCCATAATTTTGCCTGCTGTTCCCGCCCGCCCGGGCTTGAATATACTCCCTTACCCACCCTTTTCCAAATAAAAAAAGTTGCACGTTTCCGTGCAACAGCTTCAAAATTTTTTGCAAAAAAAATCAGGGCGCACGGTTTTCCGTGCGCCCTGAAAAATTCCAAAGCGGAAATTTACTTGTTGTACAGCTCCTTGAGCTTCAGCAGGTGCTGATAGCGGTCCATAGCGACCTGCTCGTTGCGCGCAAACAGCGTCTCGGCGCGGTCGGGGAACTCGCGGGTCAGGCGGCTGTAACGGGCCTCGTTCATCAGGAAGGCGCGGTAACCGTCCTCCTTGGGCTCCTTGGAGTCCACAACGAACTTCTCGCCCTCAGCGGCGGGATTGAAGCGGAACAGGTTCCAGTAGCCGCACTCAACGGCCTTCTTCATCTCAGTCTGGCAGTTGGTCATGCCGCCCTTGATGCTGTGCATCTCGCAGGGAGCATAGCCGATGATGAGGGAGGGGCCGTGATAGGCCTCAGCCTCCTGAATGGCCTTCAGGGTCTGAGCGGGGTTGGCGCCCATGGCCACCTGTGCCACATACACATAGCCGTAGCTCATAGCGATCTCAGCCAGAGACTTCTTCTTGGTCTCCTTACCGGCAGCGGCGAACTGTGCCACCTGACCGATGTTGGAGGACTTGGAAGCCTGACCGCCGGTGTTGGAGTAAACCTCGGTATCGAAGACGAACACGTTGACGTCCTTGCCGGAAGCCAGAACGTGATCCACGCCGCCGAAGCCGATATCGTAGGCCCAGCCATCGCCGCCGAAGATCCAGATGGACTTCTTCTCCAGATATTCCTTGTCCTTCAGAATGGCGGCTACCAGCTTGCAGGCGTCGCAGTCGCAGAACTTCTCGCCCTTGGCCTTCAGCTCGGCGGCATGAGCCTTGAACTGCTCCACGGCAGCAAGCTCGTCCACGGTGGCGATGCTGCTCTCCAGAGCCTTGATGTACGCGGCGGAGGCGTCCTTGTTAGCAGCGCCATCCTCCATGGTGTCCAGCCACTTCTGAGCGGCTTCCTTCAGCTCGGGACGGGTCCACTCAACCGCAATGAGCTGGCGGGTCAGGTCGGCCAGACGGTTGCGGGTGGCCTCCTGACCGAGATACATACCGAGGCCGTGCTCGGCATTGTCCTCGAACAGGGAGTTGGCCCAAGCGGGACCGTGGCCGTTCTTATCGGTGCAGTAGGGAGAGGTAGCGGCAGGACCGCCCCAGATGGAGGAGCAGCCGGTGGCGTTGGAGATGTACATCCGGTCGCCGTAGAGCTGGGTGACGAGACGGGCATAGCTGGTCTCGGCGCAGCCGGCGCAGGAGCCGGAGAACTCCAGATAGGGCTGCTTGAACTGGCTGCCCTTGACGGTGTTGTCCTGCATGTCGGCCTTGGGAGCGACCTCAGCCACGCAGTAGTTGAACACATCCTGCTGTGCGGCTTCCTCTTCCTGACCAACCATGGTCAAAGCGCCCACGGGGCACACGCCCACGCACACACCGCAGCCCATGCAGTCCAGAGGAGACACGGCCATGGTGTACTTGTAAACGCCCTTGCCCTTGCCGGCCTTCACGTCTACGATCTTGGCAGCGGCGGGCGCCTTGGCGGCCTCGTCCTCGGTCAGAGCGAAGGGACGGATGGTAGCATGGGGGCAGACATACGCGCAGTTGTTGCACTGGATACACTTGGAAGCGTCCCAGGTGGGAACGGAGACGGACACGCCGCGCTTCTCATAAGCGGCAGCGCCCTGCTCGAACTGGCCGTCCACATGAGGCAGGAAGGCGGAAACAGGCAGGCTGTCGCCGTCCATACGGCCCACGGGGAACATGATGTCCTCCACCTGCTTCACAACGCCCTCGCGGCCGGTGAGCTTGGTGGTCTCGACCTCGTCCTTGGCATCGGCCCAATCAGCGGGCACGTCGAACTTCTTGTAAGCGGTAGCGCCCAGGTCGATGGCCTTGTGGTTCATGTCCACAACGTCCTGACCCTTCTTCAGGTAGGAGTGGGTGGCGGCGTCCTTCATGTACTGCAGGGCCTCAGTCTCAGGCAGGACCTTTGCCAGAGAGAAGAAGGCGGACTGCAGAATGGTGTTGGTGCGCTTGCCCATGCCGATCTGCTTGGCCAGGTCGATGGCGTTGATGGTGTAGACCTGGATGTTGTTCTTGGCGATGTAGCGCTTGGAAGCGGCATCCAGATGGTGGCTGAGCTCCGCGTCATCCCACTGGCAGTTGATCAGGAACACACCGCCGGGCTTCACATCGCGGACGATGGGGAAATGCTTGGTGATGTAGGCAGGCACGTGGCAGGCCACGAAGTCAGCCTTGTTGATATAGTAAGAAGACTTGATGGGCTGATCGCCAAAACGCAGATGGCTGACGGTGACGCCGCCGGTCTTCTTGGAGTCATACTGGAAGTAGGCCTGGATGTACTTGTCGGTATGGTCGCCGATGATCTTGGTGGAGTTCTTGTTGGCGCCAACGGTACCGTCGCCGCCAAGGCCCCAGAACTTGCACTCGATGGTGCCGGCAGGAGCAACGCCGGGAACGGCCTTCTCCTCCAGAGACAGGTGGGTGACGTCATCCACGATGCCGAGAGTGAACTCGTGCTTGGGCTCGGCCTTCTTCAGCTCGTCATACACGGCGAACACGGAGGCAGGCGGCGTATCCTTAGAGCCGAGGCCGTACCGGCCGCCGATGACCTTCATGTCATTGAAGCGGTTGGCGTTGGCCAGAGCGGTGACAACGTCCTTGTAAAGAGGCTCGCCCTCGGAGCCGGGCTCCTTGGTGCGGTCCAGAACGGCCAGAGCCTTGCAGGTAGCGGGGATGGCAGCCAGCAGCTTATCGGCCCGGAAGGGACGATACAGGTGGACCTTCACCATGCCGACCTTCTCGCCGTGAGCGTTCATGTAGTCGATGACTTCCTCTGCCACGTTGCAGATGGAGCCCATGGCGATGATGACGCGGTCGGCATCGGGAGCGCCGTAGTAGTTGAAGAGCTGATAGTTGGTGCCCAGCTTCTCGTTGATCTTGCCCATATACTTCTCGACGACCTCGGGGAGATCCTCGTAGTACTTGTTGCAGGCCTCGCGGTGCTGGAAGAAAATATCGCCGTTCTCATGAGAACCGCGCATCATGGGACGCTCGGGGTTCAGGGAGTGCTTGCGGAACGCGTCAACAGCGTCCATATCGCACATTTCCTTCAGGTCCTCGTAATCCCACACGGCGACCTTCTGGATCTCGTGAGAGGTGCGGAAACCGTCGAAGAAGTTGATGAAGGGAACACGGCCCTCAATGGCGGCCAGATGGGCCACGGGAGCCAGATCCATGATCTCCTGAACGTCATTCTCGCACAGCATGGCGAAGCCGGTCTGACGGCAGGCCATGACGTCGGAATGATCGCCGAAGATGTTCAGAGCGTGGCTGGCCACGGTACGGGCGGACACATGGAACACGCAGGGCAGCAGCTCGCCGGCGATCTTGTACATATTGGGGATCATCAGCAGCAGACCCTGAGAGGCCGTGTAGGTGGTAGTCAGCGCACCGGCTGCCAGAGAACCGTGGACGGTACCGGAAGCACCGGCCTCAGACTGCATCTCGCACACCTTGACGGTGGTGCCGAAGATGTTCTTCTGACCGTTGGCTGCCCACTGGTCCACATAGTCTGCCATGGGAGAAGACGGGGTGATGGGGTAGATACCCGCCACTTCGGTAAAGGCGTAGCTGACATACGCAGCCGCGTTGTTACCGTCCATGGACTTGAATTTTCTTACCATAAACTCTTACCTCCTGAGCGGCGGGGACTGTCTGCGAACAGCCCACGCCAAATTCGGCATCCGGTCTCTCTCCCCCGAATGTCATACAGGCTGAGTGTAGCATATTCTTTACGATTTGTAAACAGAATGGAGCAAATTTTGAAAGAGAAAAGGATTTCGCTGCATTTTTTGTCGGGCTGTGTTTATTTTTTAACTTTTGACACACTCCCTGTTTCCAAAATGGGAAAAGTGTGATACACTAATTAGATGTAAAAAGCCGAATTTCTGAGAACAGCTTTTGGGAGGAACGCCATGGTCACTACCGTCCGTTCGCTGGGCCTTTCCGGCATCGCTGGCTATGAGGTCACGGCGGAATGCTTTCTCTCCGGCGGATTGCCGGCCTTTGATATTGTGGGTCTGCCGGACGCTGCTGTGCGGGAAGCCCGGGAGCGGGTGCGGGCGGCGGTGAAAAACTGCGGTGCCAAGTTCCCGGTGAGCCGCATCACGGTGAACCTTGCCCCCGCCGGAACAAAAAAGGCGGGTACGGTCTATGATCTGCCGATTTTTGTGGGTGTGCTGGCCGCCGCGGGTGAGCTGCCCGTCCCCGCCAAGGACGCCGCGTTCATCGGTGAGCTGAGCCTCACCGGCGCTCTCCGGGGCGTTGCCGGTGTGCTGCCCATGGCGCTGGCCGCCAAGGCGGCGGGTATCCGTACGCTGTACGTCCCGGCGGACAACGCCGCCGAGGCTACGCTGGCGGAGGGACTGACGGTTTATGGCATGCCGGATGTGAGTGCGCTGGTAGCCCACCTGAAAAACGAAGCGCCCCTTTCCCCCGCTCCGGTGTGGACGCCGGAGCCGGAGACCGGCGATCTGCCGGATATGCGGGACGTCATGGGGCAGGAAAACGTGAAGCGGGCGCTGGAGATCGCCGCTGCCGGCGGGCATAATATTCTGCTCATCGGCTCTCCCGGCGCAGGAAAGTCCATGCTGGCAAAGCGTCTGCCCTCCATTCTGCCGGAGCTGAGCCGCGCCGAGGCGCTGGAGACCTCCGGCATCTGGTCCGTGGCGGGGCTGACGGACCCGGGACACCCCCTGTTGACCCGGCGGCCCTTCCGCTCTCCCCACCATACCACCTCCGCTGCGGCGCTGGCTGGCGGCGGGCCGCTGATGCGGCCGGGAGAAATCTCTCTGGCCCACAACGGCGTGCTGTTTTTGGACGAACTGCCGGAATTTCACCGGGACGTTTTAGAGGCGCTGCGTCAGCCCTTGGAGGACGGTGTTGTCACCGTGGCCCGGGCTGGCGGCACCCTGCGGCTCCCCGCCCGGTTCCAGCTGGTGTGCGCCATGAATCCCTGTAAGTGCGGCTGGCGGGGCCACCCCTCCGGTCGGTGCACCTGCTCGGACAAGGAAGTGGAAAAATACGTTCAGAAAATATCCGGCCCGCTGCTGGACCGCATTGACCTCCATGTCAGCGTTCCCTCTGTTGAATACGAGGCGCTGCGGCGGAAAAAGCAGCCGGAGTCCTCTGCGGAGATCAAGGCGCGGGTGGACGCTGCCCGGGCCCTTCAGGCCGCACGCTTTGCGGGGACGGATGTTCCCTGCAACGCCCAGATGCCTCCGGCCATGATCGGGCGGTTCTGCGCGCTGGACGCACGGTGTGATGCCTTGATGAAGGCCGCCTTTGAGCGCATGGGCCTCACGGCCCGAAGTCATGACCGGGTGCTGCGGGTGGCCCGCACCATCGCCGATCTGGACGGTGCGGCGGCCATCGGCCCGGAGCATCTCTCCGAGGCCATCCAGTACCGCAATACGGACATCCTGAAGGGATAGCGGCAAGTTCAATTCGCAAAAGGAGCATTGGAAATTTTATGTTGTTTGAAAAAAGCGGCGGCGCGGTGGACTGGCTCATCGTGGGCCTTGGAAATCCCGGGCAGAAGTATGAGCACACCCGCCACAATATGGGCTTTCTCACTGTGGATCTGCTGGCGGAAAAGCTGAATGTCAAGCTCAACAAGGTGAAGTTCAAGTCCGCCTATAATATCGTCCGCTTCGGCGGGCAGAAATGCCTTGTGATGAAGCCCCAGACGTATATGAACCTCTCCGGTGAGGCAGTCCGCGAGGCGGTGCAGTTCTATAAAATTCCCGCCGATCACGTACTGGTGATCTATGATGATGTGTCATTGCCGGTAGGAAAGCTGCGGGTGCGGCCCACCGGCTCCGCCGGCGGCCATAACGGCATCAAGAATATCATCGCCCATTTGGGAACACAGGATTTCCCCCGTATCAAGATCGGCACCGGCGCCCCGGCGGGCGGCGGCGCGGAGATGATCGACTGGGTCATCGGTGTGCCCTCTCAGGCGGAGCGGAAAATTCTGGTGGAGAGCTTTGAGCGGGCCATTCAGGCGGCGGAGGACATCCTTGAAAACGGCTGCCAGAAGGCCATGAATGACTATAACTGACGCCCTGCGGCAAAACGGGCGTAACAACAGAACAAATCGCATATAAAAAAGCAGGTGCACTGCCCCGCCAAGGGGTCAGTGCGCCCGTTTCCGCGTGAATTTGAAAATCGGGAGGTGTCGGATGGACGCTTTTTTGAAAACACTGCAAACGCTGCCGGAGGCATCGGAGCTCATCGCACGGGTGGAAAACGGCGGCTGTCCCGCCGTGCTCACCGGCACGGCGCCGGTGCAGCGGGCCTGCATCGGCGCGGCGGTGGCCGCCGGGACCGGGCGGCCCGCAGTGTTCCTCTGCGCCGATGAGCGGGAGGCCCGCCAACTGGCCGGCGACCTGCAAAGCCTCACCGGACAGGAGCCGGTAACGCTGCTGGCAAGGGAATGGCAGTTCCGGCCCAACGCCGTTGCCTCCCGGGAGTGGGAGCGCAGCCGCCTTGCGGCGCTCTACCGCATGGCCTCCGGCGCGGTTCCCGCCGTGGTGGCCACCATTGACGCTCTCATGACCCGCACGCTGCCGCCCCAGCGTCTTGCGGCACTATCCGTCACGCTGCGCCCCGGCGACCGGGTGGAACTCGGTGCGCTGACGGAGCGGCTGGTGCAGGCGGGCTACAGCCGGTGCGAACAGGTGGAGGGTGTGGGCCAATTCGCCATCCGGGGCGGCATTCTGGACGTTTTCTCCCCACTGATGGAGCAGCCGGTGCGCTGCGAATTTTTCGATGATGAGGTTGACTCCTTGGGCGCCTTTGACCCCGGTACCCAGCGCAGGACGGAAAACGTGTCCGCCGCGCTGCTGCTCCCGGCGGCGGAGGTGCTGCCGGGACTGGCCCCCGGTGGCCCGGCCCGGTTAGCCGAGGAACTGGAGCGCCTTGCGGTGAAGTACGCCAAAAAGGCGGAGACCGCCGCAGTAGCCCAGACGCTCCGGGGGGACGCCGAACGCTTCCGTACCGGCGCCGCCGTGGAAGGGCTGGACCGCTATTTGAGCCTTATCTACCCGGACGCCGTCTGCGGCGCGGACTATCTGCCGCCGGACGCCGTTGTGTTCTTCTGCGAGGGCGGGCGGCTGGACCAGCGGGCGAAAAATGTGCTGCTGCAGCTCCATCAGGACACGGAAACGCTGATGGAGGCGGGCCTCATGGCCGGAGACGCGGCGGAGGTGTGCCTCTCGGAAACGGCGCTTTATACCCGCCTTGCGGATTTCCCGGTGGTGATGCTGGACGCGCTGCCTACCTCCCGCCATCCCTTAAAGCCCAAGGGGCTGCTGGCCCTCAGCGCCCGGCAGCTCAGCTCCTATGGCGGCAGCCTTGAAATGGCGGTCAGCGATCTGGAGCATTACCGCAATACCGGCACCGCCGTGCTGGTGCTCTGCGGCGGCGAGGTGCGGGCGCAGAATTTGCTGCGGCTTTTGGAGGAACGGAGCATCCCGGCGGTCCTTGACCTCAAGGGCGCCGCCATGCCCCGGCCCGGCGAGCTGCGAATCACCGTGGGGGCGCTGTCCGCCGGGTGCGAGTGGCCGGCGCTGAAGCTGGCCGTGCTCACCGAGGGCCAGCTCACCGCCCCCACACAGAAAAAGCTGAAGCTGAAAAAGGACTCCAACCGCCAGAAGCTCCAATCCTTCACCGACCTCTCCCCCGGCGATCTCGTGGTTCATGTTCACCACGGCATCGGCCGCTTTGTGGGAATCACCCGCATGACCGTGGACGGTGTGGAAAAGGACTATATCAAGCTGGACTACGCCGGCGGGGACTGCCTCTATGTCCCCGTAACGCAGTTGGACCTTGTGAGCAAGTATATCGGCGGAGGCGAGGAGCAGGAGCGCACCCGCCTCAACAAGCTGGGCGGCACGGAATGGGCCAAGCAGAAGACCCGGGCCAGAAGGGCGGCCAAGGATTTAGCCGCTGGGCTTACGAAGCTCTACGCCGAGCGCCAGCGCCGCCCGGGCTTTGCCTTTTCGCCGGATTCCCCATGGCAGCGGGAATTTGAGGAGGCGTTTCCCTATGCCGAGACCAATGACCAGCTTCAGGCTGTGGAGGACATCAAGAAGGATATGGAGCAGCCCCGGCCCATGGACCGCCTGCTCTGCGGCGATGTGGGCTACGGCAAAACGGAGGTGGCCCTCCGGGCTGTGATGAAATGTATTTTAGACGGAAAGCAGGCCGCCATTTTAGTGCCCACCACCGTTCTCGCCCAGCAGCATTACGCCACTGCCTGCGGCCGGTTCCGGGACTTCCCGGTGAAGATCGAGGTGCTCTCCCGTTTCACCACCGCTAAGGAGCAGAAGCGCATTCTGGCGGCGGCAAAAAACGGCGGCGTGGACCTTTTGATCGGCACCCACAAGCTGCTGCAAAAAAGTGTGGAATTTAAGGATTTGGGCCTGCTGGTCATTGACGAGGAGCAGCGCTTCGGCGTGACCCATAAGGAGCGGCTTAAAGAGATGAGCCGGCAGGTGGATGTGCTGACGCTGTCGGCTACCCCCATTCCACGGACGCTGAACATGGCCCTCTCCGGCCTGCGGGATATGTCCACCATTGAGGAGCCCCCCGCCGACCGTCAGCCGGTGCAGACCTACGTGCTGGAGCATGACTGGGCCGTTTTGGAGGACGCCATGCGGAAGGAGCTGTCCCGTGGCGGACAGGTCTATTACCTTCATAACCGGGTGGAGACCATCGACCTCACCGCCTCCCGTATTCAAAAGCTGCTGGGGCCGGAGGTCCGGGTGGTCACGGCCCACGGAAAAATGGGCGAACAGGAGCTTTCCACCGTGATGCAGGCCATGGTGGACGGCGAGGCGGATGTGCTGGTGTGCACCACCATCATTGAGACCGGCATTGACATCCCCAATGTCAACACCCTCATCATCGAGGACGCCGACCGGCTGGGCCTCGCCCAGCTCCACCAGATTCGCGGCCGCATCGGCCGCAGCACCCGCCGGGCCTATGCCTACCTCACCTACCGGCAGGGAAAAATTTTGCAGGAGACCGCCGCCAAGCGGCTGGCGGCCATCCGGGAGTATGTGGAGTTCGGCTCTGGCTTCAAGATCGCCATGCGGGACCTGGAGATTCGCGGCGCCGGAAATCTGCTGGGGCCGGAGCAGTCCGGGTATCTTATGACCGTGGGCTATGACCTGTATCTCAAGCTGCTGGAGGAGGCGGTTCTGGAGGAGCGGGGCGAGGAAAAGAAGATCGAGGCGGAGTGCTCCGCCGACCTGACCCTCAACGCCAACATCCCGGAACGGTATATTTCCTCCCCGGAGCAGCGGATGGACCTCTACCGGCGCATTGCCGCCATCCGCACCAATGACGATGCCTCCGACCTCATGGACGAGCTGATCGACCGCTACGGCGAGCCGCCCCGCCCGGTGCTGGCGCTGCTGGACGTGGCGCTGCTGCGCGCTGCCGCCGCCAAGGCCGGAGTGTCCGACATCACCCAGAAGCAGGACACGCTGCGCTTTACGCTGGCGGTGTTTCGTCCCGAGGCGCTGGTGAAGGTGTGCGGCCTTGCCAAATATAAATTCCGCCTGACGCTCTCCGCAGGGGAAACACCCATGCTGACCCTGAAGCTCAAGCCCAATGCCGATGTGCTGGAAACGGCGCTGGAGCTGGTGGAGGATTTGAAGCTGGCCTCGCAGGAGTAATGCCACTGTACCGCTTTCATGGAAAATCAGTATAACAAAGCCCCCGCCGTTCGGCGGGGGCTTTGAGACTGTCGATAAAGTAGTAAATTCTCCGCGACGGTAAGGAAGGGTGTGCGCGGGAAACCCAAGAGGGGTGTCCCGCGCCATTAAAATCCTAAGTTTTCAGAACTTTTATGAAGTTCTGAAAACTTGCTCAGCGGGGAGAAAAGACTTTTTCGACACGCTGAAAGCCCCCGCCGTTCGGCGGGGACTTTGTTGTTCGCACGGCAGTCCGTCAGTCGGCGGGAGCCTCAAATACTTTCCTCCCAGCGGAATACACCGCCCGGAGCGCATTCGGCTGCCGCCGGTATACCGCCCGCTCCAGCCGTTGGGCCGGGGTCAGGGACTTTCCATGAGGCAGTGCGCTGTCGGAGAGGACCATGGCGTGCAGGGCGTTGCCGGGGGCGAAGCCCGGCTGTTCCCCGAACCACTCCGCCCCGGCGGAGGTGGCCAGATACCACGCCTCCGCCACTGTCAGCGGCGCCGGGACTGCCGGGTCCGTCATGCGGCGGATCTTGGAGGCCCGGATAGCGGCGGCGGTGACGTCAAACATATCCAAATGATCGCCTCCGGCAATGTCACTTCCCAGCGCTACCCGGACGCCCTCGGTCAGCATCGTCCGCACCGGGGCAGTGCCGGAACAGAGGTTCAGGTTGGAATCCGGGCAGTGCACCACGGTGACACCGGCATTTTTCATGGCCTGCCGCTCCCACTCATCCGACCAGACACAGTGGGCCATGAGGGTGCGGTCATTCCAAAGGCCGTATTTGGCATAGGTCTCCCAATATTGCTCACAGTCCGGGTGCAGCTCCCGGACCCACTGTATTTCCGCCCGGTTTTCCGAGAGGTGGGATTGTACCGGCAGACCTCGCTCCGCCGCCAGCCTTCCTAAAAATTCCATGAGCTTATCGGTGCACGAGGGAGTGAACCGGGGCGTCAGGATGGGATGGATGCGACAGGTGTCTTGACACCTGTCAAGCCAGCGCAGCGTATCGCGCATGGAAGCCTCCGTGGTTTCCTCTAACACGCCGGGAAGACCGTTGCGGTCCATATTCACCTTGCCGACGTAGCCGGTGACGCCTGCGCGCTCCAGTTCCTCCATTAAAATCAGTGTGGCCTCGGTGTGGAGTGAGGAGAACATACACACCCGTGTGGTGCCGTGGGCGATGAGCTCCCGGGATAGCTGCCGGTAGACCGTCCGGGCATAATCCGTATCCGCGAAGCGGGCCTCTGTGGGAAAGGCGTAGGTATTCAGCCAGTCCAGCAGCGGCAGGTCCATGCCGGTGCCCAGCATGGGATACTGGGGTGCGTGGAGATGCAGGTCGGCAAAGGACTGGACAATGAGATCGTCGCCATAGTCCTCCACCGGCGCGCCGGCATACTGCTCCGGCAGCACTGGGTATATGCCGGTGATGTGTCCGTTCTCGGCGATGAGATAGCCGTGCTCCGTGGTCTCCAACCGGCCCAACGCCGGGGCGGAGACGATGCAGCCCTTTAAAATCGTAGTCATGAGTCGGTTCCTCCTGAAAAAAATAAATGAGCGCCCGAACGGGCACTCATAGCGGGGCCTTGGGCGGTCCCATAGAAACTTCCGCGCCCGGACAGTGCCCAACAGCGGAATTATATGAGCATATACACTTTACAATACTATCATATCACAGCGGCGGAAAAAACGCAAGCCCGTCACCCGAGACCCCGGCGGCGCTTATACTGTCATACGGGCGGAGGAACGCCCGAAACCATGGAGAAGGCGTTGATTCGTATGCTGCAAGCCTTGAGCCGGGCCGCGCTGGGTACCGGCTTTCCCTTTCTGATGACAACGCTGGGAGCGGCGGTGGTGTTTTTCTTCGCAGAGGCGCCCCGGCCCCAGTTTCAAAAAGCCATGCTGGGCTTTGCCGCCGGGGTCATGACGGCGGCCAGTGTGTGGAGCCTGCTGCTGCCGGCCATTGACCGGGCGGCGGACGTTGGACTTCCCGGCTGGCTCCCGGCGGCGGTGGGGCTTTTGTGCGGCGTGGTGTTCCTTGCCGCGCTGGACGCCGCCCTGCCGAGACTGCGCCGCGGCAGGGACGAGGACCCGTCCCGGCGGCAGAGCACGCTGCTCATGGTGGCCATTACGCTGCATAACGTGCCGGAGGGCATGGCGGTGGGGCTGGCCTTTGCGCTGGCAGAGGCGGGCGAGGGCATGGCCGGTGCCGCCGCACTGGCCATGGGAATTGGAATCCAGAATTTCCCGGAGGGCGCGGCTATCTCTCTGCCGCTGCGGCAGGAGGGGTATTCCCGGCGGCGGTCTTTTGCGTTGGGAACGCTCTCCGGCGCGGTGGAGCCCGCGGCGGGAATCTTGGCAGCGCTGGCGGCGGCCGGAGTGCGGCCGGCGATGCCGTGGCTTTTGAGCTTTGCCGCCGGAGCCATGCTGTACGTAGTGGTGGAGGAGCTGGTGCCCCAAGCCCATTCCCGGACCGGGACCTGCGGCTTTGTGGGCGGCTTTTTGATCATGATGATACTGGATGTGGCGCTGGGATAGGGCGGCTTGTCAAAAAGGAAACTTACGTTGCCTCATAGGAAAAAGTCTGCTATAATCGTGCCGACCTGCCATGCTGCATGGCAAAATACAAAGGAGAGCGTTTTTATGGAAACGAAATTCAGGGGCAGCGAGCATTATGTGGCGTCCCGGGAGCTGATGGAGACCGTGAACATCGCCGTGGCGCTGCAAAAGCCGCTGCTCATCAAGGGCGAGCCCGGCACGGGCAAGACCGTGCTGGCGCAGGCCGTGGCGGAGGCACTGGGGAAAAAGCTCATCATCTGGAATGTGAAATCCACCACCAAGGCGCAGGACGGCCTGTACGTTTACGATGTGGTGCAGCGGCTCTATGACAGCCAGTTCGGCGGTCAGGGCGTGGACGATATCAAAAAATACATCAAGCTGGGCAAGCTGGGCGAGGCGTTTTCCGCCGAGGAGCAGGTGGTCCTGCTGATCGATGAAATCGACAAGGCCGATCTGGAATTTCCCAATGACCTTTTGTGGGAACTGGACCGGATGGAGTTCTACATCCCGGAGACCAAGGAGACCATTCGGGCGAAACAGCGGCCCATCGTCATCATCACCTCCAACGCGGAAAAGGAGCTGCCGGACGCCTTTTTGCGCCGGTGCGTGTTCCACTATATCGAGTTCCCGGACCAGGAGCAGATGGAGGCCATTCTCCGGGTGCACTTCGGCAATCTGGACGAGAAGCTGGTAAAGCAGGCGCTGGCGGCATTCTACTGGCTGCGGGAGCTGCGGGGCATTGAGAAGAAGCCCTCCACCTCTGAGCTGGTGGACTGGATCCGGGCACTGGTGGCCGGCGGCGTGGCCCCGGAGCGCATTGAGAGGGAAATTCCCTTCGCCGGTGTTCTGCTGAAAAAGGATAAGGACCTGCAGACCCTTGGGAAAGCAAGGAGATAAGCCATGTTCGCCGCGTTTTTTTACCTGTTGCGCCAAAGGGGGCTGAATGTTTCCCTGAACGAGTGGATGACGCTGCTGGAGGGCATGGAAAAGGGACTGCACCACTCTACTCTGACGGGGTTTTATCACCTGTGCCGGGCGGTGGTGGTGAAAAGCGAAGCGGAATTTGACCGCTTCGATCAGGTATTTCTGGAATTTTTCAAGGATGTTCCCTATACCGGTGAGCTGCCGGAGGGCTTACTGGACTGGCTGAACCATCCCAGTGAGGATTTGAAGCGCACCATTGAGGACCTCCGTTCCGCCGGATTCCCGGACGAAACATTGGAAGAACTGCTGAAAATGCTGGAGGAACGTCTGAAAGAGCAGACGGAGGAGCATAACGGCGGCAATTATTGGGTAGGCACACAGGGCCGGAGCCCCTTTGGCAACAACGGCTGGCATCCCAATGGGATCCGCATCGGCGGGCAGTCCCGGCACCGCACTGCCATGATGGTGGCGGGGGAGCGGAAGTTCCGGGACTTCCGCAAGGACAACACGCTGGATACCCGGCAGTTCCAGATGGCGTTCCGCACCCTGCGGCAGCTCTCCGCGCAGGAGCGGAGCGCCGAACAGGAGGTGGATGTGGACGCCACCATCCACGATACCTGCGAAAACGCGGGCGTGCTGCGGGTACGGTATCAAAATCCACGGAAGAATATGGTGAAGGTGCTGCTTTTAATGGATTCCGGTGGCTCCATGGACTATTATGCCGGTCTTTGCAGCAGGCTTTTTCAGGCGGCTACCAAATCCAATCATTTCAAGGAGCTGCACACGTACTATTTCCACAACTGTATCTTCGGCAATGTGTACGAGGGGCCCCGGCTGTGGCAGGACGGCCGGACACCTACGGAATGGCTGCTGCAAAACTTTGATGAAAGCTACAAGGTGATCATTGTAGGGGACGCCGCCATGAACCCCTATGAGCTGCGGGAAAAGCAGTATGACTGGAAAACCCAGCGTTACGGGGCTTCAGGCCTTGAATGGCTGGGATTGCTGAAGAAGCACTTCCCCTATCTCATCTGGCTGAACCCGGAGCCGATGCCGGTCTTTCAGGACTTCTGGACGGTGACGCATCTGGAGCTGGCGAAGATGTTCCCCATGTTCGATCTCACCGCCGAGGGACTGGAAGCCGGCATGAAGCGCCTCATGGCCAAGCGATAAGCCCGAACAAAAAATAAAGCCGCGCCCTCTGCTTTCACAGAGGGCGCGGCTTTTGCAAATACAGTTATTCGGCGGTGAGGGAAAGCGTACCGCTGCCGGTACTCAGGCACACAGAATCCGCGCCGAAGCAGCGCAGAAGCTGCTGCCGCTCCGTCAGGGAGCGGCCATTGAGATACCAGAGTGTCAGCTTGCCGGACTGGGTGTAGGCGCAGGCGTAGCGGTCGGAGTAGTTGGTACTTCCTTGTGCCAGCACGGCGGTGCGGGTATCGGCGGTGGGGGCGTAGGACTTGTTCCCCTCAAGGCAGCGGCCCTCCGTGGTCAGCCGCAGCGAGAGCTTTTCGGCGCTTACCTGTCGAGTGAGGATACTGAGAGCATAGTAAACGGTCTCCGGCGGCTCCATGGCGTACACCGGCACCGCCGCTTCGGAAACCGTATAGGCGGGCAGACGCAACACCAGCCGGTCCGCCGCCTTGCCCAGCGCCGTGTAATCCGGCACGGTCTGTCCCCGGGCAGGAGCGTCCGCCGCCACATAGAGGCGCTTATCCGGCATGGCGGTGCGGAGACGCTGGACCAGCGCCCCCAGCGCGTGGCCGTTGTCATTGGCGGGCTGGCCAATGTCCAGATACAGTCCGTCATAGCCGCCCTCTGTCACAGCCTGCGCCAGACGCGCAACGGATTTGGTATCCGCCGATAGTGTGCCGGACTGGCCGGTCACGCCCAACAGCACGGTCTTGCCGTTTTTCTGCGCCAGCGCGGCAGACTGCGCGGCGGAAAGGGTCACGGAAAGCTGGGCACTCTGTCCGCCGGTGAGGGTCCCCGCCATGAGGACAAGGGTGGTGCAGTCCGCAGTCTCCGGCAGTGTCTCGCTGCCCTGCAAAAGCAGAATCGTCTCGCCGCTTCCGGCGGGGTGGAGCTTATGATAAAGGCGGCTGAGCATCACCGCCGCCTGCTCCCGGGTAGCGGCGCGGTCGGGGGCAAAGGTGCTCTGGCCCGTGCCACTGACCAGCCCCATGGCGTAGGCCATGGCGACGTGGCCCCGGTTGGTGGTCACATCCCGGAAGGGCAGTGTGTCCTCACCGGCAAGTCCGGCAATGGGACCGTAGCCCAGCGCCCGAATCAGCGTGACAGCCAGCTCCTCCCGGGTCACGGCGTCGCCGGGACGGTAGGTGCCGGTCTGCCGAGTCACGGCTCCGTGCTCATAGCAGGCCCGGAGGGCCGGCTCGTACCATGCCCCTTGGGGCACATCGGAAAAAATCTGATAATAGGCGCCGCTGCTCTGCCAGCCGAAAAACCGGCTCAGCACCACGGCGAAGGCGCTCCGGGTCATGGGTTGGCCCACGCCGAAGGTATCGGCGCTCTTGCCCTGAAACCAGCCCTGCGTCACGCATTGACTGATGGCGTCCGCCGCCCAGTGACCGGCGGGAACATCCCGGAAGCCGGCGGCCCGGGCCGGGACGCACAGCCCGCCGGAGAGCACCGCGCACAGGCACAGACAGGCCAGCGCACGGCGGAACAAATTGCGTTTCATAGTGGTCCTCCTTGCCAAATTCGGAAGAATTTACCGCCTATTGTACCAGAACGGGGGCCATCCGTCAAATTTTCCGCCGGAATTTCCCTGAAAACGCCGCAAAAATCCCGGAATTTCTCTTTTCCTCAGCTGAAAAATGTGCTATCCTATCAGGTGAATTTTAAACGTTTTCAACGGAGGAACGATATGAACAACAATGAAATGCTGCTTTTGAAGCTGGGCGAGGTGGTGCTCAAGGGCCTGAACCGCCGCAGCTTTGAGGATAAGCTGGTGAGCAACGTCCGCCGCCGCATGAAGCACTGCGGCAGCTTTCGGGTCTATATCCGCCAGAGCACCATCTATGTGGAGCCGCAGACGGAGGAATGCGACATGGAGGCCGCCTATAAGGCGGCGCGGCAGATCTTCGGCATTGTGACCGTGGCCCGGGCCGTGCCCTGCGACAAAACTATGGACGCCATTGTGGAGACCGCCAAGACCTATCTTGCGGATGAATTTGCAAAAGCCAAGACGTTTAAGGTGGAGAGCCGACGAGCGGACAAGCAGTTCCCCATGAATTCGATTCAAATTTCCCAGTATGTCGGCGGCGAGCTGGCGCAGTTTTTCCATAAAAAGGCGGAGATGCACACGCCCGACCTTACGGTATACGTGGAGATTCGGGAAAAGCACGCCTACGTTCACGCCCCCTCTGTTCCCGGCGCAGGCGGATTGCCTATCGGCATGGGCGGCCGGGCGGTGAGCCTGCTCTCCGGCGGGCTGGACAGCCCGGTGTCCTCCTATATGATCGCCCGCCGGGGCGTGGAGCTGGAAATGGTGCACTTCGTCTCCCCGCCGTACACCTCCCAGCAGGCGCTGGACAAGGTGCTGGAGCTGGCGCGGCTTTTAACGGTGTACTGCGGTCGCACCATCGTCCATGTCATTCCTTTTACGGAAATTCAGGAGGAGATTCGCCGCAAGTGCCCGGAGGAGTATTTCACTCTGATCATGCGTCGGTTTATGATGCGGCTGGCAGAGGCTGTGGCCCGGAAATCCCACGCCTCCGCCCTTGTTACCGGCGAATCTCTGGGTCAGGTGGCCAGCCAGACCATCAAGGCGCTGGGCGTCACGGAGGATGTGACGAAGCTGCCCGTGCTGCGGCCCCTCATCGGTACGGACAAGGTGGAGATCATCCGCATGGCCCGGGAAATCGGCACCTACGATACCTCCATCCTGCCCTATGAGGACTGCTGCACGGTGTTCACCCCCCGGCACCCCGCCACCCGGCCGGTGCTGGAGGACGTGGTGAAGGCGGAGTCCGTGCTGGACGTTGATGTGCTGGTGGAAAAGGCGCTGGCAGGCGAAAACTGGGTGCGGGTCAAGCCGCAGTAAAGGGGGGACAGCATGGAAATTCGGAAAGCGACACCCGGTGATTTAGAGGGCATTCGGGCGGTCTATGCCGCCGCCAAGGCGTTTATGGACGCCCACGGCAACGTAAGCCAGTGGGAGCCGGGGTATCCCGACAGCGTGATTCCCGGCGACATTGCAAACGGCAACTGCTACGTGGAGACGGAGAACGGCGTGATTCACGGCGTATTCGTCTGCATTTTGGGCGAGGACCTCACCTACCGGGTCATCACCGACGGTGCGTGGCGCAATGACGACCCCTACGCCACCATTCACCGGCTGGGGAGCGATGGTGCGCTCCCCGGCTTTACCGGCCGGTGCTTTGATTTCTGCAAGGGCCTTTGCCCGGACCTCCGGGCGGACACCCATGAGCATAACACCGTGATGCAGCACTTGCTGGAAAAGAACGGCTTTCTGCGCTGCGGCACCATCATCACAACCAATGGAACGCCCCGCATCGCGTATCATTTTGTGGGCTGAGGAGGGAAAGGGTCATGTCACATTCTGCTGAGATCATTGCCGTTGGCACGGAGCTGCTTCTCGGCAACATCACCAACACCAATGCCCGGGACATTTCCCGGGCGCTGTCCGCCGTGGGCGTGAACGTGTTCTGGCACACGGTGGTGGGCGATAACCCGGAGCGGCTCCGGGCCGCGCTGGACATTGCCCGCAATCGGGCGGACATCATCATTACCACCGGCGGTCTGGGGCCCACCTATGACGATCTGACAAAGCAGACTGTCTGCGCCGCCTTCGGCAAGCCGCTGGTGCTGCGGGAGGATGTGCTGGAGGGCATCCGGGCGTATTTTGCCCGGAACGTGCACCTGACCATGCCGGAGAACAACCGCCAGCAGGCGGAATTCCCGGCGGACTGCGTCATTTTTGACAACCCGGTGGGAACGGCCCCCGGCTGTGCCTTTGAGGCAGAGGGCACCCATGTGCTCATGCTGCCGGGGCCGCCCTTTGAGATGCTGACCATGCTCCGGGACTATGCCGTGCCCTATCTGCGGAGCCTTTCCCGGGAGGTCATTTTGTCCCACGATATCATGACCTTCGGCATGGGAGAGAGCGCCATTGAGGAGCTGATGCGGGAAAAAATCGCCCGCATGGAAAACCCCTCTCTTGCCACCTATGCCCGCCCAAGCGAGGTGCGGCTCCGGGCCACAGCCAAGGCGGAGAACGCCGAGGCGGCGGAGGCGCTGCTGGCACCGGTGGTGCGGGAGACGGTAGCTTACCTGGGAGACATTGTTTACGGCGTGGATGTTCCCAATCTGGAAACGGCCTGCATGGCGGCACTGAAGAAAAAGGGCTGGACGTTTGCCACGGCGGAAAGCTGCACCGGCGGACGGGTAGCCGAGCGCATCACGGCGCTGCCGGGGGCCTCCGAGGTGTACCGGGGCGGCGTGGTGAGCTATTGGACGCAGGTGAAGGCGGACGTGCTGGGAATCGATTCGGCGCTGCTAAAGGAATACGGCGCGGTGTCGGAGCCCTGTGCCCGGGCCATGGCGGAAAATGTCCGCCGCATTACCGGGGCGGAACTGGCGGTGTCCGTCACCGGTGTGGCGGGGCCGGACGCCGATGAGCGGGGCAATCCCGTGGGGCTGGTGTTCGTGGCGCTGGCCGCGCCGGAGGCCACCTACTGCCGGAAGCTGGACTTGGGGAAGCGCCGCCGGGACCGGATTCAGGACATGGCCAGCAACCATGCCTATGACCTGCTGCGGCGCTATCTGGCGGGTCTGCCGGTGGAGCCGGCCACGCCGGGAAAGCACTTGGAGCGGCTGTAAAGCGTAAAATAAACAGAGAAGCGGGAGGCTTGGCCTCCCGCTTCTCTGTTTATTTGTCCGTTTCTGCCGGAGCGGTGTCCGGTACGCTGTGGGTCCTGAGATAATCCAGCCAGCGTCCGCAGCCCGCCCGGTTCAGGTGCACACCGTCAAAGCTCAGCTCCTCCGGGAGACACCCGTTCTCGTCCGTCAGGGCCTCTGCCACATTGAGGTAGGGGCAGCCGTATTGCTGCGATAGCTCCATCCAGACCTGATTGTAGGCTAAAATGCGCTGGTTATTGACGTAGGAGCCCTTTTCGTCCTGCGAAGCGGTGACGGGCAGCAGGGATTGAATCACCAGCTCCGATTCCGGCGCGTCTGCCAGCAGCTTTTGCACCAGTGTCTCAGCGCGGCTGCGGAAAATCTCCGTGCCGTTCCAGCCCAGCTCGTTGACGCCCAGCATCAGGTAAATTTTCCCGCAGCCGGAGCTGGCCACGGCGTCCGCAAGGGAAATTTTTCTGCCGCTGTCCGTTTTCCAGTTTTGCTGTTCCACGGCGGAGGACACCGTTTCGCCGGTGACATAGAAATACGTGCCCCGCTCCAGCCCGCTGTACAAGCGGAAGCCATCGGTGCGGGAATCGCCCACAAAGGCCACATCGTCAAAGTAATCGTCGGTGACCGGGGCGGATTCCGCCACCGGTGTCCAGAGGGGCTCCTCCGGCTGCAATGCCATGTCCGGGGACTGTTCCTCCGGCGCGTCCGGGACAGTACCCTCTGTATCAATGTTTACGGTATCTGTCGGAGCGGGCAGAGCCGTGTCCTTGCCAGGGGGCGTCTCCGGGGCGGTGGTCCGGGCCTCGGCAGTCCGCAGCAGCGGGCAGAGCACCACTGCCAGAAGCAGAAGCAGCCAGAGCCGGCGTCCTTTTTTTATATGCAGCCTTTTCCCGGCCATGGCGCTCCCTCCCCTCGTTTTTGTCGCCTCTCTATTAGACACTTTTTGCCGAAAAAAGTCGGTACAAAACGGATAAAAATCGGTGACAGAACGGTGACAATTTGCCGGTGGAAGCCACCGGCCGCCCACTGCCACGGATAAAATGGAAGGTTTCGGACGGTGAGGAAATACACGGAAAGACGGAGCGTATTTTGTGCCGTTTAAAAATCGGCTTGCCTGCCAAAAAATTCCAAAAATCAAGAAGACCCGGCATTATGCCGGGTCTGAGACTGTCGATAAAGTGGTAAATCCTCCGCAGCGGTAAGGAAGGGTGTGCGCGGGAAACCCAAGAAGGGTGTCCTGCGCCATTGAAATCCTTAGTTTTCAGAACTTTTATGAAGTTCTGAAAACTTGTTCAGCGGGGAGAAAAGACTTTTTCGACACGCTGAGACCCGGCATTATTATGCCGGGTCTTCTTCAGGCTATGCACAATAGAGGGACACTATGCCCTGTGTCAGTCCCGCAGAGAGGGGGGATAGACACCCGCCGCGTGGAGAGCCTTCAAATCCTCCGCCACAAGGGCGCGGTCCTCGTGATAGGTCATGCCGAACCACTTATCCTTGGAGTGGAGCACGGAGACCTCTATCCGGCCTGCCTTCAGCTCCTCCCCTACCATCACCGGCAGCAGGCACTCCGCCTTCAGCGCATCGGCAGGTAGCGCCCGGAGGAAGTCCTCAAAATACGTCCGCAGCGCCGGGAACACGGAGGGCATGAAGCCCCAGAAATTCATGGACACCACCGTCTCCGGGGACAGATCGGCGCCAGTATCCAGATCGGTGAGATGCCCATCCGGGTAAAGCTGGATTTTCAGTGTCTCCTGAATAGAGCTCAGCTTCCCGTCCTGCACATGGCACACGCCTCGGGACACCGTGCCGTGAAGGCTGGCGGTGTTTTTCAGAAGATAGCCTACCATTACGGCTTGGCCGTTTTCCGGCAGACGCACCAACTGCTCATAAATGGTGCGGTAGGCGTCCACGCCATAGTAATCATCGGCATTGATGACGCAGAACGGCCCGTCCACCGCCGGTTCGGCGCACAGCAGGGCATGAACGGTGCCAAAGGGCTTTGTCCGCCCCTCGGGGATGTGATAAAAATTCGGCACGGAGGAAAAATCCTGATAGACATAGGCGATCTCCACCGGGCGGCCGCTTTTGGCGGTTTTGTTTTTCAGATAGCCCACAAGGCCCTCCATCATCTCCCGCATTTCCGGCTTGATGATGAATACGATTTTATCAAAGCCGGCCCGGATGGCATCATAAATGGAATACTCCATCAAAATCTCGCTGTTGGGGCCGATGCCGTCCACCTGCTTGCTGCCGCCGTAGCGGGAACCGAGGCCCGCCGCCATGATGACCAAAGAAACGCTCATACAGCTTCTCCCTTAATTTTTATTTTATATTTGGGATTTCCATTATGGTTTTCTTTACCATACCCTATTTTGCGGTATTTTGCAACGGTCTTGACATTTTTGTTTTTTTGATTATAATTTGAAAACGATAATCATTTTCAAATTGGAGACTGCTATGGCATATCAGACAAAGCAACAGCAGGCAGTGCTGCACTGCCTGCGTGCCCGGGCGGAGGAATGTATTTCCGCCGCCGAGCTTTCAGAGGATCTGCGGCATGAGGGGCTGACCGTGGGACTTGCCACGGTGTACCGTCAGCTTGACCGGCTGACGCAGCAGGGGCTTGTACACAAGGTCACCACCGAGGAGGGGGCGCTGTACCAATACTGCCCGCAGGCCGGGTGCCGCCATGACTGCTTTTTGCTGCGCTGTGAGCGCTGCGGGCGCATGGTCCATTTGGACTGCGCGCATCTGGAGGAGGTCTGCCGTCACCTTTCGGCGGAGCACCGGTTTTATATCGACCCCCGCCGGACGGTGCTGACGGGGCTGTGCGCGGCGTGTGAGGAGGCGGAACATGAAAGATAACGAGCTTATCGTCTGCCGGGACGTTTCCCTCGGCTATGAAGGGCGGTCCGTGCTCTCGGGCCTGAACCTCACCATTTCCAAGGGGGACTATCTCTGTGTGGTGGGAGATAACGGCTCCGGCAAGTCCACGCTGATGCGGGGCCTGCTGGGCCTGCTCCAGCCCCAGATCGGGCACATTGAGCACGCGCCGGCGCTGCGCCACGGCGCCATCGGCTATCTGCCCCAGCAGACCCGGGCCCAGCGGGACTTCCCTGCCACGGTGCTGGAGGTAGTGCTCTCCGGCTGCCTGAACCGGCGGGGACTGCATTTCCTCTATACCCCGGCCCAGCGCTCCGAGGCCATGATGAATCTGGGTAAGCTGGGTATTCTGGAGCTGAAGGACGCCTGCTACCGGGATCTCTCCGGCGGGCAGCAGCAGCGGGTGCTGCTGGCAAGGGCGCTGTGCGCCGCAAAATCGCTGCTGATTCTCGACGAGCCTATCACCGGACTGGACCCCGCCGCCGCGCAGGACCTTTACAAAACGCTGGCGTACCTCAATGAAAAGGAGGGCATGGCCATCGTGATGGTGACCCATGACCTGAAGGCGGCGCTGAAAAGCGCCCGCACCGTGCTGCACATCGGCCGCAGCGGACTGTTCAGCGGAACGAAGGCCGACTATCTGGCAAGCCCGCAGGGCCGCCGCTTCCGGGAGGAGCTGGAATCATGAATATTTTGCAGATGTTTTCCTACCCCTTTATGCAGCGGGCGCTTGTGGCCGGGGTGCTGGTGAGCCTGTGCGCTGCGCTGCTGGGCGTACCGCTGGTGCTCAAGCGCTATTCCATGATCGGCGACGGACTGAGCCATGTGTCCTTCGGCGCGCTGGCCATTGCCGTTGCGCTGGGATTGACACCGCTGTACTTTTCGATTCCCGTGGTGATCTTAGCGGCGTTTTTCCTGCTGCGGATGGCCAGCAATCCCCACTGGAACAGCGACGCTGCCATTGCCGCTGTCAGCGCCTCGGCGCTGGCTGTCGGTATTCTGGTCATCTCCCGCACCACGGGCATGACAACGGACGTGGACAACTATATGTTCGGCAGTGTGCTGGCTATGACGCGGAGCGATGTGGCGCTGTCCGTGGTGCTGTCCGTGACGGTGCTGGCGCTGTACGGCCTTTTTTACCACCAGATTTTTGCCGTGACCTTTGACGAGAGCTTCTCCCGGGCCACAGGGCTGCCGGTGGACCGCTACAATACCCTTCTTGCCATTCTCACCGCCCTGACGATTGTGCTGGGAATGCGGATGATGGGGGCTATGCTTATTTCCTCACTGGTGATTTTCCCGGCGCTGACCGCCATGCGGTTGTTCCGCAGCTTCCGGGGTGTGATTCTCTGTGCGGCCGTGACGTCGGTGGTGTGCTTCATGGCGGGGCTGACGATCTCGTTCATGTTCTCCACCCCGGTGGGAGCCACGGTGGTGGCCGCGGACCTTGCGGTGTTCCTCTGCGCCTGTCTTCTTGCCGCTCTGCGGCGGAGATAAGGCAAAAAAATTACTCTGGCCCGGTGCGATGAATGGCCTGTTTTATCGCACCGGGCCGTTTTCTGCTAAAAAAACGCAAAAAAACGGAGCCGCTTTCTCTGTTTCCGCCATTGACTTCCCGGCAAGTTTCTTTTAGACTATGGCCTTATGTTGAGGTGATTTATTTTGGATTTGATTTTGGAATTTTGCATCGTGTTTTTGATCTGCATGGCCGGGGAGTGGATCGCGGCGTTTCTGCCCTTTACACTGCCGGCCAGCGTCATCAGCCTGCTTCTGCTGCTGATTTTGCTGCTGTGCGGCGGGGTGAAGGAGCGGACGATTCAAGGAACGTCCCAGTTCCTCATCGGCAACATGGGCCTGTTTTTCATCCCCGCCATCGTGGGGACGCTGGAATATCTGGATGTGCTGAAGCTGCAGGCCATCCCCTTTCTGGTGGTGACGCTGGTGTCCACGCCGGTGGTCTACGCGGTGACCGCGTGGAGCATCCGGCTCTTTATGAAGATGCTTGGCGGAAAGGAGGCAGACCATGATTGATACCCTGACCTCCACGCCCTTTTTCGGGCTGGGACTGACGCTGCTGTGCTGGTTTCTTGCCGTGAAGCTCCAGAAGCGCACGGGGCTTCTTGTCTGCAACCCGGTGCTGGTGGCGGCCATGCTGGTCATCGCCGTGATGGTGGTGTTCCGTATTCCGCTGGAAAATTACAATGCCGGCGGCGATATTATCAAAATGCTGCTGGCCCCGGCCACGGCGGTGCTGGCGCTGAACGTGTACCAGCAGCGCGCCGTTTTGAAGCGGTATTTCTGGCCGGTGGTGCTGGGCTGCTTTGTGGGGAGCCTTGTCAGCGTGCTGGCGGTGCTGCTGCTGTGCCGGATGTTCCAGACGGAGGCGTCGCTGGTGAACTCCCTGCTGCCCAAGAGCGTGACCACTGCCATTGCGGTGAGCATTTCCGAAAGTGCTGGCGGTCTGCCGGGGCTGACAGCGGCTTCCGTGTGCGTCACCGGCATTGAGGGAGCCATGCTGGCGCCGCTGTTTGCCAAGCTGTTCCATGTCACCGACCCGGTGGCGGAGGGTGTGGCCATCGGCGCGTGCAGCCATGCGGTCGGCACCAGCAAGGCACTGGAGATTGGGCCGCTGCAGGGGGCCATGAGCTCTATCGCCCTGTGCGTATGCGGTATCATCACCTCTGTGCTGGCGATGTTCTTCACCGTGTAAAGCTATATTGATGGAAAATGCGAACCGCTTCAGAGGTCCGCATTTTCTTTTAAAAGATTCGGAGCAGACCGGGGCGGCTGCCGGGTCAAATAGGGGCGAGGAGGAGCGCCTTGCGCCGTTTTGGGCGGAAAACGCCCGGAACGGCACGAAAAGTGCCGAAAATTTGACGGATTTTTTCAAAAAAGTCTGGAAATCCACTTGCATTCCCTGATAAAGTGTGCTATCTTACAGATATTAGGAGTGTAAGTTTTGGAGTGGACCGCAAGGTCCGCTCTTTTTTGTGGAACAAACGCTCCACTTCAAATCTTCAGAAAACCGGAGGATGCGCCATGGAAAAGGTCACAGAGCTCACCGCACGGCTGGCAGAGCCCGTCATTGCAGAGCAGGGCTGTACGTTGTGGGATGTGGAATATGTAAAGGAAGCCGGAACGTGGTATCTCCGGGTCCTCATCGACAAGGAGGGCGGTGTGGACATTCTGGACTGCGAGGCCATCTCCCGGAAGCTCTCGGACCTGCTGGACGAGGCGGACCCCATCGAGGGCAGCTACACGCTGGAGGTCGGCTCCGCCGGTGCGGAGCGGGTGCTGAAGCGCCCTGCCGATTTTCAGCGTTATCTGAACAGCCCCGTGCTGGTGAAGCTCTACAAGCCGGTGGACGGACGCAAGGAGTTCCCCGGTACGCTGACCGCTTATAATGAGGCGGACGGTTCCATCACCGTGGAGATGGGCGGCCAAGCCTATACCTTTGACAAAAGGGCCGTGGCGCTGTGCCGCCTGCGGGTGGAATTTTAAAATTTGTGATTCCTGTCTCGGAAAAAGACGTATAAAAAAAGACGTATAAAATAAAAGGAGTAATTCAAGATGAAGGGCAAGAAAAAGGTAAAGGAACCCGCGGGCATGAACATCCCCGAGATCTTTGCGGCTCTGGCCATGCTGGAAAAGGAGCGGGGCATTCCCCAGACCTTTATGATGGATAAGATCATTCAGGCCATTTCCACCGCGTACAAGCGCGACCATAACGGCGTGGAGAACGTTGTGGTGGATGTGGATGAGGAGCACCAGACGCTGAAGATGTACGTTCAGAAGAACGTGGTGGCAGAGGAGGACTATGTGGACCCTCTCAACGAAATGAGCGAGGAGGAGGCCAAGGCCATCTCCGCAAAGTATCAGGTGGGCGATGTGGTGAACATCCCCGTGGATAATACCGAGTTTGGCCGCATCGCCGCCGGAAACGGCAAGCAGGTCATCATTCAGGGTCTGCGGGAGGCCGAGCGCGGCATGGTGTATGACGAGTTCAACTCCAAGCAGCACGAGATTCTCACCGGCGTTGTGACCCGCATCGATCCCCGCACCGGCGCCGTGTCCCTGCGAATCGGCACCGGCACGGAGTCTACGGAGGCGCTGCTGCTCTCCGGCGAGCAGGTCCCCGGCGAGGAGCTGGTAGAGGGCCAGCACGTAAAGGTGTATGTGGTAGATGTCCGCCGCTCTACCAAGGGCCCCCAGATTTTGATTTCCCGGACGCACCCCGGCCTTGTCAAGCGGCTCTTTGAGCTGGAGGTGCCCGAGATTTATGACGGTACCGTAGAGGTGAAGTCCATCGCCCGGGAGGCCGGCAGCCGCACGAAGATGGCGGTCTGGTCCGCCGACGAGAACGTGGACCCCATCGGCGCCTGCGTCGGCCCCAAGGGTCAGCGGGTGGCCAACATTGTAGAGGAACTGCGGGGCGAGAAGATCGACATCATCAAGTGGAGCGAGGACCCCGCCGAGTTTATTGCCGCCGCGCTGGCACCCAGCGATGTGGTGAACGTTTTCATGGCGGAGGAGGGCAAGGCCTGCCGCGTTATCGTGCCGGACGATCAGTTGTCCCTCGCTATCGGCAAGGAGGGGCAGAACGCCCGTCTGGCGGCCCGCCTTACCGGCTATAAGATCGACATCAAGCCCGAAAGCTGGAACGGCGAGGAAGAGGCCGAGGTCCAGTGACACAGATGATTTTCTTTCTCTGCGGCGTGGCTGCGGGGCTGGCGGTACTGCACCTGCGGCGCGGCGGGAGAAACGGAAGAAGATAAGGCCCGGCGCGGTGAGCCGCGCCATGTGTAAGGAGGGCTGTCTAAAATGCAGAAAGTGAAGAAAATTCCTCAGCGGCAATGTGTGGGCTGCCGGGAGATGAAGGATAAAAAGAGCCTTCTGCGGGTGGTAAAATCCCCCGAGGGGGCGGTGAGTCTGGACTTCGTGGGCAAAAAGCCCGGCCGGGGCGCCTACGTGTGCTACAGCGTGGAGTGCCTGAAAAAGGCGCGGAAGTCCCGCGCGCTGGAGCGGGCGCTGGAGGTCAGCATCCCCGCGGAGGTCTATGACGCCATGGAGGCAGAACTGGAGGGACGCGATGGACAGGAATGAACAGACCCTCTCCCTGATCGGCCTGTGCCTCCGGGGACGGAATTTGGAGGTAGGCGAGGAGCCGGTGGAGGCCGTGGCCCGCGCCCGGGACGCCCGGGTGCTGCTGCTGGCGTCCGACGCGGCGGACAACACCGCCCGCCGGGTGCGGCGGTTCGCGGAAATGGGCCAGTGCGTGTGGCTCCGGGTCCCCTTTACCAAGCGGGAACTGGGGCTGGCCACCGGCCGCGCATCTGCCGCCGTGGCGGCCATTACGGATATCGGTCTTGCCGTGGCGGTGGTGCGGCGGCTGGCGGAAGCGGAGCCGGAAAAATATGCCGAAGACCTTGCCAAGCTGGAACTGAAGGCCAAGCGGGCCGCCGAGCGGAAAAGCGAGGCCGCCCAGCATGAAAAAAATCTCCGCCGGGGCGTGAAGCGCCCGAAAAAGCAGACGGAGACACCGGAGGAGCGAAAGCAGGACCGCCGCGCCGGAGCAAAGGCGGAGCGCGGCCCCCGAAAAGGTGAAAAAACCGGGAAGGGCGGCCCACGCGGAAAGACCTCTGCAAGACCTGTGCCGGGTGAAAAAAACCAGCGGCGGAGCGGCACATACGAAAAGAGCGCCGGAGGAAAAACGCAAGGGCGCACCGCCTCCGGCAAAGCGGCGGAGGGCCGCAGCGGCCCCCGGAAAAGCGGGCCCCGGCCGTTCAAAAGCGACCGTCCCAAGGCAAAGCGGAATCCATTTGCACACAGCCGCCCGGTGAAAAAGGGCAAGGGCTCCTTCCGGAAAAAGGAGAGCTGAGAGGCTGTCGGCGTGTTCCATACGAAATTCAGGCCGGACGGTCCTTTGACCGGCGGTAAACGAGGTGTTTTATTTGGCTATTGAAAAATACAGAGTACGTGATGTGGCGCGGGACTTCGGCTTCCCCGCAAAGGTGATCACCGACATCCTTGGCAAGTACGGCGAGGCCCCCAAGAGCAATATGCAGGCGTTGGAGGACAAGGAGCTGTCCGTCATCTTCGAGCATCTGACCCAGAACAATCAGATTTCCAGCATTGCGGCAATCTATGCCGACGAGCCGAAGAAGCCGGAAAGCGCGCCCGCGCCCAAGGCGGAGGCGGCCCCCAAGGCAGAGCCCGCCCATAAGGCAGAGGCAGCGCCCGCCAAGCCCGCACAGGCGGCACAGGCAAAGCCCGCCGTGTCTCAGCAGGCGCAGAAGCCGGCGGCCCAGCAGCAGACTCAAAAGCCCGCGCAGCCGGTGGTGCAGCAGCCCCAGCAGAAGCACAGCAAGTCCACGGCCACTGCCCAGCCCACCACCCGCGTACCGGAGAAGAAGCTGGTGGACACCCGCAAGGGCGGCGACGTGAATCTGGCGAAGTATGACCAGCGCCTTGAGGACCTTGGCGGTCAGCGTGGCGAGCGCATGGCCCAGAAGGGCGGCAAGGAAAAGTTCCGCAACAACCGCGGACGTCAGGGCGGTCAGGTATTTTCCAACAAGCGGCGGCAGGATGAGGCGGAGAAAATGCGCAAGCTCCAGCTTGAGATCGCCAAGAAAGCCCCCCTCAAGGTCCAGATTCCCGATGAGATCAGCGTGGGTGAGCTGGCCAGCCGCATGAAAAAGACCGGCGCAGAGGTGGTCAAGTGCCTGATGAAAAACGGCGTCATGGCCTCTTTGAGCCAGATCATCGACTTCGATACCGCCTCCTTTGTGGCCGAGGAGCTTGGCTGCAAGGTGGAAAAGGAGGTTGTGGTCACTATCGAGGAAAAGCTCATCGACACCACGGAGGACCGGCCCGAGGATCTGGTTCCCCGCGCCCCCGTTGTGGTGGTCATGGGCCACGTGGACCACGGCAAGACCTCTTTGCTGGATACCATCCGCAATACGTCCGTTGCCTCCGGCGAGGCCGGCGGCATTACCCAGCACATCGGTGCCTATCAGGTGGAGATTCACGGCAAGCCCATCACGTTTTTGGATACGCCGGGCCATGAGGCGTTTACGTCCATGCGTGCCCGCGGCGCTATGATCACGGATATTGCCATTTTGATGGTGGCGGCAGATGACGGTATCATGCCCCAGACCGTGGAGTCCATCAACCACGCTAAGGCTGCCAATATCCCCATCCTCGTGGCGGTGAACAAGATCGATAAGGAAAACGCCAACCCTGACCGGGTCATGCAGCAGCTCACCGAGTACGGCCTCGTGCCCGAGGAGTGGGGCGGCGAGACCATCGTGTGCAAAATTTCCGCCAAGAAGCACATCGGCATTGACAACCTGTTGGAAAACCTTGTGCTGCTGGCAGAGGTGCAGGAGCTGAAGGCCAATCCCAACCGCGCCGGTCAGGGTACGGTCATCGAGGCCCGGCTGGACAAGGGCCGGGGCCCTGTGGCCACACTGCTGGTGCAGAACGGCACGCTGAAGCAGGGCGACATCATTATCGCCGGCACCTCTGTGGGCCGTGTGCGTACCATGGTAAACTACCGCGGCGAGCGGCTAACGCAGGCCGGTCCCTCCGTGCCTGTGGAGATCGCGGGTCTGTCCGAGGCTCCTGTGGCCGGTGCGCCCTTCTTCGCTGTGGCGGATGAGCGCATGGCCCGCGAACTGGTGGAGCAGCGCAAGGCCGAGGAACGCGCCAAGGCCGCCGCGCCGGTGCAGAAGGTGTCTTTGGAGAACCTGTTCGACCAGATCAAGTCCGGCGAGCGCAAGGAGCTGGCCCTCATCGTCAAGGCCGACGTGCAGGGCAGCGTGGAGGCCGTGAAGTCCTCTCTGGAGAAGCTCTCCAATGACGAGGTCAACGTCAGGGTCATCCACGGCGCCGTGGGTGCTATCAACGAGTCCGATGTGACGCTGGCCGCCGCGTCCAACGCCATCATCGTCGGCTTCAACGTCCGGCCGGACGCCGCAGCACGGGAAAGCGCTCAGCGCCAGAATGTGGATATGCGGATGTACCGGGTCATTTATGACGCCATCGACGAGATCGAAACCGCTATGAAGGGGATGCTGGCTCCCAAGTTCCAGGAGGTCGTTCTGGGCCATGCGGAGGTCCGGGAGACCTACAAGGTGTCCTCTGTGGGCACCGTGGCGGGCTGCTACGTGCAGGATGGCTGCCTGCGCCGGGACTGCTCCGTGCGGGTGGTCCGGGACGGTATCGTGGTCCACGAGGGCGTTCTCGGCTCTCTCCAGCGGTTCAAGGACTCTGTCAAGGAGGTCAAGGAGCGCTTTGAGTGCGGCCTGACCGTGGAAAAGTTCAACGATATCAAGCTGGGCGACATCATCGAGGCCTACACCATGGAGGAGGTGCCCCGCTGAGCGCGGCCCTGAAAAAGTTATAGTTTCATTCTGTTCCGGGCGGCGGCTATGCCGCCGCTCGGCGCTTTATCTCCCACAAACGGAAAGGAGAGGTTTTATGGCATCGAACCGTATCGGACGAATCAACGAGGAAATTCAGCGGGAACTGGCGGAACAGTTACGCCGGCTGAAGGACCCCCGGGTCTCTCAGGTGGGTATGGTCTCCGTCACCCGTGTGGACACCACCGGTGACCTGCGCTATGCCAAGGTATATATCAGCGTACTGGACAAGACGCAGGAAAAGGATGTTTTGAAGGGACTCAAATCCGCCTCCGGCTTTTTGCGTCGGGAGCTGGGCCGCAGTCTTCAGCTTCGCTATACTCCGGAGCTTCAGTTTATCGCCGATGACTCTATCGCCTACGGCGCGCATATTTTAGAGGTTTTGCGGGACCCGGAAAAGGTGAAGCCCGTGAACCCGGATAATGACGCCGTGCTGCCGGACGAGGAGGCGTGAGCGTGCTGACCGTATTGGAAGCTGCGGAACTGCTGCGGCGCTTCGACCATGTGCTGATTTTGACCCATGTGCGGCCGGACGGAGATACGGTGGGCTGTGCCGCCGCCCTGTGCGCCGCGCTGCGGGCGCTGGGAAAAACGGCGTATCTGCTGCCAAATCCCGGCCTGACGGACAATACCGCCCCCTATTTTGCCCCCTATGCCGCGCCGGAGGGCTTTGTGCCGGAGCGGGTGGTGTCGGTGGACATCGCCACCCCGGGGCTGCTGCCGGATAACGCACGCCCCTATGAAAAACGCATTGATCTGGCCCTTGACCACCACCCCTCCTTTGAGGGCTTTGGCCGGGCCAACATCGTCCGGCCGAAGGCCGCTGCCTGCGGCGAGCTGGTGCTGGACATCATCCGGGAGCTGACGCCGCTGACACAGGAGATCGCCCTGCCGCTGTATGTGGCCATTTCCACGGATACCGGCGGCTTTATCTACTCCAATGTCACCGCCGAGACCCACCGGGCCGCGGCGGCGCTGATGGAGACAGGCATTGATTACCGCACTGTCAACAAGCGGTTCTTCCAGACGAAATCCCGGGTGCGGATGCAGCTGGAGGCGGCCATGCTGGCGGACGCGAAATTCTACGATAGCGGCCGCGCGGCGGTGCTGGCCGTGCCGCTGTCGCTGCTGGAGCGGTTTCACGCCACGGAGAACGATGCGGAGGACCTTTCCTCCCTCGGCCCGCAGATTCAGGGCGTGGACTGCGCTGTGACCATGCGGGAGCTGAGGGAGAATGTCTGGAAATTCTCCCTCCGCACCGGGGAGCGGGTGAATGCCACAGAGGTCTGCCGCCTGCTGGGCGGCGGCGGTCATGCCCGCGCTGCCGGCGCCACGCTGGAGGGCGTGAGCCGCGCCGAGGCGGAGGAGAAAATGCTCACCGCTATTGCGCGAATTGTGCCGGATTTCAAAAGATAAGGAGCTGCGCCATGCCAAGCGGCATTGTGATCATTGATAAGCCTGCCGGGTGGACGAGTATGGATGTCTGCGCCAAGATGCGGGGCATTCTGAGAGAAAAGCGGGTGGGCCACGGCGGCACGCTGGATCCCATGGCCACCGGCGTACTGCCAGTGTTTCTGGGACAGGCCACCCGGGCTGTGGAGTTCGCGGAAAACGGCGAAAAGGAATATGTGGCCGGTCTGCGGCTGGGCGTTGTGACCGATACGCAGGATACCACCGGCGAAATTTTGGAGACCCGTCCCGTCACCGTGGACCGGGAGGCGCTGGCGGCGCTGCTGCCCCGCTTTACCGGGCCCATTGAACAGGTGCCGCCCATGTACTCCGCCATTAAGATCGGCGGCCAGAAGCTCTACGAGTTGGCCCGTAAGGGCCGCGAGGTGGAGCGGAAACCCCGCAGCATCACGATTTTTGAGTTGGAGCTGCTGGAGCAGGTCAGCGAAACGGACTATCTTCTCCGCTGCCAGTGCTCCAAGGGGACGTATCTTCGAACGCTGTGCCACGATATCGGGCAGGCGCTGGGCTGCGGCGGCGCCATGTACAGCCTCCGCCGCACCATGGCCGCCGGTTTTACACTGGCGGAGGCCGTGTCCCTTGAGGCTGTGCAGGCGCAGGGCGCAGCCCTACTGCGGCCTGCAGACTCTCTGTTCGCGGCGTATCCCGCCTATCGCCTGACCTCTGCCGGAAAGGAAAAGCGCGTCCGCAACGGCAATCCCATCACGGCGGAGGTGCCGGAGGGAATGTACCGGGTATACGGCGCAAACGGCGAATTTCTGTGCCTGTCCCGTGCCAAGGACGGTACGCTGACATCTATCAAGAATTTTTTTGGAGCATAAGCTATGGCCATTCAACCGAAAGTAATCGCATTGGGCTTTTTTGACGGTGTGCATCTGGGGCACGGCGCCCTGCTGCGCCGCACGGCGGCGGAGGCAAAGCGCCGGGGCGTCTGTTCCGCCGTGTTCACATGGGCACAGCCGCCCAAGGAGGTGGTCTCCGGTGTGCCGGTGCCCCTGATCAACTCCCCGGAGGACCGGGCGTGGCTCGCCAAAAATCTCTACGGCATCGACGAGGTCATCATGGTCCCCTTTGACCATGAGATGATGACGACCTCGTGGGAGGATTTTATCACGGAGATTTTGGTGAAGCGCTATCATGCTGCGCATCTGGTGGCGGGACACGATCACCGGTTCGGCCATAAAAATCAGGGGACGCCCGCTTTATTACAGGCAAAATGCGCGGAACTGGGGCTGGGCTGCGACATCATCCCGGAGGTCACGGTGGGGGGTATCACTGTCAGCTCTACCTATATCCGCCGGCTGGTGGGACTTGGACAGGTGGAGCGGGCCATGGACTATCTGGGCCATCCTCACATCCTGACCCAGACCGTGCGCCATGGGCGGCGCATCGGCCGCACCATTGGGATTCCCACGGTGAATCTGGTGCCGCCGCCCCATGTGCTGGTGCCAGGGGACGGTGTGTACGTTGCCCGGGTGTGCCTTGAGGATGGGAGCAGCTATGCCGCCGTGACCAATGTGGGTACCCGCCCCACCGTGAATAACGGCAGTGACCTGACGGTGGAATCGTGGATGCTGGACTTTGAGGGCGACCTCTACGGCCAGTCTATCCGGGTGGAATTTTACCGGCGGCTGCGGGACGAGATTCGCTTCGATTCGTTGGAGGCGCTGAAGCACCAGATCGAAACGGACGCGGAAAGCGTCCGGGCCTATTTTAAAGAAAAACAGTAAAAAAGGAGAGCGGTTTGCTCTCCTTTTTCTTATATCAGCGTCACAATGAGCCAGACGAGGCCGATGCTGCCGGCGCCGATGAGGGTGTATACCAGCGGGTTCAGCTCCCGCCATGCCCGGCTCAGGCGGCTGCCGCCGGTGTAGCCACGGGCTACCCGGCGGGCTTCCTCCACCAGTTCCCGGGCGGTGACGCCCTCGCCGCCGGCATCGTTGCGGACAATGAAGATAGCCTGTTCAAAAAAACGCTGATCCGGCGAATCCACCACCACAACACGCCGGGAAATTCCTTTTACCATAGCTGTGCTCCTCCTCTGTTTCGTCTATTCCAGTTTCCCGCAAAGAGAGGAAGTCTATACCGGAGGCGGAGATTTTTTTCAGCTTGAGCGCTTATACCGTCTGTACTTCCTCCGGCAGACGGTAGAGCACCTGCACGGCGCAGTCATCCTGCAGCTTTTCCCGGCGGATGCTTTCCGACAAAATGAGATTTGCCAGCGTCTGCGGGTCATCGCCGCCCCATCCGGCCAGCAGGTTTTGCAGCCAGTCATCCCGGTTGGGGTCTGCCACACCGTCGCTGACCATCACGGCAAAGCTCCCCGGCTCCAGCGTCACGGTGGTGAGGTCCGGGGCGGCGGGGCTGCCCCGAAGCCCGACAGGCAGGCTGCTGCCGCTGATGCGGCGGACGGAGCCGCCCTTTTTGAGATAGCTGGGGGCGGCACCGAATTTATAAAACGCCGCCTCGCCGCCTCGGAGCACGCACAGATCCACAGTGGTGAAGCTGCCGGTCTCCGCACCCCGGAGGGCCATGGCGGAGTTCAGGGTGGTCAGCGCCGCCTCCGGCTGAATGTCCGCCTCTAAAAACTGCCGCAGCAGCCGGCAGGTCAGGGCGGATTCCCGCCGTGCGGCGTCTCCACTGCCCATTCCGTCCGCCAAGATCATGCACCATGTTCCTCCGTCCGTGCGGAAAGCTTCCATGGTGTCCCCGCAGATGAGCTCCCCCTCCTTGGGCCGCAGCGCCGCGCCGATGGCGCAGCGGGCCATTGTGTCAAGGGCCGGGGCGGCCCCGGCGGCGCTGACTGCGGCGGCGGAGAGCAGGTCGGACATCTGGGCGTACTGCCCCTTGGCGCTGCGGCGGGTCTCCTCCAACTGGCGGCGGTACTGCTTGCGCAGCAAAAAGGCGGCAAGCTCGCCGTTGATGGCCTGCAAAAGCTCGGAGAGGTGGATACAGCGGTCGGCAAAATGGGAGGGGAAATCCTTGGCCTTGGCCTTGCCACGCTCCAACAGAAAGGGCGTGGCATCGTTGAGGGCGTTAAAGGTGGAGGTATACTCCTTTTGCCAGCAGAGCTGGCACAGCGCGCAGCTCCGGCATACCTTCTCCGCCGCCCGGTCGAAAATGACCGCCGGGTTTTCCTCCTGCGGCGGCGCGGCGCGGTTCATGCTGTCATACAGCGCCCGCATTGCCTCCGCAGCCCGGTCCAGCCGGGTGCGGAGCGTTTTCCCCTGCGCTGCCTCCGCTTCGGCGGGGGCGGCCTCCTGCCGGACGCGTTTGCCGCCGAAAATTCGCCGAGGAATCGCCAAAAACAGCAGCGCTCCGGCAATGGTTTCCAGCAGCAGCGTCATGGCCAGAGCTTCCCGGGAGGTGAGCATGGCGGCAAGCGCCCCTAAAAAGAAGGCCATGGCCGCCGTGCAGCGGCGGCGGCACCGGGCGGCCAGCAGCCCCGCCATGCCGTAGGCGGCAGTGAACAGCCCGCCGGTCCCCACGGTGAGATCCGTGACAAGGCCCAGCCCCAGTCCGGCAGTAACGCCGGTCATGGGCCCCTGCCCGTAGGCCGTGCAGGCAAGGAGGGCGCACAGCAGCGTCCGGCCCACAGAGACGTTCAGGACCGTCAGGTCCCCCAGCGCCAGTGTCAGCGCCGCGCCGAGAAACAGCAGTCCCTCCGGGGAGAGGCGGTCCTCCTCACCCTGAAAAAGCCGGGCAAAAAAGTAGGCGGACACACCGGTGAGCAGACCTGCCGCCGCGCAGGGACCGATGCTGCTTACCGGGTCAAGGGCCTGACAGGCGTAGATTCCCCCTACGGCCAGCACCATGCCCGCCGCCAGCACCGGCATGACCCACGGACGCTTGAAAAAATCCGTGTCCCGAAAGGCGGTGGCCGCCGTGACCGTCAGGATTCCCACGGCGGCAAAGGCCAATGCCTGCTGAAAGGGCAGAAACAGCAGCGCCCCCATCACGCCGCCGCCCAGCGCGGCGGCACCACCTGCCCCCGGTCCTGCCGCCGCGATGCACCCCAGCGCAAAGGGCGCGTAGCCATCCACCGTTTCGCTGGCGGTCAGCGCCGCGGCGAGAAAAAAGCGAATCCCCCAGTGCAGCCATTGCCCGGAGCGGAGCCGGGCCGCTGTCAGAGCCCCATAGTCCATGTGGGTCCCTCCTTCTTATGTTAACTGAGGGTATCATACTGCCTGTCCCGGAAAAATACAGTCGGAATCCGTGGGGCGGGCCGATTTTCACGGGACTTGCATTTTTGCCGGGAATCAGCTACACTAATAAGACTGTAAAAAAGAAAGGGGGCCGCGCCATGAGGATCGGTACGGTCGAGATTCATTCCAAGCTGGCTCTGGCGCCCATGGCCGGGGTCACGGACGCGGCTTTCCGCCAGATCTGCGCGGAGCTGGGGGCGGGCTACACCATAACGGAGCTGATCTCGTCCAAGGCGCTGTGCTATCACGATAAAAAAACGTTCTCTCTCCTGACGCAGTTCCCCGGCGAGCATCCCGCCGCTGTGCAGATCTTCGGCAGCGACCCCGCCTGTATGGCCGAGGCCGCCCAGATTGCCATAGAGCACACCGGCGCGGATATTCTGGACATCAACATGGGCTGTCCCATGGGTAAGATCGTCAACAACGGTGACGGCGCGGCACTGATGAAGGACCCGGAGCTGGCGGGACGCATCGTGGAGGCGGTGGTGAAGGCCCTGCCGGAAACGCCGGTAACGGCAAAGTTCCGCCGGGGCTGGGACATGGGCCACTGCAACTGCGTGGAGTTCGCCCAAACACTGGAGCAGGCCGGTGCCGCCGCCGTGGCGGTGCATGGCCGCACCCGGGCGCAGGTCTACGGCGGCACTGCCGACTGGAACTGCATCCGGGCGGTGAAGGAGGCGGTGTCCATCCCGGTCATCGCCAATGGCGATATCTGGAAGCCGGAGGACGCCAAGAGAATCCTGCTCCACACCGGCGCAGATATGGCTATGATCGGCCGGGGGTGCTTTGGAAATCCGTGGCTGTTCCAACAGGCAAAGGCTGTGCTGGACGGAGCGCCCGTTCCACCGCGTCCGCCGCTGGCGGAGCGGTGTCAGACCGCTCTGCGGCAGATTCGCATGGCCGCCGCCTATAAGGGGGAGCGGGTGGCCGTGCTGGAGGCCCGGAAGCAATACTGCTGGTATCTCAAGGGTATCCCCCACGCCAACTATTATAAGGAGCAGATCGTGCAGATGAATACGCTGGAAGATGCGGAGCGCATCACAAGGGGCATCTGCCGGGACCTGCGGGATCAGGAGGCGCCCCTATGAACGAACAGGAGCAAAGGTGGATACAGGCCGCACGGGGCGGCGACGAGGCCGCTTTTGGCGAGCTGGTGCGGCTGTACCAGAAGCGGGTCTACGCGCTGGCAGTGCGGCTGTGCCCCACGCCGGAGCTGGCGGAGGAGGCGGCGCAGGAAGCGTTTCTTGCGGCGTGGCAGGGCCTTCCGTTTTTCCGGGGAGACGCCGCGTTTTCGACGTGGCTGTACCGGCTGACCAGCAACGCCTGCGTGGATTTGCTGCGAAAGGAGCAGCGGCATCAGGGCCTGTCCCTTGACGATGAGACCGTCACGGCGGAGGCGGCGGACACCGCCCCCACCCCGGAGGAGGCGGCAGAGCACCGGGAGCTGCGGCAGCAGATCGAGGCGGGGCTGAAAACACTGTCCCCGGAGCACCGGGCGGTTTTAGTGCTGCGGGAGCTTCATCAGCTCAGCTATGACGAGATCGCGGAGAGCTTGGAGCTGGACCTTGGGACGGTGAAGTCCCGAATCAGCCGGGGACGAAGACAGCTGCGGGAATTTTTGATAAAACATGGGAACTTTTTTGATTCCGCTGCGTCCAAACGAACAGAAAGGGGGCTGTGAAATGAATATCCATGAAAACACCGCCCTGCTGGACGCCTTTTTGGACGGAGAGACAACGCCGGAGGAGACCGCCGAGGTGCGGGCGCACCTGGCGGACTGCCCGGACTGTCGGGCCTATGTGGCAGACGCAATGACCCTCCGGGCGGCGTTCCCCACGGAGGAGGATGCGGAGCTTCCGGCGGATTTTGCGAAAAACGTGATGGCCGCTGTGGCGAAAACACCGCAGCCCCGGCCGAAAAAGCAGCCTTGGGGCAAGGTGGCGGCAGCCGCCGCGTGCGTGGCCGTGCTGCTTTTGGTGCAGAATCACTTTGCCGGCGGTGGTGTGTCCGGCAGCAGTATGTCCTCCGGCAATGAGGCCGCTGTGGCGGACACCGCCGCTTACAGTGCTGCCGCTCCGGCAGCGGGCGCGGCGGAGGAGGGCAGCGTGAGCTATGAGGAATCCGCGATAGTCACGGCAGAGCCCAACGCAAAGAACGCCACGGAAAAGGACAGTGCCGCCGCAGAGCATATGGATGCTTGGGTGGAAAACGGAAACGTTGTATTCGCCGGTACGGCGCAGATCACGCAGGCGCAGGCCGACGAACTGCTGGCGGAATATGACGGAAAGCCCTATTTCGATGCTGACCGCCCGGAGGCGGGCGTTATCGGCACCGGCTACGCCATGGAGCAGGCGGATTTTGAAAAGATTTTGGAGGCGCTGGATATTCCGTGGGAGGCCGAGGCAAATCCCCAGCGCACCACGGAGCTTTATTGCATCGTAGTCACAGCAGATGAGGACTGAACAGGCAAAAAAAGGAACGCGGCGCTTGCCGCGTTCCTTTTTTGCGCTATGAGAATCAATCCCGGCCCGGCAGGGGCAGCGGGTGCAGAATGACCCGGCCGAAGCACACAAGGCCCCGGCTGCCGGAGGGGGGCAGAATCACATCGGCGTCCGCCCGCTTACGGTTCAGGGAGAACAGATACACCACGCCGGCAGGGTCCTTGTAGTATTGCTTGCAGAAAAGGTCGCCATCTACGCAGAAAATACCCACATCGCCCTCCCGCAGCGGGTCGCGGTTTACATAGACCACGCTGCCATCGGCAATATAAGGGGCCATGGAGTCACCGCTGATTCGAACGGCGAACTCCGCCGCCTGCGGAACGTCCTCCGTAACGGGGATATAGTCGAAGTCCTCGCCGAACACCGGGGAGGCATAGCCTGCCGCCGCCGGGTTGCGGTAAAGAGGGATGACCCGGGGCTCCTGCTTTTCCGGCCCGGCCTCCTCCACCTCATCCCGGTAGGCGCACAGTGCGTCCACCACGGAGCGCACGGTCTCGCGGCCCTTGAGGGACAGGCCCCGGTACTGCCGCAGCAGCGCCTGCTCGGAGGCGGACAGGCTCCGGCCGCCCTCCCGGTAGCTGTCCCGGAACAGAACGTTCGGCTCTGTTTCCAGACAGTCAAACAGCCGCAGCATGACATCCTCCTTCGGAAAGCTCAGGCCGTTTTCATAATTGCTGACAGCAGAGGGAGAGACACCCAGCCGCTCCGCCAGCTCCGCCCGGGTGAGCCGCAGCTCGCTCCGCCGGAGCCTGATCTGTTCGCCAAAACTCATGGAAAAAGCGCCTCCTACTTTGCTTTTCGACGGTTTCCGACAACATCATAGCGAAAAAAACTGTGACTGTCAATCTATTTTAACAAGTTTCTTGTAAAAATATTCTTGACTTAACAAATAACTTGTGATATTGTAAGAACGTTCACAGAAATCCTGTCTGATGCAATGTCCATGGACAGGCGGAAAAGGGAGGTTTTATGGAGAAGCAGTCAAGCTGTCCGTACCGGACCGGGAAAACCGGGACAACAGCCGCCGCATAAAAGGACAGACACAGGTGGGGCCTGTGTCTGTCCTTCGGGGGTATCTGCTCACATGGCTTCGGCGCGTTGGAAGCGTGCTCCGCATTTGCAAACGCAAAAAAAGAACGACTGCTTTTCAGCAATCGTTCCTTGGTGGGGGAAGGTGGATTCGAACCACCGAAGTCAGTGACAACAGATTTACAGTCTGCCCCATTTGGCCGCTCTGGAATTCCCCCGTATAAAATTTTGGAGCTGGTGGACGGATTCGAACCCCCGACCTGCTGATTACAAATCAGCTGCTC
The DNA here is from genome assembly GCF_029218125.1 of Neopoerus faecalis. Lineage (NCBI taxonomy): Bacteria > Bacillati > Bacillota > Clostridia > Eubacteriales > Oscillospiraceae > Neopoerus > Neopoerus faecalis. The sequence continues at coordinate 189,925 of NZ_JARFXX010000001.1, read as the reverse complement.
TACCAGCTGAGCTACACCAGCAGTTCCAACAGCATGGTTTATGATAGCAGAGAGCGGCGCTTTTGTCAACACATTTTTTGCGTTTTTCGCTTTTTTCTGAGGAGGGGATGGAATGGAACGCGGTTGTGGAGGCGTTCGTGACCGCCTCGTTCGCTGTACGCTGTGCGGACGGGAGATCACGGCGGGAGAGGAATATTGGTGCTGCAACGGCAGCCGGGTCTGCACCGGGTGCCTGCCGGAGCTGGCGCGGCAGGAGCTTTGGCCCTGCCGGGAGATACGGGGAAGGGAGGCGCGGATATGACGCTGCTGGAGCTGTCCGCGGTTTACGCGGAGAATGCCGCCGTGCTGCACGGCCGAATCACAGAGCTGCGGCGCATGGTACGGCTGGAGCCGGACCGGGAGACTGCCCGGGCACTGCAAAGGCGGGTGGAGGCGCTGCTGCCGCTGTGGCGGGAGGCGCGGAGCCTTGCGCGAATCACGGCTCATTACTATGACAGGGAGGCGTTTAGATGGCACATCTGAGTCTGGACGCCAAGGGGGGACAATGGCTGGCCGATCTGGCGGAGTGGGGCCGAAGCGGCGCGCCGGACAACCGTCGCCAGCTGGAGCAGCTCCGCCAAAAGCTGCGAACCGCCCGCAGACAGGTTTTGACGCCCCGGCAGCGGGAGATTTTGGGATTATATTATGATGAGGGACTGACCATGAGCCAGATCGGGGAACGGCTGGGACTGAACCGCTCCACGGTCTGCCGGACGATTCACCGGGCCCGGGAGCGGCTGTACCGCTCGCTGCGCTTCATGCTGTAGGAAAATTTGCGCTTTTGCTTGCGGTACCGGGAAAAAGCCGATATAATGGGGGCAGAATACGGGCCGGTCCCGCATTGGACGGGCCCCAAATATGGAAGGAGCACGGACATGATGAGACCTGTGATCGTAATGGCCGGGACGCCGGTGGACACGCAGATGGGAATGGACTGTCTTGCAGCGCAGGGCGTGGAGGGCGTTTTCTGCTCCATTTCAAAGGACCCGGTGGAGCAGACCGCGTTTCAGATCTCCTCAGAGCGGGAAAAGGCGGCGGTGGTCACCGCCCTGTTCCGGGAGGCACAGGCGGCGCACGGCTGTGAGCAGGCGTTCATCTACTGCAATTCTCTGTCCGGCTCCGTGGATTTTGACGCCATTGCCCGGGAGACCGGCGTGGCGGTGGTGACGCCGCTGGACGTTTACAGAGCGTTGGCGCCGCAGTACCGCTCCCTTGCGGTCATTGCCGCCAACGCGCAGGGCGCCGCCGGTATCGAGCGGACGCTGCTGCTGTCCAACCCGGATTTGACGCTGCGGAGCGCCGGGATTCTGCCGGTGGTGCTGGCCATTGAGCGGGGCGAGGAACCAGAGGAGCTGGTGGAGCGCCACCGTCTGCCGGAGCTGGCGGACTGGTTTGCCGCACAGGGGGCGGAGGCGCTGCTGCTGGGCTGCACGCACTTCCCATACTTCAAGGAGGCACTGGGCCGCAGGACCCGCCTGCCGATTTTAGACCCGGCGCAGGAGATGCTCCGGCTGCTGGGCGTGTGAGCAGAACGCCGTAAAGATAGAAAATGCTGCTTCAAAATGAAAAAACCGCCCCAGAGCACAGCTCCGGGGCGGTTTTCTTAGGCTTCAGTCATTTTCCAGATGATGCCGCGCAAGGTCGCAGATGGCGCGGAACGTCTGGTCGCTGATGTCATGCTCCATTTTGCAGGCGTCCTCCTCGGCCGTCACTGGGTCCACGCCAAGCTCCACCAAGAAGTTCGTGAGGGTGTGGTGGCGCTGGAGCATTTTGGCGGCAATCTCCATGCCGCTGTCTGTCAGGGTGATGAGCCCGTCCTTATCCATTTCAATATATCCGTTTTCCCGCAGACGCTTTGTGGCATACGTCACGCTGGGCTTTGTTACGCCAAGGTGCTCCGCCACATCCACGGAGCGGACATACCCCAAAGAATTACGCAGCATCAGCATGGTTTCCAGATAATCCTCGGATGCCTTGAGTATTTGCATAGCAGTATCACCGGCCTTTTTGGTTTTCCGGCATAGCCGGTTCTAATAATTCATGTTATCATAGTTTTCGCACAAATGCAAGGCGGAGCCTTTCCCAAATTTTCAACAAAATTTTCTGATAAGATAGTTGACACCAAATGTTAGAGATGTTAAACTACACAGTGGTTAGAGAGAGCTAACATCTACAGGGCATACTGCGCCTTGTTTTTATTTTCACAATGGGTTAGCAGGCTCTAACTCTGATATTCACAGATTTGGAGGGATTTTCCATGATGCCGCTGGCACTGGCAAATATCGGTGAGGAGTACATGATCCGCAAGGTGAGTGGAAACCCGGAGACCAAAAAGCATCTTGAGGATCTGGGCTTTGTGGCCGGGGGATCGGTCACGGTGGTATCCGCTCTGGGCGGCAACATCATCGTGAAGGTGAAGGAATCCCGGGTGGCCATCAGTGATGAGATGGCCCGCAAGATCATGGTTTGATCAATTTTAGTATAGAGGGAGGAAACAAGCATGAAAACACTGCGAGAAGTCAAGATCGGCGAGACAGTCAAGGTTGTCAAGCTCCACGGTGAGGGTCCCATTAAGCGCCGGATCATGGACATGGGCATCACCAAGGGCGTTGAGATCTTTGTCCGCAAGGTCGCTCCTCTGGGCGATCCAATGGAGGTCACTGTCCGGGGCTACGAGCTGAGCCTGCGGAAAGCGGACACCGAAATGATCGAGGTCGAATAAAATTTTTAAAATACGGTTCGAGCACTTGAACCAGAAGGAGCAGTCAAATGGATAAGCAGATCAAAATTGCCCTCGCGGGCAACCCTAACTGCGGCAAGACCACTCTTTTCAACGCGCTGACCGGCTCCAACCAGTTCGTAGGTAACTGGCCCGGCGTTACCGTTGAAAAGAAAGAGGGCAAGCTGAAGAAGCACGACAACGTCATCATCATGGACCTGCCGGGCATCTACTCTCTGTCCCCCTACACGCTGGAGGAGGTCGTTTCCCGTAACTACCTCATCACCGAGCGTCCCGATGCCATCCTGAACATCATCGATGGCACGAACCTTGAGCGTAACCTGTACCTGACCACGCAGCTCACCGAGCTGGGTATTCCTGTGGTCATCGCCATCAACATGATGGACGTTGTCCGCAAGAACGGCGACCAGATCAATGTGGCGGAGCTGTCCCGGGAGCTGGGCGTCCGCATCATTGAAATCTCCGCTCTGAAGGGCGACGGTGTCATGGAGGCCGCCGAGGCCGCCGTGAAGGCTGCCGAGGGCACCAAGACCGTCCCCATGCACACGTTCTCCGGCCCTGTGGAGCACGCCATTGCCCACATTGAGGAGGCCGCGCTGAACAATCTGCCCGAGGATCAGCAGCGTTGGTATGCCATCAAGATTTTTGAGCGCGACGATAAGGTGCTGGAGCAGTTGCACATTCCCTCCGATGTCATGAGCCACATCGAGACGGACATCAAGGCTGCCGAGACCGAGCTGGATGACGATGCCGAGAGCATTATCACCAACGAGCGCTATGTGTACATCGCGGAGATCATCAAGCACTGCTACAAGAAGCAGAATGCCGGTCAGCTCTCCGCCTCCGATAAGATCGATAAGATCGTTACGAACCGTTGGCTGGGCCTGCCTATCTTCGCCGTGGTCATGTATCTGGTGTACTGGATCGCCATGGTGGGCGTGGGCGCTCCCGCTACCGACTGGGCCAATGACGGTCTGTTCGGCGATGGCTGGCATCTGTTCGGCATGGGCACCTCTGAATACACTGAGGTGGCCGATGACTACACCGCCGCCTCCGAGGCCATCAGTGCTTACTACGATCTGGATACCGAAGCCGATGACTTCGATCCCGATGCCGCTCTGGCCGAGATGAAGGCTGTTCAGCCCGATTCCGACACCGCCACCATTGAGGTGGAGGACGAGGAGACTCTGGCTCAGAACGAGATGACCGTTTACTATGGCGCTGTTCCCGATGACGCTGACGAGGACACCACCGTTGGCATGAGCTATCTGGATGCTGTCAGCTACTTTGAGGAAAACGGCTTTGATGAGCCTGATCCCGCCGATTACGGCGTGTGGGTCCCCGGTATCCCCGTGCTGGTTGGCAACGCTCTGGAGGCCGCCGGTGCTGCCGATTGGCTGAGCGGCCTGATCAACGATGGTATCGTGGCCGGTGTCGGCGCCGTTCTGGGCTTCGTGCCTCAGATGCTGGTGCTGTTCCTGATGCTGGCGTTCCTCGAGGCCTGCGGCTATATGGCCCGTATCGCCTTCGTTCTGGACCGTATCTTCCGTAAGTTCGGCCTGTCCGGTAAGTCCTTCATCCCCATGCTCATCGGCACCGGCTGCGGCGTGCCCGGCATCATGGCTTCCCGTACCATTGAAAATGAACGTGACCGCCGTATGACGATCATGACCACCACCTTCATCCCCTGCGGCGCTAAGGTGCCCTTTATCTCCATGGTAGCCGGCGCTATCTTCGGCGGCGCCGCTTGGGTGGCTACCTCCGCCTACTTCGTGGGCATGGCTGCCATCATCGTCTCCGGCATCATGCTGAAGAAGACCAAGATGTTCTCCGGCGATCCCGCTCCCTTCGTTATGGAGCTGCCCGCCTATCACTGGCCCACTCTGGGCAACGTGCTGCGCAGCATGTGGGAGCGCGGCTGGTCCTTCATCAAGAAGGCCGGCACCATCATTCTGCTGTCCACCATCTTCGTCTGGTTCACCACCTACTTCGGCTGGGCTGAGGACGGCTTCCGGATGCTCTCCGAGGAGGAGATCGATTACTCCATCCTTGCCCGCATCGGCAGCCTGATCGCTTGGATCTTCGCGCCTCTTGGTTGGGGCAACTGGCAGGCCGCTGTGGCTTCCATCACCGGTCTGGTGGCCAAGGAAAACATCGTCGGCACCCTGGGTATCCTCTATGGCGGCGGCGACGGCACCGTGTACCAGAATCTGGGCGCTGCCTTTACCGCAGTCAGCGGCTACTCCTTCCTCGTGTTCAACCTGCTGTGCGCCCCCTGCTTTGCTGCTATCGGCGCCATCAAGCGTGAGATGAACAACGGCAAGTGGACCTGGTTCGCCATCGGCTATCAGTGCGGCTTCGCCTATGTTGTCGCCCTGATGATCAACCAGTTCGGCAATGCCTTCACCGGCAGCCTCAACATCATCGGTCTCGTGGCCGCCATCGCTGCGCTGGTGCTCATCATCTATATGCTGGTGCGCCCCTACAAGGAAGCCACCAAGCTGTCCACCAAAGTCTGATTTTCCCTTTCTCACCTCCATTTACTCTATTTCCATTCTTTGCCAAAGGAGTGATTTTCCATGCTGACATGGTTGAGTGCCAATCTTGCGACCATCCTCATCTCCGCAGTTCTTTTAGCAGTTGTCATCTCCATTATCCGGTATCTCATCCGCCAAAAGAAGCAGGGAAAGAGCACCTGCGGTGGCAGTTGCGGCGGTGGCTGTGCCGGTTGTTCCGGACACTGCCATTCCAAGCAGTAACGCAAGAAAAGAGACAGGACGCGGTTTCCGCGTCCTGCCTCTTTTTCGGTGAAAAGCGCCGCATGGCCGCCGGGAAGTTATGAAATGCAGCAGAGCTGTCCGCAGAAAACGGACAGCTCTGTGCACTTTTACATACATGATATGAATTCCTCCAAAATTTCCCTATAATTTTCTCCGCTCTGTCAATATGCTTTTCGCGGGCCGACTGTTTATAATAAAAGATAGTCTGCATACTATTTCCGTGTACCCGGCCTGTGAAGCACGGGGCAGAAAGGAATTTCGAATGAATATTTTTTCACTGTTCACGCTCTGCGGAGGATTGGCGTTTTTCCTCTACGGCATGACCGTGATGTCCAAAAGTCTGGAGAAAATGGCCGGCGGCAAGCTGGAAAAGCTGCTCAAGCGCATGACCTCCAACCCTATCAAAAGCCTTTTACTGGGCGCGGGAATCACCATTGCCATCCAGTCCTCCTCCGCTATGACGGTGATGCTGGTGGGCCTTGTGAACTCCGGCGTTATGGAGCTGCGGCAGACCATCGGCGTTATTATGGGCTCCAATATCGGCACCACGCTGACAGCGTGGCTGCTGTCCCTCACCGGAATTGAAAGCGACAGCTTTTTTGTCAATCTTCTCAAGCCCAAGAATTTCTCCCCCTTGCTGGCGCTGGCGGGCATTCTACTCATTATGGGCTCAAAAAAGCAGCGCCGCCGGGACGTGGGCCGGGTCATGATGGGCTTTTCCATCCTGATGTACGGCATGGAGCTCATGAGCGGCGCGGTGGCGCCGCTGGCGGATATGCCGGAATTTTCCGGCCTGATGACCGCCTTTACCAATCCTTTCCTCGGTGTGCTGGTGGGCGCGGCCTTTACGGGCATCATCCAGTCCTCTGCCGCGTCTGTGGGTATTTTGCAGGCGCTGGCCATGACCGGCTCTGTGACCTACGGCATGGCGATTCCCATTATCATGGGCCAGAATATCGGCACCTGTGTCACGGCGCTGCTGTCCTCCATTGGCGTCAGCCGCAGCGCAAAGCAGGTGTCCGTGATCCACATTTCCTTCAACCTCATCGGTACGGCGGTGGGCCTGCTTGTGATCTGCGGCGGCGGGCTGCTGTTCGATATGCCGTTTTTGACCCAGCCGGTGAACGCTGTGGGCGTGGCGCTGTGCCACACAGTGTTCAATGTCTGCACCACTATTTTGCTGCTGCCCTTTACCAGCCAGCTGGAGGCGCTGGCGAAAAGGGTCATTTCTACAGAGGACAAGCCCTCCGACTTTGCCTTTCTGGACCCCCGGCTGCTGCGGACGCCCGGCGTGGCTGTCAGTGAGTGCGCGTCTATGACCAACCGCATGGGCGAGTTGGCCCGGGAGAATATCCGCCTTGCGCTGGAGCAGTTCGACCGTTACAGTGAAGAACAGGAGGAAATTATCCGAGCCAATGAGGACAAGCTGGATGTTTACGAGGACCGCCTCGGCAGCTATCTTGTCCAGCTTTCCCAGCATGGCACTTCGGCGGATGACATGAATACAGTTTCCCGGCTACTCCATGCCATCGGCGACTTTGAGCGCATCGGCGACCACGCCCTGAACCTGCTGGAATCCGCTAAGGAGCTCCACGACAAGGGCCTGTCCTTTTCCCACATCGCCGGAGTGGAGGCCGATGTGCTGATTCACCTGACGACTGATTTGCTGGATGGCGCGCTGGATTGCTTTGAAAATGACGATGTTCGGGCTGCTCGGGGCGTTGAGCCGCTGGAGGAGACCATGGACTATCTGACGGAGGAGATTCGCAGCCGCCATATCCGGCGCCTCCAGAATGGGCAGTGTACCATTCAACTGGGCTTTGTGCTCAACGATCTGCTTAACAACCTTGAGCGCGTGGGCGACCACTGCTCCAACATCGCCCTCAGCGTGATCGAGGAGCAGACGGACGAGGCCGATTCCCACGCTTATGTCCACAGTCTGAAAAAGGATCAGGAGTTTAATCTGCGGTTCCAACAGGACCTCAAGCGCTACGCCTTACCCAACGAGGAATAAAAAATCCCCCCTGATACCGGTCAGGGGGGATTTCCTTATGCCAAAACGCGGCGTTTTTATATTTTTTACATCTGAAACCGCAATCTATTCTTTACCTTTGGGCGGATTCCTGCTATACTATATCTTTGTTGAATTGTTTCTATAAGGAGGTGTGTCCCTATGAAGTATCAAAAATGGCATATCGGCACGGCGGCAGAGGGAGACACCGCCCTTTTGCGGGAGGCGGGCTATTCCGGCCTGCTTGCTACCGTCTTGGCCTCCCGGGGCATCACCACGGCGGAGGCCGCCGCAGAGGCGCTGGAGCGGGAGACCACGCTGACTCTATCCCCCATGCTGATGCGGGATATGGACAAGGCTGTGGCCCGGATTCAAAGGGCCCTTGCCAATGATGAGACCATCGCCGTGTTCGGCGATTACGATGTGGACGGAATTACCTCTACGGTGCTGTTGCTGGACTATCTGAAGGGCTGCGGCGCTCACTGCCTGCGCTATATCCCCCGGCGCATTGAGGACGGGTACGGACTGTCCCGGGATGCCATTGCCGGTTTGCGGGAGCAGGGAGCCACATTGATGATTACCGTGGACTGCGGCATCACCGGCAATGAGGAGGTGGACTTCGCCGCCTCTATCGGCATGGATGTGGTCATCACGGACCACCATGAATGCAAGGAGGAACTGCCCCGGGCCGTGGCGGTGGTGGACCCCCACCGAAGCGACTGCCCGTACCCCTTCAAGTATTTAGCGGGCGTGGGCGTGGCGCTGAAGCTGGTGCTGGCGCTGGGCGGACCGGATCGGGAAAACGCCCTGTTTGCCCGGTACTGCACACTGGCCGCCATCGGCACCATTGCTGACGTCATGCGGATGGAGGGGGAGAACCGCACCATTGTTTCCTGCGGACTTGCCTCTCTGGACCATACGGATTTTGTAGGCATCCACGCGCTTTTGAAGGAGGCGGGCCTGCTGGGCAAGCCCATTACGTCTATTCAGATCGGCTTTGTCCTCTCCCCCCGCATCAACGCCGCCGGGCGCATGGGGGCGGCGGACCTTGCCGCCGATCTTTTGCAGGAGACGGACCCCGCCAAGGCGGAGGAGCTGGCGCGGCAGCTATGCGATTTGAACCGGGAGCGGCAGGCGGTGGAGCAGGCCATCTGCGCCGATGCCATCGCCCAGATCGAAAAGCTGCGGCCGGAGGATCGCAACGCGCTGGTGCTCTCCAGCGAGGAATGGCATCAGGGCGTGGTGGGAATCGTGGCCTCCCGTCTCAGTGAAAAATACGCGGCCCCCAGCTTTATGATTCACCTCAAGGACGGCTCCGGCAAGGGCTCCTGCCGCTCCTACGGCGGGTTCAACCTGTTTGCCGCGCTGGAATCCTGTGCCGATCTGCTGGATGGCTTCGGCGGTCACGAACTGGCGGCGGGCTTTACCATTCCGGAGGAAAATATCGCCGCTTTCCGTCAGCGGATGAACCGCTGCGTCAAGGCCGCCTCCGGCGGCGAGCGGGCGGTAAGCTGTCTGGAGGTGGATGCCGCCATCTCCAATCCGGCGGATATGACGCTGGAGCAGGTAGACCAGCTTTCTCAATTAGAGCCCTACGGCGCCGGGAATCCCCGGCCGGTGTTTGCGCTGCTGGGGGCTACGGTGGACAGCGTACAGTCCGTGGGACAGGGCAAGCACCTGAAACTGCGGCTGAGCAAGGGCCCCAGTCGGTTTGACGCTATTTTCTTCTCCATGCCGGAGGCCGAGGCCCATCTGGAGCCGGGCTGCCGGGTGGACGCCGCCTTTTATCTGCAGGCCAATACATTCCGGGGCAACACAACGCTGCAATTACAGTTAGTGGACCTGCGGCCCTCACTGACGCCCAGCCGCCACGAGGCGGAGTCGCTGGCGCTGCTGCACCGGCTGACAGAGGGCGGACACCTGACCGCGCAGGAAAGGGCCCGGCTTATGATTTCCCGGGACCAGTTCGCTGCGTTCTGGCGGGTGCTGGAGTGGCATTTGAAGCAGGGAAAGCTGGAAACGGAGCTGCTGCCCTACCTTCGGACGCTGGCGGCACAGGCCGGGGGCTGCGACAGCTTCCTCCGGGCCGGACTGGCTCTGACGGTGTTTCAGGAGCGGGGACTCATTTCCCTGACCTTGCAGGACGAGCGGCTTACGCTGTGTCTCAATCCCGTACAAGGGAAGGTGGATTTGAACGCCTCTCCCTATCTGCTCCGGCTGCGCGGCGGCGCGGAGACAAAGTGAGGTGGGTGTCATGATGATGAGCATTGACCAGCAGTACCAGAAGCTGGAGGATACGATTCGCTCGTACAATCCCGGGGCGGATTTTGCCCGCATCCGGGCGTCCTACGAATTTGCCCGGGCACATCACGGCGAGCAGCGCCGCAAAAGCGGCGAGCCTTATATCACGCACCCGTTGGCCGTGGCGCAGATCGTGGCGGAGGAGCTGCACCTCGATTCCGAATCCATTGAGGCCGCTTTGCTCCACGATGTCATTGAGGACACGGACGCCACCTATGAGGATGTGGCCAAGCTCACCTCTCCCACTGTGGCGGATTTGGTGGAGGGCGTCAGCAAGCTGACCCGTATCCAATATGCCACCAAGGAAGATGAGCAGATGGAGAATCTCCGGAAAATGCTCATCGCCATGAGTAAGGATATTCGGGTCATTCTCATTAAAATTTCCGACCGGCTCCATAATATGCGGACCATGGAGTACCAGTCCCCCACCAAACAAAAGCAGAAATCGCTGGAGACCATGGAAATTTACGCCCCCATTGCCCACCGGCTGGGTATGCAGCGGATGAAGTGGGAGCTGGAGGACCTTTCCTTAAAATATCTCGACCCCATCGGCTATGATGAGATCGTCAGCAAGCTGGACGCCAAGCGCCCGGAGTATGAGGACTTCATGCGACGCACGCAGGACCAGATCGACCAGAGGCTCAAGGAGTTGGACATCAGCCACGTTGTCTATGGACGGATGAAGCACCCTTACTCCATCTACCGCAAGATGTTCAGTCAGAACAAGTCCATTGACGAGATTTTTGATCTGTTCGCATTCCGGGTGGTGGTGGACACCATAGGGGACTGCTACAATGTGCTGGGCGTCATCCATGACCTCTATAAGCCCATTTTGGGGCGCTTCAAAGATTATATCGGCACTCCCAAGCCCAACGGCTACCAGTCCCTCCACACCACTGTGATGGGGACGGACGGTATTCCCTTTGAGGTGCAGATTCGCACCCGGGAGATGCACGAGATCGCCGAATACGGCGTGGCCGCCCACTGGAAGTACAAGCAGAACGGGCAGGGCGCCGGCACGGAGGGAAAATACGAGTGGGTGCGCCGCCTGCTGGAAAATCAGGAGGGCGCCGACGCCGAGGAATTTATCCACTCCCTGAAGGTGGATATGTTTGCCGATGAGGTGTTCGTGTTCACGCCCAACGGCGATGTGCAGAATTTGCCCGCCGGGGCCACGCCCATTGACTTTGCCTATGCCATCCACTCCGCCGTGGGAAACCGCATGATCGGCGCCAAGGTGAATAACCGCATCGTCACGCTGGACCATGTGCTGAAAAACGGCGATATTGTGGAGATTCTGACCTCCAAGAATGCCAAGGGCCCCAGCCGGGACTGGATGAAGATCGCCAAAAGCACGGAGGCCCGCTCCAAGATTCGTCAGTGGTTCAAAAAGGAGCGGAAGGACGAAAACATCGTCAACGGCCGCTCTGCCTTTGACGCGGAGCTGCGGCACTGCGGCATCTCCATGAAGGATGTGCTGGACCCGGAGTTTTTGCCGGTGCTGCTGAAGAAGGTAGCCTATCCCACGCTGGAGGATCTGTATGCCGCCATCGGCTACGGCGGCTTTACAGCCCAGAAGGCGGTGAGCCGTATTCAGGGCGAGCTCCAGCGCCGCCAGCAGCAGCGCCAGCAGGAGCAGCTGCTGTTGGAGGCGGCCACCGAGGAAAAAAAGGAGGAGCCTGCCAAGGCACCAGACGCCGCCAAGCAGCAAAAGCAGCCCAAGGCGGTGAAAAGCGAGCAGGGCATTATCGTGGAGGGGCTGGACAACTGCCTTGTGAAATTTTCCAAGTGCTGTACCCCGGTCCCCGGCGATGACATCGTGGGCTTTATCACCCGGGGCTACGGCGTGTCCGTCCACCGGGCGGACTGTCCCAACGCCTCGGCGGAAAAGCGGGCGGAGCAGCCGAATCGTTGGATTCGCGTCTCATGGGGCACGGATACCAACGACAGCTATCCCACCACCATTGAGGCCGTGTGCAAGGACCGGCTGAACCTGCTGCTGGATATTTCGGCGGCGCTGTCCTCCACCAAGACCTTTGTTTTGGGGCTGAACACCCGCAGCACGGAGGATGGCTTTGCCATTATCCGGGTGGAGGTCCGCATTAAGGACGGGACCCAGCTGAATAATTTGATGAACAAGCTCCACCAGATATCCGGCGTGCTGAAGGTCACCCGGCCGGTGGGCTGAGATTGCCCCCGGAGAGCGGGGCAAGGAATAAGGAGCTGTAAAAAATGCGTGCTGTTGTGACGCGGGTAAAAAATGCCTCCGTGGTGATTGGCGGACAGGTCAATGGCCAGATCGGCACCGGCTTTCTGGTGCTGCTGGGTGTCGGCCCCAACGATACGGAGGCCGCTGCCGACAAGCTGGCGGACAAGATCTGCAATCTGCGGGTCTTTGAGGACGAAAACGAGAAAATGAATTTGAATTTGGAGCAGGTGGGCGGAAGCCTTTTGGTGGTATCTCAGTTCACGCTGTATGCCGACACCTCCTCCCGCCGCCCCGGCTTCAGCGGTGCGGCCAAGCCGCCGGTGGCCATCCCGCTGTATGAGCGGTTCATGGCCCACTGCCGGGAGCGGGGCTTTGAGGTCCAGCACGGCGAGTTCGGCGCTGATATGCAGGTCTACTCCCAGAATGACGGGCCTGTGACCATTTTGTTCGATACGGATACTTGAGACAAGGGGTGGCTTATGAAGATTCAAGCCTTACAGGTAGGCCCCATCGGCACGAACTGCTATATTTTCTGCGATGAGGGCGCCAAGGTCTGCGGCATTGTCGATCCCGGCGGGGAGCCGGAGGTGATTCTGGACGCCGTGAAGAAGCTGGGCTGCACGGTGGATAAAATTCTCCTGACCCACGGCCATTATGACCATACTGGCGCGGTGCCGGCGCTGCTGCGGACGCTTCCGCCCACAGCGGTCTATATTCACGAGGCGGACTTTGATTTTCCAAGTCCCCAGCTGTTCCCCCTGAAAACGGAGCTGTCCCGCATCCCCTTCGGCGGTGTGAATTTCTACGGCGAGGGAGACCGCATCACGGTGGGCACGCTGGAGCTTCAGGTGCTCCACACCCCCGGCCATTCCGAGGGCAGCGTTACGCTGGCGTGCGGGGATACCCTGTTCTGCGGCGATACGCTCTTTGCCGGGTCCTGCGGCCGGACGGATTTCCCCGGCGGCAGCATGAAGGCCATGATGGCCTCTCTTGCCCGTCTGGCGGCCCTGCCCGGAGATTACCGGGTGCTGCCGGGACACATGGAGCCAAGTACGCTGGAGCGGGAACGGAAAACAAATCCCTATATGCAGATGGCGCTGCGGGAGCAAGGCTGAGATGAAGCTGGAATTTCACGGCCATGACGAGCGCTACATTGTAGAGCAGAGCATGATGAACCTCTTTCCGCTGGAAAAGCCGGTGTACGGCGCTGTGGAGCCGGGAGAGACGGACTGGTGCCGCCTGACCGCCGAGGAAACGGCAGCGGGGGGCTGGGTCAGCGGTGAGTTACACTACAGCGGCGCCGCCGGTGCGGCGGAAACGGCGTATACCCTCTCCGGCACGGCGTTTGAGCAGGAGGGCCAGCGGCGCTACGCCGTGGCGGCCTGCTTCTATCTGGCGTTTCTGAATTTGATGAAAGCACTGCCGGAGGCGGCCAGAGCTGCGGGCAAGCTGGTGCTGCCCCCGTGGGGGATGCTCACCGGCGTGCGGCCCGACAAGCCCGTGACCTGGGCCTTGATGGAGGGCAAATCTCCCGAGGAGGCAAAGGCGTACCTCAAGGCGCATTATTTTGTTCCGGAGGAGCGGGCCGCGTTAGCGCTGGAGACCGGCATTGTGGGATATCAGGCCCGGAAGCGTCTGGCGGCGCGTGATATTGATCTGTATGTTGGGATTCCGTTCTGCCCCACCCGCTGCGCCTACTGCTCCTTTGTCAGTCAAAGCGTGGAGCGGAGCTTCGGACTGGTGGAGCCCTATGTGCAGGCCCTTTTGGCTGAGCTGCGCGTCGGCGGGGAAATGGTGCGGGAAAACCGTCTCCGTCCCCGGACGTTTTACATGGGCGGCGGTACGCCCACCACGCTGTCCGCCGGACAACTGGACGCGGTGCTGACCGCGCTGGAGGAGTCCTTTGACCTCTCCGACTGCCCGGAGCTGACGGTGGAGGCTGGCCGGCCGGACACCATTACCGCCGAAAAGCTGGCCGTTCTGAAAAGCCACGGCGTCACGCGGGTCTCCGTCAATCCCCAGACGATGGAGGACAAGGTGCTCACTGCCATCGGCCGCCGCCACACGGCAGCGGAGACCCGGGCGGCTATGGAGCTGGTTTCCGCCTACCACTTCCCCCATGTGAACATGGACCTCATTGCGGGGCTGCCGGAGGATACGCCGGAGGGCTTCCGGCGTTCGCTGGATGAATGCCTTGCTATGGGGGCGGACAACATCACCGTTCACACGCTGGCGCTGAAAAAGGGCAGCCGGATTCTTACAGAGGGGCTGTCCATCCCGGACGGTGACGCCGTGCAGGCCATGCTGGACTATGCCGCCCCGGCGCTGCGGGCCGCGGGCTTTGCCCCCTACTATCTCTACCGGCAGAAATATATGTCCGGCAGCTTTGAGAACGTGGGCTGGAGCCGTCCCGGCGGCGAATGCTGGTACAATGTGGATATCATGTCCGAGCTGTGCTCCATTTTGTCCTTCGGGGCCGGCGGCTCTACAAAAATGGTGGAGCCGGGGACGAACCACATTGAGCGGGCCTTTAATCTGAAGTACCCCAAGGAATACACGGAGCGGCCGGAGAAGGCGCTGCAAAATCAGGCCGCCTTTGCCAAATTTTATGCCGACTATGTGAAAGACGCCTGAGGGCGGGGAGGTTTTTATGGAACAGCGCGGTGAAAGCTGGAGGGAAACGGCCCGCAGTGTGGCCGAGGTCATGGGACTGGGCGCCAAGCGCCTGACGGACGCCGCACGGCGTCAGATAGAGCTCAGCGACCTCCGGGCGGGCATCAACGCCGCTTTGCGGGAGCTGGGCGAGCTGCTGTACGCCACCCATACCGGCACGCCTACGGACTCCGAGGCGTTGCTGGCGAAGATGGAGGAGATCGACCGCCTGAAGGCGCGGGTCCGAGAACTGGAGGGCGACCCGGTGGTGCATCTGCTCTGCCCCCGCTGCGGCCGGGAGGTGAAGCCCGACGATGTATACTGCCGGGACTGCGGTGAAAAGCTGTAAAAAGACCCGCAGCGGTTTTGGGTATGTTCCGCCTCTGACGAACATACCTAATAAAGATAAAGAAAGCGGCGCGGTGCGCGCCGCGTATGTGATTTGCGAATCAATCTGAAAAGCCGAGGTATTAGCATGGCAACTCCTGCAAAAAAGCAATCCTTTTTGGGCGGTGCCGCCATTTTGGCAGCGGCGGTGGTGGTGGTGAAGATCATCGGCGCCGTTTACAAGCTGCCGCTGAACAATATTTTGGGCGGCGCGGGCAAAACGTATTTTGATACCGCCTACCGCATTTACAATTTTCTTCTGACCTTCTCCACGGCGGGTCTGCCGCTGGCCATCTCCCGGATGACCAGTCAGGCCCACGCGCAGGGCCTGGAAAATGAAAAGCGGAAAATTTTCCGCACGGCTATCTGGCTGTTTTTCGGTTTGGGGCTGGTGTGCTCCGTGCTGATGTTCACGCAGGCGGATGGTCTTGCCCGCTTTTTGAATAACTCTCTGGCAGCTCCCGCTGTCCGGGCATTGGCTCCCGCCGTATTCTGCGTGTGCCTGCTGGCCTGTATGCGGGGCTACACACAGGGGCAGGGCAATATGGCCCCCACGGCGGTCTCTCAGGTTTTGGAGGCGCTGCTGAAGCTGGGAATTGGACTGCCGCTGGCATGGTATGCGCTCCATATCGGCCTTTCCGATGAGCTGGGCGCCGCTGGCGCCATTGTGGGTGTCACGGCGGGCACGGTGGTCTCCATGCTGTTTTTGTGCGTTTATCTTGCCACCCACCGGAACCGGCAGGAGGCGCTGGATACCCCGTCCTCCAGCGGCGCCATCATCAAGAGCATTCTGCTCATTGGCGTTCCCATCACCCTCAGCAACTCCGCCATGAGCATCATCAATATCATCGACACCAAAATCGTTATGGGTCGCCTGCAAAGCGCACTGGGACTTTCCGAAACGGCGGCGGCAGTGCTGAACGGACAGTACAGCATGGCCATGGATATGCCGAACATGGTGGCCTCGTTCGTCTATCCCGTCACCATGAGCCTCATCCCCTTTGCGGCGGCGGCGCTGGCTCGGCAGGACCACGGCGAGGCGGATCGTATTATTTCCTCCGCCTTCCGGCTCATTGCCATTCTGGCGCTGCCGGCAGGCGTGGGCCTCTCTGTGCTCTCTACGCCCATTGAGCTTTTGGTGCTGCCCATGCAGCGGGAGGACGCGTTGGCGGCAGGCCCTCATCTGCAGATTTTAGGCATCGCACTGATCTTCATTTGTCTCATGATTCTCACCAACGCCATTTTGCAGACCTACGGCAAGGAGCAGCTTCCCATTTTCACCGTCATCGCCGGCGGCGTGGTGAAGGTGGTCATGAATTACATTTTGGTGGGCAATCCGAACATCAACATTCACGGCGCGCCCATTTCTACGCTGTGCTGCTATCTGACCATCTGCGGCTTGAATTTGTTCTTCGTGTGGAAGTATTCCCCGGAGAAGCCCCGGTACATCCAACTATTCGCAAAGCCGGTGCTGGCCTCTGTCCTGATGGGCGGCGCCGCGTGGGCAGTGTACGGTCTGGTGTATCGCCTTCTCAGCGGCCACTCCGCTTACGGCGCCAACGCGCTGGCAACGCTGGTCGGCATTCTGGCCGGTGTGGTGGTGTACGGCGTATTGGTGGTGGCGCTGCGAATCCTGCGGGCAGAGGATGTAAAAGCTCTGCCGAAGGGAGACAAAATCACCAAACTTTTGCGCCTGAAGTGAACAATTCATAAAAAAACCAGCATTATCAAGGGTTACAGGCGAAAATAGCTTGCAAAGGTAGTGGAGATATGGTAAATTTTCAAAGGAAAGAGCGCTATGACTGGGAGGACCTGCTGACCATCATGCGAATCCTTCGGGCGCCGGGCGGCTGCCCGTGGGACCGGGAGCAGACCCACCAGTCCATCCGCCGGAACTTCTTAGAGGAGACCTACGAGGCGCTGGACGCCATTGACCGCGACAGCGCGCCCGATATGCAGGAGGAGTTGGGAGACGTTCTGCTTCAGGTGGTGTTCCATGCCGCCATGGAGGAGGAGCGTGGCCGCTTTACCCCGGACGATGTAGTGGACGGTGTCGCGCAGAAGCTGGTTTTCCGCCACGCTCATGTGTTCGGCTCCGCACAGGCTGCCGCTGACAGCGCCGAGGCGCTGGAGGACTGGGAGGCGCAGAAAAAGCAGGAAAAGGGCTATACCTCCCCGGCAGACGCCGTTGAGGCCGTGCCCCATACGCTGCCGGCGCTTTGGCGGGCAGAAAAAATCGTTTCCCGCTCCGTGAAGGCCGGGTTCAACTGGAGCTCCGTGACCGGGGCGCTGGAGAAGCTGGACGAGGAATGCGGTGAGCTGCGGCAGGCGGTAGAGACCGGCGGAGCCGTGGACGCGCCCCACGGCGTCCGTGAGGAGCTGGGGGACGCGCTGTTTGCCCTCTGCAAAATCGCCCAGATGTCCGGTGTGGACCCGGAGGACGCGCTGCACCGTGCCTGTGACAAGTATCAGTCCCGCTTCCGCACTGTGGCGGATACGGCGGACAAGCCCCTTTCGGACTATACGGAGGCGGAGCTCGTCGCTCTGTGGGAGCAGGCAAAAAAATGAATCTTCACCGCCGCACAGGCGGTAAGAGATAAAAGGGATTTCACATTTTACAGGAGGAATATGATAATGAACAAGGCTGAACTGATCGCTGCCGTGGCAGCCGCCGCTGAGATTTCCAAGAAGGACGCCGAGATCGCCGTTACCGCGACTCTGGACACCATTACCGCCGCTCTGAAGGAGGGCGACAAGGTGCAGCTGGTGGGCTTTGGCTCCTTCGAGGTCAAGAGCCGCGCTGCCCGTACCGGCCGCAACCCCCGGACGAAGGAAGTTGTGGAGATTCCCGCTTCCAAGGTGCCTGTGTTCAAGGCCGGCAAGGCCCTGAAGGACGCTGTGGCGAAGTAAGTATGAACCAAGGAGGGGGCTATGCCCCCTCTTTTTGCATTTTTGGAGGAAACACAATGCGTTTGGACAAATATCTCAAGGTCTCCCGCCTCATCAAGCGGCGGACCGTGGCCAACGAAGCCTGCGACAACGGACTGGTCACTGTCAACGATAAGCCCGCCCGGGCCTCCTACGAGGTGAAGGAGGGCGATAAAATTTCCCTGCGCTTCGGTGCCCGGACCATTACGGTGGAGGTGGTCTCCGTGCAGGAGACTGTGCGCCAGAGCGAGGCCGCCGCCATGTACCGGCAGGTGTAGTTCTATCCATAGTCCTGTCCGCATAGCCTTGTGACAGGGAGGGGATGGTATGGCCGCTGAATTCAATATTCCCGCTGAGGCCCACCGGCTGGAGCTGACGGGCCGGGAGCATCTGACGGTTTCCGGCGTGGAGGATGTGGAGCGCTTTGACGAGACCGGCGTGGTTATGAGCACCGCTGCCGGAATGCTGGTTGTGACCGGGGAGGACCTGCACATCGGCAAGCTATCCTTAGAGGGCGGCGAACTGTTCGTGGACGGACGCATCGACTCCATCGCCTACGAGGATGCGCCGAACCGTCAGGGGGGCTTTTTCAGCCGCCTGTTCGGCTGAGCCATGGAAATTCAGATCACGGAGCAGCTCCGCAGCTTTCTTCTGGCAATTCTGCTGGGAATGGCCGTGGGCGTGGTGTATGACCTAATGCGGGCGGTGCGGCTGCGGCATCCCCGGCTGACCGCTGTGCTGGACCTTGGCTGCTGCCTGTTTGCCGCTGGGGGACTGTTTCTCTTTCTCATGCGGCAGACGGACGGACAGCTCCGGGGCTATATCCTTCTGGGCGCCGTAGGCGGCGCCGTTTCCTATTTCAGCGCCGCCTCTGCCGCGCTCCGTCCCGTGTGGGACTTCTGGCTGGACCGGGCCGGAGAGCTGTACCGGCTGCTGAGCCTGCCGGTGCGGTGGGGGATGAGGGGCTGCAAAAAAATTGCTGAAGCGGCAAAAAACCTCTTTTATTTTTGGAAGAAATACGTTACAATATTATGGATTCATCGGGATAGGGTATCCCGGCGCAAAGGAGGCGGGCCTCATGGCAAAAAAAGCGGCCGGGGCCGCAAAAAAAAGAAGCGGCAGTCTGTCGGTACATCTGGTGCTTCTGCTGGTGCTGGCGGTGTTGGGCTGGCGGCTGTACGTGCAGCAGGGCGAAAACGAGAAGGCCCGGGCGGAGCATGACGCCTACGCGCAGCAGGTGGAGACGCTGAAGCAGGACAATGAGGCGCTGCGCGCCGATATTGCCGAGGGCGCCACCGACGAGAAAATGGAGGAGCTGGCCCGGAACGAGTTGGGCTGGACGGACAGCAACGAATACGTCTTCTACGATAAATCCAACTGAGCATTTCCGGCAGAGCCGGTGCAGATATTGAAATCAAAAAGGAGTTATACAGCATTTATGGAACTTGAGGTCGGAACGATTTTAGAGGGCAAGGTCACCAGCATCACAAAATTCGGCGCCTTCGTAGCCTTGGAGGGCGGCAGGTCCGGCCTTGTACATATCTCCGAGATCGCCAACACCTATGTCAATGATGTCCACGATTTTCTTCAGGAGGGGCAGACGGTCAAGGTCAAGCTGCTGGCCATCAAAGACGGAAAGTTGGACCTTTCCATTAAAAAGGCGCTTCCCGCGCCGGAGCGGCCCGCGCAGCGGTCCTTCCAGCCCCGGACATCTCCCCGCCCTGCCGCGCCCCAGCATCGTGCGCCCGTGCAGGCAGCGGATACCACGCCCTCCGGCGATTTGGACTTTGAGGATAAGCTCAAGCAGTTTTTGTCCTCCTCCGAGCGGAAGATGGCGGACCTGAACCGGAATATCTCCGGCAAGCAGGGCGGGCGCAGAAGACGCTGAGTCCGTTGCCGGAAGTGAAACGGAGCATAGACAGGCGGCACACGAAACCGTGTGCCGCCTGTTTTTGGGCATTGAGGGACGTTGCTTTTGAAGCGGCCCGGGTAGGCGGAATATTTGGAGAGCCGCCAAGACTGCGGCGGGCAGCTTTGCCGTTATGAGACCTTGATGAAGAAGGTCGACTCCTGCCAATTTGGAAATTTTTGTGAATTTACACAGATTGCTATGGAAATCCGAAACGGTGCATGGTATAATTACCACAAAGAGAGGGCCATACCCCTCTTTCACGAAAGGAGCGAGCCTTATGAAGTATACCTACACCTGCAAGAAGATCCCCCTGAGCGATTCCATTAAGGCCTATGCCGAAAAGCGGCTGGAAAAGCTGGAAAAGTATTTTCATCGGGAGGATACCTCTGCCTTCGTGACCTTTAACGTAGAAAAGGACAAGCTGTGCACTGCGGAGATCACCATCCGGGATGGGTCTACCATCCTGCGGGCGCAGACCACGGAGCCTGACGGGGATATGCGGGGCGCTATTGATGCCGCCGTGAGCTATATTGAGCGCCAGATTTTGAAGAACAAGACCCGCCTTTCCAAGCGGCTGCGGACAGAGGGCCTGCCCGCTGAGCCGGCGGACGATTTCTCCGTGGCGGAGGAGGCGGAGTTCCGCATCGTGCGGACGAAGCGCTTTTCCGTAAAGCCCATGAGTCCGGAGGAGGCCATTTTGCAGATGAATCTGCTGGACCATGACTTCTATGTGTTCCGCAACAGCGATGATGACAGCATTTCCATTGTGTACCACCGCAAAAAGGGCGGCTACGGCCTGATCGTCACGGATGACGAAGAATAAGGAATGATGAGCGGGGCGCCGAAAGCGCCCCGCTCCATGTGTCAAGACAGCATTTGGAGCGAAAAAAGATATGAAAAAATCCGGGGCTGAGGTGTACACCTCAGCCCCGGATTTATCATAGGATGCTTTATTCCTGATGGTCTACATGGTACATGTGGGCCATGAGGTCCAGCAGCTTGCTGGTGTAGCCCCATTCGTTATCGTACCACGCGATGAGCTTGACAAAATCGTTGTCCAGCATGATACCGGCGGTCTCATCGAAGATGCAGGTCTCGGAAAAGCCGGTGAGGTCGGAGGAGACTACCTGATCCGTGGTGCAGGTGATGATGCCCTTCATGCTGTTTTTAGAGGCATTCCGCATGGCCACGCACACATCGTGGTAACTGGCGGGGTGGATGAGGCGGGCGGTGAGGTCCACCACGGAAACGTCATTGGTGGGGACCCGGAAGCTCATGCCGGTCATGCGGCCCTTCAGCTCCGGGATGACCTGACCGACAGCCTTGGCGGCACCGGTGGTGGAGGGGATGATGTTGCCCAGCACGCTGCGGCCTGTTCGCCAGTCCCGGCCCGCGCGGGCGTCCACAGCCTTCTGCTTGGCCGTTGCGGAGTGGATAGTGCTCATCAAAGCCTGCTTGATGCCGAAGGTATCGTTGATGACCTTGGTCATGGGGGCCAGACAGTTGGTGGTGCAGGAGGCGTTGGAGACCACATCCATATCCGGCGTATAGTTCTTGTGGTTGACGCCCATGACGAAGGTGGGCATGATGTCATCCTTGGAAGGGGCTGAGATGATGACCTTTTTCGCGCCGTTTTGCAGATGGGCGCTGGCCTTTTCCACGGTGTTGAACACGCCGGTGGATTCGATGATATACTCCGCGCCGCAGTCATCCCACGGAATCCGGGAGGCGTCATCCTCGCTGTAGACCCTGATTTTCTTGCCGTTGATGATGAGGTGGCGGTCATCATGCTCCACGCTGTCCCGGAACGTGCGGAACACGGAATCATATTTCACCTGATAGACCATGTAATCCAAGTCCGCGTGCCGCAGATTGATGCCGCAGATCTGATAGGTGCTGCTGCCCCGCTCCACCATGATACGCAGCGCCACACGGCCGATGCGGCCGAAGCCGTTGATGCCTACTTTGATCGCCATAATCGTTCCTCCTGCCCGTTGGGCCATATTATGTGAATCCATTATAGCCTGATTTTCCGCAAGGTGAAATGGGAAATTCGTAAAATTACGTTGAAATTTTCGCAGACTCCTTGGCCCCTTTGCATAGCATATCGTTTACGCCTGTGGACAGGGAAATGCAGAATCAGGAAACGCGGTGTTATATGCTTTGCACCGCAGAGCCTATAGATTTGTAATTTTTTTACAAAACCTTGCTTTTTTCGATGGGATTTGTTATGCTGACCGTAAGCTAAAGTTTACCATGGGTAATTTCGCTTAGAACGCTTATGCTACTGAAAATAAAAGCGAACTGCTTTGGAAAGGGGACGAGGCTATGGAGGAACAGCCCACCGATCTGGCGGCGCTGCTGCCGGGCATTGCCGGGCAGATGCGCGGCCTGCTGAGCAATCTGTATCTGGCGGCGGCACAGGCCATTCCGGCGGAGCGCCGGGAGCAGGACGCTGTGCTGGATTCCAAGGCCGCCGTACTGGAGCAGAGCTTTTACCGTTTGCTGCGGATGGTGAACGGTATATCTGCAACGGAATATCTTTCGGAAAAGAGCACCCTGTCCCTGCGGGACACGGACATCGTGCAGTTAGTGAGCGCGGTGTGCGAGGCGTCCGGCGATTTGGCGGAGATGCTGGGGATTCGGCTGCGCTTTGTCTGCGCCATGGAGCGGTGCATCTGCGCCGCAGATGCCGCCGCTTTGGAACAGGCGCTCTATCAGCTTTTATCCAACGCGCTGAAGTATACGCCGAAAAATGGAACGGTGACGGTGGAGCTGAAAAGGAGCGGGAAGCAGTTACTGCTCTCTGTGGCGGACACCGGCTGCGGTATCCCATCGGAGCAGATGGGGCATTTGTTTGACCGCTGCCTCCGTCCCGCCGCGCCTGCCGGACCGGGGCACGGTCTGGGACTGGGACTGCTGCTGTGCCGGAGCATCGCGCAAAAGCACGGCGGCGGGTTGCTGGCAGAGTCCGTCCCCGGAAAGGGGAGCCGGTTTACGCTGTCCCTGCCGGAGCGTATTTCCGGCAATCGGGTCTCCGATGTCCCCACGGCATACAACAGTGGATTTAACCGTACACTGCTGGGACTGGCGGACGCGCTGCCGGCGGCCGCCTATACGGTTCGCAATCTGGATTGAGCTTGATCGGGAAGCGGCGCGACCGCTTCCTTTTTCATCCATAACCATAAAGAGGAAAGCGTATGACAAAGGTTTTTTTGGGAATGAGCGGCGGCGTGGACAGCTCGACTGCCGCGGTTTTGCTGCGGGAGCAGGGCTATACGGTACACGGGCTGCACCTATCGCTACTGCGGGGGCTTCCGTTGTCCACAGAGCACCCGGTGGAGGACGGCGCGGCGGCTGCCGCAGCGGCGGCGCAGTTAGGGATTCCGTTTCATGACGCCGACCTTTCCGGGCAATTTCGGGAGGCGGTCATTTCGTATTTCATTCGCACGTATCAGGAGGGCCAGACGCCGAATCCCTGTGTGGTCTGCAATCGCCGCATCAAGTTCGGTGCCATGTGGGATACGGCTCGTGCCATGGGCGCGGACTGCCTTGCCACCGGGCATTATGCTAAGATCGGACGGGACCGTGCTACCGGCCGGTACGTGCTGCGGCGGGGGGCCGACCGGGCCAAGGACCAGAGCTACTTTCTCTGCCGGCTGACACAGGAGCAGCTTTCCCGGACACTTTTCCCCTTGGGAACGCTGACAAAGCCGGAGGTGCGCCGCTTGGCGGCGGCGCACGGCCTTGTCAGTGCCCATAAGCGGGACAGTCAGGATATCTGCTTTATCCCGGACGGAGATTATGCCGGATTCATTGACCGCTGCGTGGGGGAGGCGTCCCCCACCGGACCGTTTTTAGATGAGGCGGGCCGCGTGCTGGGGCAGCATAAGGGCTTTGTCCGCTATACAAAGGGGCAGCATAAGGGACTGGGCCTTGCCATTGAGCCGCCGCTGTATGTCACAAAAAAGGATTCGGCGACCCACGCCATTTACGTAGGCCCCAGCGGGGCGCTGTTTACAACGGAGCTGACCGCCGGGGAGTGGAACGGCATCGCCCTTGCGGAGTTGACCGCGCCGGTGACGGTCAGCGTAAAGACCCGGTACAGCCAGCGGGAGGCGGAGGCCACGGCGGAGCCGCTGCTTGGCGGGCGGTTCCGTCTGCGCTTCCGGGAGCCGCAGCGGGCGGTGACACCGGGGCAGTTCGCCGTTCTCTATGACGGGGAGGACGTTGTGGGCAGCGGCGTGATTTTGGAATGATTTTTCTTTCATGTTTGCGGACACTCCGGGCATACTATCCTCAGACCGAAAAAGGAGTGACGTATGATGAAAGGCTGTGCCGGATTTTGGGTCGGCATGAGCGCCGGTCTGCTGGCCGGCGCCGCGATGGGTATGATGTCGCCCTACGGACGGGACCCCATGAAAACACAGGTGGGGAAAAGCATCCACAAGCTGGGTGTCGCGGTGGATCATGCCGTGGACAACATCGTATCTGATCTGCGCTGAGCAAAGGCGGGAGCTGTAGATACAGCTCCCGCCTGAGACTGTCGATAAAGTGGTAAATCCTTCACAACGGTAAGGAAGGGTGTGCGCGGGAAACCCAAGAAGGGTGTCCTGAGCCATTGAAATCCTTAGTTTTCAGAACTTTTATGAAGTTCTGAAAACTTGTTCAGCGGGGAGAAAAGACTTTTTCGACACGCTGAGGCAGGAGCTGTAGATACAGCTCCCGCCTTTAATCAATGTTGTTGAAACGATGTCCGCCGCGCTCACAGCGCCGCCGTGATGGCGGTTAGCAGCTCCTCATAGGTTTCGTATGCGGGAATGTCCGGGCTATCTGCCTTGATCTGCTCCGTGCTGCGGAACAGAAAGCCCGCCTTACCGGCGCGAATCATGCCAAGGTCATTATAGCTGTCCCCGCTGGCAATGGTATCATAGCCGATGGACTGCAGGGCCTTGACGGTGGTGAGTTTGGATTGCTCACAGCGCATCCGGAAGCCGGTAATGGTGTCCTCCGGCGAGACCTCCAGTGAATTACAGAGAATGGTGGGCCAGCATAGCTTCCGCATGAGGGGCTTGGCAAATTCCTCAAAGGTGTCGCTGAGAATCAGGACCTGCGTCCGCTCCCGCAGCGCGTCTAAAAACGCTTTCGCCCCAGGCAGGGGATCAATTTGACCGATGACGGATTGAATTTCCTTCAGGCCGAGGCCGTGCTCCTTCAAAATCTCCAGCCGCCAGTGCATCAGCTTATCATAATCCGGCTCGTCCCGGGTGGTGCGGCGCAGAGCCGGGATGCCGCTGGCCTCGGCAAAGGCGATCCAGATCTCCGGCACCAGCACACCCTCTAAGTCCAGACAGACGATATTCATACATGGTTCCTCCTGTTGCTTGCTTGCCGGAATTATAGCACGCGGGGACCGCCGGGGCAAGTGCTGCGGGGGGGGGGGTGCTGTGCAAATTTCCAAGATTTTTCTGCAAAAAGGCAAAAATCGGGCGGTAAATTTTACGATTCTGCGTCTTTTTACACACGGAGGGCTGTGCTAAAATAAAAAACGGAAAATGAATGATACAGGAAAGTGCGAACGCTCAAAGCGGAGCGTTGGAAGGAGAGCGCGGAAATGAGAAAGACAAAGATCGTATGTACATTGGGACCGTCCACGGACCGTGAGGAGGTCCTGCGGGGGATGATTCTGGCGGGGATGAACGTAGCCCGCTTCAACTTTTCCCACGGGACGCACCCGGAGCATCTGGCCCGGCTGGAAAAGCTGAAGGCACTGCGGGAGGAGCTGGACCGCCCGGTGGCCGCCATGCTGGATACCAAGGGGCCGGAGGTCCGGCTGCGGGATTTCAAGGACGGAAAGGTTCGCTTAACTGCGGGACAGGAGTTTACGCTGACCACCGCCAATATTTTAGGCGATGAGACCCGCTGTGCCATCAGCTATTCCGAGCTGCCGGAGGATGTCAAGCACGGCGATACGATTTTGCTGGATGACGGCCTCGTCCGCCTGACGGTGCTGGAGACCACAGACATGGACATCCGCTGTCGGGTGGAAAATGACGGGGACATGAAAAACCACAAGGGTGTCAACGTCCCCAGTGTGCGGCTGAATATGCCCTACATGAGCCAGCAGGACCGGGAGGATATTCTCTTCGGCGCGGAACAGGGCTTTGATTTTGTGGCCGCCAGCTTTGTCCGCTCCGCGGCGGATATCCGGGAGCTGCGAGCCCTGTTGGATTCCGTAGGTTCCTCCATTCGCATTATCGCTAAAATCGAAAATCAGGAGGGTGTTTCCAACCTTGCCGAAATTCTGGACGCGGCGGACGGAATCATGGTAGCCCGGGGCGATATGGGCGTGGAGATCGACTTTACAGAGATTCCCGTGATTCAAAAGAACATGATCGCCCAGTGCGTCGCCTGCGGCAAGCCGGTCATCACCGCCACGCAGATGCTGGACTCCATGATGGAAAATCCCCGGCCTACCCGGGCGGAGATCACCGATGTGGCCAACGCCATTTATGACGGGACCTCCGCCATTATGCTCTCCGGCGAAACGGCGGCGGGCAAATATCCGGTGGAGACCGTGAAGACCATGAACGCCATCGCTCTGCGGACGGAGGCGGACATCAACCACGCAAAGCGCATGGCCATGCAGTCCAGCGGCCGGGGCCGCCTTTCCGTGGCGGCCGCTACGGCCCACGCCGCCTGCACCACCGCGCAGGAGATCGGTGCGGACGCCATCATCACCGTCAGCCAGAGCGGCACCACCGCACGGCTGGTGAGCCGCTTCCATCCCGGCACGCCCATTATTGCCTGCCTTCTGAGTCGGCAGGTTCAGCGGCAGATGGCCCTCTACTGGGGCGTGGAGCCCATTATGATGCCCTATGTCAACAGCACGGACGAACTGGTGAGCCACGCGGTGGAATCCGCCGAGGCGGCGGGCCTTGTCCGGCAGGGAGATCTGGTGGTAGTTACCGCCGGCGTACCGGTGGGCATTTCCGGCACTACGAATATGATCCGCGTGCAGCAGGTGGGCGGCGCGCTGGTGAACGCCGTGGGCGTGGGGGACAGCAAGGCCTCCGGCCCGCTGTGCGTCTGCCGCCGTATTGAGGAGGTAGCGGAAAAGTTGCGCCCCGGCGATGTGCTGGTGGTGCCCTATACCACCAATGAGCTGCTGCCCTATATCCGGCAGGCCGCCGCCGTTATCACCGAGGAGGCCAGTGCGGACTGCCACACCGCCACTGTGGGGCTGACGCTGAACAAGCCGGTCATCATCGGCGCCTCCGGCGCGACCCGGCGGCTTCAGGACGGGGTCACCGTCTGCGTGGACTGCGCCCGGGGGCTTGTCAGCACCATGCCCTGATGAAATCAAAACAGGAAAGAGCGCAACGTGTGGGCCGTGATGCGGCCCACACGTTCTTTTTGCCGAAAGGCTTTTTCAATCCATGAAAAGCGTTTGTTCAAAAGCTGTGCGGGGGACCCAATGTGGGTCCCCCGCACGTATTTTTTCTTACTGTCAGACTGCGACAGCCCTTTGACGGATGAAAACACGATTTAAAGATAGCATTCCGGACGGCGGGTGGCAAGATACGGAATCTTTTTCCGCAGTGAGCTGGCCTCGGCCAAATCAATATCGCAGGTGAGTAACTGCTCGGTATCGTCCACCTTTTTCAGCACGGCGCCGCTGGGATGAATTACCAGCGATTCGCCGGCAAAGTCCATATCGCCCTCGGTGCCCACCCGGTTGCACATGGCGATGAACACCTGATTCTGCATGGCCTGCACCCGCATTTCCCACTCAAACATCTCCAGCGGCTCCGCTTTGGTGTTGGCTGTGGGAACGATGACCAGCTCCGCACCCATCAGGACACAGGTACGAATGCTCTCCGGCAGGTGGCGGTCATAGCAGATCACGATGCCGATTTTGCCGAAGGGGGTGTCGAACACCTTGAAGCCATCTTCAGAGGGCGTGTAGTAATCCTGCTCGTAAAACTGCTTTGCCTGCGCGATGTGCACCATTTTGGCAATGTCCTGCACCTGACCGTCCGGCCCGATCCAGAGCGAAGCATCGTACCGATGGCCGTTCCGTTCCAGATAGACGTTGGGGGAAAGATAGTAATGATGCTCACCGGCCTTCTGCGCCAGCAGGCGGAGAGCCTCCGCGTCCTCGCCCATGGCGTAGGCGTCCACATTTTTCTTTTCATACTGCGGGAAAAACGGCGAGAGCTGGATTTCCGGGAAGAACAGCAGGTCGCAGCCTGCCGCCTCATCGCAGTACGCAAGGCTTTTTTTCAGGTTCTCCGCAATATCGGCGGTCATGCTCATTTGTGCCAATGCGATTTTCATAATGGCGTTCCTTTCACCTTTCAGCGTGGGCCCACAGGTCCGCAGCCAAATTTTATTCTCTTATACGTACCCGTACAGCCCTCGGACGGAGACCTCCCCGGAGGTCACGGCTTCCACCGTTCCGTCCGGCCAGCGGACGGTGAGGCCGAAGTCCTCCGTGATGTCCACCGCCGTGCCCTCTCTGGTGCCGCCAGGATACAGCACCCGTACAGGGCGGCATAGTGTCAGGCAGTCCCGGCGGAAGCGCTCCAAATACCCCTGCGCCCGCTCCGGGAAGTCCCGGTACAGCTTGTCCAGCGATAGCAGCACGGCGGCGGCCAGTTCCGTCCGGTCTGGGGCGCGACCCAACGCCTGCTGAAGGGAAATGGCGGTGGGGGCTACCCCCGGGCCGAAATCCGCCTCATTCTGCCGGAGATTGATTCCAATGCCGATGATGACATAGCCAAGGCTGCCGGTTTCCGCCTCCAGTTCCATCTCCGTCAGCACGCCGCAGAGCTTTTTATCCTGTAAAACCAAATCGTTTGGCCATTTGATGCCGGGGCGGACGCCGCACACCTGTTCAATGGCGTCGCACAGGGCCACGGCGGTCCAAGCGGTAAGGCTGCTGACCCGCTCCAAGGGGCAGTAGGGCTTTAGCGCCGCCGAAAGGTACAGCCCCTTGCCGGCGGGGGAAACGAAGCTCCGCCCCCGGCGGCCCCGGCCCCCGGTCTGCTGATCGGCAAGAATTACGAGACCGTCCACGGAGCCGCTGACGGCCCGGCGCTTGATCTCGTTATTGGTAGAGTCGATGGTGGGGAGACACACGATCTCCTGACCGATGTGGTGCCCTGTAAGCCGCTGCCGCAGCTCCTCCGGCCGCAGACTGTCAGCAAGAGATATCAGGCGATAGCCGCGGTTGGTCACGGATTCGATCTCGTGGCCCTCCTGCCGCAGCACAGCCACGGCTTTGCTCACCGCCGCACGGCTGACACCCGCTGCCTGCCGGATGACCTCACCGGAGACAAATTCCCCGGGGCTTTGGCGCAGCAAACTCAGAATCGTATCCTTTGTCATAATGATATACCTCCCCATACTCCACATCATAGCAAATATCGCCCCGATTGTCAACTTAATTTTAAAAAAAGGTTGACAATCGGGGCGCGCTCTGCTACACTGCAAGCAAATTCACTCTTTGGAGGCAGTTTATGAACCAACATCGTACCCTACGCAGCCTGATTTTAGCCGCTCTGTTAGGGGCGCTGACCGCCATCGGCGCGTGGCTTCAGATTCCGGTGGGCATTACATCCATCACGCTTCAGTTCCTCTTTACCGCGTTTGCCGGTGTGCTGCTGGGCTGGAAATGGGGAGCGGTGTCCCAGCTATTGTATGTAGCTATCGGCCTTTTGGGCCTGCCGGTCTTTACGCAGGGCGGCGGCATCGGCTATGTGCTTCAGCCCAGCTTCGGCTTTTTGCTGGGGCTGATTCCCGCTGCGGCGGTCATCGGCGCGCTGACAGCCCGTCATCACAGCCATCCCGCCGTTTTTCTGGCGGCGCTGGTGGGAGACCTTGTGCTGTACCTTGTCGGCGTGCCGTATATGTACCTTATTATGCGGCTGTACCTCGGCTCGGACGCCACGCTGGCGGCGCTGGTGATGAAAATGGCGGTGTTCATCCCCGGCGATCTCATCAAGCTGGCCATCGTCACGCTGGCTGCGCCGCCGCTGCTGCGCTGCTTGGAAAAGGCGGGCTATACGCGGTCATAAAAAAAGGAGGGCCGTTGGCCCTCCTTTTATTTCGATAGATTACGCCGTGCTTTGGCTGTCTGCTTCGCGCAGTGTGTTTTTACGTCAGTCGCAGGCACCGGTGTGTACCACCTTGCCGATGTTCCACAGGTGAGCGGCCTGCTGAGCGGCGATCAGCCGTTCCTCTGGCGTCTTGTAATCGACATGGGCCGTTTCTGTGCCGCAGTCCATACACATCACGTAAACGCACCAGTTCTGCTCATCCTCAATGGCGCCGACACCTCGGCACACGGGGCAGTCCTCCAGCTCAATCTCAAGAATAGGGTCGTCCATCATTGTTCTCCTTTACTTTAAAAAAATTATCCTCAAAACTTCCGGCTGCTGCCGGAAAAGCCTCGGCTGTTGACAGTGGTGCCGCCCCGGTAGCCGCCGCTGGGGCGGTGATTGCTGCTGGGCGGCGGGGCAATGGGGGTACGCAGCGTGGTGGAGTGGAGGTAGTGGTCCGTCCGCACCTTCAGCTGCACGGCGCTGGTCATATACGCTCCGGCGTTTACCGCCCGGCGGGCGGTCTTCATGTGTCCCTTCATAATGCCGCAGGCAATGAAGGCAATGATCGCCGCCGGAATCAGGGCCATGGCGAAGAAGGAAGCGAAGGCCGCGCCGAAGCTCACAGGCTCCTCCGGCTCCACATCCACCGGCGTGCCGTTTGCGGCCTCGGAGAGAAGATAGCCGCAGGTGTCCAGATAATGCTCCAGACCCGCGTACCAATCGTCATTTCCGAAGTCGGAGAGAAAGGCGTCGTAGAGCACCTCCTCCCGGCCGTAATCCGTAAAGGCCGTGTTGCCGCTATCGCCGTGTACGGCAATGCTGACGTCCCGGGTCTCCGTACTCACCGCCAGCAATACGCCGTTTTGGCTATCACCCAGTCCCAGCGCGTTTTCCTCAAAGACATCCTGCGCGAAATCAAAAATATCCTCGTAGCCGTAGACCGTGAAATCCGGAAGCAGCAAAGCGTAAACGCCGCAGCCGTATTCATCGGCAAGGCTCTGGGCGGTATCCTCCAGCGAGGCAAGCTCCTCCGCTGTCAGGACGCCGCCAAGGTCGGTAACGGCTGCGCCCTCTGTTATGGCGGGGCCTGCCGCCAGCGCCGGTACAGTGAGGCACAGGGATAGAAGCAGGAGCGTTGCATACGCGAAAAAGCGTTTCATGCGTCCCACCTCCTTACAATGCCGCCGCCACGGCGCCCACAAGGGCCACCGCTGCGGAAATGCCCGCCGTAATTCCGGCCCACCATGTCCAGTACCGCTTCCGGGAGACCGGCAGGTCGCTGACCATCTTCCCGGTCTGGCCGTTCATGGCAAAAAGGAAGTTTTTCCCCTCCCACTGCGTACTGAGGAGCCAGACCGGCATCAGCGCACAGCGGACCTTGCCCCGGCGCAGATGGGCCTCCTTTTTCACCGGCATGCAGGTCTCATAGCCTACGGCTTGACGCTCCATGGCATCGATGGCGGTGCTCTCCGCCCGCTGCTCCGCCCGGGGGCTGCATTCCTCAATGCTGACATCGGGAATATCCGCGAAAAAGCCCGGGAGGTACGCGGTGGAAAATTCCTTCAGCTCGCCGTAGTCAAAGGGTTCCAGCGCGTCCATGTAATCGTCCGGCATTTTCCGGGAGGCGTCCGCCGGAATTTTTTCAAAGCTCACGGTCCCCGCCCGGCGCAGAGCAAAGTGCCGGGTGGTGGTGATGCGCTCCCGGCCGGTGACAATGACGCTGCTGCGGGTGGCCATGAAATCCACATCCGCCTCCGCCTGTCCGTCAAAGAGCCAGAACGGCACATAGACGCCCTTGATCTCCTGAATATGGTTCTCATCGGAGAAGCGCTTAGGCAGCAGCCGCTTGCCCTTGTAGTGGGCCCGCAGGGTGCTGAGGGCCTCCTCCCGCCCCACCTTGAAGGGGATGATGAGATCGGGCTTCAGTGCGCCGGTGAACTGGCCGGGGATGATAGTGTTGTTGCCGCAGTAGGGACAGGAGGTGGCGGCGGTGGCCTCGTCGCAGATCAGCTCCGCGCCGCAGGAGGGGCAGTGGTAGGTTTTCAGGTGGGCGGCGTCAGCGCCCCAATCGCCCTGCGCCTCCGGCGCGTCCCACTGTCCGGCGTCCGCCTTGGCTGCCTCGGCCTCCTTTTGAAAGGCTTCCTCCGCCTGCTTCTGCTTTTCCTCGCTGAAGGCCTCGGCCTCCTCCACCGTATAGCTGCTGCCGCAGTAATCGCACTCCAACCGCCCAGTGTCCTGCGCGTAGCGCAGAGGCGCCGTGCAGGCGGGACATTTAAATTCTGTGACCTGTGTGGACATAAGTCCCTCCTTTCAGATCTGTGCCGTGCCGGCTCAGATCAGGTCGCCATCGTTGAAGGGATCGCCGCACTCCGGGCAGAACTTGGGCGGGTTGCCGGGGGCCTTCGGTTCCCAGCCGCACTTGCTGCAACGGTACCGGCGCTCCTCAGCGGGGCGGGGTGCCCCGCATTCGGCGCAGAACTTGCCCTCGTTCATCGCGCCGCACCGACTGCATTTCCAACCGGCAGCGGGCCGGGGCTTTCCGCATTCCACGCAGAATTTTCCGGTGTTCTCCGCGCCGCAGGCGCACCGCCAGCACTCCGCTGCGGGAGCGGCGGCCTGCGGGGCCTGTTGGGCCTGTGCCGCCTGCTGCTGTCCCATTTGATAAAGTGTCTGGGCGTTGGTGCCGCCGACCTGACCGGCCATATTCATCCCCATGAACGCCATGGCGGGACCGGCATTGGGATTGGAGGCCGCCATTTTCATGGCGTCGCCCTGACTGGCCACCAGATGCGCGGCGCCCCGAGCGGGGTCGATAAAGGCCGCATTGCGCTGGAGCTCCTTGATGGTCTTTTCGTCCTCCTCATTGGCGGTGACGCTGGAAACGCCGCAGGAGACGATCTCCACGCCCCGCAGCTCCCGCCATTTGGCGCTGAGAATCTGGTTCAGCGTGTCGGCCAGCTCCATGGCGTGACCGGGGAGGGCGGAGTAGCGGATGCCCAGTTCGCTGATTTTGGCAAAGGCGGGCTGGAGGGCGGTGAGCAGCTCCGTTTTCAACTGGCTGTCCAGCGTGGAGCGGGGATAGTCCTCCGTCACGTTGCCGCAGACATTGGTGTAAAACAGCAGGGGGTTGGAGATATGGTAACTGTACTCGCCGAAGCAGCGAACGCCCACATCCATGTCGATACCGGCTCGCTGGTCCACCACCCGGAAGGGAACGGGACTGGCGGTGCCGTATTTATTGCCGGTGATCTCTTTGGTGTTGATATAATAGACGCGCTGGTCCTTGGGGGCCTCGCCGCCGAAGGTAAAGCGCTTGCCGATGTTCTGGAACACCTTTCCGATGCTCTCGCCCAGATGGCCGGCGAAAATGCTGGGCTCCGTGGAGGCGTCATAGACAAATTCGCCGGGCTCGGCGCAGACCTCCGCCACCTTGCCCTGATCCACAATGAGCATACACTGTCCGTCCGCCACGGCAATGACAGAGCCGGAGGTGATGATGTTCTCATCGCCCTTATAGTTGCTGGAACGGCCCGTGATCTTTTTGCGGCCCTTCACCGCCAACGTATCGGCGCTCAGCGCCTCACAGTAAAAATATTCCTTCCACTGGTCCGCCAGCACGCCGCCGGCGGCACCGGATGCCGCTTTGATCAGTCCCATGGTACGTTCTCCTTTCGTGGCCGCGCTGCTGTGCGCGATCTAAGCCCATTATACAGCACAGCGGCGGCAGTTACAACAAAAAAGAGCGCCGAAGGGCGCTCTTTTCGACAAAGTGGAAACCGGTTCGTGCCGCCGCTTCAAATTTTCGGAGCTGCAAAGAAGCCGTGAGAAGCTGCGGGAGCAAAACTGCGTTAATGATGGAACAGCCCGAACAGGCCGCCCTTCTTCTCATAGGGCTCGGACTGGACCTCCAGCAGCGTGTAGCCGGTATCGTCAATGGTCTTGCGGAGCTTTGCCTCATCCAGCGGCGCGTCGGAAATAATCACGCAGATCCCCTTGCTGTGAGAAGCCGTGACCTTTTTGACCGGGAATTCCTTGCGGATGGCATCGTTGATGTGGCTCTCGCACATTCCGCACATCATACCGTCAATTTTCAAAGTGGTCTGTGTCATAAAAATTACCTCCTGATCGGCGGGCTCGCGCCCGCGAAATAGACTGTCAAACGCAAGTAAGATAACTCTAACCGCAAGGCAAAAGAAAAGAGCCTCCCATTTGCCTGCCGGTATTGTAGCACAGCACCGCGGCAACTGCAAGAAAATCTTTTGCAGGACAATGGGTAAACGTTTACGATTGTCAAAAGGGAAGCAAAACTTGATTTTTGCTTACAAAAGACTATAATAGATTCCACTCAGTACAGGAAGCTGACAGGAAAGGATGATTAGGAAATGAGCAGGCTGGAAGTAAAAACACCGGACCGGGCTCAGGCGGTCGTAGAGCAGATGTACCGCAATATGGAGCGGCGCATCGCCGCCAGCCCTCCGGGTCTGTGCCCTGTGGACATGGCGCTGAACTCACTGGACCTGTGCCGGGCGCAGACCTGCGGCAAATGCGTTCCCTGCCGCATCGGACTGACCCAGTTGTCCGATATGCTCTCGGAGATTCTGGACGGACACTCCGATCTGCGGATGCTGCGGCATCTGGAGGAGACCGCACAGGTCATTGTGGACACGGCGGACTGTGCCATCGGCATTGACGCCGCAAACCTGATTCTCACCAGTGTCCGGGGCTTTCGGGAGGATTTTGAGGAGCATATCCTCCACCACCGCTGCCTCGGTACGCTGCGAAACCCTGTGCCCTGCGTGGCCATGTGTCCCGCCGGGGTGGATATCCCGGGTTATATTGCCTTGGTCAAGGCGGGCCGCTTTGCGGACGCCGTGCGGCTCATCCGCAAGGACAATCCCTTCCCCACGGCCTGCGCCTATATCTGCGAGCACCCCTGCGAGTCCCGCTGCCGCCGGAACATGGTGGATGACGCCATCAACATCCGGGGCCTGAAGCGGGCCGCCGTGGACCGGGCGGGAGAGGTGCCCCAGCCTGCCCCCGCACCGTCCACCGGTAAGCGGGTGGCCGTGGTGGGCGGCGGCCCCAGCGGCCTTTCCGCCGCGTATTACCTGTCCCTCATGGGCCATAAGGTCACGGTGTATGAAAAGCGCCGCCAGCTTGGCGGCATGATGCGCTACGGCATTCCCAGCTACCGTTTCCCCCGGGAAAAGCTGGACGGAGAAATTCGTTCCATCCTTTCCCTTGGCATCGAGGTACATACCGAGGTGGACATCGGCGGCGATCTGACGCTGGAGCAGCTCCGGGGCCAGTATGACGCGCTGTATCTTTCCATCGGCGCCCACACGGATAAAAAGGTGGGTATCGAGGGCGAGGATGCCATCGGCGTCATGTCCGCCGTGGATATGCTGCGGCATATCGGCGATAACGAGATGCCGGACTTCACCGGCATGAACGTGGCGGTCATCGGCGGCGGCAACGTTGCCATGGACGTGACCCGCAGCGCCGTCCGCCTCGGCGCCCAGCGGGTAACGTGTGTATACCGCCGCCGGCAGGAGGATATGACCGCGCAGGTGGAGGAGGTAGAGGGCGCCATTGCCGAGGGTGCCGAGATTCTGACTCTCCACGCGCCTCTCCGGGTGGAGGTGGAGGATGGCCGCGCTACGGCCCTTTGGGCGCAGCCCCAGCTCATCGGCGAGGTGGATAAGGCGGGACGTCCCCGGCCCAACACGGCCTCTGTGGAGCCAGTGCGGATTCCGGCGGACATCATCATCGTTGCCATCGGACAGGGCATTGAGTCCAAGGGCTTTGAGCAGGCGGGCATCAAGATTCAGCGGGGCGGCACGCTGCTGGCCTATTCCAGCACACAGCTTCCGGAGCTGGACGGTGTGTTTGCCGGCGGCGACTGTGTCAGCGGCCCCGCCACGGTAGTGCGGGCCATTGCGGCCGGTAAGGCCGCTGCCGACAATATTGACGATTATCTGGGCTTCCACCATGAGATCGAGGCCGATGTGGAGATTCCCACGCCCCGGTGCGAGGATATCCGGCCCCGAGGCCGGGTGGACTGCCGGGAGCGGGAGGCCAGCGAGCGCAAGTGCGACTTTGACTGCATGGAATGCTCCATGACGGACGAGGAGGTGGCGCAGGAGGCCGGACGGTGCCTGCGCTGCGACCACTTCGGCTACGGAATCTTCAAGGGGGGGCGTGTGGAAAAATGGTAAATATCAAGATCAACGGTACAGATATTGCCGTACAGAACGGCAGCACCATTTTGCAGGCCGCCGCCCGGGCGGGAATCCCCATTCCCCATCTGTGCTATCTCCGGGGTATTAACGAGATCGGCGCGTGCCGCATCTGCGTGGTAGAGGTAGAGGGGACGGAGCGCCTTGTCCCCGCCTGCAACACGCGGGTGGTGGAGGGGATGTCCATTCACACCAATACGCCCCGGGTCCGGGAGGCACGGAAGACAAATCTACGGCTCATTCTATCCCAGCACAATTCCACCTGCACCACCTGCATCCGCAGCGGGAACTGCGAGCTGCAAAATCTGGCCCATTACCTGAACATCCACTACCAGCCCTATCCGGTGAAGCCGGAGCGGAGCCGGCTGGACATGGACGTTCCCGTGATTCGGGAGGCCAGCAAGTGCATCAAGTGTATGCGCTGCATTCAGGTGTGCGATAAAATTCAGGGAATGCACATCTGGGATGTGGTGGGTACCGGCTCCCGCACCACGGTGGATGTTGCCGGAGGCCGTTCCCTGAAGGACACAGACTGCACATTCTGCGGGCAGTGCGTGACCCACTGCCCCACCGGCGCCCTGACAGCCCGGGACGATACCAACACCGTTCTGGACGCGCTGGCGGACCCGAACATCACCACGATCGTCCAAGTGGCGCCGGCGGTGCGGGTGGCGTGGGCGGAGGCCTTCGGCCTCTCTCCCAAGCAGGGCAGCACCGGCCGCATGGTGGCGGCGCTGAAGCAGATCGGCTTTGACTATGTGTTTGACACGAATTTTGCCGCTGACCTCACCATTATGGAGGAGGGCAGCGAGTTTGTGGAGCGCTTTACCCATAAGAGCCGCTACCGTTGGCCGATGTTCACCTCCTGCTGCCCCGGCTGGGTGCGGTTCCTGCGCTCCCAGTACCCGGACTACGTTTCCAGCCTCTCCACGGCAAAGTCCCCCCAGCAGATGTTCGGCGCTGTGGCGAAAAGCTACTTTGCCGAGAAAATGGGGTTGGACCCCCATAAGATCATGGTGGTATCCATGATGCCGTGCACAGCGAAAAAGGCGGAGTGCACACTGCCGGAAATGACCTCCGCCTGCGGCGACCCGGATGTGGACGTTGTGCTGACCACCCGGGAGATGTGCCGCCTGTTCCGAAGCGACTGTATCGTACCCACGGAGCTACCGGAGATGGAGTTTGACAGCCCGCTGGGCACCGGCACCGGCGCGGCGGTGATCTTCGGCACCACCGGCGGCGTGATGGATGCGGCGCTCCGCGGCGCCTACCACATGGTCACGGGAAAAAATCCCGATGCGGACGCCTTCCGGGAAATTCGCGGCAGCAAGCCGTGGAAGGAGGCTGTGTTCACCATTCCCGGCGCCGGCGAGGTGCGGGTGGCGGCAGTCAGCGGCCTTTCTAACGTCCGGGCGCTGATGGAGGCCATTGACCATGGCCGTGCGGACTACGATTTCGTGGAGGTCATGGCCTGTCCCGGCGGCTGTGCCGGCGGCGGCGGTCAGCCCATTCACGAGGGACAGGAGATGGCTGCGGTTCGGGGCGACCGGCTGTGGAAGCTGGACGCCGATGCCGAGCTCCGCTTCTCTCACGAAAACCCGGAGGTTCAGGCGCTATACAAGGAATACCTGAAAAAGCCGTTGGGAGAACGGTCCCTCCAGCTGCTCCACACGGAGCGGGAGCGGTAAGCCCTGCTTTGCACAATATCGAAACCAAAACTATCCCGGAAACCGTTCGGTTTCCGGGATAGTTTTTTGATGTGTTGAACTGCTTTGACCCACGTTGCCGTATTTTATACCCACGGTTGGCTGCCCTATAGGCTTACAGAGCACACAGGGCGGCCCTTTGCAGCCGGAGGCCTCGACCAAATTCCTGAAAGGCGCGGGTGATGAGAGCCTGCCCCTCGGAATTGGGATGAGTGCCATCGGCGCAGAGGGTCTGCTCCAGATGGCCATGGTCCAGAAACGCGCCCCGGACGTCCACCAGAGGGACCTGCTCCTCAGCGGCCAGATGCTCTACGGCGCGGGAGTAGCGCTCCTGCCATGCGTAGATATTGCCGACGTCCCCCAGCCAGCGCATGACCGCGCTTTTGTTCAGCCCATCGCACCACCAGTCGAAAAAGCGCTGACTGTCCAGCGGGGGCAGGTTGGTGAGGATGGGTCGGATACCCCGGGCTCTTACCTTGCGAATCATCTCCCGGTACAGCGTCACAAATTCCGGCAGCGGCACATTGGGAAGGTGCTCCCCAGCGGGGTCCTCCGCAATTTCCTTCCAGCGGAAGTCGCAGTCATTGCCGCCAAAGTCCATCACCAGAAAATCGCAGGCGGCGCCCCGGTCCAGCATCCGATCCAGCAGGCGGCTGCCCTTACGGACCGTAGCGCCGAAGTGCGCGTCATTATGAATGGAGAGCCTGAACTCCGATTCCAGCGCCGCTGTGTCCATCTCGTTCTGGGCGCGGTAGCGCCGGCTGCCGAGGTCCACCTGTATCCCCTTGAGAATGGAATCGCCCAGAAGCGTGACCTGTCTGCACTGTTCCATAAAAACACCTCACTCCATATAATATGGTTTTCAAAACTATATTATATGGCTTTGCGCCGATTTGTCAAGAGGCGCAGCGTTAAAATTGCGGAATAAGCACACCGGAGACAGCTTTTGTCAGCTCTATGGCCGGGCCGGACAGACGGTGTACCTCCGCCTGCGGCCAGAGCGCGAGAAACGGCTCCACGCCGCCCACCTCCGCCAACCCGTAAGGAGCGTGGCGGTAGTGCATGGGGAGGACGCAGCGGGGCTTCAGGGCGTCGCACACCGATTTTGCCCCGGCGGCGTCCAGTGTATAGACACCGCCCACCGGCACCAGCGCCGCGTCCACCGGACCAATGGCGGCCAACTGCTCCGCCGACAGCGGATGGCCCAGATCGCCCAGATGGGCCACGGAGATGCCATCGGCAGTGAAGACCCGGATGGTGTTGCCGCCCCGGAGCGTTCCGCCCCGGTCATCATGGAATGAGGCGATTTCCCGGACGGTAAAGGGGCTGTCCCGATGGGGCAGCAGCGTGACGCGATCCACGGCATTATGGTCAAAATGGCCATGACTGCAAAAAACGGCGTGGGCGGAAACGGACAGGGATGGGTAGCCCGGTACGCCGGTATAGGGGTCGGTGACAATGCGGTAACCGTCCGCCTCCAACAAAAAGCAGGCGTGGCCCAGCCATGTGAGCTTCATAAAAATTTCCCCCTTTGGATGAAATGAATTTTCAGAACATAAGGAAAGGGCGGCGAAGTGCCGCCGCCCTTACTGTATCAGACCTGACCGGTTTTGTCATCCGTTTTTTCCGCCGAGGCCTTCCGCTTTTCCTGCCGGCGGCGCAGTGCGCGGCGGGAGCAGACAGCGGCGGTGACGCCGATGACCGCCAGCAGCACCAACCATGTCCAGCCGTAGGCCAGTGCAACGAGAATATTCTCCACGGTATCCGTGAAGGCGCTCCAGCCACGGGTCAGGGCGCTGCCGATGCGCTCACCGAAGCTCTCCGGGACGTTTTCGGTATTGGAATACTTATAGACCTCCTGCAGATTGACGGTGATCGTGGAGAGCGCCACCTGTGAATCATAGCGCCGCAGTGTGCCGGAGAGGTTTTCGATGTTCCACTCCGTTTCGGAAATGGCAGACTCGATGGTGATGATGTCCTCCATATTTTTCGCCTGCGCCAGCAGCGTTTGCAGGCGTTCCAGTTTCACCTGCTGGGTTTTGAGGCGGCCCGCCGTATCGTAATAGACTTCCGTAATATTTTCCTGATTGGTGCTGCGCCATGTTTCGTGGGCCAATTCACCGGCCTGTTCGAAAAAGCGCTGAAATTGTCCGGAGGGGATGCGGATGGTGTAGTCCGCCCAGCGGTAGCCCCGGCTGCTGCTGCCGATGCTGCTGTTTTCCACGTAGCCGCCCAGCTCCTCCGCCAGCGCGGACAGGGAGCGGGTGGCGGCGTCAAAATCCGTGGTCTCCAGATTGAGATCACCGGTATAGATAATCTTCTGCTCTGCGGCATCGGTGGGGAGAGACTCGGTTTCATCGAAGCCGCCGGAGCCGGAGTCCGAGCCGGTATAGGAAGCGTAGCTGTCATTTTCCGTATAGTCCGGCACCATGGCTTCAGACGTATCGGCGGACGCCGAGGCGGAGCTGTTTGCAGCCTTGCCGCCGCAGGCGGTCAGGACGGTGAGCATCGTCAGGGCAAGGAAACAGGCAAAGAGCTTTCTTTTCATGATTCATCCTCCTTTTCGCGGCCTGCACCGCTTTCTATTAAATAAGACGTATGAGCTGGCCAAAATGTTCCACAGTTTCCAAATATTTTCATGGCTTGCCTTTTTCGGCGCGGGGCGGTACAATAGGGGCGCCAATCACTGTCCGCCGGAGAGGGGACAGTCAGGAAAGATAAAAATATGGAGGAAACAGCGATGACGTATCAGGAAGTTCTGGAGCAGGCCCGGACCTGCATGGGAAAGTGCCATGCCTGCCCGGTGTGCAGCGGCCTGACCTGCAAGAATATGGTTCCCGGCCCCGGCGCCAAGGGCCTTGGCACCGGTGCGATCCGGAACTATCAGAAGTGGCAGGAGCTTTGCGTCAACATGGACACCATCTGCGAAAATGCGGAGGTGGACACCAGCTATGACTTTTTCGGCCATAAGCTGACCATTCCCGTGATGGCGGGACCTGTGGGCGCGGTGGCCATGCACTACAGCGACAAGTACGATGACCTTTCCTACAATAACGTGCTGGTGGCCGGTTGTGCCAAGGCCGGAATTGCGGCCTTTACCGGCGACGGGACGAATCCCGCCGTAATGGAGGGCGCTGTGGACGCGCTGAAGCACTGCGGCGGCTGCGGCGTACCCACCGTGAAGCCGTGGAACATGGAGACCATCCGGCAGAAGATGGATATGGTCAAGGCGGCGGACCCCTACGCCATCGCCATGGACATTGACGCCGCTGGCCTGCCGTTTTTGAAGGGGCTGACGCCGCCTGCAGGCAGCAAGACCGTGGCACAGTTGAAGGACATCGCCGCCATGGCGGGCAAGCCCTTTATCCTCAAGGGTATCATGACCGTGGCCGGTGCGGAAAAGGCGCTGGAGGCCGGTGCGGCAGGCATCGTTGTCTCCAACCACGGCGGCCGTGTGCTGGATCAGTGTCCCGCCACCGCCGAGGTGCTGCCTGCCATTGCCGATGCCGTGGGCGGTAAGATGAAGATTTTCGTGGATGGCGGCATCCGTTCCGGTATGGATGTTTTCAAGGCGCTGGCGCTGGGCGCGGACGCGGTGCTCATTGCCCGGCCCTTCGTTACCATGGTCTACGGCGGCGCCGAAGAGGGCGTGGCTGCCTATGTGGACAAGCTGAAGGCCGAACTGGCGGACACCATGGCCATGTGCGGCGCCCGCAGCCTTGCCGACATCAAGCGCTCCATGCTGTTCGGATTCTAAAAGCGCGTGGCACCTGTATTGGAACCCGGCATGGGAACGCCGGATGCGCTGCTCCACTGCTTTATGGACTTGGGCGAGGCCATGCTGACGGTGGGCGCTGATGTAAACCGGGTGGAGGACACCCTGATTCGGATGGGCATGGCCTATGGCGCGGCCCGGATGAACGTATTTGTCATTACCTCCAGCATGGTGGTGACGATGACTCTGCCTGATGGACGGGATGTGACCCAGACCCGGCGCGTCCCCTCTCCCGGCGGTACGGACATGACGGTGCTGGAGGACCTCAATGCTTTGAGCCGCCGGTGCTGCGCCTGCCTGCTGCCGGCAGAGCGATTGACGGCGGAGATCAAAGCGCTGACCCAAGGCGGCGTGCGGCCGCTGTGGGCTTATTGCGGCAGTATGCTGGCGGCGGGAAGTTGCACGCTCTTTTTCGGCGGCACACCGGCAGACGGACTTTCCGCCGCGCTGTTTGGCCTTGCCATCTGCTATTTGCAGCGGCATTTTTCCCCGGCCTGCCCCAACCGCATGGTGTTCAATCTGCTGTCCTCTATGGCGGTGGGCGTGAGTATCATTTTGTGGGTGCATTTTCTGCCGGGATTGCAGTTGGACAAAATATCCATAGGGGACATTATGCTGCTCATTCCCGGCATGGCCATGACCAACGCCGTGCGGGATACCATGATCGGCTCCCCCATTGCCGGGGCTATGCGGCTGATTGAAACGCTGCTGTGGGCGGCGGCGCTGGCGCTGGGCTTTATGAGCGCCTTCTGGCTGACGGGAGGAATTGGCTTATGATCACGCAGCTTGTAACATCCTTTACCGGGGCGCTGGGTTTCTGCCTCGTGTTCCGGCTGCGGAGACGGTATCTGTTCGCCGCCCCGGTGGGGGGCCTTTTGACCTGCGGCGTGTATCTTGCGGCGGTGTCTATCTGGGGCGGGATACTGATGCCCTCGCTGGCGGCCTCCGCCTTTGCGGCGGTGTACGCGGAGTTTTTAGCGTGGCTTATGGGCGCGCCCACCACACTGTTCCTCACCCCGGCGCTCCTTATTCCCCTGATACCCGGCCGCCCGCTGTATTACGCCATGTATTACGTTGTCCGGCAGGAGTCGGAGTTGGCGCAGGATTTTGCGCGGCAGACAGCGGAATACGCGCTGGGAATTGCGTTGGGAGCCAGCCTTGTGTGGGCGTTTGCCAATATGCGCCGGAGCTGGAAGCATCACGGCTGATTGCTGGAATAAAAAACGTCTCTGCCAACAGGCAGAGACGTTTTTTATAGCTTGATGCAGCGGGCGCGGAGGGTAGAGAGGTCAAGGGGATCATGGGTCACCAACAGCACCGGCATCCGTTCCGCCGCTTGGGCGATGCACGCCGCCGCGCGCTGCCGGTTTTCCGTGTCCAGTCCGGTGAAGGGCTCGTCCAGCGCCAGCGCGTCCGCCGGGGCCAGCAGCGCCCGGGCCAGCGCAAGGCGGCGCCTCATGCCGCCGGACCATGACCGGACGCACTGACCGGGGGACGGGTCCAGACCCAGCGCCCGGAGCTGCGCGGCAGCGGCGTCATTATCCATGTCCGGCCCCAGCACGAACCGGAGATTTTCCATGGCGTCCAGCCCCGGCAGCAGCCGATCCTCCTGAAAAACGGCGCTCCAACGGACATCGGTACCGGATAATGTACCGCTGTCCGGGACCTCCAGCCCCATGAGAATCCGCAGCAGCGTGGTCTTGCCCGCGCCGGAGGGCCCCCACAGGGCGGTGACGCCGTTTTCCGCCGTGAAGGATACATTTTGCAGCACCGGACGGTCAGCATAGGACTTGCAGAGCTTTTGAACCTCCATCAGCCGCACCACCTTTCCACCGCCGCGTCCGCCAGACGCAGCAGCAGCCGCTCCGCCAGCACCGATACCGCTACAATGGCAAGCGTCCACGCAAAGAGGTCCGGCGTCTGAAAATATACCTTGGCGGTGTACAGCCGCTCCCCGATGGTCCCGGCAGGCAGGCCGATGACCTCAGCGGCGGCACCGGCCTTCCAGCAAAGGCCCAGCGCAAGAGACAGCGCTGTGCGGAAATAGGGGAGCACCTGCGGTAAGGCGATGTACCGCAGCCGCCGGGAGAGGGGGACGCGGAATACCCGG
The DNA here is from genome assembly GCF_029218125.1 of Neopoerus faecalis. NCBI lineage: Bacteria > Bacillati > Bacillota > Clostridia > Eubacteriales > Oscillospiraceae > Neopoerus > Neopoerus faecalis. The sequence goes on along the minus strand of NZ_JARFXX010000001.1, from coordinate 146,027 downwards.
GCCATTTCCAAAAGCTGACGGTCCGTCCGGCAGAGGCCCTCCAGCACATTGAGGTAGACCGGAGGGAACACCATCAGGGCGGAGATAAAAAAGGAGAGGCTTCGGCTGTCCAGCCACACCAGCGCTAGAATGATGAAGGACGCTACCGGCACCGCTTTAATGACTGCCACCGGCGGGGCCAGCAGCTCCCGAAACCGTGGTTTCCACGCGGCAAGGGCGGCGCAGAGCACCGCCAAAATCGTGGAGAGCAGAAAGCCGCCGAAGATTCGGGCAGCGGAGCGGCCCACCGTTTCCCAGAACGCGGCGGTGCAGGCAAGCTGCCACAGACGCTCTAAAACGCTGACCGGCGAGGCCAGCAGCAGATTTCCGTGGGGATAGGCGCGGCGCAGCGCCATGGCCGCAAGCTGCCAGAGGGCAAGCCAGAGCAGCACCGCCCACAGGCGGAGCGTGTTTTTCTTTTGACCCATGGGCGGCCCCCTTCTAATCTTAATTTGAACCGGCTTACTGATTTTTTGATTATTTTAATCACGGCAGGGCATTGCCCTGCCGTGATGCGGTGATTTAAAATTGCCTGTATGGACGCTTATGCGCCGTAATAGAAATCCTCGCCGGGGAGCGCACCGCCCACGGAAGCGGGCTCGGCGTCGGAGAGCACTTGAAGATAGCCGGAGAGCTTCTCTTTCATCTCACTGCCGGTGATGCAAACGATGTTGCAGTAGGGCAGAGCCTTTTCCGCCACGGGAGCGGCCTCAACGATGCCGTATTCGGAAATGAGCTGGGCGGCCTCCGCCGTGTTGCCGTTTACCCATTCCACGCTGGCGGCATAGTCCTTGAGGAAAGCATCTACTGCGTCGGGGTTGGCGTCCACCACCTCCCGGCGGGCCACAATGACGCCGGTGATGAGGCCGGAACCGTTATCCAGCTTATCCCACTCCGCTGTCAGATCCAGTGCCATCCGCAGACCCTCAATCTTCGTCTGAGCCACGGTGACAAAGGGCTGGGGCAGCAGGGCAATGGCGGCCTGACCGCTGGCCAGTGCCGCGACGCACTCGCTGTGCTCACTTTTCCAGTCGATGGTCACATCGTTATCCGGGTCGATGCCGTTTTCACTCAGCAGATAGCGCAGAGCGTATTCCGGTGTGCTGCCCTTGCCGGCAGCCACGATGGTCTTGCCCTTCAAGTCCGCCATGGACTGCACGGTATCGCCGCTTTCCACGATATACAGCACACCCAGCGTGTTTACCGCCAGCACCTCCAGCGCGCCGTCCGTTTTGCCGTACAGCACGGCGGCAAGGTTGGCGGGCACGCAGGCCATGTCCAGCTCGCCCTTGATGAGCAGGGGTGTCACCTCATCGGCGGAGCCGGCCAGGGTGAATTCGTAGGTATTGCCGGTGGATACCACATCCTCCTTGCCCTCCATCATCTCATTGACTGTGTCGCTCAGACTCATCAGTTCCACCAGTCCCATGGCGGTGGGGCCTTTCAGGGCGGCAATTTTGAAGGCGGCGGTATCATCCGGCGTTTCCGGGGCCTCGGCAGGCTCCTCTGTCTGTGCGGGCTCGTCGGTTTGCTCCGGTGCGGCGGTTTTCTGGCCGCAGGCGGCCAGAGACAGCGTCAGGGCCAGAGACAGGCCCAATGCCAGCAGTTTCTTTTTCCAGTTCATATTGTTTCTTCCTTTCCAATGCTCCCTGCCGGGGCATAGACGGTCTTGGCGGTCACACCCTCCAAGCGGCCCAGCTTGCCGGACAGGGCGGAGATCGCGTCGCCGGGGGCATCCATAGCAACACTGATGACGTTGACGCCCTTTTCCCGATAGGGGACGCCCATCCGGCCGATGATATAGCCGCCATACTGGTGCAGCAGCTCGTTGAGCGGCGTGACAGAGGCTCCCTCCCGGACGATGATGGCAATGACCGCCACCCGTGTTTTCGTATGCTCCACAGCAAAGCACTCCTTTCAAAAAATCATCCCCCCTGCCGTTCGGCAGAGGGGATGGAGACAAATCGGTTCATCCTCAGCTTACGGCTCGGAATATCCTTGCCGGCAGAACGGTATTTGGGGCGGGTCGCCGGTTAGAGGCTTCTTTCCGGAGACAAGCCCAACCATAGCATACCCGGCTTCCGTTGTCAAGATACCCGGCCATACGAAAAAATCCCCCGGAGCATCCTGCTCCGGGGGCGGAGAAACGGGCTTATGCCCCGCAGGGCTTGTAGGCGGAGGTGAGCACCTGCTCAAATACGGGGGCGTCCGGGGACTCAATGCGCTGGAGAATCTGCTCTCCGGCAGCCTCGCCCAGTTCCTCGACAGGCTGGACGATGCAGTCCATCTGGTTGGAATAGAGATGATTGATATTGGAATCGTAGTCCACAAAGGTCACAAGGTCAATGTCCTCTCCCAACCGCAGACCCTTTTCATGGAGGTAGATAACAGTGTCCGAGGCCATGAGGCCCTGTGCTACCACAATGGCGTCGCATTTTTGCTCCAGCAGTTCGTCAAGACAGGCCCGGGCGCTGTTTTCCATGGAGTTGCCAAAGCGAATCAGAGCCTCGTCCTGCGGCAGACCGCAGTCCGCCACCGCCTCCCGGTAGGCGGCGATGCGCTCACGGGTGGAGGAGAGCCGGGGCAGGCCGCCGATGATTCCGATGCGCTTGTCGCCCTTTCCCGCAAGGCGGCATACACTGCGGTAAATAGGCTGGAAATTGGACACGGACACCGAGGGGAAGCGCTTGGCCTCAAAGGTGCGGTCCACCAGTACCACCGGGAAGCCCGCGGGAATCAGCGACTCGAAGCGGCTGAAATCCTCAATGGTGCTGGCAATGAGCAGTCCATCCACCAATCCGGCGGACAGCAGGCGGATGTTTGTTTCCTCCCGCTCCGCGTTTTCCTTGGTATTGGCGATGATAAGATGATAGCCGTGGGCGGAGAGACAGTTTTCCACCGCCTCGATCATGGTGGCGAAAAATTTGTTGGAAATATCGGGAACGATGAAGCCGATGGTCTTTTTCTTGCCGGTGCGGAAGCTCCGGGCGGAGGCGTCCGGCGTGTAGCCCAGCTCCGCAATGGCCCGGTAGACCTTATCCCGGGTCTCGCCGGAAACGTAGCGGGTGGAGTTAATGGTGTGGGAGACTGTGGCGGTGGAAACACCGGCCAGCTTTGCCACATCGCTGATTGTCACCTTCATACACGTACCTCTTTCGCAAAAACGGTTTCTCGCTTGCGTAATCATTTGCATTATACAGTATAGGTCCGGTAAATGATTTTCGTCAACCCCTTTTTCGTTTACTTGACCATTTTTTCGTGGCATTTTTACAGCACTCTTGCTAATTTGAACAATTTATCCGGAAAAAGTTATCTAAAATGCTGATTGCCTTTTTTAGCCGGGCATGATAGGATGATTTTAACAAAAAATCGTTTACGCAAACGATTCTTTTCGGCTTTTTGTGTAGATAAATTTTGAAAGGAACTTTGATTATGCTTACCAAAATCGGTATTAACGGCTTTGGCCGCATCGGCCGCCTGACCTTCCGCGCCGCCCTGACTCACGAGGATGTGGAGGTTGTCGGCATCAACGACCCCTTCATGAGCCCCGAATATATGGCCTATATGCTGAAGTATGACTCCGTGCACGGCAAGTTCCCCGGCGAGGTGGACCACTATGACGGCGGCATCATTGTCAACGGCAAGAAATTCCCCGTGTTCACCGCTATGGAGGTCAAGGACATTCCTTGGGGCTCCGTGGGTGCCGAATATATCTGCGAGTGCACCGGCAAGCATCTGACGAAGGAGCTGTGCCAGGGCCACATCGACGCCGGCGCCAAGCACGTTATCATGGGTGCGCCCTCCAAGGACGATACCCCCATGTTCGTGTGCGGCGTGAACCTTGATAAGTACACCAGCGATATGACGTTTGTTTCCAACGCCTCCTGCACCACCAACTGTCTGGCGCCCATTGCAAAGGTCCTCAATGACAAGTTCGGCATTGTAGAGGGCCTGATGACCACGGTGCACTCCGTGACCCCCACGCAGAAGCTTCTGGACGGTGCCTCCATGAAGGATTGGCGCGGCGGCCGTGCCGCTACCGGCAATATCATCCCCTCCTCCACCGGTGCCGCCAAGGCTGTTGGAAAGGTCATCCCCGAGCTCAACGGCAAGCTCACCGGTATGAGTATGCGCGTTCCCACGCTGGATGTATCCGTTGTGGACCTGACCGCAAAGCTCAGCAAGCCCGCCAGCTATGAGGAAATCTGCAAGGCCATGAAGGAAGCCTCCGAGGGCGAGCTGAAGGGCGTTCTGGGCTATACGGACGAGGATGTGGTCTCCAGCGACTTCCTCGGTGATCCCCGCACCTCTATCTTTGACGCCAAGGCTGGTATCGCGCTGACGGACACCTTTGTGAAGGTTGTTTCCTGGTACGATAACGAGTGCGGCTACTCCAACAAGATGGTGGAGCTGATTCGCTATATGTCCTCTGTGGATCATCGGTAAGCACGAAAGCCAACTATATACGGAAAACAGGCGGCAGACGAGAGTCTGCCGCCTCAGCGTGTCGAAAAGTCTTTTCTCCCCGCTGAACAAGTTTTCAGAACTTCATAAAAGTTCTGAAAACTAAGGATTTCAATGGCGCAGGACACCCTTCTTGGGTTTCCCGCGCACACCCTTCCTTACCGTTGCGGAGGATTTACCACTTGATCGACAGTCTCAGGCGGCAGACGAGAGTCTGCCGCCTTTCATCGTTTGAAAGGAATATTTGGCCCTGTTGGAGCAGCTTTTTCCCAAAGCGGTACGAGAATTTGAAAATCATCTTTATTGTGGGAAAAAGCTGTGGTATACTATCAGCAAAACGGATTTTGACAAATTTCACGTAAGAGAGGTATCTATGACGGACGAACGAAAAGACCAGCTCAGCGCCGAGGCCGATGGCATGATCGAGGGCCGCAATGCGGTGATCGAGGCGCTGCGGACGCAGACGAATATTGATAAAATTTATATCCAGCGGGGTGAAACGGACAAGACGCTGGGCCACATTGCCTCCAAGGCCCGGGCGGCGGGCATCGTTGTGGTGGAGGCCGACCGGCGCAAGCTGGACGGTATGAGCCGCACCCACGCCCATCAGGGCGTCATCGCGCTGGCAGCGGTGCGGGAGTATGTCAGCTTGGAGGACATTCTGGCTGACGCTGCCGCCAAGGGCGAGCAGCCCCTGCTGGTGGTGTGCGACGAGATTTCCGACCCCCACAATCTGGGGGCCATTATCCGCACGGCCTACTGCGCCGGCGCCCACGGCGTTATCATCCCCAAGCGCCGCAGCGCGGGGCTGACCAGCATTGTGGCCAAGACCTCTGCCGGAGCGGTGTCCCACATGAAGGTGGCGCGGGTGCCGAATATTCCGGCGTTGCTGAAGAATTTGAAAAAGCAGGGCATTTGGGTGTTCGGTACGGCGGCGGACGGTACCACGGGGCTTTATCAGGCGGACCTGAAGGGCCCTGCCGCCATTGTGATCGGCAGCGAGGGAGACGGTATGACCCGGCTGGCGGCCGAGAACTGCGATTTTCTGGTGAGCATTCCCATGAAGGGTGATTTGAACTCCCTGAATGCCAGCGCGTCCGCCGCGATTTTGCTGTATGAGGCCGTGCGTCAGCGCATGGCGTAGCATGAATTTGGAGAGAGCACTGTGTCAAACGAGCACGAGAAAACAGAATACGGTGCGGCCGGCTGGGACACACCCCCGTCGGAGGAGGACTACACCTTAGAGGAAATTCTGGCTGAGTACGGCTCCAGCCGCCAGCAGAAGATTTTAGAGGAGGTGGAGCAGGCGCTCCAGCCGCCGGAGGAATCCACGACAGCAGCGGAGCCGGAGAGCGAACCGCCTGCGCCCCCTAAAAGCGCGAAGGAGCTCTGGGAAGAGCGGATGGCGGCGGGCGCCGCTGCCCGCCGTGCGGAGGAATCTGAAACGGAAGCGCTCCCGGAGGAGGCCGCGGAATCGTCCGATGAGGAACTGCCCAATGAAGAAGCGGCTGATGAGGAGCTGCCCGCTGAGGAGCCGGAGGCCACTCACTTCTGGAGCCTTGAGGAGCTGGTAGGCTCCACGGTTGGCGCGGTGATGGAGGAGCGGCAGGAGCCGCTGCTGAGGCCGAAGCGGGGCCTGTTTTCCCGAAAGCGGCAGGAGGAAACGGAGCAGTTTTATGACCCGGCAGAGGCACCGCCTCCGCCGCCCCCTGTTACCGAGGCGGACAGCATCGGCGAGGAGCCGGAACTGGGAGAAACGGCGAGCCGTTACCGGGAGGCGTATCGCCGCCGCCGCAGACCGCTGGCCGGAGCAATTCTTGCGGCGCTGGTACCATTTGCGGCCATGGCGGCGGAGCAGCGCGGCATCACGGTTCCCCTTTGGAGCGGGGACCGGCAGGTGCAGGGCATTGTGCTGCTGGCCTGCCTGCTGCTGGATGTGGTGCTGTGTGCGCAGGTGCCGCTGTACGGTATAAGGCGGCTGTTGAAAAAGCGCTGCGTCAGTGAGCTGCTGGTCGCGCTGGCCGCTCTGGCGGCGGTGGTGGACTGCGTTTTGTGGCTGCTGTCTCCAAACCGGGGCAGTGTGATGCCCTATACGGCGGCGGCAGGACTGGCGCTGTGCTTCGCGCAGTGGGGCATCAGCCGGGAGAGCCGGGGCAGCTACGATAGCTTCCGCATGGCCTCTTTGGACGATGACCCGCCCTATCTGGTGACGGAGACCGGCCGTGGTGCCTGCAAGCAGAAGGGCAGCCTTCGGGGCTTTTACACCACAGCCAAGCGGGATGATTACGCCGCCCGCCTCCAGACGATCTTTCTGCCGGTAATTTTCGTGGGAACGCTGGTATTCGCGGGGCTGACCTCGCTGGGTGCCGGTCACGGCATTGACTTTTTCCGCAATTGGTCCATTTTTCTGCTGGCGGGAGGGACGTTTGCCCTGCCGCTGTGCTGGGGACTGCCGTGGTCCCAGCTGACCAGACGGCAGCAGAAAAGCGGCTGCGCCGTGGCGGGCTGGGACGGTGCGGCCCGGGTAGGCAAGCGCCGGAGCCTGATCCTGACGGACACGGATCTGTTCCCGCCGGGGACCATCCGCCTTAACGGCGTCAAGGTCTACGGCGAGGAGCTTGGAAAGGCGGCAAGCTATGCCGCGGCCGCCGCGGGCGCGGCGGGCAGCGGCCTTGCACGGCTGTTTGAGGGCCTTGCCGTGGGCGAGAACGCCCCAAGGGAAACGGCACAGGATCTGAGCTTTTACGAGCAGGGCGGCTGGGGCTGTACCATCCGGGGGGAATCCGTTCTGCTGGGAACGGCCTCGTTCCTGCGGAAGCAGGAGGTACGCTTACCAAGCAACATCAACCTGAAAACCGGCGTATTTTTAGCCATTGACCACCAGCTTGCGGCGGTGTTTGCCGTGAAGTACGAGGCGGCAGAGAACGTGGACTATGCTCTGCGGATGCTGCGCCGCAGCCGTATCACGCCGATTCTGGCCGTGCGGGACCCTAATATCACCCCGGCACTGCTGAAGCGGAAATTCAACAAGCGGGTGAAGGCGGAGTTCCCGGACCTGACGGACCGAATAGCGCTCAGCGAGGCGGAGGAGGACCGTGGACTGTCCCGGGCGCTGCTGCTGCGGGAGGGCCTGCTGCCCTATGCCGAGGCCATGGTAGGCAGCCGCCGGCTGCGGACAGCGGTGCGCCGTGCGGCGTGGCTGTCTATTTTCGGCAGCGCCGTGGGTCTGCTGCTGACCGCCTATCTGGTGTCGCTGGAAAAGTTTGATCTGCTGACGCCTCTTTCCCTGACGGTATTTTTGCTGCTTTGGACGCTGCCGGTGCTCCTGATGAGCGACTGGACGGCGCGCTATTGAGACTTGACAGAAAAAGGTGCGGAGAACCGGGACATTTGCCCGGCTCCCCGCACCTTTTCCGCGTTTTTCGGAGCCGATATTCCGTTTTGTCGGGCAAGAGTCCTTTTGCGGGACCTGACAAAAATAACGCCGCCTTTTTGCCGACTTATCCAAAATGTGATATCTCACAAAACTTCTGTTGTATTGCCATGGAAAAAGCGTTATAATCAACATATTGAGAGACCTCTCAATGAGTTGACGGATCATTTCCATCGCCCCTGCGGCGTTGTCAACAGCATCAACATAAGGAGTGGAACGAACATGAGCTATTCAGTACAGAACATCCGCAATGTCTGCCTGCTGGGTCACAGCGGCAGCGGCAAAACGACCCTTGCAGAAAATCTTCTGCTTATGACCGGCGCCATCGAGCGCATGGGCCGTGTTGCTGACGGAAATACCGTCTGCGATTATGACCCCGAGGAGGTCAAGCGGCAGATTTCTCTGTCTACCGCTGTGGCGCCCATTGAATATAAGGGCTGCCGCATCAACGTGCTGGATACCCCGGGTGCGTTCGACTTTTCCGGCGAGGTCATGGAGGCCCTCCGGGCCGCCGATGCCGCTATTATCGTCTGCTCTGCCAAGGACGGTGTTTCCGTCGGTATGGAGAAGGCTTGGAAATACTGCGAGGAGCGGAATATGCCCCGCTTGCTCTACATTTCCAAGACGGACGAGGACAACAGTGATTATAACACCACGTTTGAGGCCCTCCGGGAGCGCTTCGGCAAGAAGGTCGCGCCGGTGGTGGTGCCTATTTGGGATGAGAACAAGCGGGTTACCGGCCTCATTGATGTGCTGAACAAGCGCGCCTATGAGATGCAGGGCGGTAAGCGCGTGGAGATCGAGGTCCCGGAGGATAAGGTCTCTGTTATCGAGGAATTCAACGATGCCCTCAAGGAATCCGTGGCAGAGACCAGCGAGGAATTCATGGAGCGCTTCTTCAACGGCGAAGCCTTCACCTATGCCGAAATGGCGCAGGGCCTGCGGGCGGGCGTCCGTGAGCTGAGCATTTTCCCGGTGCTCTGCGGCAGCGCCGTGGCCGGAATGGGTACGCTGATGCTGCTGGACAATATCGTGGAGCTGCTGCCCTCCCCCGAGCAGGGCAACTATCATAAGGCGACGCTGGCCGATGGCAGCACAGAGGAATTCGTGGTCTCTGCCGGCGGCGTGCCCGCAGCCTTTGTATTTAAGACCCTTTCCGACCAGTACGGCAAGTATTCCTTTGTAAAGGTGCTCTCCGGCTCTATTACGCCGGATATGACGCTGGTAAATGCCCGCACCGGCGAAACGGAAAAGCTGGGCCGCCTTTATACCATGCGCGGCAAGAAAGCAACAGAGGTCAAGGAGCTGGTGTGCGGCGACATCGGCGCTATCGGCAAGATGGAACGGGTCAAGACCGGCGATACCCTGTGCGACAGCCGTAAGGTTGTGGCACTGAAGGGCATTCCCTTTGCGGAGCCCTGCTATTCCGTGGCCATCGCCCCCAAGACCCGGGGACAGGACGATAAGGTGGCGCAGGGCCTCGCCCGTCTGAACGAGGAGGACCCCTCCTTCACGGTGGTCAACAATGCCGAAACGCACCAGATGGTGCTCTCCGCCGCCGGCGATATGCAGGTGGATGTGCTGGTGAGCAAGCTCAAGAGCCGCTTCAATGTGGAGGTCACTTTGAGCCCCGTCCGCGTGGCGTACCGCGAGAAGATTCGCAAAACCGTTCAGAAGCAGGGCCGCCATAAGAAGCAGACCGGCGGCAGCGGTCAGTTCGGCGATGTGTGGATTCGCTTTGAGCCCCAGACGGAGCAGGACGATATGATTTTTGCCGAGGAGGTCTTCGGCGGCTCCGTACCCAAGAACTACTTCCCCGCCGTGGAAAAGGGCCTGCGGGAAGCCTGTGCCCACGGTCCGCTGGCCGGTTATCCGGTGGTGAACCTGAAGGCCGTGCTGTATGATGGCTCCTATCACCCGGTGGACTCCTCCGAAATCGCGTTCAAGACCGCCGCGCAGCTTGCCTTTAAGGCGGCGCTGCCGGAGGCAAATCCCTGCCTCATGGAGCCGGTGGGCGAGCTGAAGGTCACTGTGCCCGACAGCTACATGGGCGATGTCATGGGCGATCTCAATAAGCGCCGTGGCCGCGTCATGGGTATGGACCCTGCCGGTAACGGCGAGCAGGTCATCACGGCCGAGGTACCCATGGGCGAGATGAGCACCTATGCCATCGACCTTCGCTCCATGACCCAGTCCCGGGGCACATTCACGCTGCACTTTGTGCGCTATGAGGATTGCCCGCCTGCGGCACAGGAGAAGGCCATTGCCGAGGCAAAGGCCCGGAACGAGGAATAAATCGTCTCTTTTGGGACCGGGACGCCCGCGCGGCGTCCCGGTTTTCTTATCCGCAATAAAAAAATATTGATTTCGTTGCAAATGCAACTTGTAATTAGAAATCATTCCTGTTATACTATAACCACCGAACAGGATCGGTTAGGAAAAGCAATTTAGGAAAATCGAAAGATTTAAGGAGGATACAATTATGAAGAAGTGGGTCTGCAAGGTTTGCGGTTATATCTATGAGGGTCCCGAGGCTCCGGTGGAGTGCCCTGTCTGCCACGCGAAGAATGCGTTCAACGAGGTCAAGGGCGAGATCAAGCTGGCGGCCGAGCACAAGTTCGGCGTTTACGCTGAGACTGTGAAGAACAACCCCGACATCTCCGAGGAGGACAAGAAGTATATCTTCGATCAGCTCATGGCCAACTTCAACGGCGAGTGCAGCGAGGTGGGTATGTATCTCTGCATGGCCCGCATCGCACACCGCGAGGGCTATCCCGAGATTGGCCTGTACTGGGAGAAGGCCGCGTATGAGGAGGCCGAGCACGCCGCTAAGTTCGCCGAGCTGCTGGGCAGCGACCTGGAGAGCAATATGACCGCCTCCACCGAGAAGAATCTGGCTTGGCGTGTGGACTGCGAGTACGGTGCTACTGCCGGCAAGTTTGAGCTGGCCACCTGTGCCAAGAAGAACAATCTGGACGCCATTCACGACACCGTGCATGAGATGGCCCGGGATGAGGCCCGTCACGGCAAGGCTCTGGAGGGTATGCTGAAGCGGTACTTCAACAAGTAATTTTCGAAAAACTCAAAACCTTTTGAGAGGGAACAGGGAAGCCTGTTCCCTCTCTTTCTGCATCCCGTGTGTTCTGCCTTTTTTTACGCCTTCGAGTGAACAATCAAATGAAAAAAGCACCCCTCCCACATAACGGAAGGGGCGCTTTGGGTGACTGGAGTATTTCGAGGAAAAACAGAACGCGGCGCTAAAACAGGTGAATGACACCGATGGTCATCAGCGTGACCAATACACCGGCCACAAGAACGCCCAGCGCGATGGCAGGCAGTGCATGGCGCAGGCGGATGTGGAGGAACGCGGCTACCAGCGCGCCCGTCCATGCCCCGGTGCCCGGCAGAGGAACGGCCACAAACAGCGTCAGCCCCAGCAGACGGTATTTCCGCACCAGGCGGCCCTTCAGGTGCGCCCGCCGCTCCAAAGCATCGATCTTCGGGGCAAAGAAGGGGTGCTTCCGCAGCCGGTCGAATATCTGCCGCACGGAGAGAACGATGAACGGTACCGGCAGAAGATTTCCGATGACTGCGGCGACACAGGCCGCCCATGGGGACAATCCGGCGGCGGCCCCGGCGGGGATGGCGCCCCGCAGCTCCACCACCGGAACGGCGGCGATGGCCATAGTCATGACGTATTTTCCAAACAGGGTCTCCCAAAGGGGCATGGTGTTCTCCTTGTGTAAAAATTGCCCCGGCGTGTGACCGCCGGGGCATCGGCTATCATATTTTACTCCAGATTCAGGTGTTTTTGCAAGAAGTAAACCGTTAAGAAATAGAAAACGGCACAGTAAATAAGTTCCAGAACGATCAGGAACCACATACCAAGGTGCATGGCGGCTGTGGCGGAAAGCTGCGGCTCCCAGCCCAGCAGGAGGCGGTGGAACCAGGAATCGTTCAGCAGGGAGATACCGATGCCGCCCAAAATCTGCACCACTACGCCGATGACGATGTAGGAGGCTACGCTGAACAGTCCCTTGTGATTGGGGCGGCTGAAGCCGATGGCCATAGCGGAATAGGCCCGCAGGCAGAAGGCAATAGAGGCCATGATGCAGAGCAGCAAAAGCTCCACAAGGAAGCCGATGCCGTTGACCACAATATCCATGTGGTTATAGCGAATTACAGCGTGGGCGATATTCTTCACTTCCTGCCACAGCTCGCCCATAAAGCGGATGTCAAAGGCCGTGACAAAGCAGGCCAGAATGATAACGAGAACCGTGGCGGCAAACCACACGGTAGAAACAATGAGCTTGCTCCATACCTGCTGGTGGATGCTCACCGGCAGGGTCATCATCACATAGCCCTCGTCCTGCAAAAGATTTTTATAGAACCGGCTGACCATCACCGCAAGAGCCACGATTCCAACGGCGATAATGGCAAGGAAGAACAGCATGATCAGGATGGTGCCAAGGGTGTTCAAAAATGTGCTCTGAGCGTTTGTCATGCCCCGGATGGAGAGGTTGGCGCCGACTGCGGACAGCAGCAGAAGACCGAAGATAGGCAGTATGACCCGGCCGGTGGCCCGGAACTCATGCTTCAATAATTTTCTCAGCATTTGAATACCTCCCGGAACAGTGCGTCCACGCTCATGCCCTTTTCCTCCCGAATCTGATCCACGGAGGATTGCAGAACCAGATGTCCCTTGTCGATGAAAACCACCTCGTCCAGCACCTTTTCCACATCGGCAATCAGGTGCGTGGACAAAATCACGCTGGCCTCGGGGTTATAATTGGAAATAATGGTGGTCAGGATATAGTCCCGGGTGGCGGGGTCAACGCCGCCGATGGGCTCATCCAGCAGATAGAGCTTGGCGCTCCGGCTCATGACCATGATGAGCTGCACCTTTTCCCGGGTGCCCTTGCTCATTTGACGAATACGCTGCGTGGGCCGGATATCCAGATGGCGCAGCATCTCCTCCGCAGTCTGGCGGCGGAAGTCCCTGTAAAAATCCTGATAGAAATCCATGAGCTGTCCGGCGCTCATCCAGATGGGGATGGCGGTGCGCTCCGGCAGATAGCTGACAACGGCGTGGGTCTCCCGGCCCGGCGCCGCTCCGTCAATAAGGATTTCGCCGCTGTTGGGGGTCAGCAGGCCGTTGGCCAGCTTGATAAGAGTGGTCTTGCCGCTGCCGTTGGGGCCTAAAAGTCCCACGATCCGGCCCGGCTCAATGGCAAAGCTGACGTTTTCCAGCGCCGGTGCTTTGCCGTAGCTCTTTGAGAGCTGCTTGCATTCCAAAATAGGCATGGTTTACTCCTTTTCCATCTCCTGCCGCAGCTGCGACAGTAATTCTTCCTTTTCAAAGCCCAGCGCGGTCATATCCGATAAAAATGTCCGCACCTTTCCCGCCGCCAGCGCGTGCCGCGCAGCGGAAATCACGTCCCGATCCTCCGTGACGTAGCGCCCGGAGGTGCGCTGACTGTATACCAGCCCATCCCGCTCCAGCTCTGTCAGGGCGCGCTGCATGGTGTTGGGATTGACGCCCGCCTCCATGGCAAGGTCCCGGACGGAGGGCAGCCGCTCTCCCGGCGCCAGCGCGCCGGAAACGATGCCGGCCCGAATTTGCCCGATGAGCTGGGTATAGATGGGAGCGCTGTTGGAAAATTGCCAGTTCATGGTTCGCCTCCCTGTTCTTTTGTATTAGACAAGTAATACAATAACACAATCGTGAAAATTGTCAAGCCCTATTTTGAATTTTTGCAAAGAGGAGCGGCGTGGCAGTGCTTGTCTACAGCCGGGAGATATGCTATAATATCAAATCAAAATGAGGTGACTGCCGCGTTTGCGGCGTTTGACAACGATAAGGAGGCCCCTATGACTTGGAAAGAAAAACGGCTCATTACGGTGCTGAGCATTGTCCTTGCCGTGCTGTTTGCCGCAGTGCTGATCGTGCTGAGCATTCGCTACCGGCAGGCCCGTGCGGAAACGGACGGACAGACCGCCATGGCGGAAACGGCGCAGTTGGCCGAGAGCGACTATGTGAATCTGGCATACGATAATGGCAGCGCGTACCTCGCCTTCGCATTGGATACGGAGGGCGCGTGGTACTGGGAAAATGAGCCGGATTTTCCGCTGGACGATACGCAGCTTCGGGTGATTCTCACTCTGCTGCGGACGCTGCGGCCCCAGCAGACCCTTGACCGGCCGGAGGACCTGTCTGAGTGCGGGCTGGACGCACCGGCAGCCAGTCTCACCGCCACGGCACCGGACGGAGGTGTGCTGACCATCGCAATGGGTAACGCCACAACGGACGGTAACAGCCGCTATGCGGATATCAATTCCGATTCGGAGCATATCTATATTATTTCCGGGGATCTGTACACGGCCATGCAGACACCGGTGTATGAAATGTGCCGCCTGCCGGAGCTGCCAACGCTGGCGGAGGCGCAGATGCTCTCCATCACCCTGCAGGGGCCGAAAACGGAGCAGGCGGACACTGAGACAGACGGACGCAGAACAACGGTCCTGACAGCGGTTCACGCGGAGGACGATGCGGCAAGCGTTTCTTGGCGGGCCGGCGGGGCCAACATCACGGATGACGCCTCTCTCCGGGCGCTGCTGGAGGACCTTGCGGCGCTGCGGGTCACAAAATGCGTGGACTGGCACCCCTCCAATGAGGCGGCGGTCTTCTGCGGCTTTGACGATCCCGTGACGCTGACGGTATCGTATCAGACGGACTCCGGAGCCGAGACGAGTTTTGAAATGAAGGTCGGCACACAGAACATGGACGGAACGGGGCGCTATGTCCGTTTTGGGGAGGAGGAAGCCATCTACCTCATGGAGCTGGAGCTGCTGGACCCCCTGATGCGCCTTGCGTATCAGGGCATGGATGAGCCGGCCTGACAGGAGGTGCAGCAATGCGGGTATTGATCGTTGAGGACGAGGTCCGGCTGGCGGAAACGCTGCGGGACCTGCTGGACACGGAGCACTATGCCGCCGACGTCTGCCACGATGGCGAAAGCGGGCTGGACAACGCCCTGTCGGATATTTACGATCTGGTGATTCTGGACGTCATGCTGCCGAAGAAGGACGGCTTTTCCGTTCTGCGGGCGCTGCGGCAGGAGGGGAAAACGGTGCCGGTGCTGATGCTCTCCGCCCGCTCGGAGCTCTCCGACCGGGTAGAGGGGCTGGACTGCGGCGCGGATTACTACCTCACCAAGCCCTTTGAGCCCAAGGAGCTGCTGGCCTGCGTGCGGATGCTGACCCGGCGGCAGCCGGAGCAGCGGGCCTCCAACGTGCTGGAATACGGCGATTTGCGGCTGGAGCCGGATACGTTTGAGCTGGCCTGCGGGGAGCGGTCCGTCCGCTTGAGCCGTAAGGAGTTTGACATGATGGAGCTGCTGCTGCGGAGCCGGGAGATGGTTCTGACGAAGGAGAGTCTGATTGTGAAGCTGTGGGGCTACGAATCCGACGCCGAGGACAACAATGTGGAGGTCTATATCTCCTTTCTGCGGAAAAAGCTGGAGCACCTCCGCTCCCGGGTGAAAATCCGTACCATCCGCATGGTGGGCTACCGGCTGGAGCAGGAGGCATAACCGTTTTCCCCAAGTTTTCAACATTTTCCACATACTTTTCGACAAGGGGAGGCGCTTGTCATGATACGGAAGCTGCGATGGCAGTTCGTGGGCGTGTGCATGGCGCTGGTGCTGACGGTGCTGGCGGCGGTGTTCGCCGCCGCCTATCACGCGGTCCGGCAGAATATCGAGGACCTCAGCCGGCAGGTGCTCACGCAGGTTATCCGCGAGGACGGGAGCGGCTCTGCCCCCGGCGTATCGGTGGAGATCGGCGGGGACCGGCTGCTGCTGCCCTATTTCACAGTGAATATCTGGGGCGGCACGGCCTATATCACCGGCGGCACCTATGCCAATTTGGAGGATACAGACGCGCTGCGGGATATTCTCAGCCAATGTCTGGAGCAGAATCAGACGGAGGGTACGGTGGAGGACTATCACCTCCGCTATCTCGTGGAGGATAACGGACTGTACCGCAAGCTGGCCTTTGTGGATATGTCCATGGAGCAGGCGACGCTGGCGCGGGTCATCCGTTCCTATCTGGTCATTGCGCTGGCGGCGCTGCTGGTGCTGCTGGGAATCGCTGCGGCGGCGTCCCGCTGGGTCACGCGGCCGGTGGAGCGGGCTTGGCGGCAGCAGCGGCAGTTCCTTTCCGATGCGTCCCACGAGCTGAAAACGCCGCTGACGGTGATTTTGTCCAACGCGGAGCTGCTGGAGGGGGCGGCGCTGCCGGAAAAGCCCGCCCGCTGGAGCGGCAATATTCGCTGTGAAGCGGAGCAGATGCGGACGCTGGTGGAGCAAATGCTGACGCTGGCCCGGGCGGACAACGGTGTGCGTCCCGCCGCCATGGAGCCGGTGAATTTCAGCGATGTGGCGACGGAGTGCGTGCTGTCCTTTGAGCCGGTGGCCTTTGAGGCGGGCAAGCCGCTGGAGGACCATGTGGCGGAGGACGTTACGGTCACGGGAGATAGGGACCGCCTGCGGCATCTGATTTCCATTCTGCTGGACAACGCCGTGAAATACGGCGCCCCCGGCGGCACCATCACGCTGACGCTGGAGCGGACGGAGCGGCAGGCCCGCTTAACGGTGGCCAACCCCGGCGACCCCATTCCGCCGGAGCATCTGCCCCATCTTTTTGAGCGTTTTTACCGGGCAGACAGCTCCCGGGGGGAGCAGTCCGGCTTCGGTCTGGGATTGTCCATCGCCGACACCATTGCCCGGGAGCACAAGGGCAGCCTCCGGGCAGAAAGCGATGCGGTCTCCACCCGCTTTATCTTTACCTTACCATCAGTTAATAAGGGCAAACACGGTTTTTCGGAACTGAAACAATGTCCAGCTTCGTTTTCCTCATTGCCGGGCGGCAGCCCGGCTGCTTCGTCAGCCTCGCTGAGCCGCCGTTTCCAATTCCGAAAAACTCCGAAGGACTTTCCAGCAAGCAAAAATGGGCGCTGATGCGGAAGCGGACGAAGGCTTGCTGGCGCAAGCCAAGGACAATGACAAAATCAGCGGCTATTTAGGCCGCTGGAAAGCATATTTGCCCTTGTCAACTGATGGTACCGCTGCGGAAATAAAAAAATGCTCCGGGGACATACCGACAGGTGATCCCCGGAGCGCGGATAATGCTTTTGGAAAAGGACAGGGCTTAGCCCTGTCCTTTTTGTCATTATTTTTTGATTTTGGAGGCCATCAGTTCCGGGTCCACGCAGAAGAAGGTGAACTCGCCGGTAGCGATGAGCTTGTTGTTTTCCCCTAAAATGTCCACGGCCACAAGGCAGGTGGAATGTCCCCGGTGACGTACTTGGGCGTCCGCGCGGATTTCCCCTTCGGACTGATTGCGGAGGAAGTGCAGGGCGCTGGTCTGGGTGACATAGCTGCGTCCGTCCGTGTGGGCGGCAAAGCCGGTGGCATTGTCTGCCATGGCGTAAATGGCGCCGCCGTGGACCATGCCGTAGCCGTTCTTGCTCTCCGGGCGGATATTCAGACGGAAAATGGCGTGGTCCGGCTCGACCTCCACCATTTCAATGTGGTTGTACACGGCAAACTGGTTCATCCGCTCCGTTTCCCGGGCGGTCTCTAAAGAAATCTGATGCATACGGGCTCCTTATCTGTCATTTCGTAAGTCTGCACCAGCATAGCACACCTTTCAAAAATTTTCTACTGTTTTTTCAAAAGGGACTTGACAACAGAGAAAAGAGTGCTATCATGAACACATGAACAGTCGTTCATACGTTAAAATGAAGGAGGACGCCATGGAAGATCGCTATAATGTGGAATGCTGTGAGTTTATCCACGCCCATGACGAGATCGTGGAAAAGGTCCAGAAGGAGATGCCCAGCGAGGACACGCTGTATGACCTGACGGAGCTGTTCCGGATCTTCGGAGATTCCACCCGGATACGGATTTTGTACGTACTGTTTGAGGCGGAGATGTGCGTCTGTGATATTGCGGCGCTGCTGGGGATGACCCAATCCGCCATTTCCCACCAGCTCAAGGCCCTGAAAAACGCCCGGCTGGTCAAGTCCCGGCGGGAGGGAAAAACGGTTTTTTACGCGCTGGCGGACGATCATGTGAAGACCATCATCAATCAGGGTCTGGAGCATATCCTTGAGTGAATTTGTTATTCCGAGTAATTCTCTAATCAATAAATGAATCAGGAGGAACCAATTATGAAAAAGCGTTATAAGTTCGAAATCGACTGCGCCAACTGCGCTGCCAAGGTGGAGGAGGCCATCAAGAAGATCGATGGCGTGAATGGGGCGACGGTGAGCTTTATGACCCAAAAACTGACGCTGGACGCAGACGATGCCCGGTTTGATGAAATTTTACAGGAGGTCATCTCCACGGCCAAGAGGATCGAGCCGGACTGTGAGCTGTATCAGTAAATTCAAGTGAGCGGCTGCCGATAAAAAAATATATTCGACACGCCGGACCGCGCCGCCAATGGCGGCGCGGTTTCCTGAAAGGAGGAAGAATATGGCAACTCTAACCCAAAAACAGAAAAAGGTCCGCGACCGCATTGCGGCGGCTGCGGCGCTGCTGATTTTGTTCAAGCTCCTGCCTCTCAGCGGCTGGCTTCAGGCAGTGTGCTTCCTGATTCCCTATTTCATCATCGGCTACGATGTGCTGCGGAAGGCGTTTATGGGAATCGCCAACGGGCAGGTTTTTGACGAGAATTTCCTCATGGCCATTGCCACGGTGGGTGCCTTTGCCACCGGCGAATTTGACGAGGCCGTGTTCGTTATGCTGTTTTACCAGACCGGCGAGCTGTTTCAGGATTACGCCGTGGGCAAGTCCCGGGCGTCTATCGCCGCGCTGATGGACATTCGCCCGGACACCGCCAATCTGGAAACGGAAAACGGTTTGGAGGAGGTAGACCCGGAGGATGTGACGGTAGGCTCCGTCATCGTGGTGAAGCCCGGTGAGCGGGTGCCGCTGGACGGTACCGTACTGGAGGGCAGCTCCACGCTGGATACCGCCGCCCTGACCGGCGAGGCCCTGCCCCGGACCATCCATGCCGGGGACGAGATCATCAGCGGCTGCGTGAACCTGACGGGTCTGCTGCGGGTGACGGTCACAAAGCCCTGTGAGGAATCCACGGTCTCCAAAATTCTGGAGCTGGTGGAAAATTCCAGCGAGAAAAAGGCGGTCAGCGAGCAGTTCATCACCCGCTTTGCCAAATACTATACGCCCTGCGTGGTGTATGCAGCGCTGGCGCTGTTCCTCATCCCTACGCTGATGCTGGCGTTCCTGCCCGCGCCTCCGGCGTTTTTGGCGGGTACCACATGGGATAACTGGCTCCATCGCGCACTGACGTTCCTGGTCATCTCCTGCCCCTGCGCACTGGTCATCTCCGTGCCTCTGAGCTTCTTCGGCGGTATCGGCGGCGCGTCCAAGTGCGGCATTCTGGTCAAGGGCGGTAACTATCTGGAGGCGTTGGCCAAGGCGGACACCGTTGTGTTCGACAAGACCGGCACCCTGACCCGGGGCACCTTTGAGGTGACAGCCGTTCACCCGGAGGGGAGCTTCACCCCGGAGCAGGTGTTGGAGTACGCGGCGCTGGCCGAGCAGTATTCCACCCACCCCATCGCCGTTTCTCTGCGGAACGCCTGCAAGAGTGAAATGGACAGCGGCCGGGTCTCCGATGTGGAGGAGATCGCGGGCCACGGTATTCTGGCGAAGGTGGACGGACGGACCGTGGGCGTCGGCAACAGCCGCCTGATGGAGCGGCAGAATGTGAACTGGCTGCCCTGTGAGCTGCCGGGAACCATCGTCCATGTCACAGCGGATGGGTTCTATGCCGGCCATATCGTGATCTCCGACCTGCCGAAGCCGGATTCCAAGGCGGCCATTGCGGCGTTAAAGCGGCTGGGTGTGAAAAAGACCGTGATGCTCACCGGCGATTCCGCGCCGGTGGCGGAGGCCGTAGCTGCGGAGCTGGGACTGGATGAATTCCATGCTGAGCTGCTGCCCGCCGATAAGGTGAGCCGCGTGGAGGAACTGCTGAAAAAGGAGACCGGCAAGCTGGCCTTTGTGGGCGACGGTATCAACGATGCCCCGGTGCTGACCCGCGCCGACATCGGCATTGCCATGGGAGGTCTTGGCAGCGATGCCGCCATCGAGGCGGCGGATGTGGTGCTGATGGACGATCAGCCCTCCAAAATCGCCGTGGCCATCGGCATTGCTCGCAAGACCGTGGGCATCGTGCACCAGAACATCGTGTTCGCTCTGGCAGTGAAGGCCGTGGTGCTGGTGATGGGCGCTCTGGGTAAGGCACCGATGTGGCTGGCAGTCTTTGCCGATGTGGGCGTGGCGTTTATCGCCATTCTCAACGCCATGCGCTGCCTGAACGTCAAGGAGGCCGAGAAAAAATAATGCGGATAAGAGGGCGGAGGGCTTCAGCCCTCCGCCCTCAGCGGGGCGAAAAAGTTTTTTCGCCCCGCTGAGCAAGTTTTCAGAACTTTATAAAAGTTCTGAAAACTTAGGATTTTAATGGCGCAGGACACCCTTCTTGGGTTTCCCGCGCACACCCTTCCTTACCGTTGCGGAAAATTTATCACTTTATCGACAGCCTCAGGGCGGAGGGCTTCAGCCCTCCGCCCTCTTTTTGGCGAAAATTCTTGCAAAAATGCGCCCATCGTTTTACAATAGGGCATCAAGACTTCCGAAAGGGTGATCGTATGGAATTTCACGCAAAGGAACAACTGCCCGGTCTGCTGGCATGGATGCGGCAGCAGATGACCGCCTGCGGCGGCAAAACGGCGGTCATCGGCATTTCCGGCGGCAAGGACAGCGCCACTGTGGCCGCGCTGGCTGTGGCGGCCTATGGTCGGGAAAACGTGGTGGGCGTGCTTATGCCGGACGGTATTCAGCCGGATATTGACTATTCCAACGGATTGGTGGAATTCCTGAACCTCCGGCACTATGTGTTCAATATTCAGGGGGGGACCTCGGGCATTCTCGGTGAGATGGAGCGGCTTGGTATGCAGCCCAGCCGCCAGACCCGGGTAAATCTGCCCTCCCGGATGCGGATGCTGACGCTGTACGCCGTGGCGCAGAGCGAGAAGGGCGGCATTGTGCTCAATACCTCCAATCTCTCCGAGGACTGGGTGGGCTACTGCACGGTTTACGGCGACGCCGCCGGAGCCTTCTCTCCGCTGGGGATGTACACCACGGAGGAGGTCATCGCACTGGGAGTGGAGCTGGGTTTGCCGGAAAAATTCCTCATCAAGCCGCCCTCCGATGGACTGACTGGTTTGACGGACGAGGATAACCTCGGCTTTTCCTATCACGCGGTCAATGAGTACGTCCGCAAGGGCGTGGCGGACCCGGCAGTGAAGGAGAAGATCGACCGGCTCCACCGCGCCAGCCGCTTCAAGTTCCAACTGATGCCGGTGTATCACAACGGACTTTCCATGGCCCTGACAGACGAGACCGACTATTATAAGTAAGCGGCCAACGCCGCCTGTATCCGGGAAATCGGAGGCAAAGGGACTGCTGGAAAACCGGCAGACGCGTTCAAGAAGCAATACACAAAGACCCCCGGCCAATGGCCGGGGGTCTTTGCTGTGTGTTTTAGGAGGGAGAAAACGCATCGGGTTGGGAGGACCCTTTGCAAGTATTAAGATACCCAAACAATTTTGCGAAATTGTGTGTTTGCTGTGAATAAATTGTAAACGTTTCGGCCGCCTGCTATTTGAATTTGCGGCTCTCTGCCACCGCCAGCTCATCGCAGCGGTTATTGTACTCGTTCTCCGCGTGGCCCTTGACCCAGTGGTAGTGCAGCGTGTGCAGGCCCTCCAGCCGCAGCAGCTCGTCCCAGAGGTCGGGGTTCAGGGCGGGCTTTTTATCGCTTTTTACCCAGCCCCGGGCTCTCCAGCCCTTGGCCCAGCCCTTGGAAAGTCCGTCAATGACGTATTTGGAATCGCTCCACAGCTCCACGATGCAGGGCTCCTTCAAAAGCGACAGCGCCCGAATCACGGCGGTGAGCTCCATGCGGTTGTTGGTGGTTTCCGCCTCGCCGCCGGACAGTTCCCGCCGGTGAGCGCCGTACATCAAAATGGCGCCCCAGCCGCCGGGGCCGGGATTGCCGGAGCAGGCGCCATCGGTATAAATGGTGACTTGTTTCATCTTAAACATCCTTTGAGATTTTTCATGTTATCATACCATGAATTTTGGCATTTCACAAGAAGGTTGTTTTGATCGCGCCTTAATAGTGCAAAGGGTAGTCCCGGCTTCCGGGACAGGAAGCACGGCTTTGCCGTGCAGAATGTCCCCCACATTTTCTTTTTGTCTTGCCAAAAAGAAAACGTGCCGGACACGGTACAAAAGAAAAAGCGCTGAGGGATGAGTTGACCGGCAAAGCGGTCAACTCACCCAAAACGGGGGCTGGCCGTCACGAACTGCCGACTGAACTTGAAACTCCCCTACCGGCTGCGCTATACCTGAATCTCAAATCAGGTGCGCCGCCGCATCTACGGGCATGGAGCACAACGGGGTGCAAATAGGACATCCCCTGCTCTTCTTTCCGCTGCCGCTCCCCCGTCCAACTCCGGGAGGGGTTTCCAAAGGGGAGGGACCGCAGTCCCGCCCCTTTGTGCCACGAGGGGGCATGGGGGACGGGTGGCGTCCCCCATGTTTCGGGTGGGGGTCTAAGGGGGAGGGGCCTTTGCGCCAAAGGCCCCTTCCCCTTGCCCCGTAGTGGGAACTGCCCTCTGCGGGAGCAGACGGTTTTATCTGATTTCCAGATAAAGTAAAAATATCTTATTTCAAGATACATATACTCGTTTTAGGTGATGTATATGCGAACTGAGATATTGAAATATGGAAGAATCCGAGATTTGCGAAACGACAGAGGCCTCACGCAGAAAGACGTTGCGAACGTGCTCCATGTCAGCCAAAACACATATAGCCAATACGAAATTGGCGTTTCACGGTATCCGCTGGACGCAATCATCAAATTGGCCGAATACTATGGCGTCAGCATCGACTATTTAGTTGGCCTGACCGATGAGCCGAAGCCTTATCCTCGGAAGAAAAAATGAATCATTTTTTTGAAAGCATCATCAACCTGTTCTTTCCGCCGAAATGCCCCTTCTGCGGCAAGGTTTTGGACGAGGTAGGCATCTGCCCCGTGTGTGAAAAGGATTTGCCGTGGATTCCGGAGGAACAGGTGGTCAAAACGGAAAAGGATTTGACCTGCGCCGCGCCGCTGTGGTACGAGGGCGCGGTGCGGGACACCCTGCTGCGCCTGAAATTCCGGGGCGGCTCCGCGTTGGCGGAGCCGCTGGGCGAGCTGCTGGCCCGGTGTGCGGCGGAGCGGTTCGGGGGAGAATTTGACAGTGTGACTTGGGTGCCGGTGAGCGCAAAGCGGCTGAAAAAGCGAGGCTATGACCAGTCCCGGCTGCTGGCGGAGGCCATGTGCCGCCATTGGGGCACCAAGCCCGTCCGCCTGCTGAATAAAATTCAGGATAACCCGGCGCAGTCCGGCCTGCAGGGCGAGGCTGCACGGCGGGCCAACGTGCTGGGGGTCTACGACCCGGCGGACCCGGCACTGATCGTGGACCGGCGCATTCTGCTGGTGGATGACATCCATACCACCGGCGCCACGCTCTCCGAGTGTGTGCGGGTGCTGCGGGATAACGGCGCCGCCTCGGTGCTGTGCCTCACCGCCGCCCGGACGCCGCCGGCGAAAAAGGGAAAAAATTCATAATTCCTGTCTTGCAATCGGGGATATGTACCGTTATAATTGAAAATGTATGATTGCGGACGGAAATTCCGCTTATAATAGATTCCGTACAACATTTGCGGAAAGAACATGAGGTGTCACGATGGGGATCGCAAAAGATATCGGTATCGACTTGGGTACCGCCTCCGTATTGGTATATGTAAAGGGCAAGGGCGTTGTGCTCAACGAGCCCTCTGTGGTGGCTATGGATAAGACCACCGGCAAGCTGCTGAAGGTGGGCACGGACGCGCAGGCTATGCTGGGCCGTACCCCCGGCAACATCATCGCCATCCGGCCTCTGCGGGAGGGCGTTATCTCCGACTACGATATGACGGAGCGGATGCTCAAGGAGTTTATTCATAAGGTCGCGGGCTTTTCCTTCTTCAAGCCCCGGGTCATCATCTGCGTGCCCTCCGGTATCACGGAGGTTGAGGAGCGCGCCGTCATCGATGCCGGTATTCAAGCCGGCGCCCGGAAGGTGTATCTTATTGAGGAGCCGGTAGCGGCGGCCATCGGCGCGGGCATCGACATCACCCAGCCCGACGGCCACATGGTGGTGGACATCGGCGGCGGTACGGCGGACATCGCTGTGATCTCCCTCTCCGGCGTGGTGGAATCCGCCTCTATCAAGATCGCCGGCGACCAGCTCAATGAGGCTGTGGTGAAGTATATGCGCCGCAAGCACAATCTGCTGGTGGGTGAGCGCACCGCCGAGGAGATGAAAAAGCAGATCGGCTGCGTCTTCCCCAAGGACGAGGAGGAGACCATGGACGTCAAGGGCCGCTGTCTGCTGACGGGTCTTCCCAAGGTGGTGACTGTCAGCTCCACGGAGATGATGGACGCCTTTGAGGAACCGGTGGAGCGCATTATGGAGGCTATCCACTCTGTGCTGGAGCGGACGCCCCCGGAGCTGGTGGCGGATGTGTCCACCAACGGCATCATCATGACCGGCGGCGGCAGTCTGGTGTACGGCTTTGATAAGCTGGTCACCGCCCGCACCGGCATCCACACCACCGTGGCGGAGGACGCCATCTCCTGTGTGGTGCTGGGTACCGGCAAGAGTCTGGACTCCCTGAACTCCATGCAGGACGGTACCATGAACCTCAGCCGCCGCAAGCAGATGACCTGATAACAGCATATAACTCCCCCGGCTTGCCGGGGGAGCTTTCATCTGAACCGAAAGGCTCCGAGTGTTGCAAATGCCATTGTGCAGATGGGGCGCTGCAGGTGTATTCTGAAGAAAAACGATTGAAACGAGGATTTATGCTGACATTCAAACCCATTACTATGCGTGAAGCGGCAACGCTGCGGCGCTATTATGAAAGCTGCGGCTTCCAGTTGTGCGAGTATTCCGCCGGTGTGAAGCTCATGTGGCGAAAAACACTGAACTATGCGTGGACGGAGGCGGCAGGCTGCCTCATTATCCGCTGTGAAAGTCAGGGCCGGGTGTCCTTTGATTACCCGGTGGCCGGACCGGAGGGAGATGAGGACGCCGCCCTGACAGCCATTGAGGGCTACTGTCTTGAAAACGGCATCCAGCCGGAGATATCCATCGTGCCGGAGTGCAAGGCCCCGGTGCTGTTGGCCCGGTACCCCTATGTCCGCGTCAGCAATATCCGCACATGGCGGGACTACCTCTACTACAAAGAGGATTTGCAGCTTTTTGCGGGGCGGCGGTATTCCGGCCAGCGGAACCACATCAAAAAATTCCGCACCCAATGGCCGGAGGCGTATTTCCGCCCCATCAGCGCCAAGGGGGACGCAGCGGCCATTGAACGGTTCTGGGTGGATTTTGCCGCGGAATTTCCCGATACCAGCAGCGGCGCACTGGGGGAGCTGAAGCTGTCTCAGAAAATGCTGGCCATGCCGGACAAGCCGTGGCTGCTGCGGGGCGGTATGTTTGACGGGGACCGGCTCATTGCCCTGTCCCTGTGTGAAAAGTGCGGGGAGACTCTTATTATCCACATTGAAAAGGCGCTGTATTCCTATACCGGCATCTACCCCGCCATGGTACAGGCGGAGGTGGAGGCGTTCGGAGATGGGTGTACCTATGTGAACCGGGAGGATGATGCCGGGGACCGGGGCCTGCGGACCTCCAAGCTGCAATACGGTCCCTGCAAGCTGGCGACTAAGTACCATTTCCTGCCGCAGAACGAGCTGCTGCACCATGTCAAGGAAATTCCCGAGTTGAAAACGGAGCGGCTGACCCTTTCGGCGCTGACGGAGGCGGATATTCCCGCCTACAATGCGCTGGTGCTGGACGGGGAGCGCAACCGCTGGTGGGGCTATGACGATGTGGGCGGACTGACGGAGCCCATGACAGACCGCAGCTTTTACGAGGTGGCCCGCCGGGATTTTGCCCGCCGGCTGGCGGTGAATTTTGCGGTCCGGCTGGAAGGGAAGCTCATCGGCGAGGCGGTGCTCTACAATTTCGATTACCGGGGCGGCGCGGAGCTGGGCTGCCGTATTGATAAGGCTTATGCCGGAAACGGCTATGGCACGGAGGCGTTCCGGGCTGCAGCGGAATGGGGACTGTATCAGGTGAACCTCAATCGGGTAGTAGCCAAGTGCTACCGGGAGAATGAGGCGTCCTACAAGATGCTCTCGGCCTGTATGCGCCGCAGCGGCGAGGACGAGACATTCTTCTACTTTGAAAAGCTGGTATAAAAATAAAACAGCTTTCGAGGATAATTTGATTAAATAAACCAGCGGCGGAGACCATTATGGTCTCCGCCGCTGGTTCGATTCTTCGTATAGAAAATTGGGAAACGATATACCCGGCCCGGTGCTTACCCGGTGGGGAACAGGATGTCCTTTGCCACCGGGGTGTAAAAAAGGCGCTCCGCCTCGGCGCGGTCATGCGTTTGGCCCAAAATCCACATGAGCTTGGCCACCACGGCCTCTGTGGTCATATCGTAAGCCTCCAGCACCTTCAGATCGGTTTTCAGGCTGTGGCCCACATGGTAGACGCCGACGTCGCTGCCCTCGCTGGGGACCTGCGTTGTGAGGACGATGAGCCGCCCTTTAGACATCCAGTCCCGCAGGCAGTCAAAAAAGCCGCCCTGCTCCGGCAGGCCGCCCACGCCGAAGCTCTCAATGATAAGCGCGTCATTTCGCTCCAGCAGAAAGTCGGCGGCGGCGCGGTCCTGCCCCGGCGTCAGCTTCAAAAGCGCTACCTTGGAATCCAGCGTGTCGAAAAATACCGGGGCGGCATGGCAGTCCTGCCGGATATAACGCAGAAGCACACCGTCCCGCAGAACGCCCAAATCGGGATAGTTGATGCTGGAAAAGGCCTGAAAGCTCTTGGAGCGGGTCTTGCGGGCACGGGTGCCTAAAATAACGTGGCTGTTGAACACGATGGACACGCCGGGAAGGTCGGACGCGGCGCAGCGGAAGGCATCTGCCAGGTTGATTTTGGAATCCGTGGAATCAAAGCCGATGGGCTTCTGCGCGCCAGTGAGGATGATGGGCTTGGGACTGCCCTGAATGAGATAGCTCAGTGCCGCCGCCGTGTAGGCCATGGTGTCCGTACCGTGGGTGATGACAAAGCCATCGTAGCGGTCATAGCTTTCCCGGATACAGCGGACCATTTTCAGCCAGTGCTCCGGGCGCATATTCGTGCTGTCCAAATTCAAAAGCTGTACGCAGTCCACATTGCAGATGCCGGAGATGGCGGGGAGATGGCTCAAAAGCTGCTCTGTGGTCAGCTCCGGGGCCAAACCGTCCTCCGTCACATCGGAGGCGATGGTGCCGCCGGTGCCGATGAGTAAGATGTTCTTCATGAGTGCTCCTTACGAATCAAGGTCCCGATGATCCAGCGCCGCAAGGCCGAACCGGGCAGCCATAGTGATCTGCTGCCGAACCTCGTCGGTTTCGGCGGCGTCCAGCCGGGCCTTCAAGTCCTTGAGGAACAGGCCACGGAGAGAATCCTCCTCCGCTCTGGCCCATAGATCCTCCGCAAGATGGGTCCTGTCCCGGATTTCCAGTGTATAGAAGCGGCCAGCCAGCGCCTCCTGTAAGGCGGAGGGATGGACGCCGCCCGCCCCGGTCTCACCGGTGAGGATGATGCGGTACAAGTCCCGGCTCGTGTCAAAGGGCAGAGCGGCCTCGATGGCGGCCCGGGGGTCTTGACCGGTGACATTGACCTCTAAAATTTCATATTTCCGCCCGGCAAAGGGGACAAACGTCAGGGAAACGGCACCGCTGTCCTCTAAAACGCCGGCATAAAAGCCCTTTTCCCCCAGCTCGTCAAAGCCACGGCCCTCGGGACACCCCGGCCACGCGCAGATGGTGCGGCCCAGCGTCAGCGCTTCCGTCCGCTTATGGATGTGACCCAGCGCCAGATAGGCAAGGCCGCTTTCGGCAATTTCCTCCCGGCGGAGGGGATCGTACCGGGTCTCGGAGGGGGCCAGCTCCCCGTGGAGCAGACCGATGTGGAGCCGCCCATCCGCCGGGGCGATGAAGCCGGTGAGAAAGCCCTCGGCCTGCTCCGGGGCGGTGAAGGCCGCGCCGTGGAGCACCAGATTTTTTTCAGGCCATTCCAGCGCCTCGATACGGGACTGCGTGAAAATATGCACGTTGTCCGGCCACTCCACAGTCAGATAGGGACTGCCGGGGCCGTACCAGTCATGGTTGCCGGGGGCGATATAGACCTGCGCGGCCATCTGCCCCAGCGCGGCGGACAGACTTTCCGCCGTGTCCCGATAGGCGTCGGCGCTGTCAAAAAGGTCACCGGCAAGCAGCACCAGCTCAATGCCGTTCTGGTTGACGTAGTTGGCAAGACGCACCGGCAGGTCACGGCTTTCCCGGCGGCGGGCGGCGGCCTGCTGGGGCGTCAGCGCGGCAAAGGCGCTGTCAAGATGAAAGTCCGCCGCGTGAATGAATTTCAGCATGGCCCCTCCCTGTCAGTTCTCCTTTTCCTCGGGACGCCAACCCTTTGTAACGTCAATCCAGCCCATAAAGTTGGAGGAATATTTTTCCAGCTCGTCACAGGTCAGCTCAATGGCGCTGTTGCTGCTGCCGGCGGCGGGGAACACGGTATCGAACCGCTTCAAGGAGATGTCTAAATACGTTTTCACATTGTCCGGCAGGGCAAAGGAGCACACGCCGCCGGGATCGTGGCCGATCATGGTATGGGCCTCGTCAAAGGTCAGCATTTTGGCCTTGGTGTGGAACTGGGCCTTGTAGCGGCTGTTGTCCACCTTGGCATCTCCGGCCATGACGATGATGATGGGCTCCTCGCCGATTTTGAAGCTCATGGATTTGGCAATACGGGCACCCTCCACGCCGACAGCGATCGCCGCCAGCTCCACCGTGGCGGAGGAGATGTCGAATTCCCGGATGCGGTCTTCGATGCCGAAGCCCTTGAAATACTCTCGTACCTTTTGAATAGACATGGTAGCTTTCCTCTTTTTCTGTTTCTATATTTTGAATAGCGGTCAAGGCGTGACCGGCACATCATGAATGACCTCACTGTAAGGCTGGCCCCGCAGACAGGGGAGCAGCATGGCCTCCACCGCCGAGCTGATATTCTCCGGCAGGGCGTCCGTGGGGAACCAGTGGAGCCCAGCGTTTTTCTCCGGCTCCATCACGGCGGGCTCGCCGCTGTAGCGCCGGATTCGGAAGCACAAATCGTAATAGGTGCGGCCGTCGCCCCCGGCAACCCGGTGGCACAGGTGGATAAATTCCGCATCGGCAGGCTCCACCGTGATGCCAAGCTCCTCCTGACACTCCCGGGCCACGGCCTGACGGGCCGTTTCGTTTTCATCTACATGGCCGCTGCCGGCAAAGTCCCAGCAGCCGTCCATATAGCCGGTGTTCTGCCGCAGGTGCAGCAGCACCTCCTGCCCGTTGGCCCCCTCCCGCAGCAAAATGGGAAATACAGCGGAATAGAAACGGTAATGCTCAGGTCTTGTCATACAACGGCCCCCTTACCGGATGTCCACCCGCTCCACGGCGGTGCAGAGCCCTGTGGCGCTGTCCAGCGTGAACACGGCGCCCTGCAGCTTGCAGGGACCGTTGGGGTTGCGGTAGCGCCCCGGCAGGCCGCCTAAAAACGACTCTACGGACTGCTCCGGCTCCACGCCCAGCACGGAGCGGATAGGACCGGTCATGCCAAGGTCGGTGATATAGCCGGTGCCCTTGGGATAGATCTGCTCATCGGCGGTGGGGACATGGGTGTGGGTGCCCCACAGGGCGCTGACGCGGCCATCGAGATAATAGCCCAGCGCCAGCTTTTCGCTGGTGGCCTCCGCGTGGAAATCCACCAGTGTGAAGTCCGCGTCCCCGGATTTCAGCAGCCGGTCCGCCAGCGTGAAGGGGTTTTCGGCGTTCCATTGCAGGCCGCAGCGGCCGATGAGGCTCATTACGCGAATCCGCACGCCGTTGCAGTCAAAAATCTCACAGCCGTGTCCCGGTGCGCGGGCGGAGAGGTTAGCGGGGCGCAGGAGCCAGTGGGCCTCGTCCAGCAGCGGACAGATTTCCATTTTGCCGAAGGTATGGTTCCCCAGCGTTACGGCATCGGCCCCGGCGTCATAGACCCGCAGCGCCTGCTTGCGGGTCAGGCCCGTGGCGGAGATGTTTTCACCGTTTACAACGGTGAAGGAAATGTTTTTCAGCTTTTGCAGGGGGCGGAGATGGCGCTCTAAGTGTGCGAGGCCGGACTCGCCCACCACATCGCCCACCGCCAGAACGGAATACAGCATAGGACCTCCTGAAAACGGTGTAAAAATGATTCAGCTTATTGTAGCGCAATCCCCAGCGTTTTGCAACGGCTTTCCATCGGAAACGGCGGCGGGAGTGCAGTCGGAAAAGCGAAAAAATCGCCGCCTTCCGGTTGCAATTTTTTGGATAACTGCTTATAATGCTTCTGATAGCAATCAGAAGCGCTGATGATGGAGGAAACACTATGGCAGTCAAGCTGGAACTATACCGGGTATTCAAGGAAGTGGCGGAAACGGGCAATATCTCGGCGGCGGCGAAAAACCTGTATATTTCGCAGTCGGCGGTGAGCCAGTCCGTCAAGCAGCTGGAAACGGCTTTGCAGGCGCGGCTGTTCGCCCGGTCCCCCCGGGGTGTGACGCTGACGGGAGAGGGCCGGATGCTCTACCAATATGTCCGCAACGCGCTGGGCCTGCTGGCCACGGGTGAGGACAAGCTCTCTCAGGCCCAGCAGCTTTTGCTGGGTACGCTGACCATCGGCGCCAGCGACACGGTGACGGGCCAATTCCTTACGCCGTATCTGGAGAGCTTTCACCGCCAGCACCCCGGCATCCGGCTGCGAATCATCTCCGGCCGCAGCGCCAAGGTGCTCAGTATGCTCCGCTCTGGCGCGGTGGACATCGCGTTTGCCTCCTCGCCAAAGGACGAGGCGCTGGAGACATGGCCCTGCTTTGCCACCCATTCCGTATTTGTGGCGGGCAAAAATTATGACTGCGACCTTGACCGCATCTATACCCGGCAGGAGATCGCGGCCTTTCCGCTGATTCTTTTAGAGCGCAAGGCCAGCTCCCGGGTATTTTTGGAGCAGGAATTCCTGAAGGCCGGCGTGACGCTGACACCAGAAATCGAGCTTTCTTCCCGGCAGCTTTTGGTGACGCTGGCGGAGATCGGCCTCGGCGTAGCGGGCGTTACGCTGGAGTTCGTACATAAGGAGCTGGAAAGCGGCGGCATCCGCCTGCTGAAAACAGACTTTGACATTCCTGAGCGCAGCGTGGATATGTGCACGCTGCGGGAGGTGCATCCCACGGCGGCGGCCGCGGCCTTTATGGAAATGGTGCGGAGAGGCGGATAAAGGAATGGAGCGCTTTCTCTTTATTTTTGAGATGATCGGCACAGTGGCCTTTGCCGCCTCCGGCGCCATTTTGGGTATCCGCAAGGGAATGGACATTTTCGGCGTGTGCATTCTGGGCCTGACCACGGCCTGCGGCGGAGGAATGGTGCGGGATGTGCTGCTGGGAAATACGCCGCCTGCCGCATTTCAAAATCCAATGGCCTCGGCGGTGGCGGTGGTGACTTCCCTGATTTTGTTCCTCTCCGGTGTGCGGCACGGACTGATGGGGAACCAGCGGCGCTATGACCTGTTCATGCTGTGGATGGACAGCGCGGGCCTTGGAATTTTCACGGTCATGGGCGTCCGGGTGGTGTGGGGCTGTGTAGCTGAGCCCTCCTTGTACCTGCTGGTGTTTGTGGGCGTGGTTACCGGCGTGGGCGGCGGACTGCTGCGGGATGTGATGGCCGGGGAGACGCCGTACATTTTTGTCAAGCATATTTATGCCTGCGCCTCGCTGATCGGGGCGGTGATCTGCGGCGTGCTGTGGCACCCGGCGGGAGAGGTGGCGGCCATGCTGACCGGCGCGGCGGCGGTGTTTGCCATCCGGTGCCTGTCGGCCCACTACCGCTGGAACCTGCCCAAGCCCCATGAATAAAAGCGGCGGAAATTTCCGCGTCTGCCGAAAATTTCCTGTGAAAATCGCCGGGGCGCCCCCTTGACAACGGCGGAGGCAAGTGCTATATTGTTTCCATTCTGAAAAAGGCTTAGAAAAGGACGCTGTCCGGGGAGAGCTTCAGAGAGATGCCGCCATGGGCTGAAAGCGGCGTCAGCAGGAGCCGGAACAGTCACCGCCTTGGAGCCGCCCGCCGATATGTAGGCCGGGACGGGACCTCCCGTTACAGAGGACACGAGCGGCACAACGATGTCGAAAGAACGCTTTGACGTGCGTACTTCCTTCGGAAAGGAAGGGTGTGTGCGGGAAACCCATCAGGGGTTTCCTGTACCATTGAAATCCGGCAAAAGTCTGAAAGGGTTTTGCCTGCTTGCACACAAGGCGGGTTTTCGCCTTGTGTGCAAGCAGGGTGGAACCGTGGAGCTTTACGCCTCACCCCTGATTAAAACAGGGGTGAGGCGTTTTTGTTTTGCCCCGGGCGGAAGCACCGCCAAAGGAAAGGAGACAGTATCATGTCTGAGGAAAATAAGGAATTCAGCTTTGAAAATGAGGAATATCGCCAGACCTACTGGCATACCTGCTCTCACATCATGGCGCAGGCCGTTAAGCGCCTGTGGCCGGAGGTGAAGCTGGCTATCGGCCCGGCCATCAAGGAGGGCTGGTATTACGATATGGACGCGCCCTTCGCCTTTACTCCGGAGCACATGGCCGAGATCGAGGCTGAGATGCGGAAGATCTGCAAGGAGAAGCTGAAGCTGGAGCGCTTTGAGCTGCCCCGGGCGGAGGCCATCCAGTTCATGAAGGAAAAGGGCGAGCCCTACAAGGTGGAGCTCATTGAGGATTTGCCGGAGGATGCCCATATCTCCTTCTATAAGCAGGGCGAGTTCACCGACCTGTGCGCCGGTCCCCATCTGGACTCCACCGGCCGGGTAAAGGGCAACGCCATCAAGCTGCTGTCCTGCAACGCCGCCTATTGGCGGGGTGACTCCAACCGCGAGACCCTCCAGCGCATTTACGGCATCGCTTTTCCCAAGAAGGAGGAGCTGGACGCCTATCTGGAGCGCATTGAGGAGGCCAAGCGCCGGGATCACCGGAAGCTGGGCCGTGAGCTGGGCCTGTTTATGCTCACCGACGAGGGCCCCGGCTTCCCCTTCTTCCTGCCCAAGGGCATGGTGCTGAAGAACACCCTGATCGACTACTGGCGTCAGGTCCACAAGCGCTACGGCTATGTTGAGGTATCCACCCCCATCATCCTGAACCGCCGCCTGTGGGAGCGCTCCGGCCACTGGGACCACTACAAGCAGAACATGTACACCACCGTCATCGATGGCGAGGACTACGCCGTTAAGCCCATGAACTGCCCCGGCGGTATGCTGGTGTATGCCAGCGAGCCCCACTCCTACCGCGATCTGCCCATGCGGGTAGGTGAGCTGGGTCTGGTTCACCGCCACGAGCTGTCCGGCGCCCTTCACGGCCTGTTCCGCGTGCGCTGCTTCACCCAGGACGACGCCCACATCTTCATGACTCAGGAACAGCTGAAGGACGAGATCAAGAACGTGGTCAAGCTGTTTGACGAAGTCTACTCCGTCTTTGGCCTGCCCTATAAGATCGAGCTGTCCACCATGCCCGAGGATCACATCGGCACCGTGGAGCAGTGGGAGCACAACCAGGATATCCTGAAGGAAGCCATCACCGAGATGGGCAAGGACTTTGAGGTCAACGAGGGCGACGGCGCCTTCTACGGCCCCAAGCTGGACTTCCATCTGGCCGACTCCCTGGGCCGTACCTGGCAGTGCGGCACCGTTCAGCTGGACAGCCAGTTGCCCGAGCGGTTCGAGCTGGAGTATACCGGCGAGGACGGCCAGAAGCACCGTCCCGTCATGCTGCACCGGGTGGTGCTGGGCAGTATCGAGCGGTTTATCGGCGTGATCACCGAGCACTTTGCCGGCGCTTTCCCCGCCTGGCTGGCTCCTGTTCAGGTGAAGATCCTGCCTGTCACCGACCGTGCGCTGGATTATGCCAAGGAGCTATCCGACGCATTGGATGGTCAGGGCTTCCGCGTGGAGATGGATGACCGCAACGAGAAGATCGGCAAGAAGATCCGTGAGGCCACTCTGGAGAAGGTGCCCTATATGATCGTTGTAGGCGATCGGGATATGGAGAACAAGACGATCTCCGTCCGTACCCGCGCCGGCGAGGATCTGGGCGCTATGAGCCTGGAGGACTTCACCGCCAAGCTGAAGGAAGTTGTAGACTCCAAGGTGATTCAGTAAAGCGTCTTCGTTCAAACTGCACAAAACACACCCCGCCGGCTGCACCGGCGGGGTGTGTTTTTGCAAGACGGACACTTGTTTTGCAAGATAGGACTGCAAAAACAGAGGTTTCGACACAATTTTGCAAGAAGCCTGTTTAAGCATTGCAAAAAAATCACTAAAAAGTGGAGTAAACACTTGCAAAATGAAATTTATACGTGTATACTATGCACATACTTACGAGGGAGCTGTTGAAAGCGCTTTGTCAGCTCCCGTGGAACTAATAAGTGAAAGAGGGATTTGAAATGAAAAAGTTTTTGTCTTTGCTTTTGGCTTTGGGTATGACGCTCTCGCTGGCTGCCTGCGGCGGCAGCAATGCTTCCTCTAACAGCGGCGATTCCTCCGGCGATGCTTCCGGCAGCAGCGCTCCTACCACGAAGCTGCGCTTTGTCACTGGCGGCGAGTCCGGCACCTATTATGCCTTCGGCTCCGTCATCGCCCAGCACGCTACCAACAATACCAATGTGGCAGTCACCGGCCTTGTAGGCAACGGCTCCAAGTCCAACGTGGAGGAGCTGGCCGACGGCAACGCGGAGCTGGCCTTCTGCCAGTCCGACGTAATGGCCTATGCCTATAACGGCACGAACCTCTTTGAAAACCCCATCGACTGCTTCTCCACCGTGGCGGCCCTGTACATGGAGGATGTGCAGATCGTGACCACCGATCCCAGCATCAAGACTGTGGCCGACCTTGCCGGTAAGAACGTCTCCGTGGGCGCCGCCGGCTCCGGCGTGTATTTCAACGCCGTGGATATCCTCAGCGCTTACGGTCTGGGCGATTTGGACGCCGAAGGCAAGTTCACCAAGATCAATGCCACCTATCAGGGCTTCGGTGACAGCGCCGACGCTTTGAAGGACGGTAAGATCGACGCTGCGTTCGTTGTGGCCGGTGCTCCTACCACCGCCATCACCGACCTGTCCACTACCAAGACCGCATATCTGGTGTCTCTGGACGATGAGCACATTGACCAGCTGCTGGCCGAGTCTCCCTATTATACCAAGCACGTCATTCCCGCCGGTACCTATAACGGTCAGGATGAGGATGTGACCACCGTGGCCGTGGGCGCTGTAATCCTTGCCCGGGACGATGTTTCCGAGGATGCTATCTATGCGCTGACTGCCGACATCTTCGACAACGCCGCTGACCTTGTCAGCAGCCACGCCAAGTACGGCGAGCTGTCCACCGAGTTCGGCGCGTCCATCACCTCCGTGCCCTATCATCCCGGCGCTG
The DNA here is from genome assembly GCF_029218125.1 of Neopoerus faecalis. NCBI lineage: Bacteria > Bacillati > Bacillota > Clostridia > Eubacteriales > Oscillospiraceae > Neopoerus > Neopoerus faecalis. The sequence goes on along the minus strand of NZ_JARFXX010000001.1, from coordinate 110,313 downwards.
CCAAGTATTTCGCCGAAAAGGGCTTTGACGTTGCCACCAAGTAAAATCCAAACACAATCTTTATGGAAAACGAATGAAAAATGACCTGCAAGGCTGCGGCGGAGCAATTCCGCCGCAGCCCGCAGGCGTTAAAAGAAGAAAAAATGACTGTCTCCGGTTGAGAAGGACAGCGCGGCGCTGCCCCTGTCAACTGGAGATAAAAGGAATGAAGGAGGAGGCATTATGAGCTTGTTCAAAAAGCGCCGGGACCCCATGGAGCAGATGGAAAAAGAGCTGCGGCAGGAGACCCGGGAGATGGAGCATGAGGTTCATGAGATGGAGCGGGACATTCAGGCGGATGTGGACGCGGTCATGAAAAAATATGACCGGGAATCCAACACTCGTGTCTGGGAGGGCGTCCCCAAGCTCATCCTTCGGGGCCTGATGGCGGCCTTCTCCGTGTACTGCATTTTGATGACCCTGTTCAGCAAGGCACTGCCGGAGGTCCGGCTGTCCCTGTTTATGGCGTTTATCATCATCATCGGCTATCTGGTCTATCCCCTGCACAGAGGCCACGTCCGGGTGAACCATGTGCCATGGTATGACTGGGCGCTGATGATTTTGGGTGCAGGCAGCTTTTTCTATTTTGCCATTAACGCCTTTTCCATTATTCAGTTGGCCACAAAGCTCCAGCCGATTCATATCGTCATCGGTGCTGTCGGTATTCTGGTGCTCATTGAGCTGTGCCGCCGGTGTGTGGGCCTGCCGATTCTCTGCGTACTGGGTGTGCTGCTGGTCTATACGTTCTATAATCAGCTCAGCTGGAACCCCAGCATTTACAATGCGCTGAAAAACATCATCTACAAGCTGTTCTATACCACCAGCGGCGTTATCGGTACGCCGGTGAGTGTGTGCTATACGTACATCGTCCTCTTTATCATTTTCGGCGCGTTTTTGGAGCGCACCGGCATTGCCAACTTCTTCATCAGCTTTGCGAACCGGCTGGCCGGTTGGTCCTCCGGCGGTCCCGCCAAGGTGGCGGTCATTTCCTCCGCCCTGTGCGGCATGGTGTCCGGCTCCTCTGTCGGCAACACCGTGACCACCGGCTCTGTCACCATCCCTATGATGAAAAAGACCGGCTACAAGCCGGAGTTCGCCGGCGCGGTGGAGGCCGCCGCCTCCACCGGCGGGCAGATCATGCCCCCCATTATGGGTGCCGCCGCGTTTTTGATGGCGGAGTATATGAACATCCCCTACGCACAGGTGGCTGTGAAGGCCATTCTGCCTGCCCTGCTGTATTTTACCGGTATTTTCATCGCCGTTCATCTGGAGGCAAAAAAGCTGGGACTGAAGGGGATGCCCAAGTCTGAGATGACGCCGTGGTCCGCGCTGGCCAAGCAGGCGTACCTCATTATCCCGCTGGCGCTGCTGATCTATCTGGTGTCATCCGGCAGCCGCACCATGCAGTTCTCCGCCGCCGTGTCCATTCTGGCCGCTATCGTGGTGGGCTTTTTGAACAAGGAGGAGCGGCTGACGGTGGGTAAGGTCATCGAGGCGCTGGAGGCTGGCGCCAAGGGCGCTATCACCGTGGCCGTGGCCTGCGCCATGGCAGGTATGATCGCCGGCTGCATCACCGTCACCGGCCTTGCGTCCATCCTCATCAATACCATCGTGCAGGCGGCGGGCAACGCCACCATCATCGGTCTGGTGCTGACCATGGTCTGCTGCATCATTTTGGGTATGGGCGTGCCTACCACCGCTAATTACTGCATCATGGCCTCCACCTGCGCGCCCATTCTGATTCAGATGGGCTTCCCCGTTGTGGCGGCGCACTTCTTCGTGTTTTACTTCGGCATTGTGGCGGATATCACGCCGCCTGTGGCGCTGGCTGCCTATGCAGGCGCCGCCATTGCCAAGGCAAACCCCATGAAAACCGGCTTCAACGCGACAAAGCTGGCCATCGCTGCCTTTGTGGTACCCTATATCTTTGCCTACAGCCCCGCCATGCTGTTCGTGGATGTGAACAGCACGTTTGAGGTGATTCAGATCGTGCTCAGCGCGCTGCTGGGACTGTTCGGCATTGCGGCTTCCTTGAACGGGTATCTGTTCAAGCATCTGCCGTGGCTGTTCCGCATCATCCTGATTGGCGGCGGCCTTGGCATGATGATCCCCGGCACGATGTCGGATCTTGCCGGCTTTGTACTGGTGGGCGGCGTTGTGCTGCTTCAGTATCTGAGTGCGAAAAAGGAGACTGCCTGAGCTTCTGCGGGCAGGATTGTTCCATAAAATTGTCCCGTCGGTCTTAACGGACCGGCGGGATTTTTTTCAAAAATCGGAAACATTTTGCCCTGCTCATACGTCTATAGATTCGAAAGGGAAATTGTTACTGTTTTGTTGTTGATTTGCCGATAGCGGTCCATTAGGATGAAACAGAACCGAAAAGCCTTCGAGGGCCGGGCGGTATCCGGTCCGCAGAACATAAAAAGGAGAGTTGACATGGCAGAGATCATGGAGGAGAAGAACGTGCAGACGCCGGCGGAGACTGCCGCACCGGCAGAGGCCGCCGCGCAGGCTCCGGCAAAAAAACCGGAAAAGAGCCCGGCAGACAAGAAAAAGCGGCGGAGATTGATTCGCCGCATCATCGCCATCGCAGTCATTGCGGCGCTGGCAGTGGGCGGCGTGCGCCACTTTACCAAAAAGAACGGCGGCAGCAGCGAGGTCGGCACCGCTGTGGTGTCCTACGGCGCCATCAGCTCCGTGGTGGAGGGCAGCGGTCTGGTGAAGGCCAAGAACAGCGAGACCATCACGCTGACCACCGCCGGTACGGTGATGGATGTATTCGTGGAGGAGGGCCAGCGGGTGGAGCAGGGGACTCCTCTGTTCACCATCGATTCCCCCAACGCCTCCACAGAGGTCCAGAAGGCCAGGGACGAGGTAGAGGGCTACCAAAAGCAGATCAATACGCTGCAAAAGGACATTGCGGGTCTGAACCTGTCCCCCTCCTATGCCGGTAAGCTGATGGATGTGGTGACGCTGAACCCCGGCGATGAGATTTCCAAGGGCACCAAGGTCGCCACGCTGGCGGACGACACGAAAATGCGTTTGGAGCAATATTACAGCTACGCCTATGCCGGTGAGCTGAAGGCGGGGCAGAAGGTTGATGTATCCATCCCGGCTCTGATGACCACGGTGGAGGGTACGGTGGAGGCCGTGCACATGGTCAGCCGCATCACGCCGGAGGGTTCCAAGCTGTTCTCTGCCGAGATTGTCATTCCCAATGACGGTGTGCTGGCAAAGGATATGGTCGCCACCGCTACCGCCACGGTGGGCGGCGATACGGTTTACCCCTACGAGGCCGCCAAGCTGGAATACTACCGGGTGGGCGATTTGAACTCCACCGTCAGCGGCACGGTCATTTCCAGCAGGCTGGTGGATTATCTCTCTGTAACACCGGGACAGGTTCTGGTTCAGATCGACGGTGAGGACAGCGAGACAGAGATCTTCACCGCCCAGCAAAATCTGGCGGAGGCGCAGAAAAAGCTGGAGAGCGCCCAGAAGAATCTGGATATCTGCAATGCCGTGGCGCCTATTTCCGGCCAGATCATCGGCCTGAGCCTGACGCCGGGGCAGGAACTTCAGGCAAACAGCACCCTTGTGACCGTTTCCGACACCTCCACCGTGACCGTCAGCGCCACGGTGGATGAGCGGAACATCAGCTACATCAAGGCGGGTATGCCTGTGAATCTGGACCAGTGGGGCACCAGCGCCTTCGGCACGGTGGAGACGGTGAGCCTTTCCAGCACGGTGAACAACGGCGTGGCCTCCTATCCCATCACCATCTCCGCGGACAACATGGATGGCAACCTCCAGGTCAATAGCTATGTGAACTACCAGATTCAGGCCAGCCAGAACGATAACTGCCTGCTGGTGCCGGTGCAGGCGGTGCGTACTGTGGGATTGGAGGACGGTTCCTCCGCCACCGTTGTCTACGTGCAGGCAGACAGTCAGCCGGACAACGCGCTGGAGCTGCCCTATCAGGACGAGGAGATTCCCGCCGGGTTCTATCCGGTGCAGGTGGAGATCGGCATTCAGGATACCTACAACGTGGAGATCAAGTCCGGTCTGAACGAGGGCGATACGGTCTATACCCAGATGATGACCACCGAGGCATGGGGGTAGGCCATGGCAAAGCTGATTGAGCTGCGGAACGTCTATAAAATATACAGCGAGGGCCTTGAGAGCGAGGTCCGGGCGTTGGATGGCGTTTCGCTGGAGGTTGAAAGAGGCGAGTTTGTGGCGGTGGTGGGCCAGTCCGGCTCCGGCAAGTCCACCATGATGAACGTGCTGGGCTGTCTGGATATTCCCACCCGGGGCGACTATTTTCTCGACGGCGTGGATGTCCGGGAGCTTTCCGACAAGGAGCTCTCCCGCATCCGCAACAAGCAGATCGGGTTCATTTTCCAGCAGTACAACCTGATTCAAAACCTGACGGTGCTGGAAAATGTGGAACTGCCGCTGATCTATCAGGGCATCGACCCCATTGACCGGCGGGAACTGGCCATGGAGGCGCTGGGCCGGGTGGGCCTTGCCGACCGGGCGCAGCACCGCCCCACGCAGATGTCCGGCGGCCAGCAGCAGAGAGTGGCCATCGCACGAGCCATCTCCACCCACCCTCCTATCATCATGGCGGATGAGCCCACCGGCGCGCTGGATTCCCGGACGGGCCATGAGGTGCTGGGCTTTCTTCAGCAGCTGAACAAGGAGGGCAGCACCGTCATTCTCATCACCCACGATAACGGCATCGCCGCCACGGCCCGGCGGGTGGTGCGAATCGCGGACGGAAAGATCATTGAGGATCACCCACAGGAGGTGGATTGGTATTGAACATCGGGCAGGCATTTAAGATGGCATGGCGCTCCATCTGCGGCAAGAAGGGCCGCAGTGCGCTGACTATCCTTTCCATCTTCATCGGCATCGCGGCGGTGATGACCATTGTCTCCACCATGGAGGGCATGAAGGCAAAGACCATGGAGCAGTACGCCGCCATGGGCGCCAACCGTATCAGCGTGAGCATTTACTCCTATAGCTATGACATGGACGGAAATCCCATCAGCAAGGATTATTTTTCCGACCTTTACCGGTACTGCGCCGGACTGAAGGACTATGTGCTGGGTGTGACGCCCAACGGACAGGCCAATGCCACGGTGGTCTACGGTACCAAGAGCACGGCCAATATGGAGTGGAAGTACGATGACCAGTGGAACGTGATCAGCGGGCCGCCCACCCAGTATTACGGCTCGGATCAGTACAGCGTCTGCAACAACCTGACCATTGCCAAGGGGCGGGATCTGGCGTGGCTGGACTGTGAGAAGTACAACCAGATCTGCGTGCTGGGGGCGCAGGCGGCCAGGGTTTTCTTCGGCAGTGCCAATCCCATCGGGCAGGTGCTTCAGGTAAACGGCAATAAATTCGAGGTGGTGGGCGTTTACGCCGCCCGTGTGGAGCCGGATACCCCCTCCGCCTATCAGACGGATAACCTGATCGTCTACCCCTACACTGCTACCCGGCTGCTGGGCGGTTCTTCTTCCACGGAGTTTTTGGTGAAGGCAAAGGATGATGCCAGCATGAAAACCGCCATCACCGAGATCGGCGGCTACCTCAAGAGCTTTATAGACACTAACAGCGGCGGCTATAACGTGTACCCGGAAAACCAGTGGCAGGACTATCAGAACCAGCAGCTGACCATGATCTCGCTGGTGCTGGGCGGCATTGCCGCCATTTCCCTGCTGGTGGGCGGTATCGGCATTATGAACATCATGCTGGTGACGGTGACGGAGCGCACGAGAGAGATCGGCATTCGCCGAAGCCTCGGCGCCCAGCGCAGCAGCATTGTGGCGCAGTTCCTCATCGAGTCCGGTATGCTCTGCGGCATGGGCGGACTGGTAGGCATCGCTTTCGGCACCATTGGCAGTCTGGTTTTGGGAAAAATCCTGTTCCAGATGACGATTTTTCCCGCCACATGGGTGACGCTGGCGGCTTTCGGGCTGTCGGTAGCGCTGGGTGTGCTGTTCGGCAGCTACCCGGCGGCCAAGGCATCCAAATTGCAGCCTGTGGAAGCCCTGCGGGCGGATTAAAGGAGAGAGAAGAATGAAAAAACGAATTTTGACCTGCCTCATGGCGGTGAGCCTGCTGGTATCCCTGCTGGCTGTGCCGGTGGGGGCGGCCTCTGTTACGAAATTTTCCGATGTCAGCGACAGCTACACCGCCACAGCCATTGAGACGCTGCGGCTCATGGGTGTGCTGGATGGCTACGGCGACGGGACGTTCCGGCCGGACACCGTGCTGAACCGGGCACAGTTTTGTAAGATGGCGGTATACGCCATGGATGGCAGCGGCGAGCTGGGCCGGTATTCCACCGTGACTATCTTCCCGGATGTGAAGCCCTCCCACTGGGCGTCCGCTTATATCAACATGGCCTCCCGAAAGGGAATCATCTCCGGCTTTGCCGATGGTAAATTCAAGCCCGGACAGACCGTGACCGCCGGACAGGCGGTGACGATTCTCATGCGGGGCCTCGGCTATAAAGACGAGGACATGGGCGGCGTGTGGCCCCAGAGCTACATGGCGGAGGCACAGACCAACGGCCTGCTGAAATCCACCGGCATCACCTCGGCCTACGCCGGTGTGACCCGGGCGCAGGCGGCCAAGCTCTTTATGAACCTGTTTGAAGCCAAGCACGGCAAGGGCGATGTCCTGTTCAGCTACAGCGTGGGGAAGGACGAGGTCTACCTCACCGCCGTGGATGGCGGCAAGGGCACCATGACCGCCGGCGGCACGGAATATGATATGGCACATCCCGTGACCTCCACCAGCCTCATCGGCTCCAAGGGCAAGGTTGTGACCAACAGCGAGGGAGAGATTTTGACGTTCCTGCCGGTGACAGGCAGCGGCGGCGTGTCCAACGCGGCGGTCATCATCGGCAACGGCAACGCGGGCAGTACCCTCGGCGCGCTGGCCGGAAGCAGCAGCTACAATGTCTATAAGAACGGAACGCCCGCGTCTGTCGGCGACCTGAAGCGCTACGATGTGGCGACCTATTCTGCCGCCACCAATTCCATCATCGTCAGTGATACCCGGGTATCTGTGTACTACGAGGATTGCAGTCCCTCTCCCAGCAATCCCTCTACCATCACCGTGCTGAACGGCATGAAGCTCAACGTTCTGCCTACGGCGGTGGACTCCCTTTCCAAGCTGAAGCCCGGCAAGCAGATCGTGCTGCTGCTGACTGCGGACGGTCAGGTGGCCGGCGCGGAGGACGCCAACAGCGGTAACGTGCAGGGCAACGCCATGGCCTATGTGGATGGAAGCGGCAGCGTGCAGATGATCTGCGGCGGCAGCCTGCTGACAGTGGGTACGGCCAGCGATTATGCCGGTCAGGTGGTGAGCCTTTCCAGCAGCAAGAGCGGCAGTCAGAACGTGAAGCTGAACCTTGGCAAGATTTCCGGCGGTGCCGGCGGCGAGCTGAACGTGCCGGAGCGGACGCTGGGCGGCCGGAAGCTGACGGACAACGCCTTCATTTTTGATGGCGGCAAGCAGATCGGCCTTGGCGAGCTGGGTCAGTCGGTCATCAATGAGAGCCGCGTCACCTATGCCCGGACCAACTGGGCCGGACAGGTGGACCTTGTGGTGCTGAACGGCAGCGTCACCGGCGATACGGTGTATGGCCGGGCCAAGGTGGTGACGGACCGCGATGATACCACCGGCAAGGAAACACAGTCCATCTCCATTGAGACAAAGCAGAAGACCTACGGCCCCATCAAGAGCGGCAACAACGTCAGCAGCGGCGCATGGGTGGCGGTCCGCTTCAATAAGGGAGAGACCGGCTTCACCAGCTTTGCCACCATGACCAGGCTCGGCAATGTTCCCGCCAGCGCATGGGTGGGTAAGACCGCCGTGACCTACGGCAGCCGCACCTATGAGGTGCCCTCCAACGTCCAGTGCTACAATGCCGACACGGATACGTGGATGACCGATCTGGACGCCGCACGGGATTATGGCGGCACCATGAACCTCTATGTCTATGACGGAATCGTCCGTGCCGTGGAGGTCAAGGGCTAAGGCCTTACAGACAAGTTCGCAGCAGTATTTCCAAAATTGGCCCCTGTGCCGAAATGTACAGGGGCCAATTTCAGAAAGGAGCGGTCACATGAAATGGATGCTTGCAGGATTGCTTTCTGCCGTGCTTTTGTTGGGCCTGATGGGCTGCGGTAAAAAGGAAACAGCGGACGAACCGAACAAGGCGGCGGAGAAACCGGACGTTACCATCGACTACGGAGAATCTGAGCTCTACGCAAAGGAGGAGCTGGACGATGCCATTGCGGTGATCGAGGCGGAATTTTCCACTTGGGAGGGCTGTGAACTGCACAGCCTGACCTACGGCGGTGACGATGCGTGCAGCGAGGAAAATGTTGCGTGGATGAACGAGCTGAGAGATGAGGAGACCTCTCCGGAGCCGTTCACCCAATGCGTCCTGTTTGAGAGCAGCTTCCACTCTCCCGTAGAGCAGAGGGACGCATGGGACGCCGATACGGAATATGAGGGCTGGCAGTGGTGGCTGGCCCGCTCCGAGGGTGGGGCGTGGACGCTCCTGACATGGGGCTACTGATTTGCGGCGGGAAAGCTGCCGGACAACAGTGGAAAGGAGCCGTGGACATGAAAGAGGCAAAACGCGCTTGGTGGAGGGTTCCCGTATTCTGCGTCCTTGCCGGACAGGTTTGCTTTCGACTTGAGCTTGCGCTGGGGAGACGGTTTGCCATCATCAGGCTCTCGGATGGGAGCGTCAGTGTCAACAACGAGCGGTGGCTGCTGATCTCCGCCGCGCTCTTTGCGGCAACAGTCCTTGCAGGCGGTCTGTTGTTTTTCCGAAAACGGACCAGAGGTGAACTGCTGTTTTCCGCGGGCGTCATGTTTGTACTTTGCGCGGTGTGGGGACTTGCGGCGCAGCTTACCCAAATCGGCTGGCTGAGTATCGGGTATTCGGAGAGCATGGCTTGGTGTGATGTAATCTCACAGCTATTATACCGATGGAATGTGAACCAATGGGCATCGGCCATAGTGTTCTGGGCGGCGCCGTTCCTGTTTGTTCCATTCGGCAGAAGGGAGAAAGCGGCAGAGGAACCGACAGCGCCGGCTTCGGCTGAAGATTCCTGAAAAAAATTTAACAAAAAAATTGCCCCGGCACAATCCGTGCCGGGGCAATTCTTTTGATTGCACCCAAGACAGACAAAAAGGACCCGAATGCGGCAGCATCCGAATCCTTTTTGTATATTGCGATAAAATTTATACGATTTGGAATAGATAAAACTTCAGATAATCCGTTTCCTCCACGCCCCAGAGGATGGGATGGTCGCAGGATTGCTGCCGCGCCTCGATCTGCCGGAGCTGCACCCCGGCGTCATGAGCGGCGGAGCGGAGCATGGCCTCGAACTTTTCCGCCGTGGCAAAATGGGAGCAGGAGCAGGTGGCCAGATACCCGCCCCGGGGCAGCAGCTTCATGGCCCGGTAGTTGATCTCCTTGTACCCAGTGATGGCGTTGGCTACGGTTTTCCGACTTTTGGTGAAAGCCGGCGGGTCGAGGATGATGAAGTCATATTTCCGCGGCTCCTTTTCCAGCTGGGGCAGCAGGTCGAATACGTTGGCGGCCACGCAGTCCATACGGTCGGACACGCCGTTGCGCGCCGCGTTGGCCCGGGCCATCTCCACAGCGGCCTCCGATACATCCACCGCCGTGACGCAGGCGGCGCCGCCCAGTGCAGCATTCAGGGCAAAGGAGCCGGTGTGGGTGAAGCAGTCCAGAACGGTTTTTCCCGCCGCCAGACGCCCCACCGCCCGCCGGTTGTATTTCTGGTCCAGAAAGAAGCCGGTTTTCTGGCCGTTTTCCACGTCCACCAGATATTTGACCCCGTTTTCCGTGATCTCCACCACGGGACTCTCCGGCGGCGTTTCGCCGGGGAGAATATACCAGCCCTTGCCCTGGGGCAGCCCCTCCTTGTCCCGGAGGGCCACATCGTTCCGCAGAAATACGCCCCGGATGGGCTGACCGTCCTGCCGCAGAATATCCGTCAAAGCGGGCAGCAGCGTATCCTGTAGGTTTTCCATGCCTACGGAGAGCACCTGCACGCTAAGCAGATTGTGGAACTTGTCCACCGTCAGGCCGGGGAAGGCGTCCGCCTCACCGAAAATGATGCGGCAGGCGTCCAGGTCCGCCGGGTCCATGACGGATTTGCGATACTCCCATGCCCATTGGAGCTTCCGGTGCCAGAAGGCGGCGTCAAAGCGGTCATTGGCGTTGCGGGAGATGAGCCGCACCCGAATTTTGGAGCGCTCCGAGAGGAAGCCGGTCCCCAGATACCGCCCCTTTTTGCTGACAACGTCCACCAGACCGCCGTTGGCGGTCTCGCCCTCCGTATTTAAAATCTCCGCGTCATACACCCACGGATGGCCCCGCAGAATGACGTTTTCCGCCTTGGGCGTGACGGTATAAACGGGATAGCCCCGCTCCATTTTCATAAGCTGTGCTCCTTTGTGTTCAAATCGAGGTCAGTATAGCACATTTGCCGGGAAAACGCCATACCATGTGACAGAGAGAATTTGCATGGGAGGGAAAGCTGATGCCCATTGTTTATTTAAGCCCGTCTACACAGGACTGGAACCAATACGTGACCGGCAGCGGCAGCGAGGAATACTGGATGAACAAAATTGCGGACGCCATGGAGCCGTATCTCCACTCCAGCGGCATCCGCTACCGTCGCAATGACCCGAACGGCTCCGCCGCTGCCGCCATCCGGGAGGCCAACAGCGGCTATTACGACTTTTATCTGGCGCTGCACTCCAACGCCATCGGCAATGGGGAGCCGCAAAGTTCCACCCGGGGAATCATTGCGTTTTACTATCCGGGCAGCAGCGGCGGACAGCGTGGCGCGGAGCTTATCGCGGAAAATCTGCGGGAGATCTACCCGCTGCCAAATCGGGTGACCACCCGGGCCACCACCACGCTGGGGGAGGTGGCCCGCTCCCGGTTCCCGGCGGTGCTGGTGGAGATCGGCTACCATGACAACTATTCCGACGCCCTGTGGGTCGAGGGTCATGTGGAGGACATTGCCCACCAACTGGTACGGGCGCTGACGGAGTATTTCGGCATTCCGTTCATCGCGCCCATGGACCCGGCCCGGGGCGTGGTGCGATTGAGCTACGGAACGCTGAATCTGCGGAGCAAACCGTCTTCCACCGGCACGGTCATTGCCAATCTCCCCAATGGCGCGGAGGTGACGGTTTACGGCGAATGGCAGGGGTGGTACGTGGTGGAGTACAATGGACAGACGGGCTATGCCGCAGCCGCCTTTATTGAAATTCCATAAAAACACGGCGGCAAATTTACGGTAAATGGCTTGACATCGCCGATGCATCTGATTAAACTATAAAGGGATCATTATAGGCGGCAAAGGGGTGCCCGCCTGTTTGTGTTCTGAACCGTACCGGTTGGCCCTGCGGTGAGCCGGACGGTAATTTTATGGTGTTTTTTACACCGAAAGAAAAGGAAGGAAGTACACTGTATGACTTACCTCATCGGCATCGTTGCCTTTGTGGTGGGCGCTGTGATTTTCTTCCCCCTCGGAATCAATTATCGGAAAAGGGTATCTGAAAAGGAAATCTCCAGCGCCGAAGAAGAAGGCCGGCGCATTGTAAATGAGGCAATCAAGAGCGCCGAGACCAAGAAGAAGGAAGCGCTGCTGGAGGCCAAGGAGGAGATTCTCAAAAGCCGCACTGACTACGAGAAGGAAGAAAAATCCCGCAGAGCCGATCTGCAAAGACAGGAAAACCGCTTGCAGCAGAAGGAAGAAAATCTGGACCGCAAGCTGGAGACCATTGAGAAAAAAGAAGAATCCCTTGCACAGAAGCACGCCGCTATGGAAAAGGAACAGGAGGAGATTCAAACCATTAAGCAGAGCCAGACGGCGATGCTGGAAAAAATCTCCGGCTTTACCGCGGATGAGGCCAAGGAATACCTCATTCAGCAGGTGGAGAGCGAAGTGACCCACGAGACTGCCCTCAAGATCAAAGAGGTGGAGTCCCGGATGAAGGAGGAGTGCGAGATCCGCGCCCGCGAGGTGGTGGCTCAGGCCATCCAGCGCTGCGCGGCGGACTCCGTGGCCGAGCTGACCGTCAGTGTGGTTCCCCTGCCCAATGACGAGATGAAGGGCCGCATCATCGGCCGTGAGGGCCGCAATATCCGCACCATCGAGACGCTGACCGGCGTGGACCTCATCATTGACGATACGCCGGAGGCCATCACTGTTTCCTGCTTTGAGCCCGTCCGTCGGGAGATCGCCCGGCTGGCGCTGGAAAAGCTCATTGCCGATGGCCGTATCCATCCTACTCACATTGAGGAAATGGTGGAAAAGGCCCGCCGCGAGGTGGAGGCCACCATCAAGGCCGAGGGCGAGCGGGCCATGTTTGAGTGCGGCGTCCGCAATCTCCACCCGGAGCTGGTGAAGATACTGGGCCGCCTGCATTACCGCACCAGCTACGGCCAGAACGTTCTGCAGCACTCCATTGAGGTGTCCCACATCGCCGGCATGATGGCCGCCGAATTGGGTGCCGATGTCCAGACCGCCAAGCGCGCCGGTCTGCTCCACGATCTCGGCAAGGCCGTGGATCACGAGATGGAGGGCACCCATGTGCAGTTGGGCGTGGAATTTGCCCGGAAGTACAAGGAGAAGGAAGAAATCATCCACGCCATCGAGGCCCACCACAACGATGTGGAGCCCCGCACCATCATCGCGTGCCTCGTTCAGGCGGCGGATGCCATTTCCGCAGCCCGTCCCGGTGCCCGCCGCGAGAATCTGGAGAACTACATCAAGCGGCTGGAGCAGTTGGAGAGCATTGCGTCCTCGTTCCAGGGCGTTGAGAAAGCGTATGCCATTCAGGCCGGCCGCGAGGTGCGGGTCATGGTGAAGCCCGAGCAGGTCAGCGAGGATCAGATGATTATTCTGGCTCATGACCTTGCAAAGAAGATTGAGGAAGAAATGGAATATCCCGGTCAGATCAAGGTAAATTTGATTCGGGAAACGAAATGCGTCGAATACGCAAAGTAATAAACAGCCGAAAAAATCCCCCAAGGAATGTCCTTGGGGGATTTTTAGCGTTTTTTTTGAGAAAAGAACGAAATCCGGCGGTGGTCACATGGGGCAGCACCGGGGTCAATAGCCCCGCTTCCGGTCTACAAGGTGGGATAGAGGCCGCCCAGCGGCGTAGTTGGCAAGGTCCTCGCAGAACAGCTCCACATTCCGGTCACAGGTATAGCCCAGCGTCAGGTTGCCGGAAATGTGGGGCGTCAGAATCAGATGCTTGGTGTCCCACAGGGGGTCATTTTCCGGCAGCGGCTCCGGGTCGACAACGTCCAGCGCGGCGCCGGCAATGCGGTCGGTGTTCAGGGCCTCGGCCAGCGCCGCTTGATCCAGCGCGCTGCCCCGGCCCACATTGATGACAATGGCCTCCTTCGGCAGACGGGCAATTCGCTCGCGGTTAAGAATATTCACCGTCTCCGGTGTATTGGGAAGCGCCATGACCAGCAGCTCTGCGTCCGACAGCAGACGGTCCAACTGAGAGATAGGGTAGGTCTCATCGAAAATGCCGGCCTCCCGGGCCTTTCCGCTGCGGCTGAGGCCGATGATTTTTTCAGCGCCCATGCCTCGCATCCGGCGGGCAATATTGCCGCCGAGGTCGCCGGTGCCTAAAATTGTGACACGGCAGCCGTGAATGGAGCGTACCGGCGCCGGGGCAGCCCAGCGGTGCGCCCGGGCGGCATCCAGATAGGCGGGCATCTGCCGCAGCAGCATCAGCGTTACCATAATGGTGTGCTCCGCAATGGTCACGCCGTAGGCGTTGCTGTTGCTCAAAAGGCAGTTTGGGTTGGCGAAAAGGCTTTCATCCCTGCAATAGGCGTCTACCCCGGCGGAGGAGGCGCAGTACCATTTCAGTGTGGCGGGCGCGGTGCGGAGCAGGTCCGGGGAGGCGGCGTAGAGAACCTCGCAGTGCTGCACGCAGTCGCGGGCGGCGTTAAACTGGTCCTTTGTGAAGAAATACGGCGTCATGTCAGCCGCCTCTGCGGCGGCGGTGATCTGCGCCTTGTGTGCCGGGGTCAGAAAGCTCTGGAAAATGCAGATATCACGGCTCATAAATGACTCCTTTCAGCGTGGAAAAGTGAACATATAGGAAAGTAAAATAGCTTTTCAGGCTTCTTGGTTCAGCGCATTGCAGATTTGCTCAGCGCAGCGCATCCCATCCGCAGCGGCGGAGAGGATTCCCCCGGCCCAGCCGCCGCCCTCGCCGCAGGGATACAGCCCCCGAATGGGAGACTGGCAATCGGTGTCCCGCAAAAGGCGCACCGGAGAGGAGCTGCGGCTCTCCACAGCGGTGAGCACAGCGTCCGGCTGGTCATAGCCCCGCAGCTTGCGGCCCAAAATCGGCAGCGCCTCCGCGATGGACTCGGCCACAAAGTCCGGCAGACAGTCCCGGAGATTTGTCCATGTCACACCGGGGCGATAGCTGGGCTTGATGCGCCCCGGCCCCGCAGAGGGGCGGTTCAGCAGAAAATCCTCCACCCGTTGCGAGGGGGCAAGGTATCCGCCTTGACCGGCGCGGTAGGCGGCGGCCTCCAGCCGCCGCTGGAATGCAATGCCCGCCAAGGGGCTTTCGCCGCCGAAATCCTCCGGCGTGATGTTCACCAGCAGCGCGCCGTTGATGTTTTCCTGGTCCCGGGCAAATTCGCTCATGCCGTTGGTCACCACCCGGTGTTCCTCTGACGCAGCGGCTACCACCTGGCCGCCGGGGCAGACGCAGAAGGAAAATACGCCCCGGCCGTTGGAAAGATGACAGCTCAGCTTGTACGTGGAGGCCGGGAGGCCCGGATGTCCGGCGTACTGCTTGTATTGGGCGGCGTCGCAGTCTGCTTGCCGCTGCTCAATGCGGACGCCCACGGCAAAGGGCTTAGCCTCCATGGGAACGCCCCGGCGGTACAGCATTTCAAAGGTGTCCCGGGCAGAATGGCCGGGACAGAGAATCAGGTTTTGGCAAGGGAGCGTGTAGGTTCCCTCGGGGCCGGAGACCGTGATTTTCCGCAGCGCACCGCCCCGGATATCCAAATCGGTGAGCTGGCTCTCAAAGCGGAGGTCCGTCCTGGCGTCCAATAGCTCCTGCCGCAGATTTTTCAGGGCGATGTGCAGGTAATCCGTGCCGATATGGGGCTTGGCGTCGATCAGAATGTCCGCCGGTGCGCCGCACTTTACCAGCTCCTCTAAAATAAAACGGTGCCGGATGTTCTTGGTGCCGGTATTCAGCTTTCCGTCGGAAAACGCACCGGCGCCGCCCTCGCCGAACTGGACGTTGCTGGTGAGGTCCAGTGCCCCGGTGGACCAGAAGCGCTCTACATCGGCGGTGCGTTCCTCCACCCGGCGGCCACGTTCCAATAAAATGGGACGGGCACCGGCCCGGGCCAGTACCAGCGCGGCGAACAGTCCCGCGGGTCCGGCTCCCACAATGACCGGGGGACAGTCCGGGGTGGGAACGGCTTGCGGCAGCCGATAAGCGGGCCGTGGCTCTGCGCGGGATACCCGCTTGTCCCGGCAGCGGCGGAGCACAGCGTCCTCGTTGGCGGTTTCGGCCTCCACCGTATAGACCCAATGGACCCCCTCCCGGGCGTCAATGCTGCAGCGCAGGATTCGCAGCGCCAGCAGGCGTTCCTCCGGGAGCCGCAGCACCTTTAGGACCTGCGCGCGCAGTGCGGCGTCACCGCTGCCGGGCGGGAGCTTCAGATTTTCGATTCGCAGCATGAGAGTACCTCCAAGGGAATTGATAGAAGAATTTTAGCACACTCTGCGGAAAAGAGAAAGCATGGTTCATAATTGCTTTAAAAATTTTTCAGGCAGTTTTAAGATTTCCGGCCTATACTACAGTCAAAGTTAAGGAAGTCCCCGGCGGGCCGGAACTCCGGCCACCGATCTCAAGGAGGTTTGACTTATGTATAACGATGAAAATAATTTGTATCACTACACATACCGCAAGGACGGTACGGAGCCGGGCCAGCGCTATGACGCAAAGCAGCCCAGCGTAGACGAGCAGATCAACAGCTACCGTCAGCAGCAGGCCAAACAGGCGCAGGGCGAGCAGCAGGCGCAGAGCCAGGACAATGTGCAGCCACAGAGCCAGCCCACCGGCTATGGCCCGGCAGGCGGACAGCAGCCCCAGCACAAGTCCGCAAAGAGCCGTGTCGGCATGAAGGTCGCGTCCTTGGCGCTGGTGTGCGCCCTGTTGGGCGGCTTGGTAGGCGGCGGCACGGCGTACCTTGTGAGCAACCGGTCCAACAGCGATACCACGGAGGTGAATGTCTCCAACCGCAGGCCCACGGAAATTCAAGTCAAGACCGTGGACGGGAAAACCGCCATGACGGACGCGGAGCTATATGCCGCCAATGTCAACAGCGTGGTGTCCATCAACATTACTGCCACCTCTGACCCTAACTTCTTTGGCCAGACCACACAGACCGCTGGCGCCGGTTCCGGCTTCATCCTGACGCCGGACGGCTACATCGTTACCAACTACCATGTGGTAGGCGACGCCGATACCGTGAAGGTCACACTGTACAACGGCGACAGCTATGACGCCCAGTATATCGGCGGCGACGAGGACTACGATATTGCCGTCATCAAGATCGAGGCCGAAAACCTGCCTAACGTAACGCTGGGCGACAGCGACAGCCTGAATGTGGGCGATCACATCCTGGCTATCGGCAACCCGCTGGGCGAGCTGACGTTTTCCATGAGTGAGGGCATTGCTTCCTCGGTGAACCGCGCTATTGATGTAGACGGAACTCCCTTCAACATGATTCAGGTCACGGCGGCTATTAATCCCGGCAACTCCGGCGGCCCGCTGTTCAACGAGTACGGCGAGGTTGTGGGCATTGTGTCCGCCAAGTATTCCAGCTACGCCAGCCAGAGCGTTGAGGGTCTGGGCTTCGCCATCCCTATCAACGATGTGGCGGCTATGATTCAGGATATCATGACCAACGGCTATGTCAGCAACAAGGCATATCTTGGCATCACCCCCGGCACCATGAATGAGCAGATGGCCGCCCAGTATCGCTATGATGTTACCAAGGGCGTGTTCATCTACTCCGTGGAGGATGGCAGCGCCGCTGACAAAGCGGGTCTCAAGATGGGCGATGTTATCATGAAGATTGACGGTACGGATGTGGACTCCTATCAGGACCTGGTGGCCCTGAAGAAGAAGTACTCCGCCGGTGATGAATCCACGTTCACCATTTACCGTGACGGTAAGCAGCAGGACGTCTCCGTGACGTGGGGCGCCGTGCCTGCGGATCAGGCCACGGACAACAACAGCCAGTCCCAGCAGAGCCAGAACAATAACAGCAATTCCAACAACGGCTCCTATAACGGCGGCAATGGCTATTACAGCAATCCGTGGGATATCTTCAACTACTACTTCGGCAATCAGGGCTGATCAGCTCACGGTTTGAAAAATTCAGAAAAAGCAGGGCGCTGTGCATCGCACAGCGCCCTGCTTTTATTGTCCTCGTTTAAAATTGTTTTTACGAAGAATTACTGCTCACCCGGAAGGAAAGTACTGTCAAAGCCGTAGGGCAGCAGGTCCCGGAGCGTCAGCTCCAGTGCCTCCCCCTTGCCGTTGAGACAGATGACCTGCATTTCCGGCGCGAACTCCTTCATAAACTGGCGGCACATCCCACAAGGGTAGCAGTAATCGCTGCTGCGTCCGGCGATGACAATGCGTACAAAATCCGTATGTCCTTCGCTGACAGCCTTGCTCATGGCGGTGCGCTCGGCGCAGGTGCCTACCGGATAAACGGCATTTTCAATGTTGCAGCCGGTAAATACCGTCCCATCGGCGCATTCCAGCGCCGCACCAACGGGAAAATGGGAATAAGGGCAATGGGCCCGGTCCAGCATGGCTACAGCGGCGGCCTTTAATTCTTCAAGACTCATATTACTTCTCCTTTCACAGCTTTAATTGGTTTTCGGCGTCCACTTCACGCCCCGGTCCGGGCGCACGGTCAAGTCTATGATGTCCCGGGCGTCGTAGAACTGACTGTACCAGCCGATGACCTTATCGCTGCCACGGAGGGTGGTCCCGTCAGGGTGAAGCCTGTCACAGATCACGGCGCAGATGTCGGTTTTGATTTTGGAGTACGAGCTGATTCCGACGGAGGCGAAGACCCGAAAGC
This sequence comes from Neopoerus faecalis, assembly GCF_029218125.1. Taxonomy (NCBI): domain Bacteria; kingdom Bacillati; phylum Bacillota; class Clostridia; order Eubacteriales; family Oscillospiraceae; genus Neopoerus; species Neopoerus faecalis. The sequence continues at coordinate 92,018 of NZ_JARFXX010000001.1, read as the reverse complement.
CCTGCTCCTGCAAATACCTGAAAATAGGACCGGTCTGCTTTACATCGTCTCCGTCCGGTCGGGCGCCGTGGGGATAGTAGAGGATGGTGGTGGGGCCTACCAGACTGCCGACCTCATCCAGCCAGCGCTTTGTATCCGCCTGCACCCGCTCCAGCGAGGAGGACGAGAGATTGATATGTCCCCATGTATGGCTTCCGAACGTCCAGCCGGTGCGCTTGAGCTCGGCGATGATGGGCTTCACTGACTCCCGCTCCTTCTGCCGGTTGGCCTCCAGCTCATCATTCCACACCTTCGTGTCCGTGTTGGTGCGGTAGCCTAAAATGCCCTGATAGCCGGTGAGGCTCAGGCTGCCCTTGGCACCGAAGGGGGAGAAGTCCGGGTGCTCCCGGACGAACTTGTCCAGAATGGTGATAGCGTCCAAATCCTGCGAGACAACCTCATTGCCCTGCGGGTCCAGACCATAGCTCCAGATAAGACCATCGTCCCCGATGATGAGCTTGTAGGTAAAGCCATCCTTGAGCATATAGTCATAATAGTTTACATCGTCATAGGAGAGAATCAAAGGCTTTTTGCCCTCCGGGAGGTACAGCGTGTTGCGGACCATGACCGGCTGACCGTTTGCGTCCGTGCTCTCGCTCCACACATCGCCTATGTCCACCAAAACATAGCCCCGGTCATAGACGCTCTGCAAAATTTTGTCATACTCGTCCACTGTTACCATCCAGTCATCGATTCCGTCAGACTGGGAATCGCCGTCAAAGGCCAGCTCGGGATAGGCCACAACGGGGTGGAAAAAGAGGTGCTCCACGATACCGTCCCACGCCGTGTAGGTCACGCCGTCCACAGTGCCCCGATCAACGGTGGGGGAGGAAATGACGTAGGGTTCCGGCTCCGTCTGCGCGGGAGTTTCAGGCTCCGGGGTTTCGGCAGGCGGTTCCTCTGGCCGTGTGGAGGTGTCTGCCTTGGGGGCGGAGGAACAGGCGGTGAGGGAGAGCGCGAGCGTCAATGACAAAAGAAAAGCGGAAATACACCGCATGAAAACAGATCCTTTCTGTCGAAAATCAGATACAGTATACCAGAAAGGCCGCGAAAAGTAGCAACAATTTGATGACAAAGTGGCAGGGCGCAGCCCTGCCGCTTTGTCATCTGTGGACTACCGCTTGTCGCCGGGCTTGAACAGCAGCGCCATCAGTACGCCGAAAACCACGGCCGCCGCGATTCCGCCGGCAGTGGCGGTGAGACCGCCGGTAAAAACGCCCAGCCAGCCCTTTTCGGCAACAGCCTTGGCAACGCCCTTTGCCAGCGCGTGACCGAAGCCTGTCAGGGGTACGGTGGCCCCGGCACCGCCCCAGTCGGCAATGGGCTGGTACAGCCCCACGGCGCTGAGCGCAACGCCCGCCACCACATAGCCGGTGAGGATACGGGCGGGGGTGAGCTGGGTGCGGTCAATGAGAACCTGCCCGATAGCGCAGAGCACGCCGCCGCAGAGAAATGCTTTCAGATATTCCATCGCTTTACCTTTCTGTGCTGACGCACACCAAATGACAGATACCGGGAATGGATTCTCCCTGAAAGCTGGAGGTGGGGGAGAGCAGCGCCCCGGTGGGGGCAAACAGCACCCGCCGCCAGCGGCCCTGCTTTAAGCCTGTGAGGATATAGCCGTTGAACACAGCGGCGGAGCAGCCGCAGCCGGAGCCGCCAGCGTGCATATCCTGCCCCTCCCGGTCATAGAGCAGCATTCCGCAGTCAAAATAGTTTTTGGAGAGGTCAACACCGTCCTGTCGGAAAAAATCCGTGACGATGCCGTGGCCCAGCTCGCCGAGGTCCCCGGTGAAAATAGCGTCATAGTCCTGCGGGCCGGTGCCGGTATCGGAGAAGTAGGCCCGGAGCGTATCGTAGGCGGCGGGGGCCATGGCCGCGCCCATGTTGTTGGGGTCGGTGATGCCCTTGTCCACGATTTTGCCGCAGGTGACATGGGTGATATACGGCCCCGGCCCTTGGGCGGAGAGCAGCGTACACCCGGCGGCAGTGGCAGTCCATTGGGTGGTAGGCGTCCGCTGGCTTCCATAGGGCACTGGCATCCGGTACTGCCGTTCCGCTGTGCAGAAATGGGAGCTGGCCTGCGCGGCGGCCTTTTCGGCGAAGCCGCCGTCAATGAGCATGGCCGCCAGCGCCAAAGATTCCCCCATGGTGGAGCAGGCGCCGTATAGCCCGAAAAAGGGAATGCTGAAGTCCCGCAGACCGAAGGAGGAGCCGATGCACTGGTTCAAAAGGTCACCCGCCAGCACATAGTCCAGCTCGTCCGGCGCAAGGCCCGCCTGCTCCAGCGCCCGCCGCAGTACCCGTTCCTGCATGGCTGACTCTGCCTTTTCCCATGTTTTTTCTCCAAAAAACGAGTCCTCGCACAGCTCGTCAAAGTATTTTGCCAGCGGTCCCTGCCCCTCCATCCGCCCGCCGATATTGGCAAAGGACAGCACCGAGGGCGGTGTCCGCAGGGCCACGGTACGCCGTCCTATCCGCTTGCCGTTCATAGACATTCCTCCCTGAAAACGGTTTTGGAAGCAGTATGCCCAAAGAACTGGAAATTATGAAAAATCGAGCGGCACGTGCTTTGGCAAATTACCAGAAATATTCGTCGAAATTGAAGGGGGCGCGGCTTGTGTTTCCATGGGGGGTGTGCTATGATAAAGACGGAAATTGAGAGAAAATGCAGATTTATGTCCACACTCGTCTTGAAGATATGCAAGGCGGTTTTGTATGGAGAATAACAAAGCCTTGGAGGGGTAGTTATGGAGAAAAAATTGTATGACAACTGTGTAGAGATTCTCAAGGAAGAACTCATCGCCGCTATGGGGTGTACAGAGCCCATCGCGATCGCCTTTGTGTCCGCACTGGCACGCAAGACGCTGGGAAGTGAGCCTGTATCCTGCGAGGTCCTGTGCAGCGGCAACATTGTGAAGAACGTGATGGGCGTTGTGGTTCCCAATTCTCAGGGTCAGCGCGGCATTGCCGTGGCGGCCGTTCTGGGAATTGTGGGTGGTGATTCCGACCGTGAACTGGAGGTTTTGCAGAGCGTGACGCCGGAGGATGTGGAGAAGGCCCGGAAGCTCATTGCCGAGGGCTTTTGCACCTGCCAACTGGCCAAGGGCGTTGAGAACCTCTTTGTGGAAGTGCATCTCAAGGATGCGGAGGGCCATACTGTCACGGCGCAGATCAAGGATCACCACAATAATGTGACGCTGCTGCAGAAGGACGATACCGTTTTGGTGTCCGCCAAGCAGGACAGCTCCGCCAACACCAAGAAGGGCGACCGGTCCCTGCTGACCATTAAGGGCATTCTGGAATTCGCCGATGAAGTGCGGATGGAGGATGTGAAGGAACTGCTGGATCGTCAGATTCAAATGAACTCCGCTATCTCTCAGGAAGGCTTGAAAAATCCCTATGGCGCCGAGGTAGGCCGTGTGCTGCTGCAGCACGGCAATGACCTCCGTACTCGTGCGCGTGCCGCTGCCGCCGCCGGCAGCGATGCCCGGATGGGCGGCTGTGCGCTGCCGGTGGTTATCAACTCCGGCAGCGGCAATCAGGGCATTACCGTCACGATGCCCATTCTCGAGTACGCCAAGGAATACCATATTGACGATGAGAAGGTCCGCCGCGCTCTGGTGGTGGCAAACCTCATTTCCGTGCACCAGAAGAAGTACATTGGCAGCCTTTCCGCCTATTGCGGCGCTACCAGCGCCGCCTGCGCCTCTGCGGTGGGTATCGCCTATATGCTGGGCGAATCCTATGAGGTGATCTGCAGCGTCATCACCAATGCCATTGCCACCATCGGCGGCATGGTGTGCGACGGTGCAAAGTCCTCCTGCGCCGCCAAGATCGCCGCTGCGGTGGAGTGTGCTCTGCTGGGTCTTGAAATGGCCCGGGGTGAGCACGTGTTCCAGCCCGGCGAGGGTCTGGTGAAGGATAACGTTGAGGATACCATCCGCAGCGTGGGCCGCATGGGCCGGGACGGCATGAAGGAGACCGATATCGAGATTCTCAACATCATGCTGGGTAAGTAAAATTGAATAAAGCAATCGCCGAAAGGGTCCGGGGAAACCCGGGCCCTGAAGCTGCCGGAAGAAACAGCAGCTTTTCCGAGGCGGTAAGGAAGGGTGTGCGCGGGAAACCAAAGAAGGGTGTCCTGCATGTTTTGAAAATTGGACTCAGCTTGGCAAAATTTTTTGCCAAGCTGAGGGTCCGGGGAAACCCGGGCCCTTTCGGTACGCTTTCTATGGAAAAATGTTGTAATCTGCGGCGGAACGTGCTATGATGGCTACTGTCAACAGGGGAGCTTGCGCGAGCGGGCTGAGAGTGGGCTGCAGCGCCCAGACCCGGAACCTGATTTGAATCATGCCAACGTAGGGAGATGCCGTTGCTGACACGTTTGAAGGCAATGCGGATATGTCTTTGCGGCATATCCGCATTTTTATTTTGATGGAGGCGTCAGGTATGAAGCTTGATAAACGCGATCTGCTGCTCTATGCCGTAACGGACCGTCACTGGCTGAACGGACGTACACTGCTGGAGGTGGTCCGGGAGAGTCTGGACGGTGGTGTGACCATGCTCCAGCTCCGTGAAAAGACATTGGAGGAGGGAGCGTTTTTAGAGGAGGCCAGAGCGCTTCAGGCCCTATGCCGGGAGCGTCATGTCCCCTTTATCGTCAATGATAATGTGGACATTGCAAGGGCCATGGGCGCAGATGGCGTCCATGTGGGCCAGAGCGATATGGAGGCGCTGGACGTCCGGGCCAAGCTGGGGCCGGACAAGATCATCGGCGTTTCCGCCCACTCGGTAGAGGAGGCGCTGCTGGCAGAGAAGCACGGCGCGGACTATCTCGGAGTGGGCGCGATGTTCCCCACCGGCTCCAAGGCCGATGTGCAGGAGCTCCCCTATGAGACACTGAAGGACATCTGCGCCGCCGTATCGATTCCAGTGGTGGCCATCGGCGGCATTTCTCAGGAGAATGTGGCCAAGCTGGCAGGCAGCGGCATCTGCGGTGTGGCGGTCATCAGCGCCATTTACGCCGCAAAGAATATCAAGTCCGCCGCAGAGGAGCTGAAAGCCGCCGCAGAGGCTATGCTGCGGGCATGATTCGGGGAGCCATCTTTGATCTGGATGGAGTGCTGCTGGACTCCATGGGAATCTGGAGGGATTTAGGCGCCCGGTATCTGCGGGCGCGGGGCATCAGTCCAGCACCGGGCCTTGGGGAGGTGCTGTTTGCCATGAGCATGGAGCAGGGAGCGGCTTATCTGAAGACCCATTATTCTCTGCCGGAAGGTGAAGTGGAAATATGGGACGGAATTGCCGCGCTGCTGGCGGATTATTACGGCTATGAGGTCCCGGCCAAGCCCGGTGCGGAGGAACTGCTGCAATTTTTCTCCCGGCGGGGTATCCCCATGGCGGCAGCGACCTCCAGCCCCCGGAATCATGTAGAGCGGGCGCTGACACGGCTGGGCCTGCGGCCCTATCTCAAAACGATACTGACCACTACAGAGATAGGGGAGAGCAAGCACGCCCCGACGATTTACCACCGGGCGGCGGTTGCGCTGGGAACAGTCCCGGCGGAAACGCTGGTATTTGAGGATTCCCTCTATGCGATGCAAACCGCCAAGGCGGCGGGCTACAGGACCGTGGGTGTTTATGACGGACAGGGCGAGCCGGATCAGGCGGGGCTGCGGCAGGCGGCGGAGGTCTATCTGACAGAGTTGGCCGCTTTCCCGGCGTATTGGCCCGCACTCAATAACTGTAACTAAATCAAAAGTTGGTACCATCAGTTGATAAGGGCAAACACGGTTTTTCGGAACTGAAACAACATCCAGCTTCGTTTTCCTCATTGCCGGGCGGCAGCCCGGCTGCTTCGTCAGCCTCGCTGAGCCGCCGTTTCCGATCCCGAAAAACTCCGAAGGACCTTCCAGCGAGCAAAAATGGGCGCTGATGCGGAAGCGGACGAAGGCTTGCTGGCGCAAGCCAAGGACAATGACAAAATCAGCGGCTATTTAGGCCGCTGGAAAGCATATTTGCCCTTATCAATTGATGATAGGGACTTACCCTATGTTCAGGCGGTACATGGGGGGCACCACCTTGTATTGCGTTGTAAAACCGTGCTGTAAAAAGAAAGGAAGTATTTAGATGAAAACAGCGTTGACCATTGCCGGAAGCGATTCCAGCGGAGGCGCCGGGATTCAGGCGGATATCAAGACCATGATGGCGAACGGCGTTTATGCCATGAGTGCTGTTACGGCCCTGACCGCCCAGAATACTACCGGCGTCACAGATATTTTGGAGTCCACACCCTATTTTTTGGGTGAGCAGCTGGACGCTGTTTTTACTGATATTTTCCCGGACGCCGTGAAGATCGGCATGGTCTCCTCTGCGGAGCTCATCACAGTGATCGCGGAGAAGCTGAAGCAGTACGGCGCAAAGCATATCGTGGTGGACCCGGTGATGGTGGCCACCTCCGGGGCAAAGCTCCTGCGGTCGGATGCCATGGAAGCACTGGCCAGGCTGCTGCCTATGGCAGAGGTGCTGACCCCCAATATTCCAGAGGCGGAAATCCTCTCTGGACTGTCCATCACGGACGCAACAGGCATGGAGACCGCCGCAAAGAGCATCAGTGAGCGGTACGGCTGCGCCGTACTGTGCAAGGGCGGCCATCAGATCAATGACGCCGATGATCTGCTGTGGCGTCATGGTGTGGGAAAATGGTTTCGGGGCAAGCGCATCAATAATCCCAATACCCATGGTACCGGCTGCACCCTCTCCAGCGCCATTGCCTCCAATCTGGCCAAGGGCTATGGACTGGATGAGGCCGTGGAGCGGGCCAAGGCGTACATCTCCGGGGCGCTGGCGGCTATGCTGGACTTGGGGCACGGCTCCGGCCCCATGAATCATGCGTTTGAGCTGCAGGGAGAGTTTATGAAGTGACTTTCCCGTAATTGCAGCGGCCTAATACCGTAGTGTGTCCGACAATAGCGGCTTGACCTTGCCGGGGACGGAAACTGAACGTAAAAAATCGGAAGATTACCTTCGGCAGAACGCCTTCCGAGATATAGCTTGGAAAATGAAAAAGTGAGAGAACACCCCGGTACGGTCAGCCGTACCGGGGTGTTTTCCAAGAAAAGGTAGCTGCGGCCTGATTTTTTTTGTGGTAAACGCTTAAATTGAGGAAATAGCGCGAAAACACTTGTAATTACTGGAAGAACGTGGTATCTTAACAGAAATTGAACGAGGATAGAGGCGCGGCGCGCAAGAGTACCCCCGGAGCCAAGGACAGGCATCCGCCGGAGGGAAAGGGCAAGCCGCCGAAGGGTCGTTGCTTTGCCTGAGGGGCGATCACCTGGGCCGTCGGAGAATATCCGCCGGACTGCCACATTTGTGGAGCGCTATCAGACCACCGTTTCGCCGCAGCCATTGGGTCTTGCGGAAAAAACAGGTGTTCCGGCTATGATCTCCACGGGGATCATAGCTTTTTTGTTATCCTTTTTCAATTCAATTTCGGTCAAAAGAGAAAGGATGACCAAGATGGAAAACAAGAGAATCGTAAGACCGTGGCAGGCGGCATGGATGCTGCTTGTCGGCATCGCCGTGATCATTGCGGGGCTGCTGGTGATGAAGCTGAACAACCGCATCGTTTTGGCATTGGACGGTGTGATCATGTGCCTGATGGCATGGTGCTTCGGCATCCCCTATGCGGAGCTGCAGCAGGGCATCAAGGAAACGGTGTCCTCCATGATCGTGGCAATTCTAATTTTGCTGTCCGTAGGCGTTTTAGTGGGTGTGTGGATGGCCAGCGGCACGGTGCCGGTGATGATTTACTACGGTATGAAGGTTTTGACGCCGGGCCTGTTTTTGCCGGTGGTGTGCATTCTCTGTACGCTGATGTCCACCATGGCAGGCACCTCCTGGGGTACGCTGGCTACTGTGGGCGTGGCCTGCATGGGTGTGGCACAGGGCTTGGGTGTGCCGCTGCCGGCGGCTGCCGGCGCGGTATGCACCGGCGCCTTCTTCGGCGATAAGATTTCCCCCCTGTCCGATTCCCCGGTCATTACCGCCACAGTCTGTGAGGTGCCGCTGATGGAGGGCATCCGCCACGCGCTCATCTCCACCGGCCCGGCCTATCTCATTTCTTTAGTGTTCTTCTTCCTCTACGGTCTGCGGTTTGCCGGCGGCACGGTGGGCGGTCAGGTGTATGAGGATATCCTCGCTACCGTCTCCGCCGAGTTCTGGCTCAGCCCGGTGCTGCTGCTGCCTGTGGCGGTGGTTGTGGCGCTGATCTTGCTGAAGAAGCCCACCATTCCCACGTTTGTAGCAGGCATCGCTGTGGGCGCCGTGCTGGCGATGGTATTTCAGGGCGAGAGCCTGAAGGACATCCTGACGGTGATGTACAGCGGCTTTTCCGTGGAGTCCGGCTCCGATGTGGTAAACTCCATGCTGAACCGGGGCGGCTTTACCTCCATGCTCTCTACCATCGGTCTGCTCATCGCCGCCGGTATCTTCGGCGCGCCGCTGCGTACCGCCGGTGTGGTGGATGTGCTGCTGGCCTTTGTGCGCCGGGTGGCAAAGAGCTCCCGCACCATGTCCCTCGGCGTGCTGCTTCTGCACGCGGTGTTCTTTACCATCACTGGCGCGTACTATGTCTCCTATCCGGTGGTGGGCGGCATGGTGAAGGACCTTTATCCGGAGTATGGTCTGGACCGTAAGAACCTGATGCGTACCCTGCTGGATACCGGCACGGGCCTTGCGCCGCTGGTGTCATGGTCCACCACTGGGTCCTATACGGCCACAACGCTGGGTATCGGAAATCTGGCCTTTTTACCCTATGCGCCGATGCTGTGGCTGTCTATCGTATTTTCTGTGATCTATGCCGTGACGGGCATCGGCACCGCGCGGGCGAAGGAGGAAAACTGACAATGGAACGCATTTTACAGCGCTGGTATGATATGATTTCCATTAACTCCGTCAACGGTCATGAGGCCGCCATGGCGGATTATGTGGCAAACGTCCTTCGGGAGATCGGCATGGATCCGCACTACAGCTATTTTGACGAGGATACTGCCCGGGAGCGGCCCTCCCTCTGGTCCGTGCTGGACAGCGGACGCCCCGGCAAGACGGTGCTGCTTATTGGCCATTTGGATACCGTGGGCGTCTCCGACCGCTGGGATACCGACCCCTTCGTACCCACGGAGATCGATGGAAAGGTATACGGCCGGGGGGCTATGGACATGAAGGGCGGACTTGCCGCTATTTTAGAGACCCTGACCTACTATGCCGCTCATCGAGACACTTTCAGGGGCAAGATTCTCGCCTGCTTCGTGGCGGACGAGGAGGGGCTGAGCAAGGGCAGCTATCAGTTGGTGGCGGAGGATGTGATTCACGCCAATTACGCCATTATGGGCGAGTGCCGCTACGATAATGTGGCGGTGGGCTTCCGGGGCCGGTACAGCTTTGAGGTGACGGTCCACGGACAAACGGCCCATGCCAGCCATTACCCGGAGGTGGGCGAGAACGCGCTGATCTCCGGCGGCAGACTGGCCGCCGCTATCGAGGCCCTGCCGACCCTTCAGCATCCCCATCTCAAGCACGGAACGTGGTGCGTGCGGTACATGGAGGGCGGAGATCCCGGTACGCTGGTGGTGCCGGAGCGGTGCTATATCTTTGTGGACCGCTACGTGGTCCCCGGCGAAACGGACAAGACCTGTATCGACCAGATTTTGGGCGCGGCCCGGGAGCTGGGACTGGAGGGCAAGGTAGATGTCCGGCTCAAGCCCCGGAAGTCTCCCTATATGCAGTCCTTTGCGCTGGAGGAGGATCACCGGCTGGTGCGGACGCTGCAGGCGCAGTTCCGGGCTGTGACGGGTGAGGACCTTCCCTGTGCTTACGATGCTTCGGTGTGCGATTCCAACATTCTTGCGGTGACGCTGGGGATTCCCACGGTCACGTTCGGCCCCTCCGGCGGCAATATGCACGGCGATAATGAGTACGGCTATGCGTGGCAGGTGAAAAACTGCGGCGAAATTTACCGCCGCACGGTGGCAGAGCTGCTGAATAACGAGGAATAAGCAAAAATAGAGCAAGGACCGTGAACGGCTGTTCACGGTCCTTGCTTTATTTAGAAAAGCGTTACAGCTTCTTTAGCAGATAATCGCCGAATTCGGCGCAGGAGGCTCCATCCCGGTGACCGGTCATGACCACGCGGCGCTCCGTTTCCGTGCACAGGTGCATGGCGGCGGCAAGGCGGTCGGCCTTGTCAGCCATGGAAATGTGCCGCAACAGCAGCTCCGCCGCCTTCAGGATGCTGGAGGGATTGGCGTAATCCCCCTCTCCGTCGGCAATGAGCCGGGGAGCGGTGCCGTGCACGGCCTCAAACATGGCGTACCGGCTGCCGGTGTTGGCGCTGCCGGCGGTACCGACGCCGCCTTGAATTTGTGCGGCCTCATCTGTGATGATGTCGCCGTAGAGATTTGGCAGTACAAATACCTGAAATTTGCTGCGGATTTCCGGGTTCACCAGGTTGGCGGTCATGATGTCGATGTACCAGTCCTCGGCGGTGATCTCCGGGTACTCCGCCGCGACCTCGTGGCAGATTCGGGAGAAGCTGCCATCGGTTTTCTTCATGATATTGGCCTTGGTGACAATAGCTACGTTGGTTTTTCCGTTGGCGCGGGCAAAGGCGAAGGCCGCTCTGGCAATGCGCCGGGTTCCGGCGTCCGTTGTGACCTTGAAATCCATGGCCAGCTTGCCGGGAATTTCAATGCCCCGGCTCCCAAGGGCGTATTCGCCCTCGGTATTTTCCCGGAAGAAGGTCCAGTCAATGCCCGCCTCCGGGACGGAGACAGGCCGCACATTGGCGTAGAGGTCCAGCTCCCGGCGCATGGCCACGTTGGCGCTTTCCAGCGTGCCGCCCTTGGGAGTCTCCGTGGGGCCTTTCAAAAGCACATCACAGGCTTTGATGGTGGATAGAACGTCATCGGGGATGGCCTTCCCCTGTGCCGTGCGGTTTTCAATGGTCAGGCCCTCAATATCGCGCAGCTCTACCCGTCCACTCCGAAGCTCCGCCGCCAGCAGACGTTCCAGGACCCGCCGGGCCTGCGTCATGATGATGGGGCCGATTCCGTCGCCGGGAATGAGGCCGATAACGATGTGCTCCATTTTGGAAAAATCCTTGGCAGGCTCGCCCTGCTCCATCCGCGTCTGCCGTTGGAGCTGCTGGGCCAGCAGCTCCCGGAAATGGGCTGCTGCATCATTGAGAATTGCTTCGTAATCTGCCATCAGTCGGTTCCCTCCTTCGTATAGCTCAGCAGCCCGCCGGCCCGCAGCATGGCGGCCTGCCGCTTTGTAAAGCTGCCATGGACGGGAATGGCGCGGTTCCCGGCGTGAAGCGTCATTTCGCCGCTGTCCAGACCGGCGTCAATGCCGGTGAGCGTCAGGGTCTCGCCCTGTGTCAGCCGGTCATAGTCCGCCGGGTCCGCAAAGGTCAGAGGCAGAATACCGGCGTTGATAAGGTTGGCGGCGTGAATCCGGGCAAAGCTCTTGGCTATGACCGCCCGGACACCCAGATACAGCGGCACCAGCGCCGCGTGCTCCCGGGAGGAGCCCTGTCCGTAGTTGCTGCCACCCACGATGATGCTCTGACCGGCCTCCTTGGCCCGCTGGGAAAAGCTCTTGTCACATACGGCAAAGCAAAATTCCGAGAGCTTGGGGATGTTGGAGCGGTAGGGCAGAATTTTGGCTCCGGCGGGCATGATATGGTCTGTGGTGATATTGTCGCCGACCTTCAGCGTCAGCTCGGCGGTGATGCTGTCCCCAACAGGTGTTCCCTGCGGGAAGGGCTTGATATTCGGCCCCCGCAGAACCTCCACCTCCCCGGCGGCCTCCGGGGAGGCAGGGGCCAGCACGGCACTGTCATCAATGAGGAAGTGGTCGGGCATCTCCACATGAAGGGCGTCCAGTCCCAGATCGCGAGGGTCGGTGATCTCGCCGGTGAGGGCAGAGGCCACAGCCGTTTCCGGGGATACCAGATAGACCTTGGCATCGGCGGTACCGCTGCGCCCCTCAAAATTGCGGTTGAAGGTCCGCAGGCTCACGCCGCCGGAGTTGGGGGAGAAGCCCATGCCGATGCAGGGGCCGCAGGCACATTCCAGCAGCCGCACGCCGGAGGACAGAATATCCGACAGCGCGCCGCAGTCGGCCAGCATGGTCAATACCTGCCGGGAGCCGGGGGAGACGGACATACTGACGGTGGGGGCAACGGTTTTTCCTTTCAGCATGGCGGCGGCCTTGAGCATATCGTACAGAGAGGAATTGGTGCAGGAGCCGATGCAGACCTGATCCACCTTGGTGCCCTTCAGGCTGCGGACGGTAACAACATTGTCCGGCATGTGGGGACAGGCAATCAGCGGCTCCAGCGTATCAAGGTCAATGGAAATGACCCGGTCATAATCCGCGTCCGAATCGGCGGCAAGGGGGGTAAAATCGGCTTCCCGGCCCTGTGCCTTTAAAAAGGCGCGGGTCACCTCATCAGAGGGGAAAATAGAGGTGGTAGCGCCCAGCTCCGTTCCCATATTGGTGATGGTGGCACGCTCCGGCACGGACAGACTGGCAATGCCGGGGCCGCCCCACTCGATGACATGGCCCACACCGCCCTTGACGGAGAGGATACGCAGCAGCTCAAGGCTGATGTCCTTGGCGGTGACAAAGGGCCGCAGCGTGCCGGTGAGCTCCACCCGGATGACCTTCGGCATATTGATGTAGTACGCGCCGCCGCCCATGGCCACGGCCACATCCATACCGCCGGCGCCGAAGGCCAGCATCCCGATGCCGCCAGCGGTGGGGGTGTGGCTGTCGGAGCCAATCAGGGTCTCTCCGGGAACGCCGAAGCGCTCCAGATGGACCTGATGACAGATGCCGTTGCCGGGACGGGAGAACCAGATGCCGTGCTTTGCGGCAACGGTCTGAATATAGCGGTGGTCATCGGCGTTTTCAAAGCCGGATTGCAGTGTGTTGTGGTCCACGTAGGCGACAGACCGCTTTGTCCGCACCCGGTCAATTCCCATGGACTCAAATTCCAGATAGGCCATGGTACCGGTGGCGTCCTGCGTCAGTGTCTGGTCGATTCGCAGAGCCACCTCGGCGCCCGGCTCCGTGCTGCCGCTCACAAGATGCGCTTCGATGAGCTTTTGCGTCAGGCTCTTTCCCATATCAGTTTTCCCCCTTCTGCGTAATTCCGGCGATGTTGGCCCGGGCGTTGGCCACATGGCGCAGGGCGGCCTCTGCCGCGGCCTTGCCATCGTGCGCCGCCAGCGCGGTATAGATGGCGGTGTGCTCCTCCAGCGCGTGTACCGCGCGGCTGTGCTTTGTAATGGACGCCTTGCGGTATTTGATGATCTTCTTATGCAGGGAGATGAGGGTATCGGTAAAGGGGCGGCTGCCGCAGCTTTGGTACAGCAGCTCATGGAACCGGGAATCCAGATTTTTGATCTGGTCGGAGTTTTCCCCAGGCTCCCGCTCACTTTCAATATAGAACTTCTGAAGGCCCAGCGTTTCCTTCATCTCCCGGAGGGTGTCATCGGAGATGGCAACCGCCGCACGCTCTGCGGCGATGCCCTCAAGCCGTTGGCGAATCTCGTAGATGTCCAGCATATCCTCCCGGGAGATGCCGACTACCACCATGCCACGGCTGGTGTCCTCCAAAATATGCTCCTGCTCCAAGCGGCGGACAGCCTCCCGGATGGGCGTCCGGCTGACGCCCAGCTCTCCGGACAGCCGCAGCTCGCTGAGCACCTCTCCCTGCGGGTATTTCCCGGAGAGAATATCCCGCTCCAACTGCTCAAACACCTGATCCGCAATGGAAACAGGCTTGTGATCTCTCATCATGGTACTGCGCTCCTATCTTAATACTTGGACTTCAAGGCCCCGCCGGACAGCTCCGCGATTTTTCCCTCCAGCTCCTCATTGGAAAGGGCGGTGGTGCGGCCCCCGGCGTATTGGGCGTCCACCCAGTCCTTCAGCTTTTCCACCAGCGCATCGTGCTTGTTGAGCTGACGTTCGCCCTTCAGGCGGTAGTTCTGGTTGATCCAGTAGGCGATTCCGGCAAGGCCGGAGGTCTTGCTCACCGCCACAGCGGCGGGACGGTCCAGCAGCTTCTCCGTGTTGAAAATGTTGTAGATCTCCTCGTCCTTCAAAAGCCCGTCGGCGTGAATGCCCGCCCGGGTGACGTTGAAGTTCCGGCCCACAAACGGCGTCATGGGCGGGATGCGGTAGCCGATCTCGCGCTCGAAATAATCCGCGATCTCCGTAATGGCGGTGGGGTCCATGCCATCCAGAGAACCCCGCAGAGAGGCGTATTCAAATACCATGGCCTCCAGCGGCACGTTGCCGGTGCGCTCGCCGATGCCCAGCATGGAGCAGTTGACGCCGCTGGCACCGTACAGCCATGCGGTAGCGGCGTTGGAGACCGCCTTATAGAAGTCATTGTGGCCGTGCCATTCCAGATATTCACTCTCGACGCCGGAGTAGTGCTGCAGGCCGTAAATAATACCCGGAACACTGCGGGGCAGGGCTACCTCTGTGTAGGGCACGCCGTAGCCCATGGTGTCGCAGGCCCGGATGCGGACGGGAATCCCGGCCTCCCGGGACAGCTCCATCAGCTCATTGACAAAGGGGACTACAAAGCCGTAGAAATCCGCACGGGTAATGTCCTCCAGATGGCACCGGGGCATGACGCCGGCATCGAAGGCATCCTTCACCGTGGCAAGGTAATAGTCCAGCGCCTGTCGACGGGTCATCTGCATTTTCTTGAAGATGTGATAGTCGCTGCACGAAACGAGAATTCCGGTTTCCTTGATGCCAAGGTCCTTTACCATGCGGAAATCCTCCCGCGTGGCGCGAATCCATGTGGTGATCTCCGGGAACCGCAGCCCCAGCGCCTGACAGCGCTCAATGGCCTCTCGGTCCCGCTTGCTGTAAATAAAGAACTCCGTTTGCCGGATAAGGCCGTAGGGCCCGCCCAGCTTGCTCAGGAGCTTGAACAGGTGCTCGATCTGCTCCGGGGTGTAGGGGTTCATGGATTGCTGACCGTCCCGGAAAGAGGTGTCGGTGATCCAGATATCTGCCGGCATGGACATGGGCACCCGCCGGTGGTTGAAGGCCACCTTGGGGACCTCATCGTAGTTGTATACATCCCGGTACAGCACCGGGTCCTTTACATCCTGAAGGGAGTAACGGTAGTCATTTTCTTCCAGCAGATTTGTTTTTGATGATAATTCAAGCATAGCGGTCTCCTTCCCGGCAGGTTCTCCTGCAAGATTGTATATCTGTATACATATATACACCGCAGCGGATAAAATGTCCATACGTCCGCAATAATTTTATGAAATTTTACCAGTCAATTTTTGTGGCATGAGCGTTCATCACGCAAATGTCCGCCAAAGGCGGAGACAAAAGCAGTCTGCGCTCATATTCTTGTGCGCTCTGCCTGCGGGTGCTCTGCCAGCCAGCCTTAGCCGCATACACCGGTCGGCGATGGATTGCAGGTGGTTTTTACCCTTAAGCCGCAGGCGGGCTGACACACGCGAAGCAGAGAGAAAATTACCGGGGGATACGCGCCTGCCGGCGCATATTTCTCGGCCAAAGGTATTGGAAAGCAAAAAAATACAGAGGATCGAACGATCCTCTGTATTTTTTTGCTTGGAAGTCCCTTCGATTACAAACCCGTCAGGCTGGGCAGCCAGGTGACGATCTGGGGGAAGAGCACCAACAGAATTGCGGTGACGATCAGACCGCCCACATAGGGAAGAACTTCGCGGCTGATCTTCTCAATAGAGACCTTGCCGATATCGCAGGCAACGAACAGGCACAGGCCCACAGGAGGCGTAACCTGACCGATAGCCAGCACGAACACCAGGAACACGCCGAAGTAGCAGATGTCGATGTTCATGGCCTGAACCACGTTGACGAAGATGGGGGTCAGCAGAATAACGGCCACGGCGTTATCGAGGAAGCAGCCGGCAATCAGCAGCACGATCATAATCAGGAACATGATCATGGTGGGGTTGGTGGTCAGGCTGGTCATCAGGATAGCGAGCTTCTGCGGAATCTGCTCACTGGAGAGCAGATAGCTGAAGATGTGGGCGTTTGCCACAAGGAACAGAATGGAAGCGGTGGAGGAGGCGGAAGCAGACAGCACATGGATAAAGTCCTTCCAGCCCATGTTGCGATACACGAAGGCGCTGACGATAATGCCGTAGAACACAGCGATGGCAGCAGCCTCGGTGGGGGTGAACAGACCGGAATAGATACCGCCCAGAATAATGACGGGCATCAGCAGAGCCCAGATACCGTTCTTGAAAGCGGTGGCGACCTCCTTGGCAGTGACACGCTCGGTACCGACATAGCCGCGCTTCTTGGAAATGACATAGTTGATGATGATAATGACTGCGGTCATCAGCAGGCCGGGGCCGACGCCACCGATGAACATTTTACCGACGGAGGCGTTTGCCAGCGTGCCGTACATAACCATGGTGTTGCTGGGGGGGATGATCAGACCGATGGTACCGGAGGCGGCGACCACAGCGGCGGTGAAGGCCTTATCGTAGTTGCGCTTCTCCATCTCGGGCACCATAACGGCGCCGATAGCGGAGGTGGTAGCGGGGGCGGAACCGGAGATAGCACCGAAGAAGGTGGAGGACAGCGTTGCCACGTGAGCAAGGCCGCCGGGCATCCGGCCCACCAGCGTTGCGGCCATATCGGTCAGGCGCTTGGAAACGCCGCCGCGGGCCATAACGTTACCGGCAAACACGAAGAAGGGGATTGCCAGCAGGGTGAAGGAGTCGATGGCGCGGAACGTTTTCTGCACCAGATTGATAACGGGGATTGCGCCTGTGGTCATAACCGCCGTGAAGGAGGAAATGGACAGGGCGAAAGAAATGGGGACACCGATGAACAGCAGCAGGAAGAAGCTGACCAGCAGAACAATTACCAGCATATTACTTTACCTCCCGCTTTCCGGTGGCAACGCCCCAGATTTTTTCGATCTCAAACAGAATGTACACAATGTAGTTCAGGGGAATCTGGAAGAAGACCCAGCTCATCTTGATCCAACGGATGTTAGTGGTGGTGGAGCCGGTGTTATTATACTTAATCACCATCATGGTAGAATAATAGCAGACGATGCAGCAGAAGACCGCGACGATGATGTAAGTAATGATAGCTAAAGCCTTGCGGGCCTTGGGACTTTTCTTTTCAATGATGCCGGTGATAGCGGTCACGCTCAGGTGACCATCGTTGCGAAGCACGTTGGCGGCGCCGAAATAGGTCAGCCAGCTGAACGCATAAATCGTAAATTCCTCAAGCCAGGGCACACTCACGCCGGCCTCCCGGAAAATGACCTCAAAGAGCGTCCAAATGCTCATCAGGCCAAGGAGGATCATCATGATGACGTTGTATACCTTGGTGATGCCGGTATTAAACTTGACCAAGCCGTTATACATACGATACCTACTTTCCTTTTGGTTGGATTGTCCATAAATGCTTGCGGGATACGTATAGGCGCGCCTACACGTATCCCGCAAGGCTATCTCTCTATTCTACTCTGCGATATAATGCGATGGAATGCTTGAAAAATGTACGGACCGAGCTCAGATCTTCAGAGCGGCAGCCTCGGTGTAGTTAGCCTCGTAAGAAGCGTTGGTCTCGGCAGCGAACTCCTTCCAGAGCTCACGATCGGGATCGATAACGGTCATCTGGCCCTCCAGATACTCGCGGTTCTCAGCGTCGGTATCCTTAGCATGCTGATAAGCCCACTTGGAAGCCTCGAGACCGGCCTCCTGGAACATGGCCTGATCCTCAGCAGACAGGCTGTCGAACAGCTCCTTGGACATGACCAGAGGCTCAGCAGTGTGAGAGTGCATGGTCACGCACATATAGCTCTGGACCTCGTAGAACTTCTTATCGCGGATGTTGGCGAAGGGGTTCTCCTCGGCCTCGCAGGTGCCAAGCTGAAGAGCCTGATACAGCTCGGAGAAGGACACGTTGGTGACAACGGCGCCGGCGTTGGTGAACATGGCGCGCAGAGGCTCGTTGGTCATGACGCGGATCTTCAGACCGGCCAGATCCTGAGGAGTATTGATCTCCTTGTTGGCGGTGATGTTACGGAAGCCGTTCTCGAAGAAGGAGATAACGAACATCCCCTTATCCTCCAGCTTGCCGGAGAGGTAAGCGCCCAGCTCACCGTTGAGGTTCTCATCAACGTCATCAACGTCATCGAACAGGAAGGGCAGGCCCACATAGCCCCACTCGGGAGCGTACTTGGCCAGAATGTCATCGGAAGTAACAGCCAGATCCAGAGTGCCCAGAGAAACGGCGTCCAGAACCTCTTCCTGAGAGCCCAGAGCGTTTGCGGCGAAGATGTCGATGACGTACTTGCCGCCGGACTTCTCCTCGACCAGCTCAGCAAACTTCTTGCTCATCAGGTCATAGGGGCCGCCCTCAGCAGAGGGATGGCTCAGCTTGAAGTGGACCGCCTCGGTGTTGGCGGAGTCACCGGTGTTGGCGGCATCGCCGCTGGTGGAACCGCCGGAGCTGCTGCCGCCGCAGGCGGCCAGAGATGCGACCATTGCGACAGAGAGAAGCAAAGACCAAAACTTTTTCATAACTTTCCTCCTAAAAATATGATGGTACAAAATGGACCATGCGGTACGCACCGCCAGACGGAAACCCGTTCCTTGGGGTGTACCGCTGGTAACACTCTAATCCAGAATGCACAACTGCGTCAATTCGGTGAAAAGTACCAGTAATTTTGACGCCGATTTGTTTCTGACAGAGCATGAAAAACAGCCGTGGAACAATTTGAAGCGATTTTAAAACCGTTCGCAGAGAAAAAACACAGAAGCAATTTTGCAATTGCTGAACAAAAGACGGTCAAACTGCACAAAAAGATGTCCCACTTTTGTGGAAACTGGGGGATTTCTCTCGAAAAAACTGCTGGAGAGCGGAAAAGAAATTTGCTTAAAATGCGCCCAGAGACTTGAACAGGAAACACCAGAGGAACAGCGTAAAGGGGCAAAGAGTGCTGGTGACAACGATGAGCGCGCCGGAAAGCTCCACATCGCCGCCCAGTTGGCGGGTCATGGCAAAGGAGGAAACGGCGGTAGAGGTGGCGAACACACCCAGCAGCGCCGCAAATTCCATACCCCGGAAGCCAAGGCAGTAGCCCAGCGTCAGGAAGATAGCGGGCATGACCAGCAGCTTCATGGACGCGCCTAAAACTACCTGTTTGCGGTAACGGGACAGCGCGTCAAAACGGAAGAAGGCACCCAGCAGAAACAGCATCATGGGCGTTGACACAGCGGCCATCTGCCGCACCGCCGTCTGAACGAAGCGAGGCAGGGGGACGCGGAGCCACAGGCAGAGCAGTCCTGCTGCCGTGGAGAGAATCAGCGGATTTTTCAATACCTTTATAAATATGCTCCGGAAGCTGACGCGCCCGCCGCCGTACAGGGACAGCACCACCACCGCCAGCACGTTGAACAGCGGGATGACAATGGCGCCGAGTACCGCCACGGAGCCGACGCTGCCATCGGGCACCAGCGTTTCCGCGATGTAAAGCCCGATGAGCACAAAATTGGAACGGAATATACCCTGCGTCATAACGCCCCGCTGCTCCCTGGGCAGCAGCTTGGAGGACAGCGCGAGGCCGATGCCGCAGGACGTCAGCACACCCAATGCGGAAAAGAGAATCAGCCCCGGACGAACGGCGGTGCTCAAATCGGAAAAGTAAATGCTTTTAAATTGATTGACCGTGAGAAAGAAATTGAAGACCACCGAATTGAACCGGGATACGTCCTGACTGTCGATTTGCTTAAGCCTGCGGGCAAGGTAGCCTGCCGCCAGATAGAGAAGGAGAGGTGCGGTGGCGTCCAGGCAGATTTGAAAATTTCCCATACTGTGCTCCTTTTGCCGGTTCTCCGGCATTTTTTCGTCTTGCCCCGCGTTTGCGGAGCGATTAAATTATCTTTCAGTATAGGTAGAGCGGCAAATTTTGTCAAATCCTAAACGTTAGAATTGACAAAAAACCGTTTCGGCATATAATCTAAACTACAAATAGGAACAGAGGAGGGCTTCATTTATGGACATCACTCTGAAGATCGGCACCCGCAGCGAAACGGTGCAGGTGCCGGAGGCAAATCTGCAGGGCATCCTGACGCCCAACGAGGTGCCGGTGGCGCTGACCGGCGAGGCGGAGGTCCGGCGGGCGCTGAACGAGCCCATCGGTACGCCCCGGCTGCGGGACATCGTGCACCCCGGCGAGAAGATTGCCATCATCACCAGCGATATTACCCGCCCCATGCCCACATGGAAGGTGATGCCCGCCCTGCTGGACGAGCTGTATGACGCCGGTGTCAAGCGGGAGGACATTACGCTGGTGTTCGCCCTCGGCAGTCACCGCTGCCATACGGAGGAGGAGCAGCGCCATCTGGCCGGAGACCGTGCGTGGAGTGAGATCACCTGCGTGGACGGCAACACGGCGGACTGCGTACATATCGGCGTGACCTCCCGGGGCACGCCGGTGGATATTGTCCGAACCGTGGCGGAGGCGGACCGCCGCATCTGCCTCGGCAATATTGAATATCACTACTTTGCCGGTTATTCCGGCGGCGCCAAGGCCATCATGCCCGGCGTTTCTACCCGGGCGGCGATTCAGGCCAACCACAGCCGCATGGTGGAGGAAACTGCCCATGCCGGCAAGCTGGAGGGCAACCCCGTCCGGGAGGATATTGAGGAGGCCGCCGCCATGGTGGGGGTGGACTTCATCGTAAACGTGGTGCTGGACGCGCAAAAAGAGATCATTCGGGCTGTAGCAGGCGATGTGACTGCCGCGCACCGGGTCGGCTGCGCCTTTTTGGACACCCTGTACCGCAAGGAGATTCCGCAGCGGGCGGACATCGTTTTAGTGTCGCAGGGCGGCGCCCCCAAGGATTTGAACCTCTACCAGACCCAGAAGGCGCTGGACAACGCCAAGCACGCGGTCAAGCCCGGCGGCGTGGTGGTGCTCATCGGCTCCTGCAAGGAGGGGCTGGGCGAAAAGACCTTTGAAGAATGGCTCACCACCGCCCCCACGCCCCATTCTCTTATCGAGCGAATCAAAAAGGAGTTCCGGCTGGGCGGCCATAAGGCGGCGGCCATTGCCATGGTTCTGGAAAAGGCGGATATCTACCTTGTCAGCGATATGGAGGACGCGCTGGTGGAGCGGCTGTTCATGAAGCCGTTCCACAGCGTACAGGTGGCCTATGATGCCGCTGCGGAAAAGTGCGGCGCCAATGCCTCGGTGCTGGTGATGCCCTACGGCGGCTCCACGCTGCCGCGTGTGGCGGAATAAGTTTCTTTCCGGCACTTCCGCCGGAGCAAATACGATAAACGGAGGAGAAAACAATGGATTACGCAAAGGAATCTCTGAGACTGCACTATGAGTGGAAGGGCAAGCTGGAGGTCACGCCCCGTGCGGCAGTGGACAGCAAGGACGCGCTTTCGCTGGCCTACACCCCCGGTGTGGCCCAGCCCTGCCTCGAAATTCAGAAGGATGTCAACAAGAGCTATGAGCTGACCCGCCGCTGGAACACCGTGGCCGTTGTGACGGACGGTACTGCCGTTCTGGGCCTTGGCGACATCGGCCCCGAGGCCGGTATGCCCGTTATGGAGGGCAAGTGCGTTCTGTTCAAGGCATTCGGTGATGTGGACGCCATCCCTCTGTGCATCCGCAGCAAGGATGTGGACGAGATCGTCAACACCGTGGCTCTGCTGGCCGGCTCCTTCGGCGGCGTGAATCTGGAGGACATTGCCGCGCCCCGCTGCTTTGAGATTGAGAAGAAGCTGAAGGAGCGCTGCGATATCCCCATTTTCCACGATGACCAGCACGGCACCGCCGTCATCACGCTGGCGGGCCTGACCAATGCGCTGAAGGTTGTAAACAAGAAGATGGACGAGATCAAGGTTGTCATCAACGGCGCTGGTGCCGCCGCTATCGCCATCGGCAAGCTGCTGCTTTCCGCCGGTGTGAAGGATTTGGCGCTCTGCGACCGCAGCGGCGCTGTATATGAGGGCCGCCCCAAGGGCATGAACCCTATTAAGGACGAGATGGCCAAGGTCACCAACCTCTCCAAGAAGGCGGGCAGCCTTGCCGATATGCTGGTGGGGGCCGATGTGTTCATTGGCGTGTCCGCTCCCGGCGCTGTGACCACCGAAATGGTGAAGACCATGAACCATGACGCCATTATCTTTGCCTGCGCCAACCCCACCCCGGAGATTTTCCCCGACGATGCCAAGGCCGGCGGCGCCAAGGTCATTTCCACCGGTCGTAGCGATTTCCCCAACCAGATCAACAACGTGCTGGCGTTCCCCGGTATCTTCCGCGGCGCGCTGGACGCCCGTGCCAGTGACATCAATGACGCTATGAAGATCGCCGCCGCCAAGGCGCTGGCGGGATTGATCTCCGATGAGGAGTTGAACGCCGACTACATCATCCCCGCCGCCTTCGATCCCCGGGTGAAGGACGCCGTGGCCAATGCTGTCAAGCAGGCCGCCTACGATTCCGGCGTGGCCCGCATCTGAGCTGCTCGGACACACAACATATAAATACAAAAAGAAGCAGCGCTCCGCCATTCGGCGGGGCGCTGCTCTTTTTTATTCGATGGGTTCGGGACTGTCTGTATCTTCCCCGGCATCGGAGACACCGGCCTTTTTCTGAATACGCCACAGCGTTGTGCGGCCAAGGCCCAGCTTATCGGCAATGACGCTGTTGTTGTACTTTAAAATGCGCTTCATTGCGGCAACACCTGCCAGAACCTCCTCCGGCGGGCTGTTGGCTGCGTCCGTCAGGGCTGGGTATTGCCGGTAGATGTCGGAGAGCAGCTCGTCCTCGCCGATGGCGCGGATGAGAATCTGCTGCTTGGCACTGGGAGAGGGATTCATGGCCTGCTGGTAAAGGAGGATATACCGCTTGCTGACAGCGGAAAGAGAAATGAGGTTAGCGGGCCAAGAGTAAAAGGACAAAATTTCCTCCAGCTCCTTCTGCGTCCGGGGCGGCATCAGAATGGACTCTCGCAGCAGAAAGAAGCGGAACAGGGTGGATACATCCTCCTGCCGGTCCTTTAGAAGCGGCAGATTCAAGGAAAAAACAGAGAGCTGGTCCCACAGGTCCCGGGGAATCCGGCGGCGCTCCTCCGGCGTTACCAGCGCTAAAAGCCGCGCGCTGAAAGGTATCGTGGTTACGCCGCCCACGGCGAAATAGGAGTGCTGAAGAAGCACCTGTCGCAGACAGGAGAAAAACGCTTCGGAGGCGTCTCCCAAGCCCTGCAAGGCAATGGTGCCGCCGCCGGCCAGCTCAAAAAGGCCCATCCGGGGCTTGGCGCCGTCATCGCTGCCGAACAGTACCCGGGCGGCATCCTGCTGGGCAATGGTCCCGGCGTTGATGACAATATATGGCTTTTTGGCCCGGGGAGAACCGTTGTGGATGCACTGGGCGAAAAAGCTCTTGCCGGTG
Organism: Neopoerus faecalis; assembly: GCF_029218125.1. Classification (NCBI taxonomy): domain Bacteria; kingdom Bacillati; phylum Bacillota; class Clostridia; order Eubacteriales; family Oscillospiraceae; genus Neopoerus; species Neopoerus faecalis. Next base: position 68,443 of record NZ_JARFXX010000001.1, on the reverse strand, counting down.
CCGTTTTCGCCGATGAGGGCCACAGGGTCCTCCATTTCCGCCAGCGTTTTGCCCTCCGCCACCACCCGCCGGATGACGGAGGAGGTGCCGAGGACGTCTTTCCACTGGTGATGGGCAAAAAATTCCCGGGTGCTGTCCATTTTCTTGCGGCGGGAGTTATCCGCCTGTAAGGTTGTGAGCATCCCGATCTGCTGGTCGCCCTGCAAAAGCCGGGTCTGGATGCAGCGCACCATGGCTCCGTCAAAGAGGTGCTTGCGGTCGGACTGAATCTGTCCGCTTTTATAAAACGCTGCATAGGAAAGGGAGGGAATCACATCGGAGAGGAACTGGCCCCGGAGTTTCTGCTCCTGAAAGCCGGTGAGCTTCTTCGCCTGCTTATTGAAGGTGGTGATGCGCCCGTTTTCATCCGTGATGATGATTCCGGCAGGCACATTGCGGATGATGGCGTTAGTAATGGACTCCTTCCGGGAGGCGGATTGCAGCTCTGCCGCCAGATTGCGGGCCTGATCGATGCTGGAACGAATGGTGTACTCGCCCTCGTAGATCAAAATGCCCTTCAGACCCAGCCGCTCGGCAATCTCGTTGGCAAGGGCCGCACCGATGACGCAGTCGCAGTCCGTATGGGAGAGGTTATACTCCAGCTCCGTTTCACTTTGATAGTAAATGGTGTGGATGGGAATTTTCGTGAGGCTCTGAAGTACATCGAAATCCACCTTCCGGCTTTTGCGGTGAACCGTCACGGCGATTTTTTTCGCCCCCAGCTCCTTGGCCCGCTGAAGGCAGTACAGATAGTCGGACATATCGATGTGCAGCTCGATAAGATGCTCATAAAACCGCCGCTTGAACTCCTCGGCATTGGCGGAGCCGGCCACAAAGACCTGACAGCCTTCGCTGATGGCCTCGTTGACCGCCTGTACCAGTGTTTCAATGGAGCACTCTTTTAAAATGATAGTTGTATCGGAATAATTCAGGTGCTCAATGACCTGATGCGCCAATTCTCCCAGTTTTTTATAGCCGAGAAAGCAGATTTTGTAAGTATCAGACAAACCGTTCCCTCCCATGTTACGGAAAAACGCTCCCTGCATCGGGGAAATATGTTTCACTGCTTCAAATATACCACAAGACGGAACAAAAGTGAACTGAATTTTTCACGTTCGACAAACAATTGACCCGTCAAGGCCGAAAATATAAAATAATCGTGCAAGCGCAAACCGCCGTAAGGCGGGTTTTTTAAGATTTTCAACAGGAGGTCATATTTGGTATGGAAGGTTTGTTGGATGGAGTCGTAGTGCTGGACCTTGGCCGCGTGCTGGCCTGCCCCTATGCCGCAACGCTGTTGGCGGACATGGGCGCAACGGTCATCAAGATCGAAAATCCCAAGGGCGGCGATGATACCCGGAAGATGGGCCCCTTCGTCAACGGTAACAGCGTGTATTACGCCAACTTCAACCGCGGCAAGATCGGCGTGACGCTGAACCTGAAGGAGCCGGAGGGCAAGGAAATTTTCAAGGAAATGGTCAAGAAGGCCGATGTGGTTCTGGAGAACTACCGTCCCGGCACCATGGAAAAGCTGGGCCTTGGCTATGATGTGCTCAAGGAGGTCAACCCCGGCATTGTGTACGGCGCCGTGTCCGGCTTCGGTCACACCGGCCCTCTGAGCAAGCGCGCCGGCTATGATATCGTCGGTCAGGCCATGGGCGGCCTGATGAGCACCAGCGGCTGGCCCAACAGCCCCGCTACCCGTTCCGGCACCCCCATGGGCGATGTGCTGGGCGCTTTGAACATGACCGTCGGTGTGCTGGCGGCTCTTGTGAACAAGCAGAAGACCGGCCTTGGCGAAAAGGTGGATGTGGCTCTGGTGGACTCCGTGGCCGCTTCCATGGAGAACATCACCATGATCTATCAGTCCACCGGCCGTATCCCTCAGAGAATCGGCAACCGCTATGAGTCTACTTATCCGTATGATACCTTCCCCGCCAGCGATGGCGATGTGGTCATCGCCGCCGGCAACAACAAGCTCTATGGCATCCTGTGCGATGTGATGGAGCGTCCCGACCTGAAGACCGATCCCCGTTTCCTTGAGGTCAAGGACCGTGTTGCCAATCACGATGCTCTCCGCGCTGAGATTTGCCCGTGGACCCAGAAGCACACCATCGACGAGGTGGATAAGATGCTCAATGATGCCGGCTGCCCCGCCTGCCCCGTGAACACCATCGACCGTCTGGTGGTAGACCCTCAGATCGCCGGCGCCCGCGGTATGTTCCCCGAGATCGACCAACCCGGCATCGGCAAGCTGCAGATCACGGCAATCCCCCAGCATCTGACCCGCACCAGCACCCAGCCCCGCAAGGCCGCGCCTCTGCTGGGTGAGGACAACGCCAAGGTTTATGGCGAGATGCTGGGTCTGGACGAGGCCAAGCTGGCTGAGCTGAAGGAAAAGGGCGTTATCTAAGCCCTGCGGATAAGATATCAGGAGGAAATTGAGCTATGGAAAAGAAGAAAATCAATATTATCGAGGTTGGTCCCCGTGACGGCTTCCAGTCCGTCAGAGGTGACTTTATTCCCACGGAGTTGAAAAAGGAAATCATCGACCTGCTGGTGGATGCCGGCGTGAAGCATCTGGAGTACACCTCTTTCGTCAGCCCCAAGGCCATTCCCCAGCTGGCTGACGCCGCTGAGGTCAGCGAGTATGTGCTGAGCAAGTACCCCGACCTTGACCTGATGGTGCTGGTGCCAAATATGCGCGGCGCCACCAACGCTCACAATCTGGGCGTGAAGAAGGTCTGCAATGTGGTCTCCTACAGCGCCAGCCACAACAAGGCCAATATCAACCGTACCCACGAGGAGTCTCTGAACGCCTATCGCGAGATGGTGGAGGCTTACCCCGATATGGAGTGCGTGCTGGATCTGGCCACCACCTTCGGCTGCCCCTTCGAGGGCAAGGGCGGCAAGTATCAGGACCCCGATGCCATCATGGAGTTCCTGCGCCCCTATAAGGAAGCCGGTATGAAGACCGTGAACTACTGTGATACCATCGGCGTTGCCGATCCCGAGCAGGTGAAGAAGGTCATCCGCGCCAGCCAGAAGGCATATCCCGATGTGCACATTCAGGTGCATCTGCATGATACCCGCGGCCTCGGCATGGTCAACGCCATGGCTGCCATCGAGTGCGGCGTAACGGATGTTCAGACCGCTCTGGCGGGCCTCGGCGGCTGCCCCTTCGCTCCCGGCGCCTCCGGCAACCTCTCCACCGAAGATACCGTCTGGATGCTCAACGAGGCCGGCTATGATACCGGCATCAACTTCTCCAAGATTCTGGCTGCCGCCAAGTATCAGGTCGGTAAGATTCCCGGCAACTACAGCGGCCACCACATCACCATCGACAAGGAGACCCCCTGCTGCTTCTAAGCAACATTCCGGGAATCGAATGAAAATCGAGACTGTCGATAAAGTGGTAAATTCTCCGCAACGGTAAGGAAGGGTGTGCGCGGGAAAACCAAGAAGGGTGTCCTGCGTCATTGAAATCCTTAGTTTTCAGAACTTTTATGAAGTTCTGAAAACTTGTTCAGCGGGGAGAAAAGACTTTTTCGACACACTGAAATCCCGCTCCTTTTTAAAGGAGCGGGATTTTTGCGCTGCGGCAGCGCGGATGGTCCAGTGCCGGACCGGAACTTTCTTGTTGGACGTCCGCGATGGGGCTGGTTTTCATCCCCTTGGCTTGTCGGCTGTACAGACACTGAGCGTCCACGGTACGAGGACATTCGGCGAACGAAGTCATAAAATCACCCGATTTTTAGCGGCGATTTTGCGGGAAAGGCGGGCATCAAAACCAACAAAAATATAGGAAAACAATAGGATTCTATTTCACAAAAAACACAAATTGTCCGCATCTGACAATAAAATGTGCGTCTTTGACGGGCTGTTTGTGCAAAGTGATTGTTTCCCCGCAATGCTTTTGGAGGAATTGTGTATTGCAAATCCGCTGTGTCCACCGTACAATGACAGTAGAACAAGCTATGGTTCCTGAAACATAGACGAAGAAGGGGATATTTATGGTTACTTTGAAAATGGTCCAAGAGGCACAGGAGGCGCTGAAGGGCATTGCCCGGAAAACGCCGTTGGAGAATGCCAACCGTCTTGGCGAGAACATTTACATCAAATCCGAAAACCTGCAGCTCACCGGCGCATTCAAGATTCGCGGCGCTTATAACAAGATCCGCTCCCTGACGCCGGAGGAGGCTTCTCACGGTGTCATCGCCTGCTCTGCCGGCAACCACGCACAGGGCATCGCTCTGTCCGCCACGAAGCTGGGCATCAAGTCCGTGATCTGTATGCCCGAGGGCGCACCCATCTCCAAGGTGGAGGCCACCCGCAACTATGGCGCCGAGGTAGTTCTGGTTCCCGGTATCTATGATGATGCCGCCCGGGAGGCCGAGCGTCTTTCCAAGGAGCACGGCTACACCTTCGCGCATCCCTTTAACGATCCCTATGTCATTGCCGGTCAGGGCACCATCGGTCTGGAGATCCTGGAGCAGCTTCCCGAAGTGGAGCAGGTCGTGGTCCCCATCGGCGGCGGCGGTCTGATCTCCGGCGTGGCGCTGGCCATCAAGGAGCTGAAGCCCTCCTGCAAGGTCATCGGCGTGCAGGCCGGTGTGGTTGCCTCCATGTATGCTTCCCGCAAGGCCGGCAAGGTCACCACGGTAAAGGACGCCGCTACGCTGGCTGACGGCATCCATGTGCTGACGCCCGGCGACCTGACCTTTGAGATGTGCCAGAAGTATGTGGATGAGATCGTCACCGTCAGCGAGGACGAGATCGCCGCTGCCATTCTGGCTCTGCTGGAGGTCCAGAAGACCGTGGCAGAGGGCGCCGGCGCAACGCCTGTGGCAGCCTTTATGTCCGGCAAGGTGGATACCTCCAAGAAGACCGTGTGCGTGGTCTCCGGCGGCAATGTGGACGTCACCACGCTCTCCCGCGTTATCACCCGTGGCCTGACCTACACCGGTCGTATTACCACCATCACCACGAAGCTGGCCGACCGTGCCGGCAGCCTGATGAACCTGCTGAATGTGGTCAGCGGCACCGGCGCCAACGTGGTCCGTATCCATCACGAGCGTGAGGACGTCAATTCCGAGGTCAACGCCTGCGTGGTGTCCATGGTCCTTGAGACTCGCAATTCCGAGCACGTTCAGCAGATCAAAGATAAGCTGACGGAAAAGGGATATTCTCTGCTGGAGGCGTAAGCGCCGGCGGTTGAATATAAGGAGAAAGAGAAAAAAGGAAAATCAGAAAAGGAGGGTTCCGTATCAAAGCATACGGACGAATGAAATGAAAGAAAAGAAAAAGATGAGCCTGCTGCTCAAGCTGATCATCGCCATCGTACTCGGTATTGTGGTCGGCTTCGTGACCCCGGGTATGGGTGCGTTCGGTGAGGTCATCATCCGCATCGGTGCTACCTACAACAGCATCTTCGGCAACTTCCTGAACTTCGTGATCCCCCTGATCATCATTGGCTTCGTGGCTCCCGGTATCGCTGATCTGGGCGCCGGCGCCGGCAAAACGCTGGCTGCCACCACCGGTGTGGCCTATGGCTCCACCATCATCTCCGGCACTCTGGCCTTCGTTGTGGCCTCCCTGCTGTATCCCCACATGGTCCACGCCGGTATGTTCATGGAGAACGCCGCCAACGCGGAGGAAACCGTTCTGGCTGGCTACTTCACCATTGAGATGCCCGCCATCATGGGCGTTATGACCGCTCTGCTGATGGCCTTCATTCTGGGCCTCGGCATGGCTGTCATCAAGGGCAATGCCATGAAGACCGTGATGAACGAGTTTGCTGAGATCATTGACAAGCTGGTCAGCAACATCGTCATCCCCCTGCTGCCCTTCCATGTGTACGGTATCTTCGCCAAGCTGGCTTATGCCGGTACCATCGTGGAGATCATGGGCTCCTTCATCAAGGTCTTCGCTATGATCCTCGTTCTGCACTGGGTCATCATCGTGTTCCAGTACACCGTGGCCGGCAGTGCCGCGAAGAAGAATCCCTTCGCACTCATCAAGAATATGCTGCCCGCTTATACCACCGCTATCGGCACCCAGTCCTCTGCCGCTACTATCCCTGTTACCACCCAGTGCACCAAGAATAACGGTGTCTCTGACGGTATGGCTGAGTTCGTGTGCCCCCTGTGCGCTACCATTCACCTCTCCGGCTCCACCATCACCCTGACCAGCTGCGCTATGGCTGTTATGGTGATGATGAACCAGTCCATCGGCTTCGGCAAGATGTTCCCGTTTATCCTGATGCTGGGCGTGACCATGGTTGCAGCCCCCGGCGTTCCCGGCGGCGCTGTGATGGCGGCTCTGGGTATCCTGCAGTCCATGCTGGGCTTTGACGAGACCATGTGCGGTCTGATGATCGCCCTGTATATCGCTCAGGACAGCTTCGGCACTGCCTGCAACGTCACTGGCGACGGCGCTATCGCTGTCCTCATGGATGCCATCACCGGCAAGACGAAGGCTGCCGCGAAATAACGCGATAACCTCATATCTCTCTATCTCTCCTAAAGCTCCCAGTGGGAAAGCAGGAGGCGGTCCGAAGGGACCGCCTCCTGTTCTTTATTTTTATATGACTGTACGGGTGTCAAGACACCTGTACAGTTTTTTGCAATTGGAATATTTTAACATATTTTGGTCACATTTTTGTGCGAATTGACGGTTGCAAAAGGCGGGAAAAGCGATAAAATAAGAAGCCTTGTGAAATTAAAGTATGAGCGTGGAGCGCGGCTCCGCGGAGAGGAGCGGTCAAATGTCATATCATTATTTGCTGGATCTGGCACTGATTCTGCTGAGCACGAAGCTGCTGGGGCTTCTGACCCAGCGTTTTCAGATGCCGCAGGTGGTGGGCGCACTGCTGGCGGGCCTGATTTTGGGGCCTGCGGGTCTGAACGTCCTGACGGAAACGGAGTTCATCTCCCAGCTCAGCGAGCTGGGCGTCATCGTTCTGATGTTCTCCGCCGGTATGGGAACGGACATCAATGAGTTGAAGCACAGTGGAAAGGCAGGCTTCTGTGTGGCGCTGCTGGGTGTGCTGGTGCCGCTGGTTATGGGTGCGGCGCTGGCGTGGGGCGCTGCCGCCGCAGGGCTCATTGAGAGCAGCGGAATGCTGGAAAATGTGTTCGTTGGCACGATTTTGACCGCAACCTCCGTCAGCATCACGGTGGAGACGCTGAAGGAAATGGGCAAGCTGGAGACAAAGGTAGGCAACACCATTTTGGCGGCGGCATTGATCGACGATGTGCTGGGCCTTGTCGCTCTGACGCTGGTAAGCAGTCTGGCCGGCGGCGGGGAGAGCATCGTGTGGGTGCTGGTGAAGATCGCGGGCTTCTTCGTGTTCGCCGTTGTTGTGGGCTATGGGGCCAACCGCCTGTTCTGCTGGATGCTGAAGCGGCAGGGGGGCTGGGCCAGCCACCGCAACTCCGTGCTGGCCTTTGTGCTCTGCCTTGTGATGGCCTACTGCGCCGAGGAATTTTTCGGCGTGGCGGATATCACCGGCGCTTACGCCGCCGGTCTGGCCGTGGCCTGCACCCCCAAGGGGACGTACATCCAGTCCAAGTATAATCCCTTGGGCTACCTGCTTTTGACGCCGGTATTCTTTGCCGCCATCGGTATCAACGTGAAGCTGGACGGTGTCAGCGGCGGTATGCTGGCCTTCTCCGCGCTGCTGCTGGTGATTTCCGTGCTCTCCAAGCTGCTGGGCTGCGGCCTTGGCGCACGGCTGTGCGGCTTTACGGACCGGGAAAGCGTTCAGGTGGGCGTTGGCATGGTCTGCCGCGGCGAGGTGGCGCTGATCGTGGCGAACCGGGGCTTGTCCATGGGCGTGCTCAGCGCCGCCATGATGACGCCGGTGGTTATCACCGTGGTGGGCGGCACGATTTTGACGCCGATTCTGCTGAAGCTGGTGTTCCGCGGAGAAACGCAGGAGCAGTTTGTGGAGAGCAACTTGGCGGACCGCTACGAAAAGACGGAGCAGCTGGAGGATGCCGCGCAGCAGCTCCTGGACGCCGATTCCGCTCTGAGAAAGAAGCATTAAGCGAACAAAAGCGAGCATGGCAAAATAAAACCGGTGGGCCGGATATCCGGTCCACCGGTTTTGCGTCATTCGGTTAGTTGTCCGCCGAATCCGCCAAAGATCGGAGGGCGAACAGAGTATGCAGCGCTGCCCCCAGCGGCAGAATGTCCTCATTGAACACCACCGCCTCGTTGTGCATGGGCTTGCCGTAGCGAGGGTCCTCCTGCGGCGTTCCGGCCCCCAGCAGCAGGTAGGCGCAGGGCAGCTCATAGGTGAAGGAGGCGAAGTCCTCGGAGCCCATGCCACCCTGATTCAGACGGTACACCCGCTCCTTGCCAGCCAGCTCCTCCGCCCAGCCCGCGACCTGCTCCATCAGGGCGGGATCATTTACCAGCGGCGGCGCGGAGGCGATCTCCTCCACCTGGGCGCTGCCCCGGAAGGCCGCCGCCGTGTTCTCCGCGATGGCTTGGATCCGCTCCATGATCCGGGCGGTGAGTTCCCGGTCAAAGGTGCGGATAGTGCCCTCCAGCACGGCCTCCTCCGGGATGATGTTGGGGGCCTGTCCCCCCTGGAACCGGCCCACCGTCACCACGGCAGGCTTCTTCGCGGAGATCTCCCGTGCGGTCAGCTCCTGCAGGGAGAGGTAGATGTGGGCGGCGATGTTGATGGGGTCCACGCCGGTCTCCGGCATGGCGCCGTGGCAGCCGGTGCCCCGGACAGTCACGCGGAACAGCGTACAGCCTGCCATAAACGTGCCCTCACCGCAGAGCACCATGCCCGAGGGGGTGCCGGAGTTGACATGAAGGGCCAGCGCGGCCCGAGGGACAGGGGCTTCCTTCAGGACCCCGGCCGCCAGCATGGACTTGGCCCCGGTGAAGCCCTCCTCATCCGGCTGGAACACCAGCCGTACCGTGCCCTGAAGCTCCGCTTGGTGCTGCCGCAGCAGCGCGGCGGCGCCTAAGAGCATGGCCGTGTGCAGATCATGGCCGCAGGCGTGCATGGCGCCGTTTTCGGACTGAAATTCCAGTCCGGTGGCCTCCCGAATCCGCAGCGCATCCATGTCGGTCCGCAGCAGCACGCAGCGGCCAGTATCCGTTCCGGTGATGTCCGCCGTGACGCCGCCGGCCATGTCTCGGGGCGCATAGCCCAGTTCTGTCAGGCGCTGCTTGACATAGGCTGCTGTATGGGGAAGCACGGGACCTGCCTCTGGATTGCGGTGCAGCGTCCGGCGGTCCGTCAAAAGCGCGGGGCGCAGGGTCTCGGCTTCGGCCAAAAGCGTTTTTGCATCGATAGACATAAAAAGCACTTCCTTTATGGGAATTAGAGAAAACTGGCCTCGCCTGCGGCGGAGCGGCTTTCTGATTGGCGAGATCATTCTCTATTATACCACACGGAGGGGCCCTGTCAAACCTCCGTAAAAAACAACGGGCGGCATGAGAGGCAATCAAATTTGACATTTTTTTATTCTCGGGTATGATAGAGTGGTCTCGACAACAGGGAAAAGGGGCTTTTCCCCGGACTGTTTGTTGTGATACTGTCCGCCAGACGCAGAGCGGGTGCGGAAAACCCGGCTCTCCGCCCACCGGGGTATCTCCAAAAAACAGGGTGCGATGCACCCGAAGTATGGAGGTAAACGAAGTATGAACACACAATATCCGTTGAATGTTCCCGTGCCCCATCATTTTACCTTTGCCGTCCGCGATATTCCCGAGGTTACGGTTGAGCAGCGGGAGCGGGCCCTGAAAGCCACACACTACAATGAGTTCGCCTTCCCCTCCGGCCTTTTGACGGTGGATATGCTCTCCGACTCCGGCACCACCGCCATGACGAACCAGCAGTGGGCCGCCCTGTTCCTGGGGGACGAGGCCTACGGCCGCAACACCGGCTACTACATACTGCTGGACACGTTCCGGGACATTTTCGAGCGGGGCGGGGAGAAAAACTGGAAAAAGATCATTGACCTTGTCCGCACCGATTGCCGGGATGTGGAGAAGATGATGGATGAGGTCTATCTCTGCGAGTACGAGGGTGGCTTCTTCAACGGCGGCGCGGCCCAGATGGAGCGTCCCAACGCCTTTATCATCCAGCAGGGCCGGGCGGCGGAGTCCGTGCTGATGGAGATCGTGCGGAATATCCTGAGTAAGCGTTACCCCGGCAGGAAATTCACCATTCCCTCCAATGGCCATTTCGATACCACCGAGGGCAACATCAAGCAGATGGGCTCCATTCCACGCAACCTTTACGATAAAGAGCTGCTGTGGTCGATCCCGGAGGGCGGCCGCTATGAGAAGAACCCCTTCAAGGGCAACATGGACATCGAAAAGCTGGAGCAGCTCATTGAAGGCGTGGGGCCGGAGAATGTGCCGCTGATCTTCTGCTGCATCACGAATAACCCCGTGTGCGGGCAGGCCGTTTCCATGCACAACATCAAGGAGATCAACCGGGTGGCCCACAGCTACAATATCCCGGTGGTGTTCGATGTGGCCCGCTGGGCGGAAAACTGCTACTTTATCAAGATGAACGAGGAGGGCTACGCCGATAAGTCCATCGCGGAGATCGCCACGGAAATGTTCTCCTACTGCGATGCCTTCACCATGTCCGCCAAGAAGGACGGTCACGCCAACATGGGCGGTATGCTGGCCTTCCGGGACAAGGGCCTATTCTGGAAGAACTTCTCGGAATTCAATGAGGACGGCAGCGTGAAGACCGATGTGGGCGTACTGCTGAAGGTCAAGCAGATCTCCTGCTACGGCAATGACTCCTACGGCGGTATGAGCGGCCGGGACATCATGGCGCTGGCCTGCGGCCTGTATGAAAGCTGCGACTTCAACTACATGAACGAGCGGGTGGCCCAGTGCAATTATCTGGCGGAGGGCTTTTATGACGCGGGGGTCAAGGGTGTTGTGCTCCCCGCCGGCGGCCATGCCGTGTACATCAATATGGACGAATTTTTCGATGGGAAGCGGGGCCATGAGACCTTCGCGGGGGAGGGTTTCTCGCTGGAACTCATCCGCCGGTACGGCATCCGCGTGTCCGAGCTGGGGGATTACTCCATGGAGTATGACCTGAAGACCCCGGAGCAGCAGGCCGAGGTGTGCAACGTGGTACGTTTTGCCATTGACCGCAGCCGACTGACCCGGGAGCATCTCGATTACGTTATCGCCGCAGTGAAGGAGCTCTATGAGGACCGGGAGAACATCCCCAATATGCGAATCGTCTGGGGCCACAATCTGCCCATGCGGCATTTCCACGCATTTTTGGAGCCGTATCCCAACGAGGGATAACGGCGTGTAACGAGCTTGTGCTTTAAGGAGGGAGTCTATGTCAGAGCAGAACATAGCAAATCTGGAAAACCGGGACGGATTTCGATCTCAGTGGGGATTTATCATGTCGGCAGTGGGCTCCTGCGTCGGCATGGCCAACATCTGGCGCTTCCCCATGCTGGTGTCCAAATACGGCGGGCTTACCTTTCTGATTCCCTATTTCATCTTTGTGTTCGTTATCAGCCAGTCCGGCATGATGGAGGAATTTTCCCTTGGCCGCTGGGCCGGCTTCGGGCCGGTGGGCTCCTTCGGCAAGGCCATGGAGAACGGCGGCAGATCCAAGCGGGCCGGAGAGCTGATCGGCGGTGTGCCGGTGTTTGCCTCCCTGTGTCTTGGAATCGGCTACTCCGTTATCATGGGATGGGTGTTTTACTACACTAAAATGGCCTTTACCGGGGAGCTGGTGGCCATGGGGCAGGATATGAATGTCATCGGCGGCACCTTCGGCGCGGTGGCCCCGGAGGCAGCCTCTCTGGGCGAGGCCATCAAAATGACCTTTGCCACCGGCGGCGCCAATAATCTCTGGATCATCATTGCCATTGCCGCCTCTTTTGCCATTATGATCTTCGGCATTTCCGGCGGCATTGAACGGGCCTGTAAGGTCATGATTCCCGCGCTGTATGTTCTGATGATCATTTTGGCGGTATTTATGCTGTTTGTCCCCGGCACCGGAGAGGGATACCGCTATATCTTCACCCTGAACCCCAAGGGGTTGCTAAATCCAGAGGTGTGGGTCTATGCGTTCGGCCAGTGCTTCTTCTCCCTGTCCGTGGCCGGCTCCGGCTCGGTGATCTACGGCTCTTATCTTGCAAAGGACGTAAAGATTCGCCAGTCCGCCGCGCTCTGTGCCGTGTTTGATACCTCTGCGGCGCTGCTGGCCATGCTCATCATCATTCCCGCTATGGCAACGGTGGGGGCGGACCTTGGCAATGGCGGCCCCGGGCTGATGTTCATCTACCTGCTGCCGGTATTCAACGGCTTGGGAGCCGGTATTTCCAGAGTCATCTGCATCTTCTTCTATCTGGTGGTCCTGTTTGCCGGAGTTTCCTCCATTATCAACCTGTTTGAAACGCCGGTGGCCTTTTTGCAGGAGAAGCTGAACCTGAAGCGGCTGCCCGCCACAGCGGTGATTCATGTGCTGGGTGTGCTGATCGCGCTGATGATTCAGCCATGGACCTCCCAGTGGATGGATATGGTGTCTATTTACCTCTGCCCCTTGGGCGCCTTTACCGCAGGCGTCATGTTCTTCTGGGTCATGAAGAAGGACACCGCTTTGGAGGCCGCCCAGTTGGGCGACAGCAAGCCTCTGATGAAGTGGTTCTATCCCTTTGGGCGGTATGTATTTGTGCCGCTGTGCCTGCTGTGCTTTGTCTTGGGAATTGCCATGGGCGGCATTGGCTGAGCTGACAGTTTCCCTTTCAAACAAGAAGCTCCCCCGCACGAAAAACGTGCGGGGGAGCCGAGACTGTCGATAAAGTGGTAAATCCTCCGCAACGGTAAGGAAGGGTGTGCGCGGGAAACCCAAGAAGGGTGTCCTGCGCCATTGAAATCCTTAGTTTTCAGAACTTTTATGAAGTTCTGAAAACTTGTTCAGCGGGGAGAAAAGACTTTTTCGACACGCTGAGCTCCCCCGCACGAAAAACGTGCGGGGGAGCCTTTTCTCATTTTTCAGCGGTCAGGTAGGACTTGAGGAACCTTACGGCCTCTACGTAACCGTCAAAGCCCAGCCCTTTATAGGTCTTGATACAGGCCATGCCCGCATAGGAGACCTGCCGGAAGGGCTCCCGGCTGTCCACATCGGAGATGTGGACCTCCACCGCCGGAATCGCCACGGCCTTCAGCGCGTCCAAAATGGCCACGCTGGTGTGGGTGTAGGCAGCGGGGTTGATGACAATTCCGCCATACACGCCGTAGGCGGCTTGAATGGCATCTACGATAGCGCCCTCGTGGTTGGACTGGAAAAAGTCAACGTCAATGCCCTCGGCCTCACAGGCGGAGCGGATGAGGGAGAGCAGCGCCTCATAATTCCGGTTGCCGTAAATAGCGGGTTCCCGAAGACCCAGCAGATTCAAATTGGGGCCGTTGATGACCAGCAGCTTCATAAAATCGCCTCCTTGATGGTGTTCAGGGTATCCGCCAGCGGACCGTCATTGGAAATGATAACGTCGGCGAATTGCTTATACAGCGGCTTTCTCTGCTCATAGAGCCGCGCAAGGTCCGTGGACTGGGAGATGGGCCGTCCCTCTGTCGGCAGCAGGGAGAGGGGGCGAGTCAGGCAAAAAATGGTGCCGTTCTGGTGGAGCAGAGGATAGTTTTCCGGCCGCGTGACACAGCCGCCGCCGGTGGAGAGGATGATGCCGGAGCGCTTGCCGCAGTCCGCCAGCACCTCGGTCTCCAGCTCCCGGAAACGGGCCTCGCCGTACCGGGCAAAGATGTCCGGAATGGACATTCCAGTCCTTTGCGCGATGAGATCGTCGGTCTCCAGCACCTCCCGGCCCAGCTCTGCGCCAAGAGCCGCCGCCACGGTGGACTTGCCGCTGCCGGGCATTCCGATGAGGATGATATTCCGCAGATGTCCGCTGACCAGATGCTCCACCCGCTCCAGCGCAGAATCGTCAATGGGAATGCCGGTGAACTGCTCGCTGGAGCGCTTTGCCTGTGCCACCAGCATGGAAAGCCCCCCCGCGTGGGGGATTCCCAACTGCTCCGCCTGTAGGAGCAGGGCGGTCAGCCCGGGATTATACACGATGTCCAGCACGCCCTCACAGCGGGGAAAACGGGTCAGGTCCACCGCCGCCGTGCCGTTGCGGGGGTACATCCCCAGCGGCGTGGTGTTGGCGATGATCTGCGCGTCGGCGTGGCGATCCAGATTATCGTAATTGTCCGGCCCACTGCGGGAGATGACCGTAACGGAGGCGCCCAACTGCTCCAGCGCGACCTTCACCGTGACAGAGGCGCCGCCGCTGCCCAGCACCAGCGCCTTTGTCCCGGCGGGGTCGATGCCGCTGCGGCGGACCATGTACAAAAAGCCAAAGAGGTCGGTGTTGTCACCGTACAGCGTTCCGTCCGCCCGGCGGACAAGGGTGTTGACGCTTTGCAGCCGCGCCGCCGCCTCGGACAAGGCATCACAGTAGGGCACCACCGCCTTTTTATAGGGGATGGTGACGTTGAGACCGTCCCACGCCCCGGTTTTCAAAAAGGCGTCCAGCTCCGGCTTGGGGACCTCAAAGAGCCGGTAGTCATAGTCTGCCAGCGCGTGATGAATCATGGGGGAGTAGCTGTGGCCCAGCGTTTCCCCCAGCAGTCCGCAGTGCAGCATCACACCACCTCGCTGTAGCTGCCGAGATAGGAGAACTCCTCACAAAGCCCCGGCAGCTCACCCATGAGCTGCAAAAACTCCGGAGAGTACACGGAGGTCTCCAAATCGAAATAGAACATGAACTCAAAGTTGCGGTCCGGCATGGGCCGACTTTCCAGCTTGTTGAGGTTCAGCCCCAGCGCGTAGAACCGGGAGAGCACCCGGCAGAGGGAGCCCGGCTCGTGGGGCAGCACCGCCATAAGGCTGGTGCGGTCCGCGCCGGGATAAATTTCCAGCTTTTTGGAAATGCAGATGAAGCGGGTAAAATTGTTGCCCTGATCCTGCACGGAGGCTTCAAGACATTCCAGCCCGTAGAGCTTCATGCAGGAGCGGGAGGACAGCGCCGCGATGTGACCGTCACCCTCGGCGACTTTTCGGGCGGCCACGGCGGTATTTTCGCAGGGGATGAGCTTCACGCCGGGGAAACCCTGCAAATAGCGCTGGCACTGGGTCAATGCCTGCTGATGGGAGTAAATTTCCGTAATGTCCTCCCGCCGGGTGCCGGGCTTGACCAGCAGATTGTGGTCCACCTTCAGCCGCACGCTACGGACAATGCGGAAATCGTGCTTCATCATCAGATCGTAAATGGCGTTGACGCTGCCGGCGGTGCTGTTTTCCAGCGGCAGTACGCCGTAGCGGCACAGGCCCTTTTCAATGGCGGCGAACACCGCCTCGAACGAGGCAAAGTACATGATGTTCGGCAGCTTAAAGAGCTTATCGCACGCAAGCTGAGAATAGGCACCGGCCACGCCCTGACAGGCAACGGACGCCTGCGTGGGGAACAGCTTGGGCGTTTCGTCCATAGCGGTTTGAATTTCGCGTGTCAACGCCGTATCGCCGCCGAGGAGCCGGTTCTGGTAGCAGCGGCTGAGCTCAAAGAGCAGCGAATACAGCGAGGCGGTATAGTCCCGCAGCGCCTCGGGGGCGGATTGGACGGTTTTTTGCAGCTTCTCCCGTTCCCGGACTGGGTCCAGCACCGGCAGGCCGTGCTCCTTTTTATAGGCTGCGATACCAGCGGCAACGTCCATCCGTTTGGCGAACAGCTCTACTAACTTGTGGTCGATCTCGTCGATCTGTGCGCGATAGTCACCAAGTTCCATGGGAATTTCCTCCAAAATCAGTGTTCGCCCAACAGGGCGTCATATACGGCGACAGCTGCCGCGGCCTCTACGCAGGGAACGGCTCTGGGGACGATGCAGGGGTCATGGCGGCCCTGCACCCGAAGCGTTTCCGGTGTCAGGGAGGTCAGGTTCACGCTTTGCTGTTCCTTTGCGATAGAGGGCGTGGGCTTGAACGCTGTCCGGAACGTCAGGGGCATTCCGTTGGTAATGCCTCCCAAAATGCCGCCGCAGTGATTTGTAACGGTTTTCACCGTACCGTTCTCCACGGTGAAGGCGTCATTATTTTCGCTGCCCCGGAGCGCGGCGGCGGCAAAGCCCGCGCCGAACTCAATGCCCTTTACGGCGGGGATTCCGAATATAATGGAGGCAATTTTTCCCTCCATTCCGTCGAACAGGGGGCCGCCCAGTCCCACGGGCAGGCCCAGCACGGCGCACTCAATGATGCCGCCCACGGAATCGCCCTCCGCCTTGGCGGCGGCGATGGCGGCGCGAATGGCCTCCCCGGCGGCGTCCTCCACCACGGGGAAGGGCTTTTCTGCCGTGGAGGCGGTCAGCGGGGCGGTATCTGTCACGCCGCCGATGGCGGCGATACGGCTGATAACGGTGATGCCCTGCCGCCGCAGAAGCTGAAGGCAGATGCCACCCGCAATGCACAGCGGGGCGGTGAGCCGCCCGGAAAAAGCGCCGCCGCCGGCAAAGTCCGCGTGGCCGCCGTATTTCACCGCCGCGGTGAAGTCGGCATGGCCGGGACGGGGGACCACGGAAAGCCCCGCGTAGTCCCCGGAGCGGGTGTTGGTGTTGCGGATGATGGCGGTCAGGGGCGCACCGCAGGTGACGTTCCCCACGAGACCGGAGAGAAATTCCGGTACATCCGCCTCTTTTCGGGGGGTGGACCACTCGTTTTGACCCGGTGCGCGGCGGTTCAAAAAGTCCTGAAGGGCCTCCATGTCGATGGCCTCTCCGGCAGGCAGGCCCTCCAGCGTCATGCCGATGGCCGGCGCGTGGGACTGGCCGAAAATCGTCAGGTGCAGATGCTCACCGTATTGGCTCATAGGGCGCCTCCTTTCAGGGCGGAAAAATCGTTCCAGAAATCGGGGTAGGATTTGGCAACGCATTCGCTGCCGGAGACCGTCACCGGCTCTGTACACAGGCAGGCCGCAGTAGCGGCGGACATGGCGATGCGGTGGTCACCGCAGGCATCCGCCGTGCCGCCGGTGAGATGGCCGGTGCCGTGGACGAGGAGGCCGCTGGGCTGCTCCTCCACATGACCGCCCAAGGCGGTCAGCAGCACCGCCGTGGTGCGGAGACGGTCGGATTCCTTGAGCCGCAGGCGTCTGGCGTTGAAAATCTGCGTATCGCCCGCCGCTCCGGCGGCAGTCACGCACAAAACGGGAATCAGATCGGGGATAGGTCCTGCGTCAATGGCTACGCCCCGCAGTGCACCCCGGCGGACGGTAACAGCCTCCTCGGAAACGGAGACCTCCGCCCCCATGGCGGTGAGAATATCCAGCACGGCCCGGTCCCCCTGGGGCGAGGCAAGGTCCAGACCCCGGACGGAGATACCGGCAGGGGACAGCGCCCCCATGCACAGGAAAAATGCGGCGTTGGACCAGTCACCCTCGGCACGGATATCAGCCGGGAAGCGGCACCGCTGGCCGCCGGGAATGTGCCAGACGCTGCCGCTGCGCCGCAGCGCGATGCCGCCGCGATTGAGAACGCTTTCCGTCATGGCAATGTAGGCGGCGGATTCCATTTGACCGGTGACGGTGAGGCTGCTGGCCTCGTCCAGCAGCGGCAGCGCCATCAGCAGGCCGGAGATGTATTGGGAGGACACATCCCCCGGCAGGGAAAACGCGCCGGGACGGAGCTTGCCGCCGCAGAAAAGCAGGGACCCCTCCTGACGCACGGTCATGCCGTGGGCGGTGAGTACCTTGTCCAGCGGATGAAGGGGGCGCTGGGGCAGGCGGCCCTCCATGTGGAACACGGCCTCCGCCCCCAAAAGCCCCACCACCGGCAGCAGGAACCGCAGGGTAGAGCCGCTTTCCCCACAGAACAGGTGACAGACGCCGTTGGGCGTATTGGTAATGGGTTGAACAGTCAGCACCTCGCCCTCGGCGTGGATGCCGGCACCCAGCGCATTGAGACAGTCGATGGTGGCCGCAATGTCCCGGGAGATGCCCCGGCAGCGAAGGGTGACCGGGGCCTGTCCCAGCGCGGCGCAGATCAGCAGCCGGTGGGCCTGAGACTTGGAGGCGGGAATGTCAACGGCTCCGCTTCGGGGGCCGGGAAAAAGCGTTTGGTTCATTTCAGCCCTCCGTCCCGCAGCCAGTCTGCCAGCTCCGCCGCCGGCACGGTCTCCGCGCGGCAGCAGCCCACGGCCTTCGGCACGATGAGACGGATGGCATCATCCGTCCGCTTTTTGTCGGCCTCCGCCGCATGGAGAATGTCGGCAAGAGATTCCGTGGCCTCTGTGGGCAGCTTGTACTGCTCCAAAAGGTCCAGCAGCGCGGTCAGGGTCTCCGGGGGGCAGATGCCCCGGTTCACCGCCGCCCGGGTGACAACGGCCATGCCGATAGCCACGCCCTCACCGTGGGAAATGGTAAAGTCCCGGCAGGCTTCGACAGCATGGCCCACCGTATGTCCGAAGTTCAAAAGAGCACGCTGGCCCCGGTCAAATTCATCGCTTTGCACCACGTCCCGCTTGGCGGCCACGCACACGGAGAGTACGTGCTCTAACTGGCCCCGGACAGGCGTTTGGCGCAGTTCCCGGAAAAAGCCGGCGTCAAACAGCATGGCGGTCTTGATGATCTCGGCGCAGCCGCAGCGGTATTCCCGCTCCGGCAGTGTAGACAGCAGCGCCGGGTCGCACAGCACCATGGCGGGCTGATGAAAGCAGCCGGCCTGATTTTTGCCGTGGTCAAGGTCCACGGCGGTCTTGCCGCCCACGGAGGAGTCCATCATGGACAGCAGCGTGGTCGGTACCTGAATATAGGTGATGCCCCGCTGGTAGGTGGCGGCGGTGAAGCCCGCAAGGTCCCCCACCACGCCGCCGCCCAGCGCGATGATGACATCCTCACGGGTGAAGCGGCGGTCACAGAGAAAATTCAGTGCGCGGCCGTAGGTTGCAAGGGTCTTATGCTGTTCCCCGTGGGGAAAAATGAAGTGCTCCGTCTGAAAACCGGCGTCCTGCAAGGATTGCTCAGCCTGCTGGCCGTAAAGGGGAAACACGGCGTCATCGGAGATGAGCGCCGCCCGGCGTCCGGGGAGCTGCCGGGCGGCCAGTGTCCCTAATTGGGACAGCAGCCCCGTCTCGATGAGCACGTCATATTCCCGGGAGGCGGCGATATGGATGCTTTTCAATGCCCGTCCACCTCCTCCTTGCGTCTCCGACCCTCGTCCAGAAGCTGCACCAGTCCGGGAAGATCATCCCGGGCCATGGCGTCCCGGTATTCCGTGAGCTTTTCCAGCAGGATGTCCAGCTCCGACATAAGGTTGTCCTTGTTTTCAAGGAACAGCTCCGCCCACATTTCCGGGGCCAGCCACGCGACCCGGGTCATGTCCTTGTAGCTGCCGGCGGAAAAGCCCTTGTGCCGCCCCGCCGTGGGGCTTTTGATATAGGCGTTGGACACCACATGGGCAAGCTGCGAGGTAAAGGCGATCATTTCGTCATGGTCCTCCGCCGTGGTGACGGAGATACGGTTAAAACCCGCCGGGGCCAGCAGAGCCTTGACCCGGCTTAAAAGCTCAATGTTGTTCCGATCCTCCGGCACCAGCACCATGGGCGCGTTGCGGAACAGGGTGTCCGTGGCATATTTGAAGCCGGAGTTGTGAGTACCCGCCATGGGGTGCCCGCCAAGATAGGTGAAGCCGTACTGTCTTGCCAGCGGGAAACAGGCGGCGCAGACCACCCGCTTTGTGCCGCAGCAGTCAATGACCACCGGCTTGCTGCCAATTTGGGCGGCGTGCTCCTTTAAATACGCAATGGCGGCGCCGGGGTAAACGGCGATGAGAATCAAATCGCATTGGGAGAGGTTTTCGTCCGTCAGAGGGCCCTCTACCACGCCGGACAGCATGGAAAATTCCAGCGTGGAGGCGTCGGTGTCGCAGCCCAGTACCCGATGGCCCGCCGCATGGTACGCCTTGGCAAAGGAGCCGCCGATGAGGCCAAGGCCGACAATGCCAACTGTCATACCGCCACGACCTTCCGAATTTCCCGGAGCTTACCCATCAGGGCGTCAAACTGCTCGGGCCGCAGGGATTGTGCGCCATCGCACAGGGCGTGGATGGGGTCATTGTGGACTTCGATAATGAGACCATCGGCATTGCAGGCCGTGGCGGCCATGGCCATGGGAGTTACGAGGCGGTTGATGCCCGTGGCATGGCTGGGGTCCACAATGACCGGCAGATGGCTCAACTCGTGGAGCATGGGGACCGCCGCAAGATCCAGCGTGTTGCGGGTGTAATCGTCAAAGGTGCGGATGCCCCGCTCACAGAGAATGACCTGCTCGTTGCCGTTCGCCATGATGTATTCGGCGCTCATCAGCAGCTCCTTCAGGGTGTTGGCAAGGCCGCGCTTGAGCAGAATGGGCTTGCGGAGCTTTCCCAGCTCCCGCAGCAGGTCAAAGTTCTGCATATTCCGTGCGCCCACCTGTAAAACGTCCACATCCTCGAAAAGCGGCAGGTCCACCACGCTCATGATCTCCGTGACAATAGGCAGGCCGGTCTCCTGCCGGGCAATTTTCAAAAGCTCGATGCCCTCGCCCTTGAGGCCGGAGAAATCATAGGGAGAGGTGCGAGGTTTGAACGCGCCGCCCCGGAGCATATTGGCCCCGGACGCCTTCACGGCCTTGGCCACGGCCACGATCTGCTCCTCGGATTCCACGGAGCAGGGACCGGCCATAACGCAGAAATTGCCGCCGCCGATCTTCACATCGCCTACCTGCACCACGGTGTCCTCCGGGTGGAACTTACGGTTGCAGCACTTGAAGGGTTCCGAGACCCGCTTGACGGAATCGACGATATCCAGACTTTCTACCAAGTCCATATCCACGCGGCTGGTGTCGCCCACCAGACCAAGGACGGTCTGGAATTCCCCCTCGGAAACGTGGATGGTCAGACCTAAATTTTGCAGCCAGCCCATGAGCTGCGTGCGGTTTTCCTTTGTGACGCCGGGCTTGAGGACAACGATCATAAAAAATCCCTCCTGAATGATATCAATGAAAATCAGACTTATTATAAGCGGAAAAGGGTAAACAAAAACGCCCCACAGGCGTAACCTGTGCGGCGCAAAATCGGCTTGGGGAGCCTCCCTGATTGCAACACAAATTACCCTTACTATGCGTGCATAGTAAAGTAGTAATAGGTGTAGAAAAAGGAAGCAGTCATTTTCTTTGATCTCCTGAACTGATGGCTCTGCCAAGATAAATTTAATGTAGCATACCGAGGGGTAATACGTCAACAAATTTCAACAAAAAATATGCACAGTTAGAAGTGAAAACAGAGTGTCTGGTTTGGACAAAAACAACAGAAATGGCGGTAAAGACAGCCGCGCGGAGGTGCCTTTACAGCTCCCGGCGGCCCTCCAGCGCCCGGGCAAGGGTGGCGTCATCGGTAAATTCCAGATGTCCGCCCACGGGGATGCCGTAGGCCAGTCGGGTCACCTTTACGTCAAAGGGCTTGAGGAGCCGGGCGATGTACATGGCGGTGGCCTCGCCTTCCGTATCCGGGTTTGTAGCCATGATGACCTCCTGTACGCCGCCCTGCGCCACCCGCTCCAGCAGGGGCTTGATGGCAATATCGTCCGGGCCAACGCGGTTCATGGGACTGATGACGCCGTGGAGCACATGATATTTTCCGTTAAACTCCCGGCCCCGTTCCATGGCCGCTACATCCCGGGGGTCTGCTACTACACAGATCACGGAGCTGTCCCGCCGGTCGGAGGCGCAGATGGGACACAGCCCTCCGGCAGTGAAATTACGGCACACCGGGCAGTAGGTGACGGTTTTCTTGGCGGTGACGATGGCATCGGCAAAGGTCTGGGCCTCCTGCTCCGAAAGGCCCAGCACATAAAAGGCCAGCCGCTGGGCGCTTTTGCCGCCGATTCCCGGCAGGCGGGCGAATTGCTCTACCAGCGCCTCCAGCGGCGCGGGAAAATACTCCATGATATTGCTCCTTCGTGCTCTGCGGGGCCATGTATGGCCCCGCAGCTATTGATATAGGTTCGGAGCTCGCAAAGCTCCGTTTGCCTGCGGGCAGAAATGCTTCGGGCACTTGAAAATTTTAATCATCCATCGTCAGGACAGGTGCCTGACGATGGATACTCTGCACCGCGTAAGTGTGCGAGCGTCTCCCGCAAGCGAGTGCGCGCAGCGAGGTGGCGGGGAGGTTAGGAGAGGAACCTGTTCCCCTCCTATTATCCAAGTTCCATGGCAAACAGCGCGGCGGCACCGCCGGTGTGGACAAAGGCGATGTGCTCAGCAGCATTAAAATAGCCCTCCTTGACCAGCATCAGGAATTTGGCCCACGCCTTGCCGGTGTACACCGGGTCCAGCAAAATGCCCTCCTGCCTGGCCAGCTCTTCGATATACGGCGTATCCTCCGCGTTGGGAACAGCATAGCCCGCGCCTACGTGATAGAGCATTTGGAAACGGCTGTTCATATCGGTGGGGACGGGTTGTCCCACAAGCCCGGCGGCCTCTTTCACAAACTCCGGCACAATGTCCTCAAAGGGGTCGGTGTCCACGCCGAGTCCCGTGGCCTTAGCATGGGGCAAAAACAGGGAGGTACCCAGCACCAGACCGGCGGTGGTGCCGCCGGAGCCAGTAGCGGAGGCAATATGACCCAGCTCGATACCGGCCTCCTTTGCCTGCGCGGCCATTTCCCAGACACATTCGGCGTAGCCCACAGCGCCCAGCGCCGTGGAGCCGCCCACCGGGAT
This sequence comes from Neopoerus faecalis, assembly GCF_029218125.1. Lineage (NCBI taxonomy): Bacteria > Bacillati > Bacillota > Clostridia > Eubacteriales > Oscillospiraceae > Neopoerus > Neopoerus faecalis. The sequence continues at coordinate 45,636 of NZ_JARFXX010000001.1, read as the reverse complement.
GATATAGCCCTTGTGTCCCTGGTTGGCCAGTGCCTCACAGCGCCGCCGCATCTCGGCGTAGATGTCCTCGTAGCTGTCGGTATCCATAAACTCTACCTGTGCGCCGAAAATATCGTCCAGCACCAGATTGCCCTTGTGGTCCGTGACACCCCGCTTTTTCAAAATCAGGGTGCAGCGCATCCCCAGCCGTGCCGCGCAGGCGGCGGTGAGCATGGCGTGGTTGGACTGGGCGCCGCCGGTGGTGAACACGGTGTCACAGCCCTGCTTTTGGGCGTCCGCCAGCAGATATTCCAGCTTACGGACCTTGTTGCCGCCCAGCGCCACGCCGCACAGGTCATCCCGCTTGATCCAGATGCTCTTATTATAAAGACGGCTGATGTTCTCCAGCCGGTAAAAGGGCGTGGGATATACGCCCAGCTTGATTTTGGGAAGGGTGTTCCAGTTGCTCATTGCTTATTCTCCTCTTAATTCGCGGATTCGGGCGGGAATGTCCGCCGCCTTGTAAACGGCGCTGCCAGCCACCAGCACGTTGGCCCCGGCGTCGATACAAGCCTTGCAGGTGTCCGGGGCCACGCCGCCGTCTACCTCCAGCTCGCAGGCGGGATTGCGCTCGTTGATGAGCTTGCGGATGGCGGCCACCTTGGGAAGCTGATCCGCCATGAATTTCTGGCCGCCGAAGCCCGGTTCCACCGTCATGACCAGAATCAGCTCCACCTCATCAATGTAGGGCAGTACTGCCTCCCATGTGGTCTTGGGCTTCAGGACGATGCCTGCCCGTTTCCCCTTGGCGTGAATTTTGTCAATGGCGGCTTGAATGTTCTCCGGAAAGTCCGATTCTACATGGATCGTCACCAGATCGGCCCCGGCGTCGCAGAACTGCTCCACGTAGCGCACCGGCTGCGTGATCATCAGATGGACGTCCAGCGGCAGCTCCGTGACCTTGCGGATGGACTGCACCACGGGGATGCCGATGGAAATGTTGGGGACGAATACACCGTCCATGACATCTACATGAACATAGTCGGCATCGGCGATGCGATGAATGTCCCGCTCTAAATTCGCAAAATCGGCAGAGAGAATGGACGGAGCAATTTTAACCATGAAAAAGACCTCTTTTCTGTTTGTTTCCGGTGTTTCCGGCGGGGCCCGTCGGGGTGGGCGCGAGGACTGCCGTGGCAGCCCGGGGCGGCGCGCATAGGATGGAACAAGCGGCGTGAGCGTCCCCGGAACCGTCTCCCATCGGCCTGCCTCCGGGTCTGATGCCGCCGCTTTTCAGATAGGGGGCCGGTGCGTTCACCGGCCCCCGGTGTGCTTTATTCAACCTTTAGTGTAGCAGACCCGCGGGACAAAAGCAATGCCGGTGCAAAATTTTGCATTGTTGCATTTGCAATAAGTATGCACGGCAGAATGTGGTAAAGTAAGGACAATAAAAGGCTGCGGCGCATGAAAGCTGCCGCGGCGGAAATGCTAACGCTATAAGGAGGCGGCAGTATGGAACTGAAGCACCTGAACGAACAGGAATTCAATACGGTAAAGAATGGGACGAAGCCCGCCATGATCGACTTTTTTGCAACGTGGTGCGGCCCCTGCAAAATGCTGGGTCCTGTGATGGAGCAGTTGGCGGACCGGTATGACGGTAAGGCCGTTGTGGCCAAGGTGGATGTGGACGAGCAGCAGATGCTTGCCATACAGTACGGTGTGATGTCCGTGCCGACGGTGCTGTTTTTGAAAAACGGCGAGGAGGTCGGGCGCCTTGTGGGCGTACAGCCCGCAGAGACCTATGCGCAAACGCTGGACAAGCTGCTGTAAAGGGCATTCGGATTCCAAAAAAGCAGGGCGGAGATGATTCATCTTCGCTCTGCTTTTTTGCATGATACCTGTTCTGCCTGCTTTCCTTTATTTCCCACCGGCAGCTCGCTGATGAGGGTGGAGCCCAGCACCAGCACAGCACCCAAAATCCCGCTCCAGCCCAGCGGCTCATGTAGCAGCAGGGCAGAGAGAAGAATGGCCACAATGGGGTCGATGTAGCTGAACAGCACCACCGTCTGGGCGGAGAGGTGGGCCATGGAGCCGAAGAACAGGGAGTAGCACCAGCCGGTGTGGAACACGCCCACGATCACCAGTAGGATCGCCCCCTGCGGCGTCAGCGTCAGGGCGGAGGTATCCACCGTCAGCAGAATATAGGGCACCATTATGACGGCGGCCACGGCCAACTGCACCATGGTCCGCTCATAGGTGGGAACGCGGTCAAGGATTTTGTTGATGGAGATGTCCCCGGCATAGAATACGGCGGAACAGAGGGCAAGAAGGATACCCTTGGCCTCACCGGCCTGCGGGAGACCGGATTGGGGAACGCCGGAGACAAACACCATGCCGCACAGGGCGGTGAGTATGCACAGGAGCTTCCGCGCGGTCAGCCTTTCGTGGAACAAAAAGGGCGAGGCAAATGTGACAAAAACAGGGGCCATGTAATAGCAGAGGGTAGCCGTGGCGACGGTGGTATAGTTGTACGCCTCAAAGAGCGTGATCCAGTTGAAGCTCATGATGACGCCGGAGAGCACCAGCAGCTTCAAGTGGGGGCGGAGGGCCTCACGCTGAAAGGGTGTTTTCTTCCAGCGGAGCAGCAGCCATAAAAACGCGGCGCCCACGGCGCCTCGCACCAGTGCGATGATGCTGGAGGGGAGGGCAATGTAGCGGACGAAAATGCCGATGGTGCCGAAGGCGGTCACGGCGATGATCAAGTCGAGCTTGGCGCGGATCACGGGGTTCATGGGGAATCATCCTTTCTCTATTTCTATCATAAAAAATTGTTTACAGCAACGGAAAAAGGATCGTTTCAAGAAGGTGAACGGCCTCCGGCAGATGGGACTGAGAAAGACCGGCGTAATTGACCACCAGCGTGTGGGCGGGAACGGAATCGGGCCGGTCGGCATACTCAGAGAGGAAGCTGAGGCGAAGTCCGGCGGCGGAGGTAAGCCGCCGCAGCTCGTCATCGGAGCGGGCGGTGTCCAGCGTTAAGAGGAAGTGGAGCCCGGCCCCCTCCTCGGAAAACGTTACCCGCTGGGAAAGCGGGCTGAGGCGGAACGCCTCAAGGACCGCGCCCCGGCGCTCCCGATACTCCTTCCTCATTCGGGCAAGATGGCGCTCATAGTGTCCCCCGGAAATGAAGCGGGCCAAAACGTGCTGCTCCAGCGCCGGAACGGTACAGGCGTAAAAGCCTAAATTCCGGCGATAGCGCTCCAAAAGCCGGGGCGGCAGCACCAGAAAGCCGAGGCGCATGGAGGGAGAAATGGTTTGAGAGAACGTGTTTAAGTACACCACCCGTCCCCGAGCGTCAATGCTTTGCAGCGTGGGGATGGGGCGGCCCGTAAAGCGAAACTCACTGTCATAGTCATCTTCAATGATGGTGCCGCCGGTGTCCTCCGCCCAGCGCAGCAGCGCTTGCCGGCGGGCAATGGGGGTAACGAGTCCGGTGGGGTACTGGTGATTGGGGGAAATGTGCAGGGCCCCGGCGCCGGAGGCGGCCAGCGCCGCCGGGTCGATGCCCTGTCCGTCCAGCGGAATGGGGACACAGGCAGCGCCGCAGGCCCGATAGACCTGACGGATTTTGGGGTAGCCGGGGTCTTCCACGGCAAAGGCCGTATCCCGGCCCAAAAGCTGGGCCAGCAGCAGGTAGAGATACTCGGCGCCGGCGCCGATAATGATCTGGGACGGAGAGACTGCCATACCCTTGAGGTCCCGCAGTTCATCGGCAATGGCTTGCCGCAGAGCGGGAAGTCCCTGATGGGGAACAGGGGACAGCAGAGCCTCCGGCGCCTCGGAGAGCACCTGCCGGGTGAGCTTTGCCCATGTGGAAACGGGGAAGCGTGCGGTATCCACCCGGTTGCGGCTCAAATCCAGCCGCGCCTGCGGCGACTGCGGCTCCGGGGGAACAGCGGCGGGCGGCTCCTCGGCGGCGGGCAGGGGTCGCTCCACGGCGGAGACGAAAAAGCCCCGCTTGGGCCGCGCCTGCAGATAGCCCTCTGCCTCCAACTGGCTGTACGCCCCCTCCACGGTGATGACGGAGACCCGCAGATGTTCCGCCAGCGCCCGCTTGGAGGGCAGCCGGGTCCCGGCAGGCAGCGCGCCGCTGAGAATATCTGAACGGATAGAGCGGCAGAGATATTCATATAAAGGTAGGGAGCCGCGCTCCTCCATAGGGTAGGTCAGCATGGTGGTTACAGGAAATCAGGCGCGGCGGGGGGCTCCAGTGTAGCCGCCTTGGCGGCGTCATAATAGTCCAGCAGCACGCACTGCCAGTTCGGCAGATAGAAAAGCGCCACCGCGAAGGACCATGCGGTGCACAGCAGAGACAGGGGGAGGGGCGTGGAGAGCGATAGATAGGCGGTAACGTCGCCGCCTACGGAGATGTACTGAGAGATATTTACAATCAGGTTCGGCAGCGCGGCCAGCACGATCCAGCCAAAATAGCTCAAATCCAGGTTGAATAGCTGCATTTTCATGCCCCGGGTCTGCCGCTTGCTGCGGTCCAGGGCCTCGAAGATGCCGATGTCCGGGTTTTCATAGAGATTATAAGCCGCGAAGCGGTAGCGGTAAAAGGCAATGAAGCCGGGGAACACAAGCAGCAAACTCCACAGGGCGGTGAAGGCGTTGACCACAAGGTTCAGGGCAATGAGCTTTCCGGCAAAGGAAAACCCATCAAATAATGTGGCGAACTCCATGCGCTCCCGGCGGCGGATTCCCATGAAATAGAGCACAAGGCCGGCACCGAGGACCCAAGAGAACAGCTCAGAGAGCGTGGTGATGAACATACCGGCCAGCCCCTCACTGGGGAGAAAGGAGATAAGGACATCTAAAAGCACCAGTACACTGTAGTACAGCACCATAAACGCCTTGGGGGAGACCTGCGCGGTCCGCAGCAGCTCCCGGGCCTGCGCCTTCAGAGCGGGACGGTTCAAAACAGTGTTCATAAAGACCTCCGTGCGCCTCCGAGGGAAGCGCGTTTTTGAAATTTCAGGATGAGAGCAGTGTAGCATATCTCTCAGCAAAAGACAAGGGAGCCGCCCACGGAAAACACGGCGGCGAGATTGTCAAAAAATCCACAGTGTTTTTCCAGAAAATAGCCGAAATCACAGGGACTTGGCAGGAAAGAGACAAATTTTCTACAAAAAATACGTTCACAGACTGGACATTTTTGAAATCATGGTGTAAAATCTGCTTCAGTATGTGGTAGTATGCCGAAGCATGGCCTGCCATGCCATTGCCAATGGTGCGGCAGGGCGTTCTTCGGCAGCTATCAATGGAGTAAAAATGAGGTGAAGACAATGGCACAAGCATTCTTTGGCGGCGTTCATCCCCATGATATGAAAGCCGCGACCAATGAAAAGGCCATCGAGCAGCTGGCACCGCCGGCCACCGTGGTCATCCCCATGTCGATGCACTTTGGCGCTCCCTGCACGCCTACCGTCAAGGTGGGCGATCAGGTCAAGGTGGGCCAGAAGATCGGCGAATTCAAGGGGCTGGGCGCCCCTATCCATGCCAGCGTTTCCGGTACAGTCAAGGCCATCGAGCCCCGTCCCTATTCCATGGGCGGCAACATGATGTCCGTGGTGATCGAAAATGATTTCCAGAACACAATCAGCGAAGAGGTCAAGGCACCTGCCGACCCCGATGCCCTGACGGTGGAGGAAATGATTGAGATCGTCAAGAACGCCGGTATCGTCGGTATGGGCGGCGCAACGTTCCCCACCCACGTGAAGATCTCCGGCGGCATCGGCAAGGTCAAGGACGTGCTCATCAATGGCGCTGAGTGCGAGCCCTACATCACCGGTGACCACCGGGCCATGCTGGAGCGCACGGCGGACATCATCGGTGGCGCTACCTATCTTGCCAAGATGTTCGGCGTGGACAAGGTTGTCATCGGCGTTGAGGACAACAAGCAAAACGGCATTGACGCGCTGAACAAGGTCATTGCCGAGAAGAAGGCCCCCGTTGTGGTGGAGCCCCTGCGCTGCCGTTACCCCCAGGGCGGTGAGAAGCAGCTCATTCAGGCCATCACCGGCCGTCAGGTGCCTCCCGGCGGCCTGCCTGCCGATGTGGGCTGCGCGGTGTTCAACATCAACACCACCATCTGCATCTACAAGGCCATTACCACCGGTATGCCCGTGGTGAACAAGGTCGTCACCGTGTCCGGCTCCGGCATTGTGGACCCCAAGAACATCGAGTGCCCCATCGGCACCCCCGTGTCATTGCTGCTGGATGCCTGCGGCGGCGTGAAGGACGGTACTTACAAGCTTATCGCCGGCGGCCCCATGATGGGCATGGCCCAGTATACCGCGGATATCCCCGTGGCCAAGGGCACCGGCGCTATTCTGGCGTTCTGCGAGAAGGAAGAGCAGACTGTTGAGCATCCCCAGTGCATCCGCTGCGGCAAGTGCGTTGCCGCCTGCCCCGTGCATCTGGAGCCTCTCTTTATGTATCAGTATGCCGAAAAGGGCATGGTGGATGAGCTGAACGCGGCGCACATCATGGACTGCATGGAGTGCGGCGCCTGCGCGTATGCCTGCCCCGCCCGGATGCACCTGACCCACATGTTCAAGACCGGCAAGCAGCTCGTCAAGAACAAGATGGCAGCCGATAAGGCCGCCGCTGAGGCCAAGAAGGCCGCGGCAGAAAAGAAGGAGGCATAAGAGATGACGGATTATAAGAATTTGAAGCTCATTGCCACTTCCAATCCCCATATCCGCGGCAGTGAAACCACCCGCACTATCATGCTGGACGTCATCATCGCCATGTGTCCGGCTCTGATTTGGGCCATCATTTACTTCGGTGTGGAGGCTCTGCTCCTCACCGCCGTGTCCGTCATTGGCTGCGTTGTCTTTGAGGGCCTGTACCGCAAGCTCATGCACAAGCCCCAGTCTGTCGGTGACCTCTCCGCTGTGGTCACCGGTATGCTGCTGGCCTTTGTCTGCCCCGCCACCACCCCGCTGTGGATGATTCTCATCGGTGACTTTTTTGCCATCGTTGTGGTCAAGCAGCTTTTCGGCGGCATCGGCAAGAACTTCCTGAACCCCGCTCTGGCAGGCCGTGCTGCTCTGCTGGCCAGCTATGCCGGCACCATGACCTCCTGGCTGCCTGCCGGCACCAAGGCCGCTATCGGCGGCGGTATGCCGGTGGATGTTGTGTCCGCCGCCACCCCGCTGGCCTATCTGAAGACCGGCAACATGGACGGTCTGAAGGAGATCGCCTCCGTGGGCGATATGTTCCTCGGCAAGATCGGCGGCTCCATGGGCGAGATCTCCGCGCTGATGCTGCTCATCGGCGGCGTGTATCTGCTGTGGCGCAAGGTCATTAATTGGCAGACTCCCGTAGCCTACATCGCCACCGTGGCCGTGCTGACCCTGTTGTTCCCCAAGGCCGGCTCCGGCGTTGAGTATATGCTCTACAGCATCTTCGGCGGCGGCCTGTTCCTCGGCGCCTTCTTCATGGCGACCGACTATGCCACCTCTCCCGTTACTGCCAAGGGCCAGCTCATCTACGGCATCGGCTGCGGCCTGTTCACCGTGTTCATCCGGTACTTTGGCTCCTATAATGAGGGCGTGTGCTACTCCATCATGGTGATGAACTGCTGCACCGCGCTCATCGACAAGTACACCAAGCCCGTTCGGTTCGGCGTGGTGAAATCCGACAAGAAGGAGGCAGCCGCGAAATGAGCAACGAAGTGAAAAACAAGGTCGATATGGATCCCAAGTACATCATTAAGCTGACTGTGACGCTGTTTTTGACCTGCATGGTTGTGGCCGGTGTTCTGGGCTGGGTCAACAGCATTACCAAGGACAAGATCGCAGCTATCACTTGGGAAAAGACTGTGACCGCTATGAAGGAGGTCATCAGCGCTGACGATTTCTCCGACGCTATGGACCTTACCGATGATATGACCGCCGCGGCTACCGCACAGGGCGGCACGCTGGCTGCCGTTTATCAGGCGCAGTCCGGCGGACAGCCCATTGGCTATGCCATCAATGTGGAGTCCTCCGGCTCTCAGGGTACCATCTCCATGATGGTGGGCATTGACATGGACGGCGCCGTGACCGGCGTTTCCATCGTCACCAACTCCGAGACCTCCGGTATCGGCTCCAAGGTCATGGGCAACGAGCCTCTGACCAACGGCACCGGCGTTCTGGACCAGTTCATCGGCAAGTCTGCCGCTGACGGTACGCTGTCCGTCGGCTCCAACGTGGATGCCATTACCGGCGCCACCGTGTCCACCAAGGGTGTGACCACCGGCGTCAATGCCGCGCTGGCTGTGGCCGGCGTTATCGGCTAAGAGAGGAGGACATTGAAACATGAATATCGGTAAGCAATTCAAGGACGGTCTGCTGACGCAGAACCCCGTTCTGGTTCAGGTGCTGGGTATGTGCTCTACCATGGCCATCACCACCTCCTTCTTCAACGGCATCGGCATGGGTGTGGCCGTTACCATCATCCTGACGCTGTCCAACATGATCATTGCCGCTATGCGGAAGATCATCCCCGATAAAATCCGTATCGCCATGTTTATCGTGGTGATCGCGGGCTTCGTGACCTGCGTGGACCTGTCCATTCAGGCGTTCCTGCCCGACCTTGCCAATTCTCTGGGTGTGTTCATCCCCCTGATCGTGGTGAACTGCATCATTCTGGGCCGTGCCGAGGCGTTCTCCTATAAGAACGGCGTTGTGGCCTCTATGTTTGACGGTATTTTCCAGGGCATCGGCTACACCTGGGTGCTGCTGGCCATGTGCATCATCCGTGAGTTCCTCGGCAAGGGCGCCTTCGGCGGCGGCGTGCTGGGCGCCAACGGCGTTCAGATCTTCCCCTCCGATTTCGGCGTGGGTATGCTGACGTTGCCTGTGGGCGGCTTCCTGGTGCTGGCTGCTCTGATCGCTGCCATGCAGTGGGCTCTGGCTCGTCCCAAGAAGGATAAGGAGGAGAGCAAATAATGGAAATCTTTAAGCTGCTTTCAATCACGCTGGGCGCGATCCTTGCAAACAACTTCATCTTCTCCCAGTTCCTGGGCTGCTGCCCGTTCTTGGGCGTTTCCAAGAAGGTGGATACCGCCGTTGGCATGGGCGTGGCCGTTACCTTTGTTATGGGTCTGGCCTCCGCCGTGTGCTTCGTGGTGAACCGGTTCATCCTGATCCCGCTGGACCTTGCGTATATGCAGACGGTGGCATTCATTCTGGTCATCGCTTCTCTGGTGCAGTTCATTGAGATGTTCCTGCAGAAGTCCATGCCCTCTCTGTACACCGCTCTGGGCGTGTACCTGCCCCTGATCACCACCAACTGCGCCGTGCTGGGCGTGGTGCTGCTGAACGTGCAGAACAACTACAACTTCATCGAGTCCGTGGTTTACGGCATTACCGGCGGCCTGGGCTTCCTGCTGGCCATCGTGCTGTTTGCCAGCATCCGTGAGCGTCTGGTGTTCGCTGATTACCCCAAGTGCTGGGACGGTTTCCCCATCGCGCTGATCACCGCCGGCCTGATGGCGCTGGCTTTCATGGGCTTCTCCGGCCTGAAGGTCTGGTAAGGAGGAAGGAAAGATGGGAAATATTATTTACGCCATTGTGGTTCTGGGCGCGCTGGGCGCTCTGTTCGGACTGATCCTGTCCGTGGCCTCCAAGATTTTTGAGGTCAAAAAGGACCCCCGCGAGGAAGCAATCCTCAGCCATCTGGCCGGTGCGAACTGCGGCGGCTGCGGCTATCCCGGCTGCGCCGGCTGCGCTGCCGCCATTTTAGCCGGCAACGCACCTGTGAACGCCTGCGCCCCCGCCGGCCCTGACAATGCTGCCGCTATCGCGGAGATCATGGGCATGGCCGCTCCCTCCGGCGAGCGTCAGGTGGCCTTCGTCCGCTGCAACGGCGGCGAGGCTGCTAAGAAGCGCTTTGAGTATGTGGGCGTGCATGACTGCCTCTCTGCCACCAAGGTTGCTGCCGGTCCTCTGGACTGCCGCTTCGGCTGCCTGGGCTTCGGCTCCTGCGTCAGCGCCTGCCAGTTCGGCGCCATGTCCATCGGCCCCAACGGCACCGCCGTTGTGGACCCTGAGAAATGCACCAACTGCGGCGCCTGCATGAAGGCCTGCCCCCGCGGCCTGATTACCTCCGTGCCCGCCAGCAAGAAGGTCCATGTGGCCTGTGCCAACCTGGATAAGGGCAAGGCTGCTATGAGTGTCTGCGGCAACTCCTGCATCGGCTGCGGCCTGTGCGAGAAGGAGTGCAAGAAGGACGCTATCCATGTGGTCAACGGCGTGGCTGTCATCGACTATGACAAGTGCGTGGGCTGCAAGCTCTGCACCAAGGTCTGCCCCCGTGACGCCATCCTCCCCAAGGCAACTGCTGAGGAGAAGGAGAAGTACAAGGCCATTAAGAAGACTCAGGCTGAGAAGGCTGCCGCTGCCAAGAAGGCTGCGGAGGAGGCTGCTGCCGCTTCTGCCCCGCAGGCATAAGTGCCTGAAGCAACACATGAAAAATCCCCGACACTTAGGTGTCGGGGATTTTTTTACTTTACAGGTGCAGCATTGGCTGTGAAGAGGCCGCTTTCAGTGCGGCGCAGTCCGGCAGGCGGCCATAGCGGGCCGTAACGGCCCGAATGTGCGCCGCTAATTCGTCGCTGAGCACACCGGGGGACAGGCGAAACTGCCAGTTGCCCTGCGCGGTGCCGGGGGTGTTGATGCGGCCAACATCCTCCGCTTCCAGCCAGTCCTGAAGCTGGGAGACAAACAGCTTGGCGGAGGTCATCATGCCGCCCCGGAGCATTCCGGCGCAGAAGCCCTCCTGCGGGTTCAGGCCCAAATATTGCGCCGCAAAGGTAAGAGCCTCCGGCTCCACCTCGCTTCGCCACGGCGAAAGCGGAGCGTTATCGTGGGTGCCGGTATAGTAGACACAGTTTTCAATGCAGCGATGGGGCAGATAGGGGCTTTGCCCCTGTGGGTTGTCAAAGGCAAATTCCAGCACCCGCATTCCCGGAAGACCGGAGACGCTCAGTAAAGCCGTGACCTCCGGGGCGGGGGTACCTAAGTCCTCAGCAATGAAGGAAAGGTTGGGGAACCAGCCGGTGAGGACACCAACCAAATCCATGCCCGGCCCCGGCATCCAATGTCCGTTTTTGGCGGTGGTCTCTCCGTAGGGAACGGCCCAGTAGGCGGCAAAACCCCGGAAGTGATCAATGCGGACTACATCATATAGCCGTGCCGCACCGTCAATGCGGCGAATCCACCAGCCGAAGCCATCGTGCTTCATGGCCTCGTAATCGTACAGAGGATTTCCCCAGAGCTGTCCGTCAGCGCTGAAGTAGTCCGGCGGGACACCGGCGACCTCTGTGGGAAAGCCGTGGGAATCCAGTTGGAACATAGCCCGCTCCGCCCAGACGTCGGCGGAGTCCATGGCAACATAAATGGGAACGTCCCCGATGATGCGGATGCCAAGGCTGTTGACATAGGCTTTCAGAGCGTTCCACTGGCGGAAGAACAGAAATTGTACATAAGTGTAAAATTCGATTTCCTCCTGTGCCTCAGCCCGGCAGCGCTTCAGCGCCTCTGGGCGGCGCAGACGGATGTCCTCCGGCCACTGCTGCCACGGTTTCATTCCAAACCGCTCCTTCAGCGCCATGAACAGGGCATAGCCCGGCAGCCACGCGGCGTTCTGCGCCGCAAAGGCGGCCACGGCGTCCCGGTCCCGCTGCCAGCCCCGGGCCTTTGCCAGACGCAGCAGGGGCAGGCGGTTTTCATAGACCGCGCCGTAATCCACCCGCCGGGGATCGTTCCCCCACTCGCGGGCGGACAGCTCCGCCTGCGTCAAAAGGCCGTCCTCCGCCAGCAACTCCAGGTCGATGAAATAGGGGTTTCCGGCGTAGGTGGAAAAGCTCTGATAGGGGGAGTCCCCATAGCCGGTGGGGCCGAGGGGCAAAAGCTGCCAGTACCGCTGCCCGGCAGCGTGAAGGAAATCCGCAAATTCGTAGGCGGCGCGGCCCATTGTGCCGATGCCGTAGGGGGAGGGCAGGGAAAACAGGGGAAGCAGGATTCCGGAGGCACGTTCCATGGCGGCACCTTTCCCGGCGGATACGCCGTATCAAAGATTTTCTTCATTTTAGCCGCTTCCGGCGGAAAAGTCAAAGCCCCTATGACCGGGCAGACGCTCTGACCGGCAGCTCCACGGTAAAGGTGACGCGGCCCTCCTTGCTCTCGGCCCAGATGCGGCCATGGTGATGGGTGACAATGTTCCGGGCGATGGAGAGGCCGAGGCCGTAGCTGCCTCGCTGAGTATGGGCCGAATCCACCCGGTAAAAGCGTTCGAAAATACTCCGCAGCTCCTCTTTGGGGAGGGCAGGGCCGGGATTGGACACCGACAGGCGGCACCGGCTGCCCTGTCGGGTGAGGACTGCCGTAACCTCACCGGGGACATCGGAATATTTCTGCGCGTTGTCCAGCAGAATATCCACTACCTGACGCAGATGCTGTCCGCTGCCAAGGACAGTGACCTCCGGCACGATGTCGGAGGTCAGGGTCAGGCCCTTTTCAAAAAATACTGGCTCAAAGGGCAGCAGAGCGTCGCTGACAAGGCGGCTGAGGTCCACCGGCGCAAAGCCGGAAAGAGAACGGCCGTTGTCCGTCCGGGCCAGCTCCAGCATTTCCTCGATGAGCCGGCGCATCTGCCGGGACATGGTGAGGATGTGGGCGGCGAACTGGCTGCGGCGGGCCTCGTCAAAGTCCGGGCTGTTCAAAAGCTCCGCGTTGGTCATAATGACCGTCAGGGGCGTTTTCAGCTCATGGGAGGCGTCCGCCACGAACTGCCGCTGTTGCTGCCACGCCTTTTCAACAGGCCGCACGGCCCACCGGGCCAGCAGCCAACTGATAAGCAGGAATGCGGCAAAGCACAGCACCGCGATGACCGCGCAGGTTTGCAGCAGATGGGACAGCATCGCCTGCTCACTGGACATATCGGCAAAGACGATGCGCTCCCCAAAGGGGGTGACGCTGCGGCAGTACCGCAGGCCGTATTCCGGCAGCATACCGATGGGCACATCGGATTCATCGGCGGCGGAGACCAGCGTATTGAGAAATTCCTCGTCCGTCAGGTCATAATAGCCGCTGCCCGCGGCGGTGAGGCTGCCATCCTCGTCCAGCTCCAGCATGAAAAACGGGAGCTGGACGCCCTCCGGCGGCTTTCCCGGACGGTTAGGGCGAAACGGCTCCGCCGCAATGCTTTGCAGCATGGAAACGCTCTGAGTTTCCAGTCCCGTCTGCGTAAAGTGGTACACAAGACCGAAGATGACGCCCATCATCACCGTGACGATGAGCATATTCACGCAGATGAATTTCAGCCGCAGACGCCGAATCATTCCGCCACCTCCAGATGGTAGCCCAAGCGGCGGATAGCCTCAATTTTCAGATTGGAGCCGATGCTCTGGAGCTTTTTCCGCAAAAAGCCCATGTAGACCTCCACATGATTTTCAACGGCGTTGGAATCGTAGCCCCAGACCCGGGCCAAAATCATCTCCTTGGACAGCACCCGGCCCTTGCCCTGCAGCAAAAAGCGCATGACGTCAAATTCCCGGGCGGATAGGCGGACGCTGTTTTCTCCGCATACCAGCGTACAGGAGGCAAGGTCCAGCGCGGTGTTTCCCATCCGCAGCTCGTCCACCTGATCGCCCTGCCGCCGCAGCAGGGCGTTGACGCAGGCCAGCAGTTCCCGGGAATCAAAGGGCTTTGTCAAATAGTAGTCCGCGCCGGCGTTGAGGCCCTGAATGCGGTCCTCGATGTCCGAGCGGGCGGTGAGCATCAGAATGGGCGTGCTGCACCGGTCGGCCCGCACCTGCCGGGCCACCTGAAAGCCGTTGAGCTTTGGCATCATCACATCCAAAATCAAAAGATCGTAAATGCCAAGCTCCGCGTATTCTGTTCCGGCCTCGCCATCGTAGACCGTCTCCACCTCGAAGCCCTTGCTTTCCAGAATGGCACGGATGGACTCCGCCACCATTTTTTCATCCTCGATCACCAGCACTTTCATACCTATGTACCTTATTTCGTGAGATTATTTGATGAGTCTACCATACGGCACTTCCCTGAAATAAAGCTGAAAGCTGCCGTGAAAGTTTTCAAAAAAGCCGTATTTTTTTCAGCGTCGGTTCAGCATTGGGTGTTACCTTGAAATACGCAAACTGAAAACTGCTGGAAAGGATGAAAAAATATGGCAGAGAATATGTCTTCACAGAAGACAGAGGGCAAGCTGAAGAAGCTGCTTTCGGGAAAGAAAGGCAGAAGGTGGCTCGTATTGTGCGTGCTGGCGGTAGCGGTCATCGGCGGAGGCACCGCGTTTTTGAGCCGCACCCGCGCCAAGGCCGCCAAGGCGGAGACTATCTACACCACCGCCAGCGTGGAAAAGCGGAGCATCACCAATGCCCTCACTGGCAGCGGTACGCTGCAGCCCGCCGATTCCTATACTGTTACCACGCTGGTATCCGGCGAGGTCCTTAGCGACACATTTGAGGAGGGCGATATCGTGGAGAAGGACCAGCTTCTCTACACCATCGATTCCTCCGATGTCTCCACCACGGAAACACAGGCCCAGACCAATTATACCCAGGCATTGAAGGCCAAGTACCCCACGGCGGACATCAGCGGCACCGTCAGCGAGGTGTATGTCAGCAACGGCGATGCTGTTTCCGCCGGTACGGAGCTGTGTCGGATCAGCGCCAGCAATGACCTGACCATCGATTTCCAATTCTCCTACGCCAAGGACGGGGACTTCTATGTGGGGCAGCCTGCAAAAATTTACCTCAACGGCTACGCAGGGTATATTGACGGTACGGTGGCCCAGATCGGTAGCAGTTCTGTTGCCAATGGCACCGGCATGAAAATGACCACCGTGCGGGTAAAGGCTGCGAATCCCGGTCTGGTCTCCGGGGACTGCACCGCCAGCGCCGTGGTAGGCAACTACACCAGCTACGGTCAGACCACCGTGAAGGTGGGTACCGGCTCCACCATTACCGCCACGGCCTCTGGCAAGGTCAGCGGCCTGACGCTGATGCCCGGCGACAGCGTTTCCAGCGGCCAGCGCATCTGCACCATCACCGGCGACAGCGTGGACAATCAGCTTCAAAACGCCAAGGCCAGTCTGGAAAACGCCCAGGACCGGCTGGACGATTATATGGTGACCTCCCCCATTACCGGCACCGTGGTGGAAAAGACGGTGAAGGCCGGGGACAACGTGGGTACTGGCAGCAATTCCAACAATACTCTCTGCATCATCTATGATCTGACGTATCTTGAGATGACGCTGAATATCGACGAGCTGGACATTGACAATGTAGAGGTGGGCCAGACGGTGAACATCACCTCCGACGCCAAGGCGGGCCAGACCTATACCGGCGTTGTCACCAAGGTGTCCGTGGTGGGTACAACCTCCGGTGGTACGACAACTTATCCTGTCACTGTCCGCATTGACGATACCGACGGCCTGCGGCCCGGCATGAACGTGGACGCGGAGATCGTGCTGTCCTCTGCCGACGGTGTGCTGGCCATTCCCAGCCTTGCGGTGAACCGGGGCGATACCGTCCTTGTGACCTCCGATTCCCCCAGCGCTGCCAATGCTCTGGAGCAGGAGGCTCCGGAGGGATACGCCTATGTGCAGGTGACCACCGGCGTCAGCGATGACAGCTATATTGAGATCACCTCCGGTCTACAGGAGGGGGACGCCGTGGCCTATCTGCGGACAGCATCCTCCGGCTCTGATATGATGATGAGCGGTATGCCCGGCGGCGATATGGGAGGCGGTATGCCCGGAGGCGGCGGAGGAATGCCCTCCGGTGGCCCCGGCGGCGGTGGCCCGGGAGGAGGCTTCTAAATGAGCGCTCTCATTGAATTTCAGTCCGTCTGCAAGTATTACCAGATGGGCGACACCACCGTCAAGGCGGCGGACCACATTTCCTTCCAAATTCAGAAAGGAGAGTTTGTGGCCATCGTGGGCCAGTCCGGCAGCGGAAAATCCACCTGCATGAACATCATCGGCTGTCTGGATGTTCCCACCAGTGGTGCGTATCTGCTGGACGGGCAGGACGTAGGCCGGATGGACCGCAACCAGCTTGCGGAGATCCGGAATAAGATGCTGGGCTTCATTTTTCAGCAGTATAACCTCCTGCCCAAGCTGAATTTGCAGGAAAACGTAGAGGTGCCGCTGATGTATGCCGGCGTTCCCAAGGCAGAGCGCCACGAGCGGGCGCGGCTGGCGCTGGAGCTGGTGGGCCTTGGGGATAAGCTGAAGCACAAGCCCATGCAGCTTTCCGGCGGCCAGCAGCAGCGGGTGTCCATCGCCCGGGCGCTGGCGGGGGACCCGGCGGTGATTCTGGCGGATGAGCCTACCGGCGCATTGGATTCCCACACCGGCCGGGAGGTGCTGGAAATGCTGAAAAGGCTCCACGATGCCGGAAACACGGTGGTGCTCATTACCCATGATAACTCCATCGCCGTGCAGGCACAGCGCATCATCCGTCTGGAGGACGGACACGTGATCTATGACGGGGACGCCCATGACCCTAAGGCCGTGGTGACCCTGGAGCTTGTGGGAGAGGGGGCGGAAGCATGAGCCTGCTGGAAACCTTTCAGATGGCGATTAAAAACATCCTCAGCAGCAAGATGCGAACGTTCCTCACCATGCTGGGTATCATCATCGGCGTGCGCGCGGTCATTGTCATCGTGGGCCTCGGCAACGGTATGCAGGGCTACATTGAGGACAGCTTTGCCGACATGGGCACCGACTCCCTGACGGTGCAGATCTTAGGCCGGGGTTCCTCCCGCAGCGTGTCCGAGGAGCAGATGTACGCGCTGGTGGAGGATAATCCCGACTTATTCAAGGAAATCTCCCCTACCGTTACCATGATGGGCGCGCTGAAAATCGGCAGCGACACGATTTCCACCTCCTCTATCACCGGTGTCAGCGAGGATTATTTTGATATGAAGGGCTACGAGGTGGCCCAAGGCCGGGGACTGGATTACGTGGACATGAACGCCCGGAAGAAGGTCTGCATCGTGGGCCAATACCTGAACATGGCCTATTTCGGCGGAAACGCCGTGGGCCAGACCCTGAAGATCAACGGCACCACCTTTACTGTGGTGGGCGTGATGGCCCAGAAGGGCAGCGAGCTGGAGGAGGGCGGCACGGATGACTGCGTGTTCCTGCCCTATTCCACAGCAGCCCGGCTGAGCTTTACCGGCACGATTGGCAGCTACACCATCACCGTGCAGGACACGGACAATATCTCCGAGGCCAAGACGTTTTTGGAGAATAAGCTCTACGATATTTTCTCCGATGATGACGCCTATACCGTCATCTCCATGGCGGAGATGGTAGAGGAAATGAACTCCATGGTAAACATGATCATCTACATTCTGGCGGGCATTGCCGCCATCTCCCTTGTGGTGGGCGGTATCGGCATTATGAACATCATGCTGGTGTCCGTCACGGAGCGGACCCGGGAAATCGGCATCCGCAAGGCCCTGGGCGCCAAGGAGGGAGCCATTCTGCGGCAGTTCGTCATTGAGGCCGCCACCACCTCTGCGCTGGGCGGATTGCTGGGTATCGGCTTAGGCTATGCCCTCTCGTCCGTTGCCACCACGGTCATTGCAACGCTGATGCCGGATACCCCCATTACCGTCAGCCCCAGTCTGGCGGCGGTGGCTATCGCCTTCGGCGTCTCCGCCGGAATCGGTATTGTATTCGGCTATCTCCCCGCCCGGAAGGCGGCAAACCTCAACCCCATCGACGCTCTGCGGTATGATTGACGTTTACGAACCGTTTACAAATTTTTCATGGCCATTTCAGAAATGGGGACTATGATACAGACATCACCAGTTGAGAGAGCCGCTTACCGGCCCGGCTGATGATTTCGAGAGAAAAAGCCATTCTTTCAAATAAACCCCAACGGCTTACTGCCCGCCCGGGAGGAGTCCCAAATCGGCAGACCAACCATTCCGCCGCTCAGCGGCGTTTCAGATAACCCTCTTTTTCATTACCCTTTTCTTTTTCCATTTCTTAAACGGCACCGGGACCGGAAGCGGACAGCTTCCGGTCCCGGTGCTTTTCGGCTGCTTGGGGCAGAGAATGGACAATTTCGGCCGA
This sequence comes from Neopoerus faecalis, assembly GCF_029218125.1. Lineage (NCBI taxonomy): Bacteria > Bacillati > Bacillota > Clostridia > Eubacteriales > Oscillospiraceae > Neopoerus > Neopoerus faecalis. Next base: position 27,489 of record NZ_JARFXX010000001.1, on the reverse strand, counting down.
TTTTCTTTGGAATTTTAAGTTTTATTTTGCGTTCTGCATTACAAAGAAGCTGAAAATAGCCTATAATAAATCAATTAGTCAAATTTTGACAAAGGGCGGGAAGTGTCTGTAGACAGGCGTTTTGAAAACGCCGTCTTTTGTATCTATGCCGGACGGGAACCGGCTGCTGTATGACGGGAGGACCATTGGATGATTTCCATGCTGCGGGAGCTGCTGACATTTTTAGGCGCACATTTTTATCTGGTCCTCATCGGCTGCGGCGAGCTGGTGCTGGCGGTAATTTTATTAACGGCGCTGTCAGAGCGGCGAAACGGCGCCCGACGGCGGGTGCCCGTGACCGTCCCCGGCTCCGGGCCGGAGCAGCTGATGCTGCGGGAACTGGCGGAGCAGGAGGACGAGGCGTGTCTGTTGCTGCGCCGGAGCGATTTGCTGCCGCTTTATGCGGCGGGGGACCTGACAGCGGTGCTGGGCGTGGGCGTTGACACCCTGCGAAACGATTTGGCCGCCGTACTGACGCAGCTCCAGACCCCGGAGGAGGGCCGCCGCTTCTGAAAGCAATACTGAAGCTGGGACGGTGGGAAGGACATTTCCGCAGACCTTCAGCTTCCAAATGGGCAGTGGGTCCGGGTGAAGGCCCACCGCTGCGGGGACAACGAATATGACCTTTTTATCATCCGCCGCGTCACGGCGGAGCGGGAGAAGGTGGCCGCCTATGAACGGTGGTTGCATCAGGCGGAGGAGGCCAGCCAGTTCAAGACCAGCTTCCTGTTCCGAATGTCCCACGAGATATGAACGCCCATGAACGGCATCACCGGTATGCTGACGCTGGCAGAGAGGCGGCTTACGCCGGAGCACCCCGCCATGCAGTATCTCACCAAGGCCAACGAGCTTTCCGGGCATCTGCTTTCTCTCATCAATGACATTCTGGATATGTCCCGTATCGAGGCCGGAAAGGTGGAACTGGAGCAGGCGCCCTTCAGCCTGCGGGCGCTGGGCGGCAGGCTGTACGATATGTTTGCCAAAACGCTGGACGCCAACGGCATCCACTACGCCGCAAATTTTGAGGAGATGACAGCGGACTGGGTCATCGGCGATGAGCTGCGGATCAGTCAGGTCATTATCAACTTCCTCTCCAACGCCGTGAAATTCACCTCTCAGGGAGAGATCATTGTGACATTCCGACAGATAATGCTCCGGGACGGTAAGGTGGATTTGATGGTGCGGGTGCACGATACCGGCATCGGCATGAAAGCGGAGTTCATCAGCCGTATTTTCCGCCCCTTTGAGCAGGAGGACACCAGCACCACCCGCCGCTTCGGCGGTACGGGTCTGGGTATGGCCATTTCCGACCAGCTGGTAAAGCTCATGGGCGGGCAGATTGTGGTGGAAAGCCTGCCGGAGAGCAGCTCGGACTTTACGGTGTTTTTATCCCTGCCGGTGATGGACGGACGCACCGCTGCCCGGACGATTCGGGGACTGGCGCGGCCCGACGCGGCGGATATTCCCATTTACGCCCTGTCGGCAGACGCTTTTGCAGAGGATGAGCGCCTCTCCCGGGAAAACGGCATGAACGGACATCTGACAAAGCCTATTGATTTTGACGCCCTGTGGCAGATCGCGCAGGATATTGAAAACAGAAAGGAGACTGCTAAACGATGAACTGGAAACGGATGAAGGTCGTCGCTGCGGTGCCGGTGGCACTGGCCGTTACGGCAGGCGCGGTCCAGCTTGGCATCAGCTATCGGAACGGAAACGGCTTCCACCCCTTCGGGACGGACCGGAAAATGAAGAACAACCAGATTCTTTTCCCGGACAGTCAGGAGAGCACCGGCAAGCAGACGGATCAGACCGGGGAGGATGACAGCTCCTTTCTGGAAAAGGACAACAATAAGGAGGACAAGGCCCAGCAGGGTAATTCCTCCGACAACCTTTTTGACGGAGAGGATACCTCTAACCCGGAGAACCGTCCCACCGGCGCGCTGGCGCAGGGAGATGGGGCGGCGGCCGGTACTGCGGACAGCGCAAACGGCGGCCCCATTGGGGTTGACGGTGTATATGAGGTGACGGACGATACCAACAGCGCGGACGTGATTCTCCCCGGCGGCAATACCGGAAACAGCGGAATGACGATTCACGGCGGACAGGGCGGCTCCGGCAGCGGCGGAAATGGGAGCGGCAGTGGAAACGGCTCCGGCAGCGGCGCTAACGCAGGCGGGAACGGCGGCGGTACGGCAGGCGGCACCACCGGCGGCGGAACAACGCCCTCTCCCGCGCCCTCCAACGGACAGGATCCGACCTTGGGCTTTGGTTCTGCCTCTAAGGATACGATCATGACGGATCCGATTGAGCCGTCATGGACTTGGTCCTCCAAGAATTTGTTTACGGATGCGACGAAGGATAAGCTGTCGGACCATGACTATAATGTTATTTTCCAGCAGCCATTTTCCGCTAATATGGCTCACGCGGACGCGCTCTACAAGGGGCAGAAAAACATGACGCAGGAGATGATCTTCCACTCGCTGGAGGCGTATGTGGACGATACTGTCATCAGAGAATACTACGCTTGGACCGAGCAGGACCTCGGCCCGGACCGGTATGTGCAGATCACCGGTATTTCCTTTGATTTCTGGGGTGATGATATCATTACGGAATTTCCTGTTGATATCCCGGAGGACGCAGACACAATCGTTATCTGCGTTTCCTATCGTCTGTCACTGGATGACGAAGAATGGACCCCGGTAAAGGGCGAGTTTTGGGGCTTTGAGCGCCCCGGTGTGTCCTATACGCTGCTGACTGGGCGCACGGTGGTGCTGGGAGAGAAGCTGGAGTCCGAGGGGCGGTTATTGCCCCGGAGGACATCCTCAATCGTGGAAATCAGTACCCTGAAGATTATTCTGGCGTTTTGAACCTGATGGCCTATCAGCAGGGTATCTTCGGCAAGGAGAACAAGGTGCTCACCAAGCTGTTCCCCGGCTGGAAGGAGAATGGCGAGCTGGTATCCTTCATGTATCCCATAACAGTGGGGCGTCATGTACTGGAGCCCGCCGGGCTTGTGCCGCTGAGCGAGAACTATCAGGTGGAGCTGGAGAGCTACTGGATGAAACCGGATTATTCCGTCAGCGCGGATGTACGCTATGCCTCCTATGTGTTCCAAAGCTGAAAAAAACTCAAGGAGGTCACGCTGCCCGGCACCAGCCCGGCAGAGGGCATTGACCTCAGCCGAGGCGTGTTTGCGGGCTGCTCCGCGCTGGAAAAGGTCACTTTCGGCTATTTTAACAGAACGGGAAGTATGTATTACGATACACTCAACCAGTGCTCCAACCTCAAGGACATTGTCTTTACCTGCAAGCAGCCCCCGAACCTGACAGTATATCCCGGCTATCAGATGGTGTACCCGTTCCGGTTCAACTCCTATGATTGGAACGATGATGCAACGGAGCTGGCGCACCTGCACATCACTGTGCCGCAGGGCGCGGAAGACGATTATATGACCGCATGGCGTTATCCCATGGCAGGCTACACGGCTGTGGGCGATAAATCTGCCTATCAGGAGATGTGGGACACGATCTATGATGAGATCACGGACGAGCATTTCAACAATTTCGATTTCAGCGAGGTCACGGATGATGAGGTCCGGACGGAGCTGGAGCATCGGCTCCTTGCAAGTGAGAACCGTGTCCGCCGGCTGCTGGGGATGGAGATCGTTGACGAGGTGAGCTACACCTACCGCTACATTGTCAATGAAAACGGCTTTATTACGCGCCTGCTGATCGTGTCCGCAGGCCGGTACGCGCAGGACGCCACTGTTCTGAGCAGCCGGATCGGTGTGACGGTCATCAGCGCGGCGGAGGATGTGACCGCGCCTGTGCCTGTGCGTACTACGCTGGGCGGCGGCTGTGAGGCGGTGCTGCTTCCGGCGGAGCAAAAGCCGGGAGAGAGCTACCGTATTGTCTGCTAAAACGAGCAAGGGAGAATGAGGATGCCGTCTGCAACCGGGTCTGAAAAGCTATGGAACAGGCACAGCGACAGGGGACTGAACCTTTTATGGGACAGTCTCCTGTCCTTGCTGCTGTTATAGAGCACGCTGAGTGTGCTGGCGGCCCAGTGGGGTACGCTGGCCCCGGCGGCGCTGTGCTTCTGCGCTGTGCTCAGCGGCGGTGAGCTGTCTGAGCTTACGCGGCTGCGCCATACGGCGGCGGAGGAACTGCATACGCTGCGCTACGGAGAGGCCCCTCTGTCGCAGGGCAGCCTTGCAGACGCGGGACGCCTCAATGAGAGCGACGCGGCTGTGCTGGAGGTGCGGACGGAGCAGGAAAAGACTCTGTACCTCTGGGCCTATGTGGGCGCGGAGCTTTCCGAAAATGTGTGGTCACCGCTGCCGGGGGAGGCCTATGGCGGGGACTATGCCGGAATGCTGGACTGGCTGGCGGAGCAAGGCTTCAATCCCCTGACCCAGTCGGCATTGTACTACGTGCTCTCCGGAGAGGAAGCGCCGGAGCCGCGGCAGCTTCAGGTGGATGTCACCGGGGGCGCACGGTGCTATCTCTATGCGCCCATCACGGCGGAACGCGTTGACGGGGCGCACTATGGCGAGCGGCAGGACCAGCGGATGACCACGCGAGGCCCGCTGGGAAAGCGGGCGCGGCATAGGCCGACCAATGGGTAGTTTGCATGGTCACTTCGCATAAAAGGAAAATAGCCGTGCGGGACCGTACCTGTTGGAAACGGATAAAGAAAGAAAACTCTGGAAAAAACCGTTGACTTTTGCAAAGCGGTTTGCTATCATCCAACCATCACAAACGCAATGACACAGAGTAGTAAGCAGGGCGATCCTCTCAGAGAAGTGCCGGTTGGTGCGAGGCACAGCGCGATCAAGCTGCCGAACTGGCTGTACAGCGGCTGCGTCGAATTGGAAGTAGATGCAGACGGGAGCTCCCGTTACAGTAGCAGGGATATGATGGTATCCCGTTGAGTGTGTTTCCTATACAGGGAACAAAGAAGAGTGGTACCGCGGAGGGTTTTCTACCTTTCGTCTCTTCTGCCAACCGGCAGGAGCGACGAAAGGTTTTTTGTTTTTCCTGCCAACCATCGGATAACATTTGCAGGAGGTAGAAATCATGAAAACCAACACCAAAGTCCCCAAGACACCCTTCTTTGCCGCCTTTTCCGTCGGCGCGGTCCTGTTCTCCGCTCACGCAGGCGGCGGCTTCGCCACCGGCAACCAGGCCAACACCTATTACGTGGGTCTGGGCTGGACCGGCATCATCTCCGCCATCGCGGCCATGCTGCTTTTGACCCTTACCATGCGGGAGGCCATGATCATGTACAACTCCCGTGGCCTGACGAGCTACAAGCAGCTTTTTGAAACGCTGTATCATCCTTTTGACAAGATCGAATGGGCCTTCGAGGTATTCTTCTACATCATGGTGCTGATGGCCGTCGCCGCCGCCATCTCCGGCGCAGCCTCCGCCCTGAACAACTACTTCACCGTCAACTACTACATTGGCGTTGCCATCGTCGGCGTTATCGTCCTGATGCTCACCATCTTCGGCGCAGGCATCGTCCGGGCCGCCTCCACCTACATGGGCATGGCCATTCTGGTCACCGCCATCAGCATCTATGTCATCGGCATCTTCAAGAGCGACAGCAGCATTTTCTCCGTCCTCGCCGCCGACTTTGAGACCACCGGCTTCATGAATATGCCCAAGGCCATCCTCAACGCCTTTACCTACGCCGGTTTCCAGTGCGTGACCCTCCCCACCATGATCGCCTGCGGCACCACCATGAAGAACAAGGCTGGCTGCGCCAAGGCCATGTGGATCTCCTTTGTGATGAACGCCGTCGCTCTGGTCCTCTCCGTGTTCATGCTCATGAACTGGCAGAGCGTTTACACTGCCGTGGAGGGCGGCTCCACCATCCCCACCCTCACCGTTTGCAAGATCATCGGCATCCCCGCTATGGTGGCCGTTTACGGCACCTGCCTGCTCCTGTGCCTCATCTCCACCGGCGTGACTACCATCTTCGGCTTCGTGGCCCGGTTTGAAAAGCTCCCCGTGTTCAGCGGCATCCAGTCCGCCCCGGTCCGCAGCGCGATTGTCTCCGCCTTTATCATCGTTCTCTCCATGACTATTTCCATGGCGGGTCTCACCAACATCATCAAGTACGGCTACGGCTACTGCGGCTATCTGGGCATCGCCGTTGTGGTGGTCCCGTTCCTGACTGTGGGCGTGTACAAGAACCGCAAATACTGCAAGGAGCACGCCTTTGCCAATGCCAACGCCGAGGAGGAAGCCGCTCCCGCCGTTCTCAGCAGCGTCCGTGCTGATCCGGTGACCGCAGACTGAGCCCGTCTCATCAACCAAGCGTTTTTTAAGAGGTGTTTATCATGCAAAAAGCTCTTTTTCCCGGATATAGCGTAGGCCCTGACGCCTACGAAGACGTTGCAAATATCTGCCCGGCCTACGGCAAAACAGCGGCCATCATTGGCGGCAAGCACGCATTGGCCGCGGCGGAGGATAAAATTCGTAAAGCCATGGAGAGCTCCGGTATCGAGATCATCGGGACATTCTGGTACGGCGGCGAGGCGTCTCGTGAGAATATGGAAATGCTCCGGCCGCAGGTGGCGGACGCCGATATGATCTTCGCCGTGGGCGGCGGCAAGGCCATTGACACCTGCAAGGTGCTGGCCCACGAAACGAACCGCCCGTTCTTCACCTTCCCCACCACCGCCTCCACCTGCGCTTCCTGCACCAGCCTTGGCATTGTGTATCATCCCGATGGCAGCCTGCGGGAATACTCCTTCTCTAAAATTCCCCCCGACCATATCTTCATCGACACGGAGATCATCGCCAATGCCCCGGTGCGCTATCTCTGGGCCGGTATGGGCGACACTATGGCCAAGCACTATGAGTGCACCATTTCCTGCCGGAACGATGTGCCCGCCCATTCCGATGCAATGGGCATTGCCCTGAGCTCCATGTGCGCCGAGCCTATCGTCCGCTGGGGCGAGCAGGCCATGGCGGACTGCGAGGCCCACCGCGTCACGCCGGAACTGACGGAGATCATTGAGGCCATCATCATTTCCACCGGCTTTGTCTCCAATTTTGTTCAGGTGGATTACACCACCGGCATGGCCCACGCCATGTACAACGGCTTCACGGTGCTGCCCTCCACGGAGGAGAACCATCACCTCCACGGCGAGGTGGTTTCCTACGGCATACTGGTTATGCTGACGGTGGATAAGCAGTATGCAGAGCGGGACAAGCTGATGGCGTTCAGCAAGTCCATCGGCCTGCCGACCCGTCTGGCGGATATCCACGCCCGGCCCGAGGATTTGAAGGCCGTGACGGATAAGGCACTGGCGGGCATTGATGTCCGGGTGTGGCCGTATCCCGTGGACCGGCAGATGCTCATTGACGGTGTGATGGAGCTGGAGCAGGCACAGGCTTGAGTGCATTTTCTGCAAAAATTAAAAAGGACAGGCATCCTTTAGGATGCCTGTCCTTTTTTTAGTAAAAGCCGTTTCAGCCGAGGCGGGTAGAGACCTTCGGCAAAAAGCCCTTGTGGGCATTTTCGGCGGTATCATCGGCTTCGTCATAAGCGTCATAGGGGGCGGCGGGGTCATGCACCCGCTTCCCGAAGGGGGAGCAGAGCTTGTCCCTGTGGGCAAAGGCAAAGGCAAAATCGTCTGTCCAGCCGGTGTGGCCCGTGATGAACAGGGGATGCAGCCCCCGTTCCCGGAGCTTTGTCTCCAGCGCCGCCAGTGAGCGGACAGCTAACTTGTTGTCCTCCGCCAGCGCGGCGATGAAGCTGTAGCCGCCATCGGCCCCCAGCCAGATGGTGTCCCCGGTAAAGAGGTATTTATCGTCAATGAGATAGACGATGTGTCCCCATGTATGGCCGGGAACGAGGATGCATTTGATTTTGATGCCGTCAATGTTCAGAATTTGCCCGTCCCGCAGCAGCGTTTTCGGATTGAGAATCGTTACCTGCGGCAGCTTGTAGAGGTGATAGATGACTCTGCGGCGCACCTCGCCGGTGAGATACCGGTTCTCGATTTCCCCCACATACAGCCGGGCGTCCCGGAACAGTCCCGGACTGTCCGCCTCCACAGCGCCAACATGGTCGGTATCCTGATGGGTGATGAGAATATTGCGGATGCTCTTGGGGTCGATACCCAGCCAGCTCATTTTTTCCGCCAGCCGGTCATAGTTGTATCCGGCGTCGATCATAATAGTGGTTCCGTCCTTGCGGTAGAAGAAGATATTGGCCACCCACTCCCGGACGCAGGTCACGTGCTCATCGATCCAGCCGGTGTTCATCGGCTTGAAGAGCTCCTTGCCCCGGTACATCCGGCTCATTTCCCGCCGCTGAAATTCCGTTGCCTTTTTCGATATGGTTCATACCTCCGATTTGATACATTCCGCGTAGGTCAAGGGGAACGATGCCGGAAGCACCCGGCTTGTTCGGACGCGCCAGCCGCACTGCCGCAAAAATGCCAGATATTCCTCGCAGGTCCATCTGCTGCGAAGCGGAAAACCGGACAGCCGCATGAAAAAGGATTGAACCTGCCCCCACAGTGTATTGTCCCCATGGGTGAAAGTGGGGGCAATGAGCAGCCCATCGTCCTTCAGCACGCGGCAGGCCTCGGCCAGCGCTTTTTCCGGCTGGGGAACGATGTGCAGCGCGTTGGATACGATAGCCACATCAAAGGAGTGGTCCGCGTATGGGAGATGAAACATATCCTGCACGGAGAAGTGGAGCTTGGAGGAGCGGTTTGCTTCCTTGGCCAGATGAATCATTTCCTCCGAGGCGTCCGTTGCCTCGATTTGCTCCGCGGCGTTTATGATGTGACTTGCGATAAGCCCCGTGCCGGTGGCCAGCTCCAGCACGGTTTTGTGCCGGACAGCGGGGCAGATCAGCTCATACATCTGCTGATAGGCGGCCATGTCCCGGCGCAGAAAGCGGTCATAGTGCGCCGCGTGCTTGTCCCAAAAATCTGAGGGCTGCTTCATCCTGTTCACCCGCTTCCTTTGTCAGTGCTGCCTGCCGCAGACAAACTATACAGTTAGCATACCCTAACTCTTGCGTATAAAAAACTCAGCAGACTGCTGTTTGCCTGTATGATAGCACGCGATGCGGCGGAATACAACCGCAATCCGAAGAAATTCCGGGAGAATTTCAAAAAGGTGATATACAAAAAACAACACAGCCCCGCCTCCGAAAACGGAGGCGGGGCCGTGAAGGAATCATCCGAAGTTCCAGTCGGAAAGGGGCGCATTGTAATGGTAATCGTCCGACGGCCATTCGAGCGTACCGTCCTCTGCCAGCACATAGGTGCCGGAGATGGCTTCGCAGATGACCTCCCGGCCGAATTGGTCCGTGATAAGCACGGCCGCTGAAAAAATATCGCCCGGGGTGCAGGGAACGTAGGATTTCGGCGTGCAGTAGAAGGTATAGCCCTCAAAGCCGTGAAAGCTGTCAGGCTGTGCGTCCAGCTCCTCCGCCCATGCAATAAGCTGCCGGTTTTTGAACAGCCCCAGCTTCACGCTGGCGGGAGAAGCGGTTTCCGGCAAAACGCTGTCATCGTACTGTATGACCTCGGCGGCGAAATCGGTAGGGAGAAGGGTCAGCACGCCGTTTTCATAGGAGGCTTTGCCCTGAAGATCACTGTCAACAATGTTGGCGTCCATGGACATGGAATTGGTATAGAGATAGGAGTAGGTGTCCAGCAATTGTGTCTGCTGGGTACCGTCCGGATAGACGAACAGGGCGGAAAGAGAGATGCTGTCCGTCAGGTGGATAGACACCGTAGCAGAAAAGCGCCGGTCGGTGCTCTCCACCGCTCTGCCGACCATGCTGCTGGTCTCTGTCCCATTTTCCGCGATAAACTCCACGGACAGCCCCTCCACATAGGTCCGGGGCACGGCGTAGACGGAAAATGTCACGGTGTTGGCGGCAAGGTTGGAGGCTGCGATCTCCGAGCCGTAGTCGGCGGCCAGACTGTTCTGCGCCTTCAGAATGGTCTCTACCCGATTGGAAATACTGTCGATCTGATCGGTCACATCATGCACAGCGTATTGCAGACCGTTATATTGCTGCTTTATTTCATCCAGCCGGTGAGAGAGATTATTACCCGCCACAAGCAGAAGCAGAACGAGGAGGACCCAAGGCCACCTCCGTCTCCGCACGGGCTTGGCCTCCCGGTACCGGGCCACAATTTCCTCCACCATTTTCAGCTGCATGTCCGTCAGCTCGCCGCTCTCTCCGGCGGGCGGCTCCGCGGCGTCCTCTACCCCCAGCAGCCAGCCCACCGTCACGCCGAACCGGCGGCTGAGGGCCACCAGCTTGTCGATTTCCGGCAGGGCGGCATCGGATTCCCATTTATAAATGGACTGCCGGGAAACGCCCAGCTCCGCGCCCAGCGCCTCCTGTGACAGCTCCAGCTCCTTCCGCTTCTGGGCGATGCGTTGGCCCGTTGTCATAAGCGATCAGCTCCTTTCATGGCAGCAGTATCGCAGAATTGGCCGCAAAACGCCACCAACCCAACGGCGAAAACTGTAAACCACAGGTTTACATGGAGCCTTACAGCTTCTTTTCGTAGAGATTCAAGGGGCGATGGGTGTAGCCCATGAAGAAGGTATCCACCACATCGGCCAGATGATAGCCGATGGCGGGGTAGAGGTGGTTGGAGACCTCGTTTTCCGTGCCGGTGTCAAAGCGCATAACGGTCTTGCCCTGCTTGCGGGCGCTGTCCTCGGCAAAGGCGATCATCTGCCGGGCAAGGCCCTGCCCCGCCCGCTTGGGGTCGATGGTCAGGGTGTGAATGACCGCCACCTCGCTGTCCTCCGCCGGAATGGTCCAGCGGCCCTTGGCGTATTCCGGGAGCTGCCAGTCATTAAAGTTCATGCTGCCCCAGACCGTACCGTCCTCGTCTGTGCCGACGTACAGCGTACCCGCCGCTAAAATGCCCTTGGCGGTGTCCAGCGTGGGATAGGCACCCCGCTGCCAGCCGGTGTAGTGCAGCCCCGTGGCGTCCTCGTGGTCTAAAATGGCCTCATAAATGGCGGCAATGGCGGGGAGATCCTGCTCACTGGCAAGGCGAATCATAAAAAGCGCTCCTTTCAGAGTTATGTTTTTTAAAACAGGCGCACGATTTCGTGCGCCTGTGCGGTTATTCGGATGCTTCGGAATCGGTGTCCGGCTTCGGCTCGGCGGGCTTGCCACCCTCCGCTTCCGGCTGGGTGGCGTTGTCTGCGCTGTTGGCCTTCTTCTCAGGGTCGGGGGAAGCCTCCGGGGCCTCGATTTTCTCGGAGATCATGTGCACCTTTTTCGCGGCGGGCTCAATGACCTCCGGCTGAGAGGGGCGGAAGCCCTGCTCATGGGCCAGCGTGGAGGCATAGGCGTCCTCCACCGTGGAGGGGTCCCGGCCCTCGATAATGGCTACCATTTCGGCACCGGTGATGGTCTCCTTCTCCAGAAGATAGGCCACTACCTTGTCCATGTCGGCCCGGTTTTCCTTGATGATGCTCACGGCGTCGACATAGCACTTGTCCAGAATGTCCTTCACCGCCTTATCCATGGCGGCGGCAGTATCCTGCGCACAGTCCAGACCGTAGCCGCCGTCAAGATACTGGCTGCGGCGGGAGGCCAGCGCCATCATGCCGAATTCATCGCTCATGCCGAACATGGCCACCATGTTCCGGGCAATGCCCGTGGCCTCCTGAATATCCTGCGAGGCGCCGTTGGTCATGGTGTTCAGCACTACTTCCTCGGCGGCACGACCGCCCATGGAGACCGCGATCTTTGCCATCAGCTCGTCCCGGGTGCGAAGCTCCGTCTTATCCTCCTCCGGCATCAGCAGCGTGTAGCCCAGCGCCCCCTGCGTGTGGGGGACAATGGTGATCTTCTGCACCGGCTCGGTATTCTTCTGCTTGTAGGCCACCATGGCGTGACCCACCTCATGATAGGCCACCAGCTTTTTCTCAAATTCCGTCAGGACGCTGCCCTTTTTCTCCGTACCGGCAATGACCAACTCGAAGGCGGCCAGCAGGTCCTCCTGCGTGACCAGCTTGCGGCCCTTGCGGACAGCCCGGAGGGCTGCCTCGTTGACAAGGTTGGCAAGGTCGGCGCCCACGCAGCCGGCGGTGGCCAGCGCTACCTTCTTCAAGTTGACGTCCTCAGCCAGCTTGATGTTCCGGGTGTGGACCTGCAGCGTTGCAAGGCGGCCTGCCAGATTGGGCCGGTCGATGATGATGCGGCGGTCGAACCGGCCGGGCCGCAGCAGAGCCTGATCCAGCACCTCGGGCCGGTTGGTGGCAGCCAGCAGGATGATGCCCTTGGTGGGGTCAAAACCGTCCATCTCGGCCAAGAGCTGGTTCAGCGTCTGCTCCCGCTCGTCATTGCCGCCGAAGCGGCCGGAGTCACGGGATTTGCCGATGGTGTCGATCTCGTCGATAAACACGATGCAGGGAGCTACCTTGCTGGCCTCTTTAAAGAGGTCGCGGACACGGGAGGCGCCCACGCCCACGAACATCTCCACAAAGTCGGAGCCGGAGATGGAGAAAAACGGCACATTGGCCTCACCGGCCACAGCCTTGGCAAGCAATGTCTTACCGGTGCCCGGTGGGCCCACCAGCAGCGCGCCCTTGGGGAGCTTGGCTCCGATGTCGGTATACTTTTTGGGATTGTGGAGAAAGTCGATGATCTCCGTCAGGGATTCCTTGGCTTCGTCCTGTCCGGCCACATCGGCAAAGGTGACGCCGGTCTGTTTTTCCATGTAGACCTTGGCGTTGGCCTTGCCTACGCCGCCGATTCCGCCCATGCCGCCCATGCCCTTTTTGGACATGATTCGCATGATGAGGGAGAACATCAGCATGATGAACACAAAGGGCAGGATGAAATTGATGGCAAACACCAGCAACGGGCTCATCTGAGGCTCGTACTTGGTGTCATAATCCGTTTTTCCGGCCTCGTGCATCCGCTCCACCAGCGTGTCATTGCTCTCCATTTTCACCGTAAAGAGCCGCAGCGCCGCCGTTTGCGGCTTTCCGTCAGAATCCGTATAGGTATAGACGGTCTTTCCATCCTTATCCGTGGATTTTGTGTAGGCCGTACCGTCCTCGTCCGTATAGACGTAGCCATCCGCCGGGGTGATATACAAAAGGCCCTCGGAGGAATCCACGGTGACGTCCTCCACCTGCCGCGCCTCCGTCATGGCGACAAAGTCGCTGTATTTGATATTGATGCTGGAAGCCTGCTTTCCGGCGGTGCCCATGTAGCTGTTGGTGCAGTAGAAGACCACCGTCAGCGCCAGCGCCCACGCCACCAGCTTTGCCGCTCCGGCAAGATTGCTGTTGCGTCCGCGGCGGTTTTTGTTATTTTTATCGTTCTGATCCATGAGGAGCTCCTTTCGAGTATGTACCACACAACAGTATAGCACAAAGCCCCGGCAATCACAAGGACAAGCCGCCGCCAAATGATGAAGTTTCTGTAAATTTGCCCCGAAAACAGGTATTGCATTCTGAGCGCCGCTGTGGTATACTCTCCCCCGACAGGTGCCATCTCCCTGTCCAAGCGCCTTGACCGGGCGTTCGTTCGGGCCTCAGGATAGAGGCTCCGTTCTCTAAACAAAAAAATGGAGGTTTTTTTATGTCCAAATGGTCTTCCCGGCAGCTTGCAACCGCTGCCATCATCGCCGCGCTGTATACGGTGATGAGCCTGATGTCCTCTGTGTTCGGACTGACATACGGTGCGATTCAGTGCCGCTTTTCCGAGGCGCTGACGGTCCTGCCGTTCTTTTTGCCGGAGGCGGTCCCGGGCCTGTTTGTAGGGTGCCTTGTCACGAACCTCATGAGCACGGTGGGGCCGCTGGATATCATCCTCGGCTCCATGGCAACGCTCTTGGCCGCACTGTGGACAGCGAAGATGCCGAACAAATGGCTGGCGCCCCTGCCACCGGTCATCTGCAACGCTGTGATCATCGGCGCTATGATCGCGTGGTACGAGGCGGGCTTCGGGCCCGGCTTTGGCGCTGCCTTTGCCTATAACGCCGTGACAGTCGGTATCGGCGAGGCCATCGCGTGCTACGTGCTGGGAATGCTGCTGCTGGCTATTCTGCCCCGTGTTCCCGCGCTGCGGGGGCGGCTGACCGTCCGGGGCTGAAAGGCTGTTGGTGTGCGGAAAATGAAAAAGGAAAGTCCATGCGGTTTTACCGCATGGACCTTCTTTTTTTGTACGCAAGGGTTTAGCCGTTTTCAAAGGTCAGCCGCATCTGATACCACACCGCGCCGCCGTGAACGGAGCTGGAAACGCCCTCATTCACAAAGCCCAGCTTGGCGTAATAGTGCAGCAGGTGCTCCTTGCAGGTCAGCACCAGCCCCCGGCGGCCCTGCGCCCGGGCGTCCGCAATGGCGCGGCGCAGCAGCGTCTCCGCAATGCCCTGCCGCCGGCAGGCGGGGAGCGTGTTCACACCGAAGATCATCTGCCACGCGCCACTCTCATCGTGCAGCGCCGCCTGCGCGTACAGTTCATCGGTGAGGTCTGCCTGATTTGTCACCATTCCGTCCACAAAGCCTGCCAGTTTTTCTCCATCCCACATGAGCCAGAAGTGGCTGCCGTAATGGCGCAGCCGGTCCGTCAGCTCCGTTTCTGTGGCAGCCTCCGCCGCGGGGAAGCACGCCGCCTCCACAGCCGCCACGGCCTTTGCGTCATTTACGCTTCCAAGTTTGATTTCCATGGTTATCCTTTCTTTTTTCGGGGCTTCGGCAGCGGCGTGACACGCTCCAGCACCGCCAGTACCGCCGCAGCCCGCTCTGTATCGTCCATATCCAGAATATAGTGCTCCTTGGAGCCGGAGTAGGGGACGCCGGTGGGAGCGCTTTTCATCAAATCGGCCAGTTCCGGCAGCCTTTTGACAAATACCGTGTTGTCGCAGACCAGCAGCACTGGCCGGTCATTGAGATAGACCATGTATTCGCCGAACATTTTCCGACAGCGGGCGGCCTCCGGCTCCGGCAGCCGCTCCAGCACATAATCAAGGTAGTCCTTCGTGGTCGCCATATCCGCCTCACAGCTCCAGCGCCAACTGACCGTCATCGCTGTCCGGGGCCTTCAGGCCAAATTCACTGGGCAAAAAGCGGGGGCACACATTTTCCGAGGTGCAGATAACGGAGGCTGCCAGTCGGGCGCCGATGGTGCAGGACTCCGCCAGCGTCTTGCCGTAGGTCAGCCCCATGGTGACACCGGCGAAGAAGGCGTCTCCCGCGCCGGTGGTGTCCTTTACATCCACCCGCTTTGCGGGGCACCAGCCGCGCTCCCCGTCCAGCGTGGCGTAAACAGCCCCCTGCTCGCCCATGGTCACCACTATGCCCGGCAGCGCCGCCGCCTGAACGTGGTGGGATAGAACAGTCTCCAGCTCTGCGGGCGTTTTGCCCTCGTAATCCTCGGAAAACAGAATACCCGCCTCCTGCTGGTTGCACACAAAGCAGGCGCAGGAGCGCAGAAAGTCCCGCCGTTCCACGGCAATGCTCATGTTGGAGACCACGGCAAACACCGGCTTATGATATTTTTCCGCAAAGGCAAAGACCCGCTTCACGATTTCTTTATCCATGTCAATCTCCAGCGCGATGCTGTCGGCGTCCCGGAAGATTTCATCCCCCTGTTCCTCTAAAATATCCAGAATCGGGGAGAGGTCGGGGCGCTTGGAAATGGAC
This sequence comes from Neopoerus faecalis, assembly GCF_029218125.1. Lineage (NCBI taxonomy): Bacteria > Bacillati > Bacillota > Clostridia > Eubacteriales > Oscillospiraceae > Neopoerus > Neopoerus faecalis. The sequence goes on along the minus strand of NZ_JARFXX010000001.1, from coordinate 11,776 downwards.
GCGGCCACATCGCCGCCGTTATCGAATACCGCCAGCCAGGTTCCCATTCCGTCCGGTACGGTGCGGATATAGTCGGTGTTGACCTTGTGAGCTCTCAGCTTGCGGACAACGTCCGCCCCGGTGCCGGTATCGTCCACGAGACTGACAAAGGTGGGGCGCAGCTCCACGTTGGCAATGTCCTCCGCCAGATTGCGGCTGACGCCGCCGTGGACCACCTCCACCCGGCCGGAGTTCCGTCCGCCGGGGATATAGAGATCGGAGGGATACCCCTTGATGTCCACAAAAACCGCGCCTAAAACCACAATACCCATGCTCTGCTCTCCTAAAATACAAAATGTGTCCACATTCTACCATGGCACACCGAAAAAGTCCAGAGGGCAAAGGGAATTGCCAAGCCCGGCCGGACATGGTACAATGCGGGTATCAACCGACGGGCGCTCTGCGCCGGCGGAACGGAAAGAGGAGTGACGATGGATACAGCGATTCGCCTGACCCAGATGACCGCAGCCTCCGGCTGCGCCGCCAAGCTGGGACCGGGGACCTTATCGGATATTCTCAAGGGCCTGCCGAACGGCAGCGACCCTAATTTGCTGGTGGGCTTCGACACCAATGACGATGCCTGTGTGTACCGCATTACCGATAAGATCGCGGCCATTCATACCGTGGATTTCTTTACGCCCATTGTGGATGATCCCTTCTGGTTCGGACAGATCGCCGCCGCCAACGCCCTCAGCGATGTGTACGCCATGGGCGGGCGACCTGCTGTGGCCATGAACCTTTTGTGCGTGCCCTGCTCGCTGCCGCAGGAGGTTATCCGCCGCATTTTGGAGGGCGGACACCAGAAGGCGGTGGAGGCGGGCTGCGTCATTGCCGGGGGCCACACGATTCAAGACCACGAGCCGAAATACGGCCTCTGCGTCACCGGGTATGTCCATCCAGACAGGGTGCTGCGGAACGTGGGCGCGCAGCCGGGGGACGCGCTGATTCTTACAAAGCCCATCGGCACCGGCGTGCTGACTGCCGCCGCCAAAGGAGATTTGGTGACGCCGGAGCAGTATGAGCGGCTGCTGCACTCCATGGCCACGCTGAATGCGGCAGCGGCGGAGCGAATTACCGCCTGCCCGCATATCCACGCCTGCACGGACGTCACCGGCTTCGGCCTTCTGGGTCACAGCGACGAAATGGCACGGGGCAGCGGCGTGACAGTCCGGCTGTACAGCAGGAGAATCCCGCTGCTGCCGGGGGCGCTGAAACTGGCGGAAAGCGGCATACTGCCCGCCGGAGCCTATCGGAACATGGCGTATGTCCGGCCCCGGCTGTCCGTCGCGGATACGGTGCCGCAGGCGCTGGCGGACCTGATTGCGGACCCGCAGACCTCCGGCGGGCTGTTGGTCGCTCTGCCGGTGGAGGAGGCGGGGGCGCTGGCCCGGGATCTGCGCGCCTGCTGCCCGGAGAGCGCCGTGATCGGCACGGTGCTGCCAAAGCAGGACTATTCTGTAGAGATCGTTTAAAAAACAGCGCCTCGCGGATGACCGTGGGGCGTTGTTTTTTCTTGTGTATCACGAAGCGGCATGGTATACTGGGGTTGCAATACGATAAGTAAGGAGTGTGCGTAATGTCTCAGACAGTCGATGCAATGGGGAAGCAGTGCCCGATTCCCGTGGTCATGGCCCGGCAGGCCCTTCAGGGGATGCAGACGCCGGATACGCTGGTGGTTCTGGTGGACAATGAGGTGGCTGTTCAGAATCTTACAAAGCTGGCGGGGAGCTGCCATCTGCCGGTCCGGGCGGAAAAGCTGGGGGACAAGCGGTTTGAGGTCACTATGGACGTTGCCGCGCCGGTGACGCCGGAGCCGGACGCGGAGGTCTGCCTGCCGGATCAGCGGGGGGATACCGTCATCGCCGTTGGCTCCGACCGGATGGGCGACGGAGAGGAGGCGCTGGGGAAAACACTGCTGAAGGGCTTTTTATACGCAGTAAGTCAGCTTCCCTCTCTGCCGCAGACCATCCTTTTTTACAATACCGGTGCGCGCATCACCTGTTCCGGCTCCGACTCCCTGGAGGATTTGAAGTTCATGGAGGCGCAGGGCGTGGAGATTCTGACCTGCGGTACGTGCCTTGATTATTACAAGCTGAAAGAAACGCTGGCCGTGGGCGGCGTGACGAATATGTACGTCATTGCGGAAAAGCTCTCTGCCGCCGGAAAGGTCATCAAGCCGTGATCTATCTTGATAATGCCGCCACCACCCTTCATAAGCCCCGCCGGGTCATTGAGGCGGTGGCGGCGGCCATGGACTCCATGGGGAACTGCGCCCGGGGGACCCATGATGGGAGCCTCACCGCTGCCCGGACCATTTACGCCGCCCGGGAAAAGCTGGCGGCGCTGTTCCACTGCCCCCGGGCGGATCATGTGGCCTTTACCTGCAACTCCACAGAGGCGCTGAACATCGCCATCAATGGCCTGATAGGGCCAGGAGATCATGTGGTCTCAACGGATCTGGAGCATAACTCCGTCCTGCGGCCGCTGTACCGCCTTGAGGCGGAGCGGGGCGTGACGCTGGACTTTGTTCCAGCGGACCGGCAGGGCCGGATCAGCTATGACGAGCTTGCCCGGCGCGTCCGCCCCGGTACGCGGGCGGTGGTCTGCACCCACGCCTCCAATCTTACGGGGAACGCGCTGGATATTGCCCGTATCGGTGCCATCGCCCATGGCCGGGGGGCGCTGTTCATCGTGGACGCCTCCCAGAGCGCCGGCGTCCTGCCTATCGACATGGAGACCCAGCACATTGACGTTCTGTGCTTTACGGGGCACAAATCCCTGATGGGACCGCAGGGCACCGGCGGGCTGTGCGTCCGGGAGGGTGTTGCCATCCGTCCATGGAAGGTGGGGGGCACCGGCGTCCAGACCTACAGCAGTACCCAGCCGCCACAGATGCCGACAGTGCTGGAGGCCGGGACGCTGAACGGCCACGGCATTGCCGGACTTTCCGCCGCGCTGGATTTTCTTCGGGAGACCGGCATAGATACCATCCGCGCCCATGAGGACGCACTGGCTCGCCGGTTTTATGAGGGGGTGTCCGGTATACCGGGCGTCACGGTCTACGGCGATTTTACCGGGCCGCGGACCGCGGTGGTTTCCCTGAATATCCGGGACCTTGATTCCGGCGAGGTGTCGGATACGCTCTCCGAGGTCTATGGTATCGCCACCCGGCCCGGCGCCCACTGCGCCCCTCGGCTCCACCGGGCGTTGGGGACGGAGACACAGGGCGCGGTGCGCTTCAGCTTCGGTTGGTTCAATACAGCAGAAGAAACGGACGCGGCCATCCGGGCTGTCAGGGAGATAGCGAGATGAGAGAGCGGATATTCTGGCTGGTGGTGACGTTCCACACCACAGCGGCGGCCATGGCCATGGAGGCCCTGTGCAAGGAGCAAAGCCTTCCCGGCCGTCTGATTCCCACGCCCCGGGAGCTTACCGCGGACTGCGGCATGGCGTGGCGGGCGCCGCCGGAAACGGAGAAATCGCTGCGGGCCTTGGCGGCGGCGCGGCAGCTTGACTGCGCGGAATGGCGGACGCTATTGCTTTGAGTTTGCTGTGCGATTTTACTGCATTAAAAAACGTCCCCTGACACGGTATTCGTGTCAAGGGACGTTTTTTATCCTTCAGGAAATTTGCGGGGAGTTGGTACGCTTCTGGCAGTCCGGGCAGATGCCCTCCACCACCAGCCGGTGGCCCAGTACCCGATAGCCGGTTTCCCGAGAGAGCTGCGCGTCATACGCTGCGTCATAGGGCAGGTCCACATCTACTACGCTGCCGCAGAGCACACACCGCATATGGTGGTGGGGGTCTGCGCGCAGGTCGAAGCGGTCGCAGTCGGCCATGACCACGCGGTAAATATCCTGCTTTTCACACAGCAGATTCAAATTGCGGTAGACCGTTCCCCGGCTGACATGGGCGTCCCGCTCCCGGACACTTTGATAGATCTGCTCTGCCGTGGGGTGATCCTGCCGGCTCCGAACGGCGTCCAGCACCAGTTGGCGCTGGCGGGTATTGCGCTGCTGCTTCATGGCCGCACCTCCTCTTTTCTTTTTAGGACATTGTATCAAAAAGAAAGAGAATACACAAGAGGGGAATTCTGGAAAATCACTGCAAATACAGCCATCAGATGTTTAAAAGCGCTTTGGCGGAGCGGAAGGTGCGCCGCAGGAAAATGCCGCTGAGAGTGGCGGAGACGATCTCGGCGATGATGAAGGCTGTCCACACAAGGTCCAGCCGCCCCGTTTGGGCCAGCAGCCATGCCACCGGCAGCAGCACAACCAGTTGGCGGCAGACGGAGATAATGAGGCTGTAGAACGGGTTGCCGATGGCCTGACACACAGAGCCCGCAATGATGCCGAAGCCTGCCAGCGGGAAGTGGATGGAAATGATTCGCAGCGCCCGGTCGCCAATCTCCAGCATTTCGGGGGAGGCGTTGAAGAAGCCCAGAAGGGTAGAGGGGAACAGCTGGAACACAATGAGGCCGCAGGTCATGATGCTGATGGCAGTGGCCACGGTGAGCTTCACGGTCTTGTTCACCCGGTCCATCCGGGCGGCGCCGAAGTTATAGGAAATAATAGGCACCATGCCGTTATTCAGGCCGAACACCGGCATGAATACGAAGCTCTGGAGCTTGAAGTAGGCGCCGAACACCGCCGTGGCGGTTTTGGTGAAGCCAAAGAGAATTTTGTTCATGCCGAAGGTCATGATGGAACTGATGGACTGCATCACGATAGAGGGGAAACCCACCCGGTAAATTTCCTTGGCGATGATGGTGTTCCAGCGAATTTCCCGGGGGACGATGTGGATGTCCGGGTTTTTCTTCAGGTTCATGATGATGGCGAGAATCGCCGCCAAAATCTGACCCGCCACCGTGGCAACAGCGGCACCGGCCACCTCCAGCCGGGGGAAGCCGAACAGGCCGAAAATGAGGATGGGGTCAAGGACGATGTTCGTTATGGCGCCCACAAGCTGCGTGCACATGGCCAGCGTGGTCCGGCCGGTGGATTGCAGCAGCCGCTCAAAGCAGAACTGGCAGAAAATGCCGATGGAGCAGCCAAGGCAGATGGTAGCGTACCGTGTGCCGTACTCCACGATAGCGGTCTCGCTGCCGGCCTGAAGCTGGAAGAAGGTCCGGGAGAAGAAAACGCCGATCAGGGCAAAGACAACAAAGTTGCACAAGGCCAGAAAAATACCGGTGTTGGCGGCTTTATCGGCCATGTCCTGCCGCTTCTCGCCCAAGGAGCGGGACAGCAGCGCGTTAATGCCGACAGCGGTGCCGCCGCCGAAGGCGATCATCAGATTTTGCAGGGGGAAGGCCAGAGAGACCGCGTTGAGGGCGTCCTCGCTGAGCTTGGCCACGAAAATACTGTCTACCACATTGTAAAGAGCCTGCACCAGCATGGAGATCATCATGGGAATCGCCATACCGGCCAGCAGCCTTCCAACGGGCAGAACGCCCATCTTGTTTTCCTGCGGCGCCGCGCCTGCGGTGTTTTGCGTATTCATGCGTTTCAAAATTCCTTTCTTTTTCATGCGCTTCCAGAAAAAGGACGCGGCCCTTCAGCCGCGCCTTTCAGGTACTTGATTTTACGGTTACTTCTTCAGTTCGCCGGTGGCAAGCTGGGTGAGGTAGGCATTGAGGAACCCGTCCAGATCACCGTCCATGACATTATCGATTTGGCTGGTTTCGTAGCCGGTGCGGGTGTCCTTTACCAGCTGATAGGGCATGAACACGTAGGAGCGAATCTGGCTGCCCCACTCGATTTTCATCTGCACGCCCTTGATGTCGGAAATCTTCTCCGCGTGCTGCTGAATCTTCAGCTCAATGAGCTTGGCGCGGAGCTGCTTCATACAGTTGTCCTTGTTCTGGAACTGGGAGCGCTCCTGCTGAGAGGCCACCACAATGCCGGTGGGCTTGTGGATGAGGCGCACGGCGGAGGAAGTCTTGTTGATGTGCTGGCCGCCTGCGCCGGAGGAGCGGTAGACCTGCATCTCAATATCCTCGGGGCGAATTTCCACCTCGACATCGTCCGGCAGCTCCGGCATGACCTCCACGGCGGCAAAGCTGGTCTGGCGGCGGGCGTTGGCGTCAAAGGGGGAGACGCGGACAAGCCGGTGGACGCCGTGCTCACTTTTCAGCAGTCCGTAGGCGTTTTCACCTTCAATGGACACCACGGCGGACTTGATGCCCGCCTCGTCGCATTCCTCGTAGTCCAGCGTTTTCCACGCAAAGCCATGGCGCTCCGCCCAGCGGGTATACATCCGGTAGAGCATCTGGCACCAGTCCTGCGCCTCGGTGCCGCCGGCGCCGGCGTGGAGCTGGAGAATCACATTATTGGAATCGTATTCGCCGGAGAGCAGTGTGGTCATCCGGGCCTCCTCTACGCTTTCCTCCAGCGCGGCGAACTCCGTTTTGATCTCCTCCAGTGTCTCGGCGTCCTCTGCCTCCTGCCCCATTTCGCACAGGGCGGTGAGGTCCTCCCATGTGCTGGTGAGCCTGCGGAAGCGGTTTACCTTATTTTGAAGCTGCTTCAGCCGGGTCTGAATCTTCTGGGAGCGCTCTAAATCGTTCCAGAAGCCGTCCTGCGTGGTCTCATCCTCCAAACGGGCGGCCTCCTGCGCGGCGGAGTCGATGTCAAGGGCCTGCTTCAGCTTTTCCAGCTCCGGCTCCAGTTCCCGCAGCTTTTGCTTATATGCGTCATATTCGATCAAAGCCATATCGTTTTCTCAACTTTCCTCTCGAAATATTCCTTTAGCTTCAACATTATATAGAAGTTTGCCCTGTTTGTAAAGAGAAAAATGCGAAAACCGCGAAAACGTGGCGTGGGCGCACAGGAGAATCAACGCTTTACACAGAATTTACAAAAAAGTCATAAAAAAATAGTTGAAATAAACAAAGTGAGATGTTATAGTAGGCACAACAAACAAAGGAAAGGAGGAATGTGAAATATGCTGAACAATTTCATCATGGATCTGGACGATCTGATTTTCCAGGATCAGGAGCAGAGCCACAGCGAGCGGTAAAACCCCGGAAGAGCCACGCCGAATGGGCGTGGATTTTTTCTGCCCTTTTTTCGGATGTGAAAATTCCACAAACGGCGCAATCGTTTTGCCGCAGGGAACGGCGGGCAAATCAGGTGAAGTCTTTGAATTTATTCGTGAATATAGCGGAAATCAGGTTAGTTTACGGCATGAATGTGCAAAATTGTGTAACGAAAACGGTATACGCAAACGGAAATGCCGAAAAAATAAAACGAAAATTCGGAAACATTCCACATTTCTTTTGGCTAAAACGTAAAATTTGTACAAATTACACAGTGGCTTAGGTAAATTTACTTGAAAAGAGACCGCGCGATTGGTAGAATGATACAGCAGTAATTTCCAAGTCGATTGAAAAACTGTTGAATTTTTTAAGGAGTGGAAAAAATGGAAAACATCATTTGGGTTGCCCTTGTATGTGCAGTCCTTGCGCTGGTGTTTGCCGCGTGGAAGACCTCCGTGGTTTCCAAGGCAGATGCCGGTACGGAGCGTATGCGGGAGATTGCGGAGAGCATCAGCGACGGTGCCCGGGCGTTCCTGTTTGCCGAGTATAAGATTCTGGTCATCTTCGTGGCGGTGCTGTTCGTGCTCATCGGCCTGTTCATCACATGGCTCACGGCAGTGTGCTTCCTGATCGGCGCGGTCTTCTCCGTGTGCGCCGGCTATGTAGGCATGAATGTAGCCACGAAGGCCAATGTCCGCACCGCTGCCGCCGCCAAGGCCAGCGGCATGAACAAGGCTCTGGGCATCGCCTTCTCCGGCGGCTCCGTCATGGGTATGTGCGTGGTGGGCCTCGGCCTGCTGGGCTGTGCCGGTATCTATGCCGTGACCGGCAACGTTGAAATTCTCACCGGCTTCTCTTTGGGTGCTTCCTCCATCGCGCTGTTTGCCCGTGTGGGCGGCGGTATCTACACCAAGGCCGCCGATGTGGGTGCTGACCTTGTTGGTAAGGTCGAGGCCGGTATCCCCGAGGATGACCCCCGGAACCCTGCCGTTATCGCCGATAACGTGGGCGACAACGTGGGCGACGTGGCCGGCATGGGCGCTGACCTGTTTGAGTCCTATGTGGGCGCTCTGGTGTCCGCGCTGACGCTGGGTATCGCCGTGACCGGCACCTTTGCCGGTGCCGGTGCTCTGTTCCCCCTGATTCTGGCTGCCGCCGGCATCGTGGCCTCCATTATCGGCTGCTTCTTTGTCCGCGGCGATGAAAACTCCAATCCCCACAAGGCCCTGAAGATGGGCTCCTATGTGTCCTCCGCCATTGTGGTGGTCCTGTCCCTGATTTTGAGCAATACCTTCTTCGGCGGTATGTCTCAGGCCATCGCCATCATTGCGGGCCTGATCGTGGGCCTCATCATCGGTATTGTCACCGAGATCTACACCTCCGGCGATTATAAGTCCGTGCAGAAGATCGCCCAGCAGTCCGAGACCGGCGCTGCCACCACCATCATCAGCGGCATTGCCGTTGGCATGATGTCCACCGCCGTTCCCATTCTGCTGATCTGCGTGGGTATCTTTGTTTCCTACACCGTGGCGGGCCTGTACGGCATTGCGCTGGCCGCTGTGGGTATGCTGTCCACCACCGGCATCACCGTGGCTGTGGACGCCTACGGTCCTATCGCCGATAACGCCGGCGGCATCGCAGAGATGAGCGGCCTTGAGCCTCATGTCCGTGAGATCACCGACAAGCTGGACGCCGTTGGCAACACAACTGCCGCTATGGGTAAGGGCTTCGCCATCGGCTCCGCCGCCCTGACCGCACTGGCCCTGTTTGTCAGCTACGCGCAGGCTGTCGGCATTGCCGATACCGGCATCAACATTCTGGACTCTCGGGTGACCATCGGCCTGCTCATCGGCGGTATGCTGCCCTTTGTGTTCTCCGCTCTGACCATGGACTCCGTTTCCAAGGCCGCCTACAGCATGATCGAGGAGGTGCGCCGCCAGTTCCGCACCATCCCCGGCATCATGGAGGGCACCGCGAAGCCTGATTACAAGTCCTGTGTGGCTATCTCCACCACCTCCGCTCTGAAGGAGATGCTGGTTCCCGGCGTTATGGCCGTTCTGGCGCCTCTGGCCGTGGGCCTGCTGCTGGGTACCGGCGCACTGGGCGGTATGCTGGCAGGTGCGCTGGTCACCGGTGTGCTGATGGCCATCTTCATGTCCAACGCCGGCGGCGCTTGGGATAACGCCAAGAAGTATATCGAGGACGGCAACCACGGCGGCAAGGGCAGCGAGGCCCATAAGGCCGCAGTGGTGGGCGATACCGTGGGCGATCCCTTCAAGGATACCTCCGGCCCCTCCATCAACATCCTTATTAAGCTCATGACCGTTGTTTCTCTGGTGTTTGCTTCTATCTTCACCGCAGGCGGTCTGCTGTAAGCCAAAAGGAAATATTACGCTTTTGGGCGGCTCCCGCAGAATGCGGGAGCCGCCCTTTTATTACAGATGTGAGTGGTTTATTTGACCGGCAAACCGGCAGCGGAGTATTTTGAAGGCGGCTCGTTTCGTCGATTTGACGGTAAAAACGCAAAAAGGAGTTCTTGACATAGTAAACGATTGCCAATATAATAATTGGTGAAAATCCGGCGAAATGCCGAACCCCAGCTATTCGGCAAATTCAGATAGAAAAGGAGATCGGATATGATCTATTCCACTGAAGTGCAGAATATGTGCCCTGTGGCCAAGGGCGCGTATCACGGTCCGGCCCCCATTCCCGAGGAGGGTAAGTGGGTGCAGGCCAAGGAGATTCGGGACATTTCCGGCCTGACCCACGGTATCGGCTGGTGCGCGCCCCAGCAGGGCGCCTGCAAGCTGACGCTGAACGTAAAGGACGGCGTCATTGAGGAGGCGCTGGTGGAGACCATCGGCTGCTCCGGCATGACCCATTCCGCCGCCATGGCCAGTGAGATCCTGGTTGGAAAGACCATTTTGGAGGCGCTGAACACCGACCTTGTGTGCGACGCCATCAACACTGCCATGCGAGAGCTGTTTTTGCAGATCGTCTATGGCCGGACGCAAACGGCTTTCTCCGAGGGCGGCCTGCCGGTAGGCGCGTCGCTGGAGGACTTGGGTAAGGGCCTGCGGAGCCAGATCGGTACCATGTTTGCCACCAAGGAAAAGGGCCCCCGCTATATGGAAATGGCCGAGGGCTATGTCACCCGCGTGGCGCTGAACGCGGACAATGAGATCATCGGCTATGAGTTTGTGAACCTCGGTAAGATGATGGATGCCATCAAAAAGGGTACGGACGCCAACGAGGCGTTAGAGAAGGCCAAGTCCCATTACGGACAGTGGGACAGCGCTGTCAAATACATCGACCCCCGTCAGGAATAAGAGAAGGAGGATTGTGTTTGCATAGCGCAAACACAATCTAAAAATCGCCAACCGCTCGCCGCTGGAGCGGCAACCGCGGTAGATGCGAAATGACCATTTCCTTTTTAGGGAATGGTTCTTCGCAATCAAGTATGACGAAAGGAAATGGTCATCACCATGGCTCTGTTTGAAAGCTACGAGAGAAGAATCGACAAAATCAATTCCGTCCTTTCTCAGTACGGAATTTCCAGCGTGGAGGAGTGCCGCGACATCTGCAAGGCCGCGGGCTTCGACCCCTACGAGATCGTGAAAGGTATCCAGCCCATCTGCTTTGAAAACGCCTGCTGGGCCTACTGCGTGGGCGCGGCCATTGCGCTGAAAAAGGACGTGAAGACCGCTGCCGAAGCGGCGGAGGCCATCGGCATCGGCCTGCAGTCTTTCTGCATTCCCGGCTCCGTAGCCGAGGAGCGCAAGGTGGGTCTGGGCCACGGTAATCTGGGCGCTATGCTGCTGCGGGACGAGACGAAGTGCTTCGCGTTTCTGGCGGGCCACGAGTCCTTTGCCGCCGCCGAGGGCGCCATCGGCATCGTTCGCAACGCCAACAAGGCCCGGAAGGAGCCTCTGCGGGTCATTCTCAACGGACTTGGCAAGGACGCCGCCCAGATCATCAGCCGCATCAATGGCTTCACCTATGTCCAGACGCAGTTTGATTACTATACCGGCGAACTGAAGATCGTCCGGGAGGTAAAATATTCTGAAGGCGAGCGGGCCGCGGTCCGCTGCTACGGCGCGGATGACGTCCGGGAGGGCGTGGCCATCATGCACCACGAGGGCGTGGATGTGTCCATCACCGGCAACTCCACCAACCCCACCCGGTTCCAGCATCCTGTGGCCGGTACGTATAAGAAGGAATGCATTGAGCAGGGCAAGAAGTATTTCTCCGTGGCCTCCGGCGGTGGTACGGGCCGCACCCTGCACCCGGACAATATGGCAGCCGGCCCTGCCTCCTACGGTATGACTGACACCATGGGCCGGATGCACTCCGACGCTCAGTTTGCTGGCTCCAGCTCCGTGCCCGCCCATGTGGAAATGATGGGATTCCTCGGCATGGGCAACAACCCAATGGTTGGTGCGACTGTGGCTGTGGCCGTTGCTGTTGCTGAAAGCAAAAAGTAAACGAAAAGTCCTGAAATCATAAAAAATTGGAACTTTTCTGATAAAAATAAAAACACCCGTTTCACGAAGAAACGGGTGTTTTTTGCCTTGTCTTGACAAAGGCAACCCCCGGCTATGCCGGGGGAGAAAAAGAGCTTATAGCGAGGGGCGGAGTAGACAAGAAAAAGTCTCCAAGTTAGAGTGAATGAAAGGTTTGCCGACCAAATTCACAAAA
>NZ_JARFXX010000019.1:0-8769 GCF_029218125.1 Neopoerus faecalis | reverse complement strand
AGCTCAGCTCGTCAAGGTCATAATCACCGTAGTCACTGTCGCTGTAGTAGAATTTGTAACTATTCAGTTCACTGCGGGAGAAGTAAGTCTCCTTGCTCTTGCCGTAGCGGTAGTAGATATAACCGTCGGCATAGTCGGAGCTGGAGGGACGGTCAAAGACCACGTACTTGAAGGTGCCGGAGCAGTCATTATCGTAGAACTTCTCAAAATCCCGGCCGCTGAGGGAAACGGAATCATTGGCCTTGACAGTGTAGGAGATATCGCCCTTGGAGGAGCTGGAGCTGCCGGACTTGGAGACTTCCAGCGCCAGCGTGCCCTCGGCATACTGGTTTGTGTTATTGCCGGAGCCGCCGTAAACAGTGAAACCAATCTCAATGGAATCGGTAGCGGCGTTCTTGTCAGCCTCTAAAGCAAGACGCTTGATGGGGTAATCTCCATAATAGGAATCATCGTAGTAGAAATCATTGCTGGTCAGTCCCGTACGGGAAAGAGCGTCGCCCTCATAGGTGACATAGCCGCTGAAATTATTGTAGCTGCTGGTACCGACCTGAAACTCCACATACTTGAAGGTGCCGGAGCAGTTTTTGGTGTAAAAGCTCTCAAAGTCGCTGACATCAAAGGATGTGTCCGAGCCGGGCCTGACGGTGTAGGTGATGTCGGCGCTCCTGGCCGACACGGCGGGAATCATGGTCATGACCATGATTAGTGTCAGCAAAAGGGATGGGAACCGTTTTCTGAAAAATTGTTTCATAAAAAAACCTCCTCAGATAAAATGCAGATGGTTCTACAAAATCTACCATAGCGGAAAGGCAATTCTAAATCATGAACAAACTGTGAACAAGCGAATACGATTTGGTTAAAAAACGGTTACAGCCGGAGCGGGCAGCGGCCGCCGAAGCGTATCTGTGCAGTTTCACAGGGGAAAGGAAATAGGCCGACCTTTTCTTTATGCGCAGCTACAAAGTAAAAATGAATATTTATTTGGATATTGACAAATGAAGTGAATAAATATACAATAGCAGCATCAAGAGAGCAACGGAGTGAATGACATGAGCATTCTGGAGATCGCAGCCAATTATTACCAATACTTTCTGCGAGGCACCCGCACAACCATTTTAGTGGCGCTGGTCACTGTTTTCTGCGGCGCACTGCTGGGCTGCGCCATCGCCCTGATGCGGCTTTCCAAAATCAAGGTGCTGAACTGGTTCAGCCGGCTGTACATCACCGTGATTCGCGGCACGCCTATGCTGGTGCAGCTATACATCGTATATTTCCAACTGGACTTCATCAAGTACCCCTCCGGCAGCATTTTCGGCGTGGATCTGGAGCGGGCCATCCCCTGTATCATTGCACTGTCCATGAACTCGGCGGCCTACATCGCGGAAATCATCCGGGCGGGCATTCAGGCAGTGGATAAGGGCCAGATGGAGGCGGCCCGGTCCTGCGGCATGAACGGCAGTCAGGCCATGCGGTACATCATCATGCCGCAGGCGGTGAAAAACATCCTGCCGGCCATCGGCAACGAGTTCGTGACCATGGTGAAGGAGACCTCCATTATCCAATACTTAGGCATCAGCGATCTGATGTACAACAACGGCATCGTGATCACGGCGACCTATAACCCGCTGCCCTGCTATTACATTTCCGCACTGATCTACCTGACGCTGAACATTTGTCTCGGCAAGGGGCTGAACATTTTTGAAGGGAGAATGAAAAAAAGTGAACGATAATGTTCTGTTTGAAATCAAGGGCCTTCAGAAAAAGTTCGGCGAGCTGACAGTGTTCGACGGGTTGGACGAAACCATTTCCAAGGGGGATGTGGTGGTCATCATCGGCCCCTCCGGCGGCGGCAAATCCACCTTTATCCGATGCCTGAATTTGTTGGAGCAGCCCACAGCGGGCACCATTCTCTTTGAAGGACAGGACATCACGGCCAAGGGCTTTGATGTGAACCGGCACCGACAGAAGGTGGGGATGGTATTCCAGCAGTTCAACCTGTTCAACAACCTGACGGTGCTGGAGAACATCACCATTTCCCAGATCAAGGTCAAGGGACTGTCCCAGGCGGAGAGCGAGGCCAAGGCCATGACGCTTTTGAAGCGGGTGGGCCTTGACGATAAGGCGGGGTCCTATCCCAGTCAGCTCTCCGGCGGACAAAAGCAGAGAATTGCCATTGTCCGGGCGCTGGCCATGGAGCCGGATGTGCTTCTCTTTGACGAGCCCACCTCCGCGTTGGACCCGGAGATGGTAGGCGAGGTTCTGCAGGTCATTTCCGATTTGGCGAAGGACGGTATCACCATGGTGGTGGTGACCCACGAGATGGGCTTTGCCCGCAAGGTGGGGACCCGGGTTCTGTTCATGGACGGGGGCCAGATCGCCGAAGAGGGGACGCCGGAGCAAATTTTTGAGCATCCCCAGAATCCCCGCACAAAGGAATTTTTATCCAAGGTCATCAATGTGATTTGAAATCAAATATAAAAATAAAGCTATTCGGGAGGAACTAATTATGCTGCATTCTATCGACTCTGAGATCCTGTTTCTGAAGCAGGAGGACGTTATCAAGGCCGGTCTGCTGGACATGAAGCAGATTTTGAAGGTCACGGAAAAGACCTATGAGCTCATGGGTCAGGGCCTTATCAAGAACCCGCCCAAGGTCCGCACCCGCATCCCTGATGATGACAACTGGCAGAGCTTCTTCAACTCCATGCCCTGCTACATCGGCGGCGATGTGAATATCGGCGGTATTAAGTGGGCGGCGGAGTCCAAGAAGAATGCTCACACGCCGGGCATCCCCTACGGCATTGACATCACCATCCTCAGTGACCCCGAGACCGTGCTGCCATTCTGCATTCTGGACGGTACGCTGGTCACCGCTATGCGGACTTCTGCTGTTGGCGGTCTGCTGGCAAAGTACACCGCTCCCTCCAACACCGAGACTGCCTGCCTTGTGGGCGCCGGCGTCATCGGCCGGACGATGGTCATGGCCATTGCGGAGGCTATCCCCACGGTGAAGACCATGTATCTGTGCGATCTGGATGTACCCAAGGCGGAGGCCGTGGCCGCAGAGCTGCAGCCCAAGTATCCCAATGTGAAGATCATCCCCACCAAGGACAGCAAGGGCGCGGCGCAGAAGTCCCAGCTTATCGTGACGGAGACCACGGCGGCAAAGCCCTTTGTGGACAAGAGCTGGCTGACCCCCGGCTGCGGTCTGGTGTCCATGGCCTCCAACGAAGTTGATCTGGATGTGGTCCGCAGCGCGGATGTCATCTGCATCGACTACTGGAAGCAGATGATCACCTATAACGGCAAGGCGGTGGCACAGCTCTACAACAACGGCGAGATCGACGAGAACGGCGTTTCCGAGCTGGGCAATCTGGTGCTGGGTAAGAAGACCGGCCGTACCTCTGACGATCAGTTCGTGTTCGCTACCTCCATGGGTATCGGCGCGCTGGACATCATGATCGGCTATCAGCTTTATCAAAATGCCGCGAAAATGGGCATCGGCACCAAGGTCAAGCTGTGGGACAAGCCGCTGTGGGAATAAAATAGAACAACAAAGAGGAATATTGATATGAAAAAGATGAAAAAGGCGCTGGCCCTGCTGCTGGCTGTTATGACTGTTTTCAGCCTCGCCGCCTGCGGCGCGAAAAAGGATGATGCGGCGGTGGATAATGCCTCCGACCCGGCCGGAGACACTGCGCAGGAGGAGACCTCCTCCACGCCCAATGTGGACGCCATCAAGAAGGCCGGTGTGCTGGTGGTAGGCACCTCCGCTGACTATCCGCCCTATGAGTTCCATACGGAGATTGACGGTAAGGACACCATCGTGGGCTTCGACATTGCCATCGCCCAGTATTTTGCGGATCAGATGGGCGTGGAGCTGAAGGTTGTGGATATGAGCTTTAACAGCCTGCTCATCAGTCTGGCTAAGGGCGACTTTGATTTGGTGATGGCCGGTATGACCCCCAATGAGGAGAGAAAAAAGGCCGTGGACTTCACGGATGTGTTCTACCGCAATAAGCAGATCGTGCTCATCCGCACGGAGGACGCCGATAAGTTCCAGACCATGGAGGATCTCGTAGGCCACAAGGGCGCTGTGCAGACCGGCACTGTTCAGGAGCAGATCGCCCATGACGCCATCGGCGAGGAGAATACCGTGGGTCTGGTCAAATTCCAGGACGAGATCATGGAGCTCAAGAGCGGCAAGGTGGATATGGTATTCACCAACAGCCTTGTGGCTGCCGGCTATGTGGCGCAGAACCCGGACCTGATGATTCAGGATGTGGGTATCCCCTATGAGGACGATGGCTTTGCCGGGGCGGTCCAGAAGGGCAAGGAAGACCTTGTGGAGTATTTCAACGGTATCATCGCGGAAATGGCGGAGCAGAATCTGGTAGAACAGTATATTGCTGAGGCACAGGAGTTGGCCGGCGGCGCGGAATAACGCTGAACAGAGAAAAAATAAAAAGGAAGCGGCACTTATGTGCCGCTTCCTTTGATGTATGGATTGAAAAATGAAAATCAGTCATCGTCCCGGAACACGATATGGCCCGGCTCGGCGGATTCGATGATAGCCAGAGACTTCAGATTGACACCGGCGGCTCGGAGACGGTCGCCGCCGCCCTGAAAGCCCTTTTCCACGGCGCAGCCGATACCCACCAGCGTGGCACCGGCGGCGGTGACAATGTCGCACAGGCCCCGCATGGCCTCGCCGTTGGCCATGAAATCGTCAATAACAAGGACCTTGTCATCGGAGGACAGCCATTCCTTGCTCACCAGCAGCGTGACCTTTTTCTTATAGGTGTAGGAATAGATGTCACTTTGATACAGGCCGCCCTCAATATTGTCGCTCTTGGCCTTCTTGGCGAAGATCATGGGCTTATGGAAACGGGAGGCAACGGCAGTGGCAAGAGCAATGCCGCTGGCCTCGGCGGTGAGAATCATGGTGACCTCATCCATATTGAAATATTTGCCGAATTCCTCGGCAATATGGCCCAACAGCTCCGTGTCGATGCGGTGGTTCAGAAAACCGTCCACCTTAATGATGTTGCCGGGCAGAACCTTGCCCTCCTTGACGATGCGCTCTTTCAACTCCTGCATATCGTTCTCTCCCTTGTATGATTGATGCTCGGTTTTTGCCGAAAAAATCAGATACTGCTATTATCATGGATTTTGCCGCGTTTTGCAAGTGCTTTTCCCAACAAAAAGCAAATTGTTAGAGGTATGTCCTTTGTGGAAATACGCGCCGGAGGCGAAAAAGGCACCGCGCCGCATTTTTGCGGCGCGGTGCGGGACAATCATTTGTTCTCCAGCCGGTCGGCCACGCCCTTGAGCCAGTCGCCCTTAAAGGACTCGATGTCACCGGCGTCCACCAGCGCCGCCAGAGCCGGGTCGATGGGCATTTCCGCCAGCAGGGGCAGCTTGTGGGCCTTCGCAGCCTCGGCAGTCTTGCCCTGACCGAAGAGGTAGATTTTCCTGCCGCAGTCCGGGCAGGCCACGTAGCTCATGTTCTCCACGAGGCCGACGATGGGGACCTCCATCATCTCCGCCATTCTTACGGCCTTTTCCACCACCATGCTCACAAGCTCCTGCGGAGAGGCAACGATGATGATACCGTCCAGCGGGATGGACTGGAACACGGACAGGGAGACATCGCCGGTTCCCGGCGGCATATCCACAAACAGATAGTCGCAGTTCCAGAGCACCTCCGTCCAGAACTGCTGTACTACGCCGGAAATGACAGGGCCGCGCCAGATAACAGGGTCCGTTTCGTTTTCCAGCAGCAAGTTGATGGACATGACCTGAATCCCGGTCTTGGATTCCACGGGCAGCAGCGTGTTTTCATAGCCTCTGGCATGGTCATGGATACCGAAAGCCTTGGGGATGGAGGGGCCGGTGATGTCGGCGTCCATAATGCCGACATTGTAGTCCCGGCGGCGCATGGCCACAGCCAACTGGCTGGTAACCATGGACTTACCGACACCGCCCTTGCCGGAAACGATGCCGTAGACCTTGCCTACATGGGCTTCGGGATGGTGGGCCTTCAGCAGGGACTGAGGCTCACGGGAAGCACAGCTCTCTCCGCAGGTGGAGCAATCGTGCGTACATTCGCTCATATTGTCAGAATCTCCTTTTCCTATTTCGGGGGCCGCCCTTTGCGGCGCGGCCAAATGCTCAAAGACTATTATACCCCTTTGCGGGATTTCGTCAACACTCAGAAGCGACGGAGCGGCTGTTTCCAAGATGACAAACAGTTACGGCAGGGTCTCCGGCAAGGAGCGCGGCTTCCCGGCTGTGGCAGGTAAAGAGCAAAATCTGCCGGTGGGCGGCCTCCTGCTTCAAAAGCCGAAGGGCGGCGGCGCAGCGTTCGTCATCGAAATTCGTCAGCGCATCATCTAAAATGATGGGGACCTGCTTTTCTTCGGGCAGCACCAGTTGGCAGATAGCCAGACGTGCGGCGAGGTAGAGCTGGTCGGCGGCTCCGGCGGAGAGAAGCTGAATGTCCCGCTGTAGGGGATCGCCGGTGGGCTGGGCGGTCAGATGGAAGCTGCGGTCCAGTGCGGCACCGGTATAGCGGCCCATGCTCAGCTCCTGGAAAAGCTCCGCTGTCCGACGGCTCAACTGGGGAGAAAAGCGGTTTTGAAGGATGCTGTTAGCGGCGGTGAGGGTATCCATGGCCAGACGCAGCGCGTCATACTCGCTTTGCAGTGTGCTGATTTCATCCTGTGTGCGTTCCAGACCGGCCTGAAGTTCAGAGGGGTCTCCCATGACATGAAGCTGGCCGGAGAGCCGGTCCAGCTCGGACTGCACAGCAGCGGCGCGGGATTGCACCTGCGCGTATTCCGCAGCAGCACGTTCCCGGCTCCGGGCAGGCTGGGGGACCATCTCCTGCGGTGCTTCGGAAGGTGTTTGCTCCGCCGCAAAGGACTGCCGTGCCTGCGCCTCCGCAGCGGCGGTGCGGGCCTCGGTCAGTGCGCGGCGCTGCCGCGCGGCGTTCTGAAGCACCTGATCGGCGGTGGGGATATCGAAGGCGGAGGGGGCGAAGCGCCGGACTTCCAGCAAAATACCCTGTTCATTATTAGTAAGGGAACTATAGAGCGCTTCGGCGGTGCCGGATTTAGCGTTCAAGTCGGCTTGCGCGGCGTCCCGCGTTTCCACGGCCTTGGCGTAGGCCTCCGCAAGGGCGGTGATCTCGTCTGCATCCGCAGTGCCGAAGCGCTTGCATAAAGCGGTATTCTGCGCGGCCTTCAGGGCACGTTTCTGCATTTGACGGGAAATGACTGCGCCGGCGGCAATGATTACGGCGAAGATGCTCCAAGGCAGTATCGTTTGCCAGCCGGAGAGATATACGCTATATCGGGAAAGAGTAAATGCGGTGACTCCGATGGCGGCAGCCAGCATCAGAAAAAATACGGCCAAAGCGGGTGCAGCGTTGAAGGATACCTTTGGGGGCACGGCTGCTTCTTTTCGAGCTTCTTCAACGGTCTGACCGGCAAAGGGACTGTCATTGACCGCCTTTTCGGCCCGCAGCAGTGTTTTCATGGCTTCATCCCGGTCGGCACGAGCCTTGTCCACGCTTTTCCGCACCGTTTCCAGATTGACGATGGCGCCGCGGAGGCGGCCAATGGTTTCCGTGTCCGGCACATGGTCGGCTTGGAGCTGATCCTCCATCGCCTGCGCCCGCTGTGCTGCCTGTTGCGCGGCGGCGGTGAGGTCTGACAGTTGGCGCTGCTTTTGTGCGGCCTCCCAGCGGTCACACTGCTCCAGCTCGTCGGAAAGGGCCGCTTGCTGCTGAATCAAGTCTTGAAGCTGAGCATGAAGGGCTGTTTCCTGCTGCCGAAGCTGTTGAACGCGGTTGAGCTGCGCCTGCGTTTCGGCCTGCTGGGCCTCTAAAGCGGGGAGCAGACCGCTTTTATTATAACGGCGGCGGTTCAACTGCTTTTTTAAGGCATCGTATGCCTCTGTATAAGAGGTGTCCTCCTCGCCGGAGGAGATCAGAGCGGCAACGCGACGCTCGAGGCCAGCGTCCTGACTGATAGCAAGGCCGCTCTGACGGATGAAAGCGCTGCGTTCAAATACTTCCCGCGTGACGCCCAGCAGTGCTTCACCGCAATTCTGGCCGGTGAGACCGTCAATGGCGATATTGGTGCCGCTATAGACCGCCCGAAACTCGGCCATCGGCGCGGTCTGGCGGCGGGTGTCCCGGGAAATGGTGATGTCGCGGCCTTCCAATCGGCAATCCATGGAACCGGCCATGACGGTTCCGTCCCATGGCGCGTAGCGATTCTTGTCGGCGATATAGTCGGCACGGTCCCGTTCCCGGCTGTTGATGCCGTAGAGCATGGCGGTCAGAAACGCGCACCATGTAGATTTGCCGGATTCGTTGGGAGCCTCTATAATATTCAATCCATCGCTGAATTGAATTGTTTCACTTCGCAGCCGCCCGAAAACAGCGGATAGGCGCTTGATCTGCACAGGTATCCCTCCATAACTGCTCAATATAATATACGTCAGCAAAAATTATAGCATAGAGTTTCGAATTTGCACAGAGTATTTTCTGGTGTGCTGAATATGTGCAGAGCAATTAGAAATACTAATGATAAAAATTAGAAAAAGCTGTTGACAACAGAGACTAATTCTGCTATTCTTAATAAGCTGTTTAGCGGCGATGAAGAGAAGCGGGTCAAGAGATGGAGGGCGAAAACGCCTGAAAAAAGTTCTTGACAAGCAGAACTGAGCCTGATATAATAGCGACTGTTCCGCATGAGG
>NZ_JARFXX010000018.1:0-19277 GCF_029218125.1 Neopoerus faecalis | reverse complement strand
CGTTCCCATTCCGAACACGGTAGTTAAGCTCATTTCTGTCGACAATACTTGGCTGGCAACGGCCCGGAAAGATAGATAGCGCCAACACATTTCCCCGCAGAGTTTTCGCTCTGCGGGGAGTTTTTTTGTGCTCAGGCTTAGTGAAAATTGGATATATGCAGAAGACTGTCTACAGAAAGGTATGCTTGCACTCAGTGCGAGTTGTAAGTCGATATATGAGGATGAGAAACAAGGCATTACCAGATGGCACATAGAAAATGTGGAAGCAGAACGGAAACTATTAGGTTGTTAGTTCCGTTTTTACCATCTTGGTTGCTGATTAGAAAAGACGAGAGGTAAAAGCGTCCGAATGGAAGCTGCCTGACCAATAAACCCCTTGAGCTATAAGGCTTTAGGGGTTCTTTTCTGTCATCGAGAGCAAATTTAACCTTATTTTCAGCCTTACCAGGTCCTGAGGTTTCTGTAGCACAGGAACTTCAGGGTCTGCTTTGTACCTTCGCTTTATCCCATGGAAACTGTTTTTCTATATGGGCTGCACTGACTTCTGTCATCTGCATTATAACATGGCCGTAAACATCCTGTGTAAAGGTGGCTGTGGCTTGACCTAAATTCCCCTGTACGGTCTTAATATCGTCCCCGGAGCGAAGCGTCGCCACAGTGTAGCCATGTCTCAGGTCATAAAAACGCGCATCCGGTCTGCCAATGGATGCAGTAGCTCTCTTAAATGCTCTATATAGGGTCGGCTTTGTGATGTGGTTTCCGGTTGCGTCTGTAAATACAAGTCCACTCTGCTGCCTCAGTGGGCAGCAAGAAGCCGTTCCTTTGTCTGCTCCACTTTTCAATGCTTCAGCCGTTCCATAACAAAGGGGGCCGCCGTAATAATTGTCCGGGCCTTGCTGTTTTTCGTAGAAACAAGCTGGTATGCTTTCATGTCCTTATCCTGATGAAGCTGCATCTGCTTATTGATCGTCAGAACACCGTTATCAAAATCCACACAATCCCATGTCAGCTCGAGAATCTCACCCTCACAAACTCCTGTAAACAGAGTGACAACAAAGAGGGTTTCAAAGCGGTTCCCGTGAACTTCTTTTATAAAAGGCGAAATCTGTGCATCATTACAAGGTGCAACCTTTGCCTTTTCAACACGTGGAAGAATGCAGGTATCCGCCGGATTAAACCGGATATATCCAATCAGAACAGCCTGCTGCAATGCTTTATGAAGAACTCTATGGACATTTTTGATTGTCTTGGGGGAAAACCCCTTTGGATGCTTTCCAGAAGGCCTCAGAAGATTGATGTAAGCTCCCTGTATCGTTGGAGCATCCAGCATATCTAAGCGGATCGCTCTCAGCAATGGTTTGATGTGGAGCCGAATGTCGGACTTATAAATATCAAGTGTGCGGGGCTTGATATTCAGCAATCAGTATCCATCCAAGTATCTAACCACTGCCCAAGCGTCTGCTTATTGGGCTCTATATAAGAGCCGCAGTCGATCTGTGGTAATGACTTTTAGTTTTTCTGCGACCACTTTCTGCGTCTTTCCTGATATGGAACGTTGAATCTGCTTTCCTGTACCGGGGTCATACCCAACTGTATACCTAACCTGCCAGTAAGTATATTCTTTACCATTTTGATATTCCCCTTCATGTTAAGGCCCGGCTGGACACATTCCCGGCAGGGAGCATCACTTCTGATGGGACCGAGGACATGGCGGCCCTTGGGCTGGTAGCGGACGATGCCTTTGCGGCCCGTCTGGCAGATATGGACTTGGTTTCCAAAAGTCTCCGCCTCCGCTTTGATTTAGATGGGACAGACGCGGAGAAGCTGAATTGCGCGGAAGCGCTTTTGGCCGTTTCCGATGGGGCGTTCAGTGTCAGGAGCCATCAGGACATGGCGGTGGAATTTTATACCATGTACGGCGGCTTCCTGTTTTTGGGAATTTTCTTGGGCCTGCCGTTCCTGCTGGCCACCGTGCTCATCATTTACTATAAGCAGGTGTCCGAGGGCTATGAGGACCAGCGGCGCTACCAAATCATGCAGCAGGTAGGCATGAGCCCCGGAGAGGTGGCCCTGTCCATCCGGGGGCAGATTCTGCTGGTGTTTTTCCTGCCGCTGCTGACAGCGGGACTTCATATCTTAGTGGCATTTCCCATGATCTGCCGTATTTTGGAGCTGTTCAGCCTGTATGACACGCGGCTGCTTGCCCTCTGCGGCGGGGACCCTCATGGCCTTTGCCGCTGTGTATGCCATGGTGTACGGTCTGACGGCCCGCATCTACGAGCGTATTGTGGGCGGCATCGGGTAAGCCGCTGAACGCATGACCTGCACGAACAGGATTTTGCCGCAAATTTTCAGATGCCTCTTGACAAGTAATCGATCGGTAGCTAAACTATAAGTTACCGATTGGTTACTTTTTTTTGGGGGGGGGACATGATAGCAGTGGAGACAAAAGAGAGGATTCTGGAAACGGCGCTGGAATTGTTCGCGCAGAACGGCTATCTCGGAACATCCATGAGCATGATCGCGGAGCGGTTGGGAATCACAAAGGCCGCGTTATATAAGCACTACACCGGTAAGCAGGAAATTTTAGACCGAATTGTGGAACGGATGAACGAGCTGGATCGTGAGCGGGCCGCGCAATACCAAATGCCGCAGGCAGAGACAGCGCAGTTTGCAGAGGCGTATTTAAGTGCGCCTGCCGAAAGGATTTTGGCCTACAGCACGGCGCAGTTCAACCATTGGACACAGGAGCCCTTTCCCGCAGATTTTCGCAAAATGCTGACGCTGGAGCAGTACCGGGACCCGGCCCTTGCGCGGCTTTATCAGAAGTATCTTGCAGCCGGACCCCTTGATTATATGGCGGCGATTTTCCGGAAATTGACAGGGGATGATAAGGCCGGTATGCAGCTGGCCTTGGAGTTTTATGGGCCGATCTACCTGCTCTACAGCATCTATGACGGTGCGGAGGACAAAGCTCCCGTGTCGGCCTTGCTGAATACACACATTGACCGGTTTATCGCTCAGGTTGAAGCCAGCTATCGAAAGAAGCCGGAAATCAAAGAAACGCACCGGTGAAGACCGGTGCGAAAAGGGGGAAAGGGTATGAATATCACCGTCATTTATGCCACTGGCAGGAGGGCGTAGTCCAGTACATACAATCTCGCCCGGCTGCTGATCTGTGAGCTTTTGGACAACGGGCGGCTCTTTGAATTTCAGCTTCCAAAGGATATGCCCCATATCTGTATGGGGTGCTATGCCTGCATCAGGGGACAGGAGCAGAAATGCGGCGGCTCTGCCGCGCTTGCCCCGATTCTTGCCGCTATGGAGCAGTCCGAATTGCTCATTTTCTGTGCACCGACGTATGTGTTCCACGTTCCGGGGCAGATGAAAACGCTGCTGGACCACTTCGCTTACCGATGGATGGTCCACCGCCCGGACCTGTCCTTTATGAAAAAGCAGGCGGTCATCATCAACACAGCCGCAGGCGGCGGCACACGCTCAACGACCCGCGAGCTCAAGGACAGCACCGATTACTGGGGGATTGCCCGGACCCATATTCTCTCCCAGAAGGTGTGGAATTACGATTGGACGAACCTGCCCGCGTCCTTCCGCACATCGGCGGAAGCCAAGGTCCGGCGAACGGCCCGGCGTGTCCGGCGGTGTGCGGCGAATTTGACCCCATCTTTCAAGGTAAAATGCCTGTTTACGCTCTATCAATTCCTGCATAGAAAGCAGAGAATGTCCGCAGTGGACGATGCCTATTGGCAGGAGCAGGGGTATACCACGGGAAAGCCGTGGCAGTAGGCGGCAGGAAAGGGAAGTCCCTTACTGCGCGGCACGGGCCGGTGTACACAGGAGGCGCTTGAGTAAAAATACGATTCCGCGTACCAGAAGATTGATGGTAAGGATAAAAAAGGACAAAACGGCTGCCCCCTCCGGGTTGATCTGGTCACTGTACTGCGTGACCAGCATGGAAAGCGGGCGGGTCTGGGCGGTGGCCAGAAACGATACCGCCGAGATCGTGACCATGGCATTTAAAAAGAAATAAGAAAACATATCCAGCAGCGTTTCGGCACACTGGGGCAGAAATACGTTTGCAAACAGGCAGAAAGGAGGGACTCCGAGCACCCGGCCGGTGCCCTCCAGATTGGCATTCAGCTTGCCGAAGGTCTGATAGAGCATCAGGTAGGGCGTTGTGAAGAAATGGATGATGCTGGAGAAGATCAGGATTCCCATGGTCTCATAAAGCGCAGTCCGCTTGAAGGCCAGCACATAGGCAAGGCCCAGCACCAAGCCGGGAATCGACAGCGTCAGAGTGGAAAGCAAATGGACCGATCTTGCAAGGCTGCCCCGGTGTCTTGCCGCGGCATACGCCGCAAAGGCTGCAATCACTGTCCCGCCCAGCGCGGTGCCTGCGGAGAGCAGCAGGGAGTTCTTTAACCCCAGTACGCCCCGGGCATTCAGGCAGTCCCGGATGTGCCGCAATGTCAGTTCCATGTGCAGCGGATAATCCTCTAACAGCATGGTGAAAAGAAAGGCTAAAATAGGCAGGACAAATAGAAGTCCGATGACACAGCACAGGCAGAAGGCGGCTATGTCGGCCACCGGGCGGTGCGGGACGAAAAATTCCCGGCGCGTTGTGCCGGAGGCGCTTTGTCTGCGCCCGGAATCAAAGAGAAAGGCCAGCAGGGCCGGAATTAGCAGGCAGACGCCGATGATACAGCCCTTGCCGAATTGCTGCTGCCCGGCAACGCTGGCATATAGAACCGTAGCCAGCGTTTTCACCTTGCCGCCCACGGCCAGCGGGATGCCGTAATCCGTGACCGCCATGGAAAAGACCAGAAAGGCGGCGGCAATGCTCTCCCGCCGGAGATGTCCCAGCGTGAGACTGGCAAAGCGGCTGCGTGCAGGCACGCCCAGCACCATAGCCGCCTCATGGGGGGTATAATCCTCATACCGCAAAATGTTGCAAAGAAGCAAAAAGGCCACCGGGGCCGTGTATAGGACCTGCCCTAAAACAATGCCGTGGAGGCCGTAGATACTGCCGGAGAGATGCAGGAGCCGGGTCAAAAAGCCGTTGGCCCCCAGCAGCAGTACCAGCCCTGTACCCAGCGAGACCGAGGGGACCAGCATGGGAAGAATGAACACCACCTGCCAGACAGCCCCGCCCGCATGGGTCCTGCATACCAAAAGCGCCATTAAGAGCGCCAACAGCATGGAAAAGACCGTTGTGAAAGAAGCGGAGACAAGGGAAGAACAAAGCGCCTTACGGAAAACAGGGGAGGAAAACACCTCCATAGCGCTCTGATAGGTGATCGAGGAAAACATGCGCCCCACCGGCCAGACTACAAAGCAGGCGAAAAAGAGCAGCAGCAAGCAAGCGGAATTTCTGACAAAAGCAGATTTGTTCTCCATTTTGTCACTATTCCTCCGCCATATTGGTATACTGCTGTAAATCCCGCAGCCGGCGCAGCAGATTTTGCCCCACGAATTGTTCTACATAGCTGTCCGCCGGGTGATGCAGCAGGTTTTCCGGTGTGTCTAACTGATGAATACGGCCCTGCTCCAAAACCATAATGCGGTCGGAGAGGGCAAATGCCTCCTCCTGGTCATGGGTAACATAGAGGATGGTGGAGTCAAAGCTGTGCTGCAGCTTTTTGATCTCGTCCCGCAGTGTCAGGCGGTTTTCCGCGTCCAGCGCGGCCATGGGCTCGTCAAAGAGAATGACGTCCGGCTTCATGACCAGCGTCCGGGCAATGGCCGTTCTCTGCTGCTGCCCACCGGAGAGCTGCGCGGGATACTTGTCCAGCGCGTCCCCCATGCCGACCCGCTCCAAAATGTCCTTGGCCATGGCGGCTTCCTTTCCGCGGAAAGCAGCGTGAAAACGCAGTGCGTAAGCAACGTTTTTCAGCACGGTCATGTTCTCAAACAGCGCGTAGTTCTGAAACACGATGCCGATTTTCCGTTGGTCCGGCGGCAGGTGGGTGATGTCCTGCCCGTCCTTGAGAATCGTGCCGCTGTCAGGGGAGACGAGACCGGTCAAAATTCGCAGCAGCGTGGTCTTTCCGCAGCCGGAGGGGCCCAGGATGGAGAGGAACTCTCCATCCCGGACGGTAAAGCTGATGTCCTGTAGAATCGGCTGGCCGCTGTACGCCTTGCTGCAATGAAGAACGCAGAGCTTGCTGTCGGGGTTTAATGCTCCCATTTTGCCAGCAGAGCCTCTTTCACATCCGGCGTATTGTTGGACATATCGGCGTAGGGAATATCCGTGGGGTAATTTTCAACGCTGTTGACCTGATCCACCTTTACCTTTTCGGGCAGATAGGTGCTCAGGTAATCGTCGATCACATCACTGTAGAAATACGTGACAACGTCGATCACCGGCTGCCGGGTCTCGTGACCGGCGATGATGGACAATCCGGCAGGGGTATAGGGCGCGCCCTCTTTGAAGAACAGGATGTCCAGATCGGCCCCCTCGTTGATCAGGTCCACGGCCTTGAAGGTCAGGCTCAGGGCGATGGCACATTCCCCGGCCACTGCGTCTTTCACCGGTGCGGAGCCGCCGCCGGTATATTGCAGGATATTTTCATCCAGCTTGTCGAAGTAGGCCAGAGCTTCCTCCTCGCCCCATGCGTTGGCAAGGCTTTTCAGGAAAAGATAGCCGGTGGAGGACTGGGTGGGGTCCGGCATTTCGATCAGTCCGCGGTACTCGTCGGCTAAAAGATCGTCATAGCTCTGGGGAATAGGCAGGCCCTTTTCCTCCAACAGGTCGGGACGGACAATGACAGAGCCGCTGTAGCGGTCCACAGGCATATACTTGTTGTCCGGGGAGCGCATATCCTCTACAAACTGGTCAGGGTCAATGAAATCGATCACCGCCAGATTGTCGCTGAGGCTTTCCAGATAGCCGTATTCGCAGTCAAAAATAATATCGCAGGAGGTGTCGGCGCCCTCGGCTTTCAGCTTGGCCGCCAGATCGCCGGAATGGTAGTATTCCAGAGAGATGTCATACTGGGGGAACTGCTCGTCCAACCGCTGCTGCATATATTCAATGAGATAGTCC
The DNA here is from genome assembly GCF_029218125.1 of Neopoerus faecalis. Taxonomy (NCBI): domain Bacteria; kingdom Bacillati; phylum Bacillota; class Clostridia; order Eubacteriales; family Oscillospiraceae; genus Neopoerus; species Neopoerus faecalis. Next base: position 12,214 of record NZ_JARFXX010000018.1, on the reverse strand, counting down.
TCGGTGGGGGTGTAGATCACAACCTTTTCGCGGTCGGCCCCATCGGCTGCCGGGGAATCGGGCGTCTCCTGCTTGGAGCCGCAGGCGGTCAGCCCCAGCACCATGGCTGCGGCGAGACCCAACGCTCCCAGCCGCTTGAAGCGGTGCTCTGTGCGGGAGGTGTGCAGGGATGGTGTGTCGGCAATGGTGAGAGACTTATTCTCCATACCGACACCTTTGCCGCTATGCTTCGCGGCAATGCTGAATGCGTTTTTCATTGTCATTCTCCTTTTTCTGCATTCGTTTTTTATAGCGGTGGAAGGTGGTGTCCCCGATCCGCCGCCGCAAACGCGCCCAAGCGCGCTGCAAACAATAAAAAAAGAATATGCATAACTGCATATTCGTAGGTCAAACCGTTTATTTCCCTACGTTGGCATTACCCAAATCAGGTCGCGGGTCCCGGCAAAGGCAGCCGTATCTCAGCCTGCTGACGCAGGCACCCCGTTGTTGTGGATTTATTAAAGCATATCTGACGAAAAAATGCAATCCCTGTTTTATAAAGTAAACGGTTTGGTGTTGGTACGATTTCGTTTGTCGGGTGCAGAAAGCAGGATTTTGTTGGATCGATATAATTAAACAAAAACAAATTTTTGTTCAATTATGAGTGGAGGGACATATAAATACAAGATTTGGTGCTGGATTTGTAATAATTTTTTTAATTGGTCGAATATAGCCGAAGCCACTGTTGGAAGTCATGAATGGCATCCGAATCACCAGTCTGTTCCTGATGGGGTTGGGCGGTGTCCAGATTCTCCGCTATATGCTCAACGGCGCAGGGGACTCTATGTATGCCCTGATGAACGGTATCGTGGAGGTGATTGCGCGGGTAGCCTTTGCCATTGGCCTGACAGCGATTCCTCTCATTGGGATGTGGGGCATTTGGCTGACAACGGGCCTGACATGGACGGTCACGGCGCTTTTTGCCTTGGTGCGCTATAAACACGGTGCGTGGATGTCTAAGAAGCTGGTTAGGGCAGTGAAGGTTCCCCTACGGCAAAAGGAAGCGGATACGCGCTATAGAGCGCGTATCCGCTTCCTTTTCTGTGGCCCTGCGGGGCAACGTATTTCAGCTATTCAAGAATGTCATTACCAATATGCGGCCTTACTGTGACCCGCCCTATGCCCAAACCGAGGACTGCTATCAGGTGGAATTTTCAAAGGAGGACTACCAGCGGCTCCATAATGTCCTGCTGACTTGTCAGGGCAAGGCGATACTTCTCTTGAAAGGACATTATTTGATGGTCAGCAGCAGCTGGCCGCCCTTGACGGTGTCACCCTCCTTGACCTCCACGGTGTCCACCGTGCCGTCCATCCGGGCGGTAATGGCGGTCTCCATCTTCATGGCTTCGATGGTGACCAGCGTCTGGTTCTTTTCCACCCGGTCACCGGCCTTTACGGCGATCTTACTCACCGCGCCGGGGATGGACGCGCCTACCTGACTCTTATCCTCCGGATCGGCCATGGGGACTTTGACGATATTCTTCTGCGCAGCCTCGTCCGGCACCTGCACTTCCCGGCGGATGCCGTTGAGTTCAAAGATAACGGTGCGCATCCCGTCCTTATCTATATCGCCAAGGCCCAGATACTTGATGACCAACGTTTTACCGTCGGCAATATTGACCTTATTGGTCTCACCCACAGCCAACCCATGGAAGAACACATGGCTGCCCAGCCGCATGATGTAGCCGTATTCTTTCTGTTGCTTGACGAACGCCTCCACTACCTTGGGATAGAGGCAATAACTCAGCACGGCACGCCGGCTGGGATCGGGGTCGAACGCCTGCATCTCTTTTTTCTTGGCGTCAAAATCCACCGGGGGAAGCAGTTGGCCGGGACGGCAGGTGATGGGCTGCTTTCCCTTAAGGACTACCTTTTGCAGCTCCTTTGGAAAACCGCAGGCCGGCTGTCCCATCATGCCGGAGAAGTAGCTGACAACGCTGTCGGGGAAAGCGAGGCCCTCGCCCTTTTCCACGATGGTCTCCGGAGTCAGATCGTTCTGGGTCATGAAGATGGCCAAATCGCCCACCATTTTGCTGGAGGGGGTCACCTTTACAATGTCGCCCAGCATTTGGTTGACCAACCGGTAGTTTTCCTTGACCTCTGTGAAACGGCTGCCGAGACCCAGTGACTCTACCTGCGGCTTGAGGTTGGTATACTGGCCGCCGGGAATCTCATAGCGGTAGATGTCTGCGTTGTTGCACTGAAGGCCGCCTTCGAAGGAGTCATAGCGCTTGCGCACATCCTCCCAGTAGTTCGTGAGGAACTGCAAACGCTCCAAATCCAGTCCAGTGTCCCGTTCAGTGCCCTGCAGGGCCGCCGCCACAGCGTTCATAGAGGGCTGGCTGGTCATGCCGGCCATGGAGCTGATTGCCAGATCTACCACATCTACTCCGGCCTCCGCTGCCAGCAGGCAGGCAGCTACCTGGTTGCCGGAGGTGTCATGCGTGTGGAGCTGGATGGGAATGCCGATTTCCTGCTTGAGGGTGGAGACCAGCTTTTTAGCGGCATAGGGCTTGAGGATGCCGGACATATCTTTGATGCAGAGCATATGGGCGCCCCGGTGCTCCAGCTCCTTGGCCATTTTCACATAGTAATTCAGGGTGTATTTGTCCCGCTTGGGATCCAGAATGTCGCCGGTGTAGCAAATGGCGGCCTGACAGATCTTATCCTGCTTGAGCACCTCGTCCATGGCAACCTCCATGCCGGGCAGCCAGTTCAGAGAGTCGAATACGCGGAACACATCAATGCCGGAGCGGGCAGCTTCCTTGATGAACTCCCGGATCACGTTATCGGGATAGTTGGTATAGCCCACGGCGTTAGCGCCCCGCAGCAGCATCTGCAGCAGCAGGTTGGGCGCTTTTTGGCGGATGAGGTCCAGCCGCTCCCAGGGGGACTCATGAAGGAAGCGGTAAGCGACGTCGAAGGTGGCGCCGCCCCAGCACTCCAGAGAGAAGGCGTCGGACAGAATCTCACTGGTGCCGTCCATGCCTTTGACGATGTCCCGGGTACGGACGCGGGTGGCCAGCAGGGACTGGTGGGCATCGCGGCAGGTGGTGTCAGTGATAAGCAGCTTCTTCTGAGCCAGCACCCAGTCCGCTACCGCTTTGGGGCCCTTGGCGTCCAGCAACTGCTTCAGACCGTCTGGACGGTTGCCGGTCACCGGCGGGAACCGGGGCGCATCGTAGAACTTATGACCGTCCCGCTCCTTTACCACGATATTGCCGATATACTTGAGCATCTTGGTGGCCCGATCCTGACTCTCACCCAACTGGAACAGCTCCGGTGTCTCGTCGATAAACTTTGTATGGCAGCCGCCGGCGATAAAAGTGGGATTTTTCAGGATATTGGTGATGAATGCGATGTTGGTCTTAACGCCCCGGACATGCACCTCGTTGATGGCACGGGCGGCCTTCCGGCAGACGCCGGCGAAGGTGTTGTCCCAAGTGGTGACCTTTACCAGCAGAGAATCATAATAGGGGGAAATCACCGCGCCGGTGTAGGCATTGCCGCCGTCCAGACGAATACCGAAACCGCCGGAGGAGCGGTAAGAGGTGATCTTTCCGGTGTCCGGCGCGAAGTTGTTGGCCGGGTCCTCGGTGGTAATGCGGCACTGGATGGCGTAGCCGTTTTGATGGATGTCCTCTTGGGAGGTGATGCCGATCTCCGGGTCGCTGAGAGGCTTGCCCTCGGCAATGAGAATCTGAGAGCGTACCAGATCGATGCCCGTTACCACCTCCGTGACCGTGTGCTCTACCTGAATGCGGGGATTCATCTCGATAAAGTAATGGTGGCCGTCCTTGTCCACAAGGAATTCCAGCGTTCCGGCGTTGACATAGCCTACGTGCCGGGCAATCTTCACTGCGTCGTCACACAGCGCCTGCCGCACCTCCGGCGCGACGGAGAAAGCAGGGGTGAATTCCACTACTTTCTGATAGCGCCGCTGCAAAGAGCAATCACGCTCGTAAAGATGCACCACATTGCCGTATTCATCGCCCAGCACCTGAATCTCGATGTGCTTAGGCTCCACCAGAAATTTCTCCATGAAGATGTCGTCATTGCCGAAGGCCTTTTTTGCTTCAGCCTTCACCAGATCGAAATTTACGCCCACATCTTCCACGGTGTCGCAGCGGCGCATACCTCGCCCGCCGCCTCCTGCGGCGGCTTTCAAAATCACAGGGAAGCCGAACTCCACGGCCAGCTTCTGTGCCTCTGCCCGGTCTTTCAGCGGCTCTGCCGTGCCGGGGGTGGTGGGCACGCCGCACTCCAGTGCCATCTGCTTGGCCGAGAGCTTGTCGCCCATCATATCGAGAACCCTGGAACTGGGGCCGATGAACTGGATGCCTGCTGCCTCGCAGGCGCGGGCAAAGTCACCATTTTCGCTCAGAAAGCCGTAGCCGGGATGGATGGCATCTGCCCCATGCTTTTTGGCAAGGCGAATGATCCGGTCGATATTCAGATAGGCCCCCAGAGGGCTTTCATTCTCGCCAATGAGATAGGACTCATCCGCCGCTGTGCGGAACAGACTGTATGTATCTTCATTGGAGTAGATCGCTACGGTCTGCAGCCCCAGATCGTGGCAGGCCCGGAAGATCCGCATGGCGATCTCGCCCCGGTTTGCCACCAGGACCTTTTTGAACGTTCTTTCCATATTGTCTCCTCCTGATCAAATGTTCCTCAGCGTTTTAATTTTCCCCAGTATACGCCCCTATATCTGCGAACTGCAACGGTTTTCTTGCCCGCTTTTTTATTTTTAGAAAAACGAACATGATTTACGTAATGTTACTTATTTTCCTTGTTTATTCCACCAACACCATTGTCTTTCTGCTGTGGATATTTTCATAAAAGGCGCCCAAGGTGAATGATCAATAAAGCCCGCCAAATTTTCATTCGGCACATAGAAAGGAATTGTCCGGATGCACCGTTAAAATACAAACATTTGATAACGAAAAACTGTTGCACCGTGTAGGAAAAGTAAAAATGCTGATAAACTCCAACGAATACCTGAATATCGTCGAATCGATAAAGGAATGGGAGGCGCTTGCAAATTCTGCTTGAATTTTGGGGAAAGCTGTGGTATGGTAAACATCGGTTACGGAATGCGGTGCAAAGGGGAGCGCCTTGGCGCCGCGCTCAGATTGATGACGAAACCAGATTGCGAGGGAGCCCGTGTTCCGGGTTGAGAGGATTCCAGTGAGAATCGACCGTCCCATGTCTTCCCCTGATTCGCGGGAGGACTGTCAGCATCTGCTTGAAGTCGCTTCGGTATGTGCTGCAAGGCACATACCTTTTTTGCGCTTCGGGCGGAAAATCAAATCTGGAGGTATCCTTATGAAAAAGTTCCTTGCAACGCTTTTTTCCCTTGCGCTATGTCTCGGCGTCGCCACTGGCTGCGCCGGAAAGGAGACGCCGGCGGCCAATTCCGGTAAAGATGTGGCGGAGACCGGTGTCAAAGAAATTCCCTCTTTGAAGATTGCCTTTTCCCCCTACGCTGACGCGGACCAGATCACCACGGCCACGGAGCCGCTGGAGCAGCTCCTGCAGGCAAAGCTGCTGGAAAAGGGCTATGATGTCAAGGAGATCGACATGACCGTCGGCACCAGCTACACCGCCGTGGGCGAAGCCCTCAGCGCCGGCAGCGCCGACATCGGCTTTATTTCCGGCGGCAACTATGTGCTGTTTTCCGATGACTGCGATGTGCTGCTCACTGCGCTGCGCTATGCCATCAACAAGGACTCCGATAATCCCGCCGATTGGAATGACGGTACCATTGAGGAAAACACGCAGGACATGAGCACGTATTATCGCTGCATCCTTTTAGCCGGCCCCAGCGAAAAGGGCCAGGCGCTGCTGGCCAAGGTCAACAACGGCGAGGAGCTGACATGGGATGACCTCAACAGCGCTACATGGTCCGTCCTCAGCCCCACCTCCGCCTCCGGCTACATCTATCCCTGCCTGTGGCTTCAGGAGCACTACGGCAAGGGCATCAGCGACCTTGACAACGTTGTGCAGTCCGATTCTCACACCACCTCCGTGGCGCGTCTGGCCTCCGGCCAGGTGGATGTGATGGTGTCCTACGGCCATATCCGCATCAAGAACGCCCCCAAGTGGGAGAGCGATTTCGGCGGCACCGCGCCCATGGTGGAGCAGACCGGCGTCATCGGCGTCACCGAGGGCATCTACAATGACATGATCGCCTATAGCAAAAGCTCCGACACCATGGCGGACGAGGATTTCCGCAAGGCGCTGGGCGAAGCGTTCATCGAGATCGCCGAGACCGACGAGGGCAAGGATATCATCAGCGTATTCAGTCAGGTGGGCTATACTTGGGGCAAGGACTCCGATTATGACGGAGAGCGCGCCGCGCAGGAGCTTCTGAAATCTCTGGAGGGCTGATCCCCTTATAAAAAATATGTGCCCCGCAGCTTCTTTGAGCTGCGGGGCTGAAAGGCTTTTATGCTGCTGGAAGTTCAACATATCCGCAAGGCGTTTCCAAATGGGACCCGCGCGCTGAATGATGTCAGCTTTTCCGTGGACGCGGGAGAGTTTGTATCGGTGATCGGTCCCTCCGGTGCCGGGAAAACAACCCTATTCCGTATTCTCAACGGCGCACTTTTGTGTGACGCCGGAGAAATTCTTGTTAGCGGCGTCCATTTTGAAGCCGCAGGCCGCCGACAGCGCCGCGCCATTCAGGCCACCATCGGCACGATCTATCAGGATTACGCGCTGGTGGAAAACGCCACCTGCCGCCAGAACGTGCTCAACGCCTGTCTGCCGGACATGGCCTTTCTCCCGGCAGTCTGCGGCCTGTTCGGAAAGGCCCGCATCGCCGCGGCAGACGCGCTGCTGGAGCGGGTAGGCCTGCTGGACAAGGTAGATGAGCCGGTGAAAAGCCTTTCCGGTGGACAGAAGCAGCGGGTCGCCATTGCCCGGGCGCTGATGCGCCGCCCTGCCCTGCTGCTGGCGGACGAGCCGGTGGCCTCGCTGGACCCTGTTACCGGGCGGCAGATTTTAACGCTTCTGCGGGACATTCAGCGGGATCAGCAGCTGACCATTCTCATGAACAGCCACAATTTAGAGCTGTCACAGGAGTTTTCCAACCGGCTCATTGGACTGAACGGCGGCGCCGTGGTGTTTGACGGTCCGGCCGACACCCCGGCCCGGGAGATTCTCCCGGCCGTGTACGGCGGACAGGAGGCACAGTCATGAGCCGCCCTGCCCGAAAGCGGCTTGTCTCCGTGCTGGTCTTCTGCCTGCTCTTTTTCACGGCGGCGCAGTTCACCGGCTGCTCCCCCGCCCTGTTCTGGGCCCGCCGGAGCCACCTGACGGACCTGCTCTCCGCTATGCTGCCGCCGGAATGGGGCTATGCTCCCCGCATCCTTGCGCCGTTGCTGGCCACGCTTCAGATGTCCGTCACCGGCACGGCGCTGGGCGCCTTTTTCGCGCTGCTTTTGGCTCCGTTTTGCACGGAGGCCCTCCACACCCCACGGTCCCTCCGGACGCTGCTTCGGCTGCTCATTCAGGTGCTTCGCTCCTTCCCTGCCCTCATTCTGGCTCTGCTGGCCACATTTTTGTTTGGGCTTGGCACCTTTTCCGGCACCGTGGCCATCACGGTTTACACCTTTGCTATCCTGACCCGGCTGACCTATGAGGACATCGAGACCGCCGACCTCACGGCATACCGCGCCCTGTGCGCCATGGGAGCCACATCGGCAAGGGCCTATTGGCGCGCCGTTGTCCCCGGCATCGCCCCCTCTTATTTTTCCAATGTCCTCTATCTGCTGGAAACCAACGTGCGGCACAGTTCCATTTTGGGCTATGTGGGTGCCGGCGGCATCGGCCTGCTGCTGAACGAAAAAATATCGTGGCTGGAATACGGCAAGGTGGGCATGATTTTGTTCTGCCTGTTCCTGACCGTTTGCGCCATTGAGGCCCTCAGCCGCTTCCTGTCGCAAATCATCCGGGAGGAACGGCGCCTGTCCGCCGTGCAGAAGCGGGTGCTTTGGCTGGCTGCCGCTCTGCTCGTTCTGCTGTGCACCCTGTCCCTCCAGCCACCGGACTTCTCCCACACCAGTCCCCAGACCGTGCGGGCCATGGTTTCCGGCCTGCTGCATCCCGACTGGGCCTTCTTTTTTGAGACAGATGCCAGCGGCCTTGGGTATCTGCTGCTGGAAACGGTTTGTATTGCGCTGGCAGGGACCTGCCTTGGTGTGGTACTGGCTGTTCCCCTGTCATTCCTCGGCACTGCCTGTCTTGTGCCGAAGCCCATCGCGCTGCTGTTCCGCGTGGCGGTCATGCTCATCCGCTCCGTTCCGTTTTTGATTTACGGCCTCATCTTCATCCGGGTCACAGGTCCCGGCGCGTTTACCGGCGTCCTTACGCTATGCGTTTGCAGCGTGGGCCTTTTGAGCAAGCGGTTCACCGAGGCCATTGAGGCGCTGGATTTCCGTGCCTATCACGCGCTGGAGGCCATGGGCGTCCCGCTGCTGCTGCGAATCCGCTATGCCGTGCTGCCTCAACTCCTCCCCGCCTTTGCCTCCGCCGTGCTGTACCGCTTCGATGTGAACATCCGGGAGGCGTCGGTCTTAGGGCTGGTAGGTGCCGGCGGCATCGGCGCGCCGTTGATCTTCGCCATGAACCACTACAACTGGCCGGAGGCGGGCGCTATCGCCTTGGGTCTCATCCTGCTGGTGTGGGTCATCGACCGCCTTTCCGCCGCTGTGCGCCGGGCAAATACATAACCGAAATAAAGCAAGAGGCAGAAGCCGATATGGCTTCTGCCTCAGCGTGTCGAAAAAGTTTTTTCGCCCCGCTGAGCAAGTTTTCAGAACTTTATAAAAGTTCTGAAAACTTAGGATTTTAATGGCGCAGGACACCCTTCTTGGGTTTCCCGCACACACCCTTCCTTACCGTTGCGGAAAATTTATCACTTTATCGACAGCCTCAGAGGCAGAAGCCGATATGGCTTCTGCCTCTCTATTTGCGCTCAGTTCATTTCCAGATTTTTCAGGTATCCTGCCATCATGGCGGCCACCTGTGCGCGCTTGGCCTGCGCGGCCGGGTCGATGTGCTCACTGCTCACACCTCGGACGAAATTTTATGAATAGCACGGAAAACGCGCTTCCACTTGGTAAAATCGCCAAGGTGCCGCATGCCACGGCATATTACCCTGCATTAGCAAAGCCTCACAGACAGGATTTCTAACCGGCAAAGAGTTTCAGAGTTCGTATTTCCTACCTGACAAGCACTGTCAGTCAGCAGTGCAGGTCTCACCATAGGCCGTAATCAGGGCGGCAATCAAATCGCCGGACTGAAAGAAGCTGTCCAGCTCCAACTGTTCCTCTTTCGTGTGGTTCTTGCTGTAGCCGGAAGCAACACCGATGGTTGTCAGGCCGCGGGCGTTGTAGATATTGGCATCCATACCGCCACCGCCGGCTTCAAACCGGGGCGTCAGGCCAATCTTGGCACAGGCCGCTTTCGCCACGGAGACCACCTCGTTGTCCTCCGCAATGCAGAAAGGCAGGAATGACTCCTTTTTAATGATCTTCACTTCGGCTCCGTTTTCCGCGGCGACTTTCTTGCAATGTTCCTCAAAATAGGCCACATAATCCAGAAGTGTCTTCGAATCCCGGCTCCGTGCCTCGCCTCTGAAAGAAGCAAAGTCACACACCACGTTGGGCACGCGGGTGCCGGTAGAGAGAATGGGGAAATTGGAGGTGGAGACCGGATCCAGTCTGCCCTGCTTTAATGTGGAAATCATGTCGCACATGATCTTGGCGGCATTGATGCCCTTTTCCGGCTCATTGCCCGCATGAGCCGGACGTCCAATGATCTCCGCACCCAACTCATAGCGGCCCGGAGCAGCGGTGATAAAGCGGCCGATGGTACCCGGAGAATCTACGATATAACCAATTCTGGACTTGAAAATAGCTGCGTCCGTTGCGGCGGCTCCACACAGGCCGGCTTCCTCGCCTACGGAAAAGTACAGCTCCAGCCGAGGCAGAGGCTTTTTAGCCTCCAAGGCCTGGCGCACACCTTCCAGAATGGCGCAGACGCCGGAAATGTCATCCGCTGCCAAAATCGTGCTCCCATCAGAATAAAGCACACCATCCTTTTCTACGGGATGGATGCCGAGCCCGTTGGGAACACGGTCCATGTGGGAGCTGAACATCAGGGAGCCGCCCAGCTCGCCCTCGCGGACTGCATACACATTGCCGCACTCACCGCCGAAGGTCTCTCCGGCCTGGTCCTGCGTCACAGTGAAGCCCAACTCAGTCAGCTTTGCTTTCAGCTTTTCCGCAATGGGGGTTTCCTTGCCGGAGGCACAATCTATGGTGACCAGCTCCAGAAATTCTTGATACATTCTTTCGTTTCTCATGAAGACACTTTCTTTCTGTTGTAAAATTTCCCTTTACAGCCTCAAAAACTTTTTGCCAAGAGGGTCAGTCCGGTCAGCACATAGAACTGCATTACCGCTTAGCCGAGAAGCATAGAGGGATGAACTGTATCTATACTAATATAAAATCCATGCTTTGCGCTGTCAAGGAAAATATCAATCGTGGGAATCTCTCGGGAAAATCGAGCCCCAAATACCCCTCACGGCAAAAAAATGACTCCTGCCCGGGCATCCGCCTACGGTCAGGAGTCATGCGTGAGACTTGGGCTCTATCATCAATGATTACCTCCGATTTCTTCAGTTTGTGAAGTTACTGATACATTGGACTCACCCTACTTTCTGTAGCTTTAAGATACCAGATTTGAGCCGCGTCCGCAATTCGCTTTTTGCATGAAATCAAGGCCGCGCTTCTATGGATTCCTCCGATTTTATTCGTCCAAATCGGATAGGAATTGACTGTAAAACCGACCTTTGCTATAATAATTATGTTATGAGTTTGGGCGGCGCCGACAGCGCCGCTCTTTTCTATGGGCTTTGTCCTGAAAATTTGAGCATTTGAGGTGAACACGGATGAAAAAGGAGCTTCTAAAAAAATTCACGTGGGTTACAGCGCTGGTACTGGCGGCGGCGCTTTCGATTTTCGCGCTGGCGCCCGTCATGACCCGGCCGGAAACCTATCAGGGCTCTCTTGCGGCACTTCAGGAAAAGCAGACCACCGTGCTGGAGCTGACAGCCGCCTCCACGGCGGCCTCGGCGGCCATCACGCTACTGCCGGGGGACATCGCAACGCCTGTGGCCGAAAAGCTGGCGGACCTCAGCGGGTACTTCCTCATCGTCCTGTGCGCCATCTTCTTAGAAAAATACCTGTTGACCATCACGGCCAGCGCAGCGTTCCATGTCCTGTTCCCGCTGGCGTGCCTGCTGGGGGCGGCATACGTGTGCAGCCAGAAACGGTTTTTCCGGGTCCTTGCGTGGCGGCTGGCCTGCTTTGCTCTGGCGCTGGTGCTGGTCATCCCCTCCGGCATCTATGCCTCCTCCATGATCGAGCAGACGTATCAGGCCTCCATCAGCGAAACGCTGGAGGACGCCAAGGAAAATGCTGCGGAAGTAGAGACCGACGCCACAACCGAGGCGGACACAGACCAGCAGAGCGGGCTTTCCGGCCTATTTTCCAAGGTCAAGGACAGCATCGGCAGCGCGGCCAGCGGCACACTGGAAAAATTCAAGCAGACGCTGAACGATCTCATTGAGGCGCTGGCCATTCTGCTGGTGACCTCCTGCCTGATTCCCATTCTGGTGATATTGCTGTTCCTGTGGCTGTTCAAGCTCATTATCGGCATTGACATTCCTCTGCCGGCGCTGAAGGCGGAGAAGCGGAACACGGAACAGACCAATCAAGAACAGTAGAATGCTTCATAGAAAAGGGCGGCGGCCTATCAGCGCTTGGAAGAGGCAAAACTACCGTAAAATATATGGACGAGAAGGTTGCTCACTATGAAGCCATCCTTGCCAGCCTTGCTCCCGACGATACCAACCCGAGAAACTGGACCGAAGAAAATCGGCCAAAGCACGAAAAGAGAAAATGAGTCCCGATCGGCAGCAAGTGACAGACACGCCGTGTTATTGCGCTAAAACGTCGGGTGGAACTGTGAATAGCCGGAAATAAAAAAACTCCCCGCAGAGCGAAAACTCTGCGGGGAAATGTGTTGGCGCTATCTATCTTTCCGGGCCGTTGCCAGCCAAGTATTGTCGACAGAAATGAGCTTAACTACCGTGTTCGGA
>NZ_JARFXX010000017.1:0-19811 GCF_029218125.1 Neopoerus faecalis | reverse complement strand
GTTCACCCTGAACACCTATACACACGCCACGGCGCAGATGAAGCAGGACGCCGCAGACACCATCGGCGGGGTCATCAGCCAGCAGATGCGGTAAATACGGCAAAAAAATACGGGGCCGGACAGGAAAAATCCCGTCTGGCCCTGTCCGGTACTTTCCACACCTTTCCCCGTGTGGGTCAGGTTGTGAGTCTTGAAGAAACGGCAAAAATTAAGCGCCAGAAAAAGTTGCGAATTGCGAAAGAAAATCACCGGAATCAAGCGATTCTGGCGATTTTTGGTGGAGACTACTGGACTCGAACCAGTGGCCTCATGCGTGTGAAGATTCGATGGTGATGATCTTTGCGGCATTTGAGGCCCACTTGCGCCATTTTACCGGAAATTTTGTTGTCCGGAATCATCATCGGCTTCGTTGTCTCCGCCCTGGTTTTTCTGCTCTTGGGTCAGAATGTGGGTCAGAGTTACATTTTTGGCAAAGCCGGTTTTTAACGCCGCAATACTTTTGCTTCAACAAGATAATATGCAAAGAAGGTGCATATTCTAAGGCTTGCACATGATTTCTCATACTTTGGGCTTACTGGTATTTCAAATAGTGAACACCTGATTGCCGAAAAGGGCCGCAGGCAAAAACGCAACGCCAAAGCACCAAGTCTGAATCCTGACATCCTCAAAACTCTTGTTCCTTGCCCAAATCGCATTTAATGCAGTTAAGAGATTCACCGTAATAAACACCTTTGGACACCTGACGGTGGTAGCAGCAGGCCAGAGAAACCTCCACTGTCTCCACCGCCATGCCAAATGCCGGAATACAAAAAATTAGGAGGATCGTCAACAAAGATTCGTCCGCTGATGGCAATGATCGTGGGCTGTTTTCAAAAGAAACTGCCAATACGCAACATTTCTGATATCGGCGAGGCCGTAGAGCAAACCTGCTACACAGGTATTGCTATAGAGTGCTGACCTGCGAGGAGAGAATTGCCTGTGATATGGTAGGAAGCGGTGAATTGCTCACTGACATCGATAACATCAACACAGAACTGGTTGTGCTTACCGGGCAGTATCTGTAAAAAGCGATTAGTGTACCGGCGATTCCCTGAAGCTGTACCTGGACTGGGTGCAGAAGATTCTGCCGGGCAAGGGACTTCTCAGACGGATGGACAAGACAATTCGTGTCCGATTCAGTATTGTGCAGGATCATATGGCTTGCGTAGTCTGCACGACGCGAACCTGTCTGTAGCTGTGCGGCGGGCTATTCGGTTTGCCGGAAAATAACCGCACTTTCTTCTGCCGATAATTAGACACGCTGGCAAAGTGCCCTTTCCGGTGCGGCAAGGATGCATCTGCCCCGATTTCGTGCTATGCACTGGAGCGTATTCATGTTCTGACGTCCGGTGTGATGATTCTGTGGCATTTGAAGGAATCGGTTTGGGGCAGAGGATATTCTTGCTAGACATTGCAGCATCCGGCAACTTTATACATGATCATCTCTGCATTCAAGATGTGTTCCACCGTCAATATCTGTGATAATTTTCCGCTTCCCAAATCGCATATTAGAAGTTGTTTTTAATATTAAGCTGCTGAATCCTCCGGACAATGGTGGATTGTGAGGTTTTCAAAGCCTCTGCGGCTTTGTAGGTGCTTTTATGCTTTTGCAGAGCTTGTTGAATAATTTCCCGTTCGTAATTTTGCAGTTGCTGCTTCAAGGAGAGATTTTCCGGTGTTTCCGTATCCAGAAGCGCATTATTAAACTGCTGAATCAACAGTGGGCGGATAGATTCCACAGAGATGTTATTTGTGGGAACAATGATTACAAACCGCTCCACAAAGTTCTCTAGCTCCCGCACATTTCCAGGCCAATTGTACTGCTGCATAAACTGCAAAGCCTGGGGCGAAAATACCTTTTGCATATGATATTTCTGATTGAACTTGTCCAAAAAGTGAAGCGCCAGCAAAGAAATATCATTTCCGCGGGAACGCAGGGGGGGTACTTCAATAGGGAATACATTTAGACGATAGTAAAGATCGGCCCGGAAATCTCCGTTTTTTACCAAGTCCTGAAGATTTCGATTTGTGGCGGCAATAATGCGGGTATTCAGAGGAATGCGCTCCGTGCCGCCAATGCGGGACATCTCCTGCTCCTGCAAGACCCGCAGCAGCTTGGGCTGAAGGGAGAGCGGAAGCTCGCCAATCTCATCCAACAGCAGCGTTCCGCCGTTGGCCTGTTCAAACAGTCCGATACGACGCTGCACCGCACCGGTAAATGCCCCCTTTTCAAAGCCGAATAACTCAGCCTCAATCAGCTCTCTGGGGATAGCCGCACAGTTAACGGTGATAAACGGTGAGTCCTTCCGACTGCTGTGAAGATATAATTCCTTGGCAACAATTTCTTTGCCGCAGCCGCTTTCGCCGGAAATTAAAACCGTGGCGTCTGTTTTACCCACCAGAGTGATTAGCGCCTTGACCTGCTGCATTCCCTGAGAATTGCCGATAAGACGGATAAAATCATCTGCAATAGGTTGGCTCAGCAGTTCCGCCGGGGCGTTGATTTCTGACTGCCAATTATAATAAAGACTTACATTCTGAATCGTGGTCAATACATTGACAACCTGTCCCTGTCCATCGTAAATAGGAGAACTCTGGCAGACCATGATATGACCGCTTTTTTCCCGGCAGATCAGGGTTACCTGACGGTGCTCCCGGGCGGCAATGATTGCAGGGGATTCCTTCACCGGAGCGGAAAAATTATGAATCACCGGCTTTGAACCGGAGAGGACATTGCTGCTGAGCGATGAAACCTCATAAGAAAAGCCGCTGTCCGGCAGCAGCATGGCGGTGATTGTGTTTACATGTTTGCCAATGACTTCTCGCGGCTCAATTTGATACGTCTGCACCCAGGTTTTATTGACATAGACCACCGTACCATCACTATGAATGATATGAATCGGTAGCCCAACTAAATCCGCTACCAGAAATGCGCTTAAATATTTGGAGGATGCACTTGAGTAAAAATTCATAACAAAGGCACTCCCTCACCCTGAAGATGTGATCATTTTAATATAATCAGCTAAAATCGTCAAGTACAGCTGTCAAAACAATAAGTCAAATACGACTTGTCAAGTTGTATTTGACTTATTGTTTTGAATTATTTTAAAATTTCGCCTCGTTTTTTGAAAATATTTGCGGTGTCAAGTCAAAAACAAATCGTTAAACTGTAAAAATATACCCAGTTGTTTTTGACGAGGGTGTCAAAGTTTGGCCGCTTTCAAGGATGAGCAGTAAATCTCCATCGCAATTGGAATGCTTTTTGCTACAGTGGTTGGCAAAGTGAGAGGAGGAATTCACCAATGATTTATGAACATATCCCAAAGGGTTTGTGCGATATGCACTTGCATCTGGCGCCATCCCTGATTCCTCGGGACTGCGATATTGCAGAGATGGCCGCTATGGCGAAGGACGCCGGGTACCGGGCCATTGTGGCAAAAGATCACCACGCATTGACGGCGCCTCTGTGCGGCCAGTTGAAAAAGCACCTGTTTGCGGATGCAGATATTGATATCTTCGGCAGTTTCTGCATGAACAATGCCACCGGCGGACTGAATCCCTATACAGTGGAGGCTGCCATCTGCTGGGGAATTAAGGTTCTGTGGCTGCCCACATGCTCTGCCGCGCGTCATATTGATCGGTTGGGAACGGGCGGCAAGAAAGGATTTCCCGGCACGAATGTTACGATCCACGAAGAACCTCTTGTGCTGACAAAGCCTGATGGGACGCTGAAAGACGAGGTAATCCGAATCATCGAATTGGCGGCTCAGGCGCCTTCCGTGATTTTGGCTACCGGCCATGCCAGCGCGGAAGAAGTCAACGCTGTCGTGGAAAAGGCGGCAAAGCTGGGGGTGAAGCATATTTTAGTGGATCACCCGACCTTCTGCGTGGAAGCATCTTTGGAGCAGATGCGCCACTGGGTAGAACTGGGCGCGGTTCTGGAACACGTCGGCGCTATTTGCGATGCAAGCACCGCCTGCTACCAGCCGCCGGCTGACATCGCTGAGGTCATTCGGGCAACTGGCGTAGAGCATACGCTGCTTTCTTCTGATTACGGCCAGCTGAAGCTGGGCAATCCTATCGCAGGTATGAACGCGTTTCTTGGTTCGCTGAAAGAGTACGGTTTCACCAATGATGAGATTCGCACAATGTGCTGCGATAACCCCGGCAAACTTCTCTATAATTAACAGGGGACGCAGAACCCACCCTGAAAATTAACACATGGAAAGGAAAAAAATTATGGGTGTTGAAGTGAAATATCTTGGCTGGGCCTCTTTTTTGCTAACGACACCTCAGGGCCTTAAAATCCTGACGGATCCGTTCTTAGCAGGAGACGAGGCTCTGGGTGTGCCGAAGAGCCCGGTGAATCCTAAAGATCTGGTGGTGGATCTGATCCTTGCCAGCCATTGTGCTGCTGATCATTTTGCGCAGGCTATGGATGTCATGGCAAATTCAGAGACGACAAAAATTTTAGGCGATCACTCTACTATGTGTCTTACAGAGATGGCCGGCTTTGGAGATTTAAATGGCCCAAGAGCGGAATTGACTACAAGCGGCGCCACTTATCCGATTGCTGACTGCAAAATTCGGGCTGTAGATGCCCGTCATATTGCTTTTGTCCATTTCCCTGACGGGCGTTATCTTACCGGCGAACCTCTTTGCTACATTATTTCCATCGAAAATGGCCCGACTATTTTCTTCGGCGGTGATACCTCCATTACCATGGATATGAAGCTTTGGGGTGAACGCTATCGTCCGGACATCGCAATCATCGGCATCGGCGGCGTGAATCTTGGCGGGCGCAGCTTGGACGAGATGGATCCGGAGGACGCTGCTATGTGTGCAGAGATGCTGGGCGTTAAAACGGTCATTCCCATGCACTATCGTGGCAGCGACTATCTGGAGCGGTTCCAGAAAGCGCTGGCTGTCAGAGCACCTCATTGCAAATGTCAGGCAATGAAAGCCGGCGAAACCATTCTGCTATAATCCCCCTTCGTTCCGTGGAACGAAAAATAAAAATCTGGAGGAACTGAAATGAAAAAGTTTTTTGCCCTGCTCCTGAGCCTGGCATTGGTGGCAACGATGACCGCCTGCGGTTCTAAAACCGACAGCACTGGGAATAACAGTGATGCCAATGCGGAGACCATCACCAGTGATAAGCCTGTTAAATGGGATTTCGTGGTGATCAACAGCCTGACCCATCCCTCCTCTGTCCTGTGTCAGGAATTTGCTGACAGCATTATGGAAAAGAGTGGCGGCCGTATTGAGATCACGGTGCGCGCTCCGGGCGAATTGAGCTACAATGCTGCTGACTATCTGGTAGCTGTGGGTGACGGTAGCGTACAGATGGCCGACGTAGGAAGCAACTGCTTCGGCGTTCTCAAAGCGGGCGCTCTGCCTTGCCTGCCCTATATTGCCAGTGACCTGGATGAGTTCGACAGGGTGATGAGCGTTGTGGAGCCGACGCTGAAGGAGGAGCTGGCTGAATATGGCGCTAAGTATCTCTTCTATTACACCTGGCCCGCCCAGAGCCTGTGGACTAAGAATAAGGAACTCAAGAGCCTGTATGATGTGAAGGGGCTGAAGATCCGTACCATCAACAATGAGTTGTCTGCGCTGGTACAGCAGCTGGGAGGTACCCCTGTGAGCCTGGCGGGTTCTGAAGTTCCCACCGGCCTGCAGACTGGCGTGGTGGATGGCGTGAT
The DNA here is from genome assembly GCF_029218125.1 of Neopoerus faecalis. Lineage (NCBI taxonomy): Bacteria > Bacillati > Bacillota > Clostridia > Eubacteriales > Oscillospiraceae > Neopoerus > Neopoerus faecalis. The sequence continues at coordinate 14,067 of NZ_JARFXX010000017.1, read as the reverse complement.
CACCTCCGCTTACGGTCTGGGCGGCGCCGGCTGGGATGACAGCCTGAATTACGGTCTGCTGGCCGATTGCCAGATTATCCCCGACTATATGTGCATGAATCAGGCGGAATATGACGCTCTGCCTGAGAATCTGCAGAAGGTGATCGACGAGGTATGCGAAGAGTTCCAGGCCAAGATGTGCGAGACGATGTTTGCAGACGAGGATACCTGGCGCACGGATCTGGAAAGTGAAGGCATGGTTCTGAATACGGCAGATGAGAATGAAAGCGCACAGATTACTGCTGATATGCAGAACTACTGGGATTCTTGGTGCGAAGAGCGGGGCGGCAATACTGCGGAGCTGCTGAAGCAGGTTCGCACGGAGCTGAACAAGTAACTGTGCTTCCCTGACATAACATTAGGAGGAGAACTACCTTGCTGGATAAAACAATGCAGGGGCTGCGAAAAATCACGTTGAATGTCTCCGCCGTGGCGGTTATTCTTATGGCGGTCATGGAGATCATTGAGATCATCTCCCGCAGCTTCTTCAGCCATTCCTTTCTGATTGTAGACGAATTTGCCGGATACCTTATGGCCTGCATGACATTCACAGGTCTTGCCAACAGCTATGGCGCCGGTACTTTCGTCCGGGTAGAGGCGATTTATGGCCTGATTAAGGGAAGCGCCAAGCGTGTACTGAATGTGGCTTATTCTGTAATCTTGCTGATATTCAGTTGCGTCTTTACCTATTACTCCGTTTTGCTGAACTACAATTCCTTTGCCAAGCACCTTGTCTCGACCGGATTCTATAGGACTCCTATTGCTTATCCGCAGTTGACGATGTCATTCGGCTTGATTTGCTTCTGCCTGTACGTTCTACTGGACATTGTGCGGCAGATCCGAGATTTCCGTAAGGAGGACACTGCCGTATGAGTTGGATCGGTGTTTCCGTAATTATGATTCTGGTGCTGTTTGCGCTGCTGATCCCTGGAGTCTGGATCTGCGTGGCACTGGGTGTTTCCGGTATTGTAGGACTGATCGTCTCTGATAATGCCCGCTATCTTACTACGTTAGGTACGATTACCTGGAACACAGCAAACAATTTTGTATTATCTGCTGTTCCCCTGTTCCTCTTTATGGGGGAGCTGATTGTGGCCAGCGGCCTCAGCGGCAATTTCTACAAAGGCCTGATGAAATGGTTCCGAAAATTGCCCGGTGGCTTGCTCCATGCCAACGTTATCGCCTGCGCGTTTTACTCTGCCATCAGCGGCTCCTCTGTAGCCACTGCGGCAGGCATCGGCTCCATTGCCATTCCGGAAACGAAAAAACGCGGCTATCCGAAGCCTGCAATTTATGGGTCTATTGCCGCCTCCGGTACATTAGGCATTTTGATTCCGCCCAGCACCGTATTGATCCTCTATGGTTCTCTGACAGATCAATCTGTGGTACAGCTGTTTGCGGCATCGGCTATCCCCGGCATTGTGCTGACTGTGTTCTTTTTGGTATGGATCTTCTGCAGTTCTCTGGCAGATCGGAAAAAGGGGCAAGAATTCAGCAGTGATGCCATTATGGAAGAGGAACTGACCACCTGGCAGGCCATCAAAGGCATTGCTCCCATCGTGATCACGATTGTTGTCCTGTTGGGCAGTCTGTATACCGGCAAGGCTACACCTGTAGAATCCGCCGCTTTGGGCACTTTGCTGGTGCTGATTTTCGGCTTTGGAAGCAAGGGCCTGACAGTGAAAAAAGTCTATGAAGCAGCAAAGACCTGCTCCAAGTCCATCGCTATGATCCTTATTCTGATGATCACAGCGTCCTACCTCACATTTGCGCTCTCTCAGTCAAGCATTAACCGGCACTTGAGCAGCTGGGTTATTGAACAGGGCTTCAGCAAGGTTGCAATTTTGGCGGTGATCGGAGTGGTGTACCTGATTTTGGGCTGCTTTATGGACGGCAGTTCCATAATCTTGCTGACCATTCCCCTGATGGCACCGATCTGCAAAGAGCTGGGCGTGGATCTGATCTGGCTGGGTGTATATGTGACACTATTGGTGCAGATTGGTCAGATTACCCCGCCCATGGGACTGAACCTGTTTATGGTGCAGAGTGTGGATCGTTCCGCTGAACTCTCAGATATCATCAAAGGTGCGCTCCCGTATTTGTTCATTATGATTTTCTTCTGCGCTGTGCTGATTGCTTTCCCTGGCATGACAGCATGGCTGCCCAATCTGATGAATGGCTAAACCAGCATCTCCGGCCTGCCTGAATGTGGCAGGCCGGAGATATCCCAAGGAGAATTACATGAAAGTACCACATGGAAATTGGTTTGAAAGTCCCTGGCAGGATATCCGCAGCGGAATCCGTCAGGTGACGCTGGATACAAATTTGGAACATCTCTGCTGTACGGTGGGGCGCGTGGAAAACGGGAACGAAATCAATCCACACAGCCACGAAAACGAACAGATTGCCATTGTGCTGGAAGGCGAATGTGATTACTATGTGGATGGCAGTATGTATCATATGACCCCTGGCTCGTGGATTGCGATCCCGCCGCGCAGCGTCCATTATACGCATGTTTATAACAGTGCAATCCCCTGTTTGCAATTGAGTATATACTATCCGAACAGAGAGGAATATCAGGAGTCTTACCGGCAGTTTTGCCAGCGGCTTTCACAAAACGAAGAGAAATCCGCTCGTGATGCAGGAAACAGCAGATAACTTGAGAAATTTTTAACCGTACATATCAGGTATCATGAGGAGAGTTGAGAAACGGCATGAACACTTACCCAAATTTATTTACTCCCATTACAGTAGGGAGTATGACGGCAAAAAATCGGATATTCTTATCACCTATTGGAACGCATCTGGCTACAGACAATTATGGAGTAACGGAAGAGCAGCTTGCGTATTATGAAGAACGGGCCAAAGGTGGCCCGGGGATGATTACTACAGAGTGCATTGTGATTGGCCCAGATATGCGCTATTCCACGTTTCATAATCTGGGGCTGTTTGAAGAGCGAATGGTTCCTCAACTGCAGAAACTGACGGATACCGTCCACAAGTACGATGTGCGCATCTGTGCGCAGCTGATGCATCCGTCTTCTGTAGCAACGCCCAAATATAACCGGGGTTTGCAGCCTGTAGCGGCCTCTCCGTTGGAATGCCGTGCCGTAGGTGAATATGCCCGGGCGGCTACAGTGGAAGAGTTGCAGACAATCACCCGCCAGTTCGGGGATGCTGCTTTGCGGGCAAAAGAGGCCGGGTTTGATGCGGTAGAACTGCACTGCTGTCACGGCCATGGCCTGCTGGGGCGGTTTTTGTCTCCCTTGGAAAATAAGCGGATAGACGCTTATGGCGGCAATGTGGATGGCCGGCTGAAATTGGCACTGGATGTCATTGCCGATGTGCGTTCCAAGGTGGGGCCGGATTTCCCGATTATTGTTCGGATGTCCTGCACTGACGCGTTGGAGGGCGGCCAATCCCTTATGGAAGGCCGGCATATTGCTCAGAGGTTCCAGCAGGCAGGCGTTTCTATGCTACACCTGTCGAACGGTACGATGAATACACCCTGGAACCTGACCTCCCCTTCCGGAACAGCAAAAGCGTTCAATGCGGAGCTGGCAGAACAGATTAAACGATCTGTTACGATTCCGGTAGGTTTTATTGGCCGGATGAATGAGCCTTGGGCGGCAGAATTGGCACTGCAGTTAGGAAAGGCTGATGTAGCTTACATGGGCCGCTCTATGCTGTGCGACCCTGAGTTTCCTCGGAAAGCAGCGGAAGGCCGGGAACAGGAAATTCGTCCGTGCATTGGCTGCAATCACTGTCTGGTTTCTATTAACGCAGATCAGCGGATCTGCTGCGCTATGAACCCGGAGGTGGGACGGGAACTGGCTGTGGCGGCAAACAGGCACACTGAAAAACCGAAACGGGTGTTGGTGATTGGTGGGGGGCCTGCCGGCTTAACTGCTGCGGCCTACGCCGCAGAATTCGGCTACCGCGTTACGCTGGCAGAGCGCAGTGACCGTTTGGGCGGTCAAATGTATCTTGCGGCATTCCCGCCCTGCAAACAGGATCTGGCTGCCGGAACCCGATATTTAATTGAACGTTGTCGGCGTGCAGGTGTAGAAATTCATCTTAACTGCCAGGTTGATCCGGCTGAAATTAAAACATCCTATGATATCGTGTTATTGGCTACCGGTGGCGCCCCGGTTATCCCGGACTTTCTGAAGAACGCAGACAGATTGGTAACTGCCTGGGATGTGCTGGAAGGCAAGGAACACGCCGGGAAGAACGTAGTCGTGGTTGGCGGCGGTCAGGTAGCGTGTGAAACGGCAGATTTCCTGCTGCCTCCCATGAATGATTTGAAAGAGGGCGGCCGAAAGGTCACTCTGCTGGCACGAAGCGGAATCGCCAAAAATGAGCGTTCCTCTTTCCGTCCCCTGATGGTGCAGCGGCTCCTGCGAAAAGGCTGCCGCATCATAACTCCGGCTCAGGATATTACAGCGGAAGGAAGCGCGGTGCACTACAGCCAGAATGGTGAAGCGATGATGCTGGATCATGTGGATACTGTAGTCTGCGCTGTAGGGGTGCGTCCGGTAAATCAACTGGAGGCTACTTTGCGTGCAGCAGGGGTGCCTGTTACCGTCATTGGCGATGCGGTAAAGCCCGAGAGTATTGCCACAGCTACTTCCAGCGCGCTGGAGGCAGTATTGGGAATGAACGGCGGTTGAATTACCGGGTTCACGTAATAGTTCAATAACAAAGAAGGAGATATTATGAAGCATGTAGTGATTACCGCCGGCTGCCGAACTCCAATCGGCACCATTGGCGGACAGTTCAAGACGCTGACCTCTTTGGATTTGTCCATCCCAGTCATGCAGGCGCTTGTAGAGCGCAGCGGCATTGATGCCGCCGGCATTGATGATGTGATCTGGGGCTGCAACTATCAACGCACTTATAAGGAAAACAATCTGGCTCGCGTGGCAGCAGTAAAGGCGGGACTGCCTGTTACAGTTCCGGGCATTACGGTTCACCGCAACTGCACATCGTCGCTCTCCGCCATTCAAATGGGTTACTACCAGATTATGGCAGGCGAAGCAGAGTGTATTATGGCCGGAGGCGCAGATTCCATGAGCACTGCGCCTCACATGGTTTTTGACGCACGGTACGGCAAAAAATTCGGCCACATGGAATTGAGGGACTCCATGTGGGACTCCCTGACAAATCTGGGCGTGGGGCCTGCCATGGGTATCACGGCAGAAAATGTGGCGGAGAAATATGGCATTACACGTCAGATACAGGATGAATGTGCGCTCCGCTCCCAGCGGAGGGCGGTAGCAGCCATTGACGCCGGGAAGTTTAAGGATGAGATCATTCCTATTACCGTACATAGTAAAAAGGGTGATACGGTGTACGACACGGATGAATATCCCCGTCGGGGCGCTACCATGGAAGCGCTGGCAAAGTTGAAGCCTACATTCAAAGAAGACGGCACCGTTACTGCAGGCAATGCCTCCGGTATGAACGATGCGGCTTCCGGCGTGATTCTGATGGATGAAGAAGCGGCCAAGAAAGCAGGGGCCCCTGCCATTGCGCGTATCGTATCTACCGCCACTACCGGCGTGGAACCGGAACTGATGGGTATTGGCCCCATCAGCGCAATTACCCGGGCACTGGAAAAAGCCGGCCTAATGGTAGGAGACATTGACCTCTTTGAGATCAACGAGGCGTTTGCGGCACAGTGCGTAGCCTGTCAGAAGGAACTTGGGATCGATCCGGAGAAGCTGAATGTCAACGGCAGCGGTATTTCTCTGGGGCATCCTGTGGGAGCTACCGGCAGCCGTCTGGTGGTAACGTTGATACACGAACTCAAGCGGCGGGGCGGCAAATATGGTGTGGCATCCTTGTGCGCCGGCGGCGGAATGGGTGTTGCGGTCATTATTGAAATGCTGTAAAAGCGCAGGAGGAGCAAATACATGGAATTCGTAAAAACGTTCTGCCCGGTCAATCAGGTTCAGCAAATGTATCGTGACAAGCTGACAACAGCGGATGAGGCTGTTAAGTGTATCAAGTCCGGTGACCGGGTGCATTATGGCCTGTTCAGCGGGTTGGTGGACTCTCTGGATATTGCGCTGGCCAAGCGTACCGAGGAACTGCATGATGTGCTGATCTGCACCACCAACTGGAACCATCCCCGCAAGCCTGCTATTCTGGAGGCCGATCCCAATGCGGAGCACTTTAAATACCTCAGCACCCACATGAGTACACTGGATCGCCAGATGTGCAAGGAAGGCCGCTGCTGGTTTATTCCCGTTCAGTTCCGGGAAAATACCAAATACTGGGCAGAGTGTGTGGGAGACATTGATGTAGCGATGCTGCAGGTCGGCCCGATGGATCGGTTCGGCAATTTCAATTTAGGGCCTCAGGTAGCGGAGTATTGGGGAATCTTCCAGTCCGCCAAGAAGATTATCGTGGAGGTCAACGAGAAATTCCCTGTGATCCACGGCGTGGGCAATACCATTAACATTAACCAGGTGAGCATGGTGGTGGAAGGCCCCAGCAACCCCCTGCCCAATCTGGTGGCGAAGGAAGCCAATGAGGTTGACAGAAGGATTGCCGGACATATTGTGAATCTGCTGGAAAGCGGCAGTACCCTCCAACTGGGCATTGGCGGAATTCCAAACTCTGTGGGCAAAATGATTACCGAGTCTGATATTAACGATCTCAGTGTTCATACGGAGATGTTCGTGGATGCTTATGTAGATCTTTATAAAGCCGGAAAAATCACGGGTAATAAAAATCTGGATCGTGGGAAAATGGTGTTCACCTTTGCCATGGGTTCGCAGGAGGTCTATGACTTTCTGGATAATAACCCCCTGGGTTATTGTGCGCCGGTGGACTATGTCAATGCGCTGGAAACCATTGCCGGCAATGATAAAATGGTGTCCATCAACAGCTGCATGCAGGTAGACCTGTTTGGCCAGGCAAATTCCGAGGCTGCTGGCCTGCGGCACATCAGCGGCACGGGCGGACAGCTGGATTATGTCATGGGTGCATTCAAATCCAAGGGCGGTAAGAGCTTCCTGTGCACGCCCTCTGTCCGTAAAAATAAAGACGGATCTCTGAGCTCCAACATTATGCCCATGCTGCCGGAAGGAACGATTGTGTCCTGCCCCCGTCACGCAACCCATTATGTAGTAACGGAGTACGGTGCTGTAAGCCTGAAGGGCCTGTCTACCTGGGAACGGGCAGAGAAGCTCATCAGCATTGCCCATCCTGATTTCCGGGATGAGCTGATTCGGGATGCGGAGAAGATGGGCATCTGGAAAACTACCAGTAAGGTGACTTGGTAAAATGCCGTTTTGGGATTTTATCGCGTGAATAAGAAAATCAGATTAAGCGAGGTAATTTATGAGCGAGATTATGGCAGGAAACTGGAATCAGATGCGCTGGCGGCCTGTCCGGGAAGGCATCAAGCAGGTCACTCTGGCTATGGGAGCCGATGATGTAACCGTTACCCTGGGTCAGGTCACAGCAGGACACGAGAAAAAGCCGCACTCCCATCCGGAAGAACAGGTGGCTTTGGTGCTGGAGGGTGAATGCGACTATTGGGTGGATGGAACCCCCTATCATCTGACTCCCGGCGGATTTGTGGTCGTTCCGCCGAATGTCATTCATTATGTAGATGTTCACGATACAGATATTCCCTGTTTTCAAATGGATATTTTCGGGACACCCCGGCCGGAGTTCAAGAAATTCTATCAGGACTTTCTGGACAGCTTGAAGTAATTTTACAGAAGCGGAGAGGAATATCCATATGAAGATGAGAAACTTCACCCGGGAAAAGCTCCAGATAAACGGATATGCTTTGGGTGCCTTTGTGGCTTCCGGTTCTGCAATGAACTGCGAATGTTTGGGAATTAACGGCCTGGACTTCATTCTCATTGATGCGGAACACGCACAGACGGATACAGAGACCATCGTGGATATGGTGCGGGCATCGGAACTCTACGGAATGTCTGCATTTGTCCGGGTCTATGATCCCAATGATTTTCCGCAGATGAGCCGCCTGTTGGATGTGGGAGTTCACGGCTTGATGGTGCCTATGGTAGAAACTCCGGAACAGGCTCGGGCTATTATGGATGCCGTCAAGTTTCCACCGCTTGGCCGCCGGGGAGCAAACGGCGGCCGGGGGCCAAGATGGGGAAAGTATGAGAATTATCCCCAGCAGGCAAACGAGACCCTTTATACCATTATGCAGTGTGAAACCCGTCTGGGAGTTGAAAATATTCAAGCCATCTGCCAGACTCCGGGACTGGACTGTGTATTTATCGGTACGGCGGATCTCAGTCTGGATTTAGGCTGTGCTCCGAACGATCCGGCAGTAAATACTGCTGTTGAACAGGTGTTGGATGCCTGCCGCCGGTATGGAATTACTCCTGGTATCGTAGCGGGAACGGCAGAGGCAGCCTTGGCGCGGATCCGGCAGGGCTTTCAGTTCGTGACCTGCATGAATGATCAGGTATTTTTCCGGCAGGAAAGTGAAAAACGGATTCAGACTGTTCGGAAGGCGCTGTAAAGCGCAGATATTCCTATTAGGATTTACCTTTATCAATCTATGGAACAACCACATACAAAAATAGAAAGGAATTAATCAAATGAAAAAGATGCTTTCCCTCCTGTTGGCACTGACCATGGCCTTTGGCCTGACTGCCTGCGGCGGCAGCAGCAACGCGGATTCCAATGCTTCTGAATCCAGCGGCAGCGAGGGCGGAAAAACCTATACGCTGCGTTTCGCCCATGCGTCTTCCACCAGTGAGCCCATCAATGCCGCAGCGGAGTACATGAAGAAAGAGCTGGAGGAGCGCTCCAACGGAGCGATTACTATGGAAATTTATCCCAGCGCTACTCTGGCAGACCAGACCGCCGCCTGTGAAATGATGATGGATGGTACTCTGGATTTCTTCGGCGGTTCCGCAGTGGCAATTGAAAGCTATATTGACGCTTTTAAAATTATTGACCTGCCTTATCTGGTCAGCGACTATGAGTCCGCCGACGCGCTGTTTGACGGCGAAATCGGTCAGCAGCTGTCCGATATGCTGCCTGATATTGGCCTTTACAATTTGGGCTGGTGTGAATACGGCTTCCGGAACACCTTTAATAACATTCGTCCTATTGAAACGGCAGAGGATCTGAAGGGCATCAAGATGCGTTCTATTGAGTCTCCTATTGCTGTTGGCATGTGGACGGTTTTCGGCTGTGACCCCACTGTTATGAGCTGGGGCGAAACCTATACCGGCCTGCAGATGGGCACGGTGGACGGTGCTGATGGCCCCAACGCACTGTTTGCTTCTTCCGGCATTGAGGAAGTCTGCAAATACATGAGCACCACGCAGCATATGTATACCCCTGGCATCATTCTGGCCTCCAAGGCTACCTTGGACAAGCTGCCTGAAGACCTGCAGACTCTGGTGAAGGAAGTGGGGGCAGAGGCAGCCAAGCAAATGAAGGAGACCATGCGGCAGAGCCAGGAGGAGGCTGCTGAGAAGATGGTGAGCGGCGGCCTGCAGATTACTGAGGTTTCCAGCGAAGTTCGTGATGAACTGGCGGCCAAATGCTCCGGCATTTACGATGATAACCGTGACGTAATTGGCGCAGAATTCTTTGACAGTGTGATGACCTATCTGGGCAGAGCTTGAGCAGCATAGCAGGTGCCTGACAATCTTCAGTCCACTCGGACAGGCGTAGCCTGTCCGAGTGGGGCAATCTGCATACAGAATTGGAGAAAATAGAAACTTATGAAGTATATACACAAATTTGAACGGTTTGCGTCGTCGGTAATTCTGGCTGTTATGACTGTAGTTACGTTTTTGGCGGCAGTCAATCGCTTTACTTTCAACTTTTCGCTGCCTTGGAGCGAAGAGCTGGTTCGCTTTCTGGTTATGTGGATGACCATGGTAGGCGCAGCTATGGGCGTGGGCACAAACGAGCATGTGGGAATTGATGTGTTTGTAAGCCGCTTTCCGAAAGGCATGCAATTTATCATTGCTCTGATCCTGGATGTGGTCGGCATGTTTTTCTCTGTCGTATTTTGCTACATTGGCGTCCAGATGGTGTCTAAACAGTATATGCAGACCTCTACTGCCATGGGATTGAGCATGGGTGTGGTCTATGCCTGTGTCATCGCAGGAGGTGTCTTAATGTTTGCTGAATTTGCTTTTAAACTCTACGAATGCATTAAAAACTACCGGGAGGTGAAGGGGGCGAGGCATAAATGATGACTGAACTTCTGGTCTGGATGTTTGCCTTGTTCTTTGTGCTGGCACTTCTGGGCTTCCCAATTTCTTTTTCTCTGGGTATATCCGTAACTGTTCCACTGATGCTCACCGGGGCGCTGACGCTGAATACGGCAGGCTCCTGGATGCTGCAGGGCATCAATTCCTTCCCGCTGCTGGCCTGCCCCTTTTTCATTTTGGCCGGCAACCTTATGGAAGGCGGTGGTATATCCAAACGACTGGTGGATGTGGCAAGTACTCTGGTGGGCAGTATTCCCGGCGGCCTTGGCATGGTTGCGGCCATTGCCTGCGTGTTCTTCGGCGCGATCTCCGGTTCTGGCCCGGCAACTCTGGCAGCGATCGGTGGAATTATGATCCCTGCTATGGTGGCTCGGGGTTATTCTGCGGCATGGGCTGCAGCGCTGTGTGCCACGGCTGGCTGTATTGGTATTTTCATTCCGCCCTCTGTGGCAATGATCAACTATGGTGTCATTTCCGGCGCCTCTATTGCAAAAATGCTGCTTTCCGGTGTGATTCCCGGATTGATGACCGCACTGGGCCTGTGCGTATTATCTTATGTTAAGGGTAAACGCTGCGGCTGGGGCGGCGGCGAGCACTTCAGCTTCCAGCGGTTCCTCTGTTCCATGAAAGAAGGTATCTGGCCCCTGCTGATGCCCATTATCATTCTGGGCGGCATCTACAGCGGTATGTTTACGCCGACGGAAGCGGCAGCTGTGGCCTGTGCGTATGCTTTTGTAGTAGGCGTATTTGTTACAAAAGAACTGACTTGGGAGCGGCTGAAAAATGTTCTGGTTCGCAGTGCGGGAACATCTGCCACGATTATGTTTATCATTGCGGCGGCCTCTGCATTCGGTAAAATGCTGACAATGGCGCAGCTGCCCGCAACATTGGTGGGCTTCATCACGGATCATCATATCTCTAAAGTGGAGTTCCTGCTGATTGTCACGGTGATTCTGCTGATTGCCGGTACATTCATGGATCAGATTTCCACAGTTTTGATTCTGACGCCCATGTTGCTGCCGATTGCTCAGGAGCTTAACATTAATACCATTCAGTTTGGTGCCCTGATGGTGGTAAACATCACATTTGGCTTGCTGACGCCGCCTTTGGGTGTGCATTTGTTCATGGCCTGCGGAATTGCCAAGATCAAATTCTCGGAAATTGTAAAAGAGATGGTTCCGTTTCTCATCATGTGCCTGATTGTCATTCTGTTGACCACCTTTGTCCCGCAGGTGTCCCTGTTCCTGACACAGTTTGTTTGATAAAACCAGGTACAATACATAGGGAGAGTCAAAAATGAAAGTAATTGAACCTGAAAAGAAATATGATTTTTGGTTTAAAAATGGTCATGTAATCGACCCCGCACAGAACATCGACAAGGTTTGCGATGTGTTGGTAAAGGGGAATAAAATTGCAGCTGCCCCTGAAAACGGCGCAGTAGATCCCAGAGATGTAAAAGAAACTGTGGAGTGCAATGGATACTATGTACTGCCGGGGCTGATTGACCACCATGCCCATTTTTCATGGAATTTCAATGTGACAGGTGTAGAGCCTGACCTGTATACGCTGCCAAGCGGTGTCACCAGCGCATGTGATGCGGGTAGCACCGGCAGTTCCGGGTTTGAAGGATTTGTCCGCAGCACGATGCAGCCCGCCCTCATTACCATGAAAGCTTCTATCAACGTAGCTTCCGGCGGCCTATGCACCCCGCAGTATATGGAGGATATCCGACCGGAAAATTATGACGTCAAGGGACTTGAGGATTTGTTTGACCGGTATCCTCAATGGATTTACGGCCTGAAGCTCCGGTTGGGCAAAGATATTTCGGATGGGCAGGGAGTCGAACCGCTGAAGGCGTCTGTCAAGTTAGCCCGGCATCTGAATACCCGGCTGTCTGTTCATGCCACCTATCCGCTGACCCCTATGGCGGATATTGTGAATGAAATGGGGTCGGGGGATGTACTGTGCCATACCTTCCAGAAAATGGGCGAGCACAATATTTTGGATGAAAACAACAGAGTTCGCCCTGAAGTATGGGAAGCGCGGAAGCGAGGCGTGATTTTTGACTGCGCTCATGGACGCATTCATTGCTGCTTCCCACTGGCTCAGGCTGCTATTGAACAGGGCTTCATGCCGGATGTAATCAGCACGGATCTCATTACATTCAGTGCTTATCAGGAGAGGCTATTCTCTCTGCCGGTGGTGCTCTCACGCTTATTGGCATTGGGCATGCCGTTGGTAGAGGTGATTCGCTGCTGCACACAGACTCCCGCCCGGCTGATGGGCATGGAGGGGCAGATCGGCACTTTAAAGCCCGGTGCTTTTGCGGATATCACCATTATGAAAATCGAGGATCGGGACTTCACTTTTGTGGACTCCTATGGCAACTCACTGAAAAGCAGCCGCATTCTCATTCCGCAAATGACGGTCAAAGCCGGAAAAACACGCTATCGTCAAATTGATTTTACGCAGATGTTCGGCTTGGTTAAGCCACTGTAACGCTTCGCCATCCCCGGCAGATTGCTCTGCCGGGGATGGTTTTATCAAATAGAAAGGTGGTAGAAATATGAATTCTGTTGAAAGAATACTGACGGCCATTCGGGGAGGAACTCCGGATAAAGTACCGTTTGCCTTTGGATATATTCACCCAAAGATTCGGGAAGGAATTCTCGGCGAAACAATTCCGGATGAGCATCATTATAAGGTCAACTGGTCACCCACGTTTTTACCGGGGGAATGGTGTACAACTCTGGAACCGGATGAAAGCACAGATGTACGCGTGGCCCGAAAATTGGGATTGGATGCTTTAGGTTTCCAGCTTCTTACTCCGGTGATGCCCAGACTGGAGTTAACCGCTGCCGGAACCTATGCTCTGAAGGGGGGGCTCCTGACTCCGGAAACCCTGAGCGCATGGAAGCAGGGATTGCCGGATTTGGATGATCCCGCTCTGTACCGGGAGGGAGAAGCTTTTGTTCAGCGATACCGCGGAGAGTTCGCCCTGTTCTGCCGGATTCGGCTGGGCTTTTCGCCGACACTGATCAGCATGGGGCAGCAAGCTTGTCAGGGATACGTGAAAAGTGATCCGGATTTTGTAAAAGAAGTTGTTTCAACCTATGGGCAATGGATGAAAAAGCATATTCGCAATCTGATGGGGTTGGGATTTGATTTCTTATGGTCTTTTGATGATCTCGCAGATCGCAGCGGGCCTTTCTTTACTTCAAAAGAGCTGCAGGATATCTTTATCCCCGCTTTGCTGCCTGCGGCGCAGGAAATCAAAACGCCCTGGATCTTTCACAGCGACGGCAACTTATTTCCCGTATTGGACGATTTGATGACCCTCGGCATGTCCGGCTTGCATCCTTTGGAGCCGGGAGCAATGGATTTAAAGCTTTTGAAGCGGGAGTATGGGAAAAAGCTTTGTCTGGTGGGAAATATCGATATCAAGCATACCATGACGGATGCCACAGATGAGGAAATCCGGCAGTGCATCGATACTTGTATGGATACGCTGGCCCATGACGGGAGTTACATTATCTCGGATTCCAACAGTGTCCCTGCATCTGTAAATCCGGACAATATTGTAAAGATTTCAGAATACATACAGAAAGCTCGCTGCGTTTATGCCGCAAATGGATATACGCAACAGTGAAAAAGATTAATCAAGAGGATAAGAAAATATGGCACTGATGACACCTCAGGAGTATATTGACTCCCTGCGGAAGCTGAACACCCGCGTTTATATGTTCGGCGAGAAGATCGACAACTGGGTGGATCACCCCATGATCCGTCC
>NZ_JARFXX010000016.1:0-20981 GCF_029218125.1 Neopoerus faecalis | reverse complement strand
GCGTAACGGCGCAAGCGCGGCAAACCTCAATACGCTGGCCCACATCTCCGCTTTAGCGATTGCGCTGGCCGCCGTTCTGCACGGCTCTCACTCCTACCGTTCTGCCAAACAGCTTCGGCGTTCCGCCCGATCTGTCTTTTCCATACCTTTTGCAGGCGCGGGGTTCACCGTGCTATGGTTTTTGCGCCCTTGAAATGCCCTAAACTCTTTTGATTTCCATTTGCCTGTTTGCGGGCTGCTCCTTCCGCCTGTTTTGCGCATCTCTTTTACGGTCTAATGTGATTTGAAATGTCGCTATTTATTTGAATTCCTCATTTGTTTCAGGTACTTCCCAATGATATCGGCATTTCTTTTTCCTCGGCATTATTCAGGAAAAGCCGAATTCGGCTTTTCTTGAAGTCGTACTATGCGTCCGTCGAGTGCATGGAGCGCGGTCTTGACCCTATGACAACAAACCTTGTGGTGGCGGATATCAGCCGTACCGAGAAAACGATATGCCTTGCGGTTTCGCCAGCCCTGAAAGCCTACGGGATACCCGGCAGAGCTCGCCTCTTTGAGGTGCTGGAACGCGTCAAAGAAGTCAACGCCGAACGCCGGCGTGAAGAATCCGCCATCGTCATCAAGGCCACAGACCGATACTCGGAGACAGTCAAGCGCAAGGGCGAGACTACGAAGAGCTTCGGGAAGAACCTTGGCAAAACGGAGGACATCCTGACGTTCCTGAGCAAAAACAAAGCAACCATCAGGGTTGATGTGAAGCAGGCGAAAGCACCTTGCAGAATGCGGAAAAGCAGTTTGCGAAAACCCGCAGCGAAGCGGACAAGCTGAAGCTGGAAACGGCCCAGGCGGACTATGATAACATGGTCCGGAATTTGAAGTCCGTCACCAAGGCCGCCGGGGATACAGAGAAGGCAATCTCCAAAATAGAGGATACGGCTACTGGGAGTAGTAACGCATTTTCAGGTATTGTCGGTGCTATTGCACAAATCCGAATTACTAAACTGGTGGGCGATGCCGCTCTGGACGCACGATAAAATTCCGAAGGCCATTGGCGCGGAGCGCATTCAGTTCCACGATCCGCGGTATGCCTACGCCGCACTGTCCCTGAAAAACAGGGGTGGACGTAAAACCGTTATTTGGGGGTGCCGGGCCACTATTCGGATGGATCCACCCGTCGCTCCTACACCCATACCACACCCTAAACGAAGCAGGGCACTGGGCGCGCCATCGGCCAGCAGATATGGTAAAAACCGCAGGCCCAGCATTTGCCGGTCCTGCGGTTTGTCTGTATTCAGATTTGCCGGTCTTGCTTTTCTCAAAACCGTTTTCAGCGCAGGACTTCCACCTGCTCCACGCCATACCGTCGGAACAGTTCCAGCGCTTCCGGGCCAATTCGCTCACCGGACACCGCAATGGGGATCGCAGGCGGACACCCCACGGTAGGGGTGCCGCAGACCCGGCCCAATGACTGCGCTGCCGGTATGGTCTCCCGTGGGGCAAACAGTGCCTCCCGCACGGAACATACCCGTTCTCCACGGGCCAGCGGCAGCGTCGGCTGCGGCGCATAAACGGCATCATTTGTTCCGAAAGCATGCAGAAGCCGCTCGATGTCCGCCGCACGATTCTCCGGTGTCAGCATCAGCACCAAAAAATCCAGATCGGCGTATTCACATTCCACGCCGCTCTCACGCAGACAGTTCGCCAACTGCCCGCCGGTCATCCCGGCTGGGGCCTTGACGGTCAGCCGCAGCGGGTCCGACGGTTCCGCCTGCCAACCGGCAGCCGTCAGCGCCTTTCGCGCTTCCTCCAGACGCCCACACATCTCCCGCAGGCGATCCCGGTACCCATCCGCCAGATAGCGGTTGCACAGATCCAGCGACGCCAGCGTCAGGTAGGACGGACTGGTGGAGCCAAACATGGCCATCGCTGTTTTTGCACTCTCCCGGAGAGATGCCGGAGCCGCACGGCTGATGTGCAGGTACGCGCCGCCGGTCAGCACCGGCAGCGTCTTGTGTGCCGAATCGCAGCACAGGTCTGCGCCGAGATCCAGTGGGTGACAGGAGGGCTCCAGAAACCGCAGATAGGCGCCGTGGGCGTTGTCCACCGCCAGCAGCGTACCGTGTTTCCGGCACACCTCTGCCAGAGCGGAAATGTCCGCCATGCCGCCCAGATAGTCCGGGCTGGTGAGATAGACCGCCGCCGGCGGCGCAGGCAGCTCCATCAGCGTCCGCTCCAATGTGTCCGGCGATACCGGGCAGCCGCAGAGAGATGCGCTCCGCTCCGGCCACAGCCAGACGATCTCAAAATCCAGCAGGGCCGCCGCGTATACAAACGCCCGGTGTACGTTTCTGGCGGCCACCACCGTCCGGGACCCATTTCCGCAGGTCAGCGCCAGATACAGCATCGCCCGGATACACTGGCTGGACCCCTCCGTGGAGTACACCGTCCGGCCAGAGCCGAACAGTTCCCCGGCATAGGACTCACTGCGCCGGATGATGCCCTCCGCTTCGTACAGGCTGTCCGCACCTTGGATCTCGGTGATGTCCAGCGCCTCGCAACCCAGAAAGGGTTTTCCCTTGTGGCCGGGCATGTGCGCCCGAATCATCCCGGAATCCGCGTACCGCCGGACAAAATCAGCAATGGGCGTTTCCATCAGCCGTTGGCCTTGGCAGAATCTTCCGCCACCTTCATCATGATGGCACATTCAATACGCTTGCGGAACAATTCGCAGCCTGCCTCGTAGACGCCGCGGATGGAACCCGTGGCGTGGAAGGCGTTGGCCGCGCAACCGCCGGAGCAGTAGAATCTCGCCCAGCAGTCATTGCACTCTGGCCGGGCGTAGGCGTTGCAGGAGCGGAATTCCTCCCGCAGGGCCGTATTGGTCACGCCGTTCCAGATGTCGCCCAGCTTGTAGGCTTCCTCGCCCACGAACTGATGGCAGGGATACAGATCACCCCAAGGGGTCACGGCCATATACTCCGTGCCGGAGCCGCAGCCGGAGATCCGCTTGTAAATGCAGGGGCCGCCCGTCAGATCCAGCATGTAGTGATAGAAGGTGATGGGCTTGCCTTCCTTTTCCCGACGCAGCATATCCTTGGCCAGCAGCTCGTACTGGTCCTTCACGATCTCCAGATCCTCCGCTGTCAGTGCGGCGGGGTCCTCCGGCGCGCACACCACCGGCTCCATGCTCAGCTCGGTGAAGCCCAGATCCGCCATGTGGAACAGGTCCTTCGTAAAGTCCGGATTGGCGTGGGTAAAGGTGCCGCGCATATAATAGTTCTTGTTGCCCCTGGCCTCTACCAGCTTCTGGAACTTAGGCACAATGCGCTCATAGCTGCCGTTGCCTGCATAGTCCACCCGCAGCCGGTCATGGATCTCCTTGCGGCCATCCAGCGACAGCACCACATTGCTCATTTCCCGGTTGGCGAAGTCAATCACGTCATCATCGATGAGCATACCGTTTGTGGTCAGCGTAAAGCGGAAATTTTTGCCCCGCTCCTTTTCCACACTGCGGGCATACTCCACCAACTGCTTCACCACGTCCCAGTTCATCAGCGGCTCACCGCCGAAGAAGTCCACCTCCAGATTGGTGCGGCTGCCGGAGTGATCCATCAGAAAGTCCAGCGCCTGCTTACCCACCTCGAAACTCATCAGCGCGCGGTCGCCGTGATACTTGCCCTGACTGGCGAAGCAGTAGGAACAGTTCAGGTTGCAGGTGTGCGCCACATGCAGGCACAGCGCCTTCACCACATCGCCGGAACGCTCCTTGAACGTACCGGCCATGTCCGCGAAGGTGTCGGGGGTATAGAGTTTCCCGGCCTGCTTCAGCGCCTCCACGTCATCAATGCAGTCCCGCAGATCCTTCTCCGTCACATCCTCGCGGGCGCCGTATTTTTCCATCATTGCCGTTACGATCTCATCCGCCGTGTGATCCGGGTAAAGCGCAATGATGTCATAGGCTACCTCATCCACTACATGAATGGCGCCGGAGCAGGTGTCCAGCACGATGTTGTAGCCGTTCAGTTGATACTGATGTACCATTCTTCCGTTCTCCTCGTACAGAAAAAGTGCCGCCTGAACAGGCGGCAGCTTTTTGAAAATTGCAATTGATTACTTGTTGGTGTTCTCGCACTTCTGATTTGCCACGCCGCAGCTGGTCTTGCAGGCAGACTGGCAGGAAGTCTGGCACTCACCGCAACCGCCGTTCTTGGCGCTGTCGCACAGGCTACGAGTCTCGAGAGTCTTGATTCTTTCCATAATATGTATCTCCAATCTGTTAAATTCTAATGGATTTCCCGGCGGACTACCCGCAGACAGTCACCTAAAAACCGGAAAAATTTTAGCATATCATCCGTATAAAGTCAAGATATTCCAGCAATTTGGCTATTGGGCGCATTTCATAACGATAAAAGCACAGACCATGGCTTCTTTGGGGGCCCCGCCGTTCGGTTGTTGCCCTTGGCAGCGTGAAGTCCAAGCTGCTGAAAAGCTTGTCATAAAACATGGCGGCGCTTTGGGATGTGAACAGCGTCACATCCTGAATGATTTCCTGTCGGTAGATAGCGGACAGCCCCTTTCTGGTTGGTTTTCTCTCAAGTCAATTTTACCAAAAAGGGGCTCCGCTTTCTATACCATATGAGTGGTTTCCGGTTTCAGCCATGGCCGGGAACCATTGCAATTACTACTCTTTTGGAGTTTTGCTCATGGCTGTGTCTACTCCATTGATGAGGTGATGATTGACGCCACCAGTTACCTTGGGACGTATCACATGACGGCGCGGGAACTGGCACGAACCATGATCCTTGATGTGCTGCGCACAACGGGAATCACCGCGACCGCGGGGATCGGCACAAACCTCTATCTTTACAAGGTCGCTATGGACATCATGGCCAAACACGTCGCGCCGGATGAGAGCGGTGTCCGGATCGCGGAACTGGATAAAATGAGTACCGCAGATAGCTTTGGATGCACCGCCCGCTGACCGACTTCTGGCGGGTGGGAAAAGGCTATGCCAAAAAGCTCGAGGCCATCGGTATCTACACCATGGGAGATATCGCCCGGTGCTCCATCGGGAAGGCCGGGGAATACTATAACGAGGCGCTGCTCTATAAGCTGTTTGGCATCAACGCCGAGCTGCTGATCGACCACGCCTGGGGCTGGGAGCACTGCCGAATCTCCAACATAAAAGCCTATAGGCCGGAGACGAACTGTGTCAGTTCCGGGCAGGTCCTTCAATCCCCTTATGCCTACGACAAAGCGCGTCGCGTTGTGCGGGAAATGGCGGAGGCTGTTGCACTGAACCTCTTAGAGAAGCATCTGGTGACAGACCAGGTGACGCTGACGGTTGGTTATGATATCGAGAACGTGGCATCCGCGGACTTCCGTGGGGAAACGGTAACAGACACTTACGGAAGAAAGATTCCAAAACATGCCCATGGAACAGCCAACCTGCCGCGAAAGACATCGTCTGTTCGCTGCATCACCGACGCGGTGCTCGGCATTTATGACAGCAAGGTCGAACCGAAACTGACCGTCCGCCGCCTGACAATAACCGCCAACAGGCTCGTGGGGGAGGATACTCCCCCTCACGGGGAGCAGATCGGCGGCCTGTCGGTTTGCTCTTTTTTATGCCCTGGCGTTCGAGTCACACCAGTTCATAAAAACGACCGGTTGCATCTCTAAAATGTCGCCTGTCGCGGCCAAAAACTCGTTGTCCGAAAAACCTGTTTTTTCTAACTTTTTGAATTGAAAAGTGGCGATAAATATATGAAAACGCCGCACTTTCGTGCGACGTTTTCTGTGCTGCATCTTTCATCAACACATTTTGGCCCGAGATGGGAGACTCGAATTCCCGGCATCTTGCTCCCAAACTTTTGAATAAAAATTTTTCTACTTTTTCCGACGCTTTATAGCCGCTTTTGCTTTATTATGGATGCTCTTCGCAACTCTTGACTCCACTGTTTCCGCGTGCTCCACGCCTGCCTGTAGTCAAACATGTGGTCAAAAAACCGCTTTCTGAACACCCTCGTGACAGGGGACAGAAAGCGGTTTTTATAGTTTGCCGGAGTGCTGCGGACGGATGCTTCGTCGCTCCGGTTTGCCGCATTGTACCTCTGCTGGAGAGGTTAAGCAAGTCCTTTATGCAGGGACAGGCGGCGCAGAATTTGCGTCGCTATAGACAAAGAATAGAAACTTTCCCTTAATACGAGCTGCGTTTTAAGGGAAAGCCTGTCAAACTACGGGAAAGCATCTGCTCCTTGCGAGGAAAACGCTGTTGACTTTCATCGTAATTTTAACATGAATATTTTTCGATTAGCGTTCAAAGCGAGGAGTACCCGCGGGTCGGGTCAGGCATAATCTTCCTTGCCTGACGCGTAGCACGCGTTCTCCGCTCTGTTTCGAGTGCATCAAAAAGGCCCTGCCAAAGATTCGGATTCGGCTCATGCTCTGCGTAGTCTTCGAGGTGCCGCCGAATATCATCGGCAGCCAACGCAAGAAACTTATCGTCCAGAAACCGAATGTGGCGCTTAATATAATCGGAAACTACCGCGGGCATATATGTGTTTCTGCCCATCGCGTACCGCATTGCTGACAGCAGGATCAAGCGAAAGTCGGAATCGCAGATCGGAGCGAGCAGGTCTTGAGGGAACAACAGAAACTCTTTGCCATTATTCATGCATACGCGCAGCGGTCGCTGTTCTTTCGTTACCAGATCCAGCAGGTTGCTGGTCTGCTCTTTCAATCCATCAATGGTGACCGATCCATAGTTCTGACACGGGTTCACTTCATAATTCATCATCTGACCTCCAATCAGCTTGTCCTCGCGATGAGGTGTTGGCATTGTAGCTCTGACTGTCCGGAGATTCAACCGTTTCTTTTGCGGCTTGAAAAGAAATCTAATAGAGTCAGAATTCGTGCGAATCTATCATTTTCTTGCTTTTACTGCCCGAATGTGCTATCATAAAAAACAACACTGTCAAGTGTTGGAATAGGCCTTGGCAGTATGGCTGCAATAGACCGAATGCTCTGCCAAGCGGCAGAGCATTTTTTGTATATCGGTACGGAGGAGATATTTTATGTCTGTGAGTTATAAGAAACTCTGGAAGCTGCTCATCGATAAGGACATGAAAAAGAAAGACTTGTGTGAAAAGGCAGGCATCAGCCCAGCATCCGTCACCAAGATGGGACGGAATGGACATGTTACCACAGAGATACTCGTGAAGATTTGTGCGGCGCTGGATTGTAGAATTGAGGATATTATAGAAATTATTTAGAGTATACAAAGTAAAGGAGAAAAGTGAGGTATGGCTTTTTCGCAAAAACTGAGTTTACGCGCATATAGTTTCTCTTTTAAGAAGTGGAAGGGGAAAAATCCAGAACAAACATTACCGCTCAACGCAAAAGTCATCTTCAATCGTTTACAAGACGGAGAAGAGCGAACCTATGAATATGCATCCGCGCTCGATTTGATTGTTGATTTTATTGGAGCCAACACGGATGTAGATGATAAAGAACTCAGTCAACAGCTTTTCAATTGCTCATTTAATAGCACGAACCAAGGGGAAACGGACACATATCGGTATTTGATTTTTACTGTTTACGCAGGGTATTATGGATATGCATCTAAATTGGTAAACAGGAAGACCAAAAGTACAGTTCACAAAAAGAGTCGGGATGAGGCCGATGTCAAACCTTTTTATGTTGTAGTGGTCATTCCAAAAGATACTGAGATAAGTAAGGCGCAGAGAGGACTTATTCTCTTTCAGGAAATTGGAATCTATGGCGTAAAAACCGTAACAACGAAGGCGATGCAAGAATTCTTTTCAAAAAAATTGGGACTAACTTTCAGAACTCAAAATCTGGCCCCGGACTTTTATCTAAAAAAATTATTTGAGAGTGGCATGATACAAAAAATCAAATTAGCACGAAATGTTCAAAGCAATGATACAGCTGATAAACTTTATGGCGCAGGATACGGCCGTGAAGAACGTACCCTGGTACCAATCAAAATCACCAACCAGATGAAAGCAAAATTGAGACACGTCTCAGAGGCAAAATATAATTTCTTCACGTTTGATAACCACGATTATCCTGAGACAAAAATGGTAGTAAAAATTGGAGACAGACTACGGACGATAGATCTTCATGGGGTAGATGAGTTGTCTGTCGAAGAAGCGCTCCCTGATGAACTACTGCTGCCGGACGGTACAATCGATTTCCCTAATTTTGAAACCCATATGCTTGAGGTCGCCGAAGAATACATTGAGCATTTACCAAATAAGTTTTAAGTTAGGGAGTGAATGGTGTTGATAATTGAGACTATAGTGAAAGTGTTGAAGGCATGTGTATCACCTATGGCACTGTTCATCCTTTCCTTGACGATTCTGTTTGTCTATATTTTTAAAGCAGGAACTAATTATTTAAATATCAAAAAAATTTTTAAAGATTATATATCGATATTTTCTGATGCAAGAAAACACCTGTGGCTATTCTGGGGAGTGCCCGTGCTTTTATCCACTGCACTGGTGCAGGTTACTGTGCTCACAAGTGAATTAGCAGAGCATCTATCTGTATTTTTATCCATTCTAATTTCTGCGTTTTTTGCGATGTTATCCATCCTGGTAAGCAAAGATACATCGAAACAAACTGGAAAACTGTATGAGCAAGTCCTAAAAGAAACTGCGTCTACAGTTTTGCTGGAGATAGTTTTATGTATGATGTCCCTAATAATTTCGCTGGCGATTATCTTTTTGCCTGATAGTATAAAGTGTTGGGCGCAGATTATTATTAGCATAGTTGAATACTATTTGGTATTTGTTATGGTTCTAAATATGCTGATACTTATTAAACGATTCAAGGCTTTGATTGATAACGGATAATAAACAATACCATCTTGAAAACGAAAATGAGAAGTTATTGCTGATTTCTGAAGAAGTCTGTGATATAGTAAATATAGACCAACGATCCGGCGTCTGCCGGTGCTAACATGAGCTACGGCTCGGTCTATGAAAAATAAGCGAGCTGACCGCATGACGGTCAAAGGAGGGCTTTATTATGCAAAAGACTATCTGCGAATTATTCGCAGGTGTCGGCGGATTCCGATTGGGATTCGACCGACTTGAATCAGGCTGGAAGACCACATGGTTCTCACAGTGGGAACCCGGTGCAAGGACACAATGGGCACACAACTGCTATGTGCAGCACTTTGGAGACAGTCCAGACCTGAATAATGAATTTCATACTGGAGAAGACATCAGCACGATGGACAAGCAGGCCATTCCCGACCACACGCTTCTCGTGGGTGGCTTCCCTTGTCAGGACTATAGTGTAGCACACACCCTGTCGTCTTCTCATGGCATCGAAGGTAAAAAGGGCGTACTATGGTGGCAGATAAGAGATACGATCATCGCAAAAAAGCCACCGTTCTGCATCTTCGAGAATGTAGATAGATTACTTAAATCCCCAGCCAAACAGCGAGGACGTGACTTCGGCGTTATTCTTGCGTGTCTTGCCCAGGAAGGCTATAGCGTGGAATGGCGAGTCGTTAATGCTGCACAGTATGGTGCAGCACAACGCCGTCGCAGAACATTTATCTACGCATATAAGGACAACACAGTTTACGGGCAGAAGATGTCTAAAGTACCTGCAGAATCGGTCATCAAAGCGAAAGGATTGATGGCAAAGACCTTTCCTATTCAGAATATGGGGCAATTAACTGAAGCTGTGATTAGCAAAGACATTGTAGACGTGAGTGATAACTTCGCATTCATGTTCGAAAATGCCGGTTATATGCATGCGGGTAAGATATATACTTCCAGAATTGCAGAAACAGAAGAAAGAGCGATTCTTCTTGGCGAAATTCTTCAAAAAAATGTGGATGAGAAATATTATATTCCAAGTGATAAGAAAGCCAAATGGGTGTATCTGAAGGGAGCAAAGAAAATCCCAAGAACATCTACGAACGGTCATGAGTATGTGTTCTCTGAGGGACCTGTAGCGTTTCCGGATCCGTGGGATAGACCGGGACGGACCATGCTGACCAGTGAATCTACGCTAAACCGATCCACTCATGTTGTAGCAGACCCTGGAACAGGAGAGCTCCGCTTGTTGACACCTGTTGAGGCCGAACGCCTTCAGGGGTTTGATGATGACTGGACAAATACAGGTATGCCTGATAGGATGAGATACTTTTGCATGGGCAATGCCCTGGTCGTACCGATGATAACCAGAATGGGTAGAGTTCTGGATACGATCATAGCTGAAGAAAAATAAGCTATATCAAAATCAGAATGATATCCATGGGTCTTGCGTAGCAATGCGCAAGACCCATGGTCGTTCATAATGAGATTATAGAAAAGGAGTTGGAAGCAGTGGAGGGAACACAGTATGTGACCAAAGAATCAATTCTGCGGCGTGCGCAGGAGATCAAGGGTATCCCGCTCCGGGATGTCGATAAAACTGGTCGTTTGGCCACGGGAAAAGGTGCTATCGGAACTGTTATCGAAGAGAGCTGGTTTGGCTACACGCCCAACTCCGAGTCTGAGCCAGACTTCCCGGAGGCTGGCGTAGAACTGAAGGTCACGCCCTATCTGCGTGGGAAAAACGGGATCCGTGCCAAGGAACGGTTGGTCTGCAATATCATCAACTATATGGAGGAGTACGATAAGACCTTCCAAACCAGCGCCTTTTGGCATAAATGCAACACCATGCTTCTCATGTCCTATGAGCACCTTGCAGACAAGCCCAAGGGTGATTTTCGGATAGACGAGGCGGTTTTGTTTAGTTTTCCAGAAGAGGATCTTGCTATCATTGAGCACGACTGGAAAACTATTATGAGAAAGGTCCGTGCAGGCCGTGCTCATGAACTCTCGGAGGGTGACACACTCTATCTTGCGGCTTGTACAAAGGGAGCCAATGCGTCCAGCGTTCGGCAGCAACCGTTTTCGGAGCTTCCTGCAAAACAGCGGGCATATTCTCTGAAATCATCGTACATGACGCAGATCCTCAACAAGTATATATTTGGAAATGCGGAGAGCCCATGCATTATCAAATCCGCAGATGTGTTGCACGCCAAAACTTTTGAGGAATACATCGTTGATAAAGTTAAGCCTTATTATGGAATGACTCAAAATGAACTTAAATTCAGACTTGGTGTCGATAGCAATGCTAAGAGCCTTAATGAGATCCTATTGGCGCGAATGTTGGATGTCAAAGGCCGTATTGCCTGTACGGAGGAGTTTCAAAAGGCAGGTATTATCCCCAAAACTATCCGAGTGCAAAGCAACGGTAAAATCAAGGAAAGCATGTCCTTTCCCATGTTTGATTTCATTGAGCTAAGTCAGGAGGATGTTTGGGAAGAATCGGAACTCTATAACTATCTGGCTCCCACGAAGTTTCTGTTTGTCATTTTCCAGGAACGGGACGATGGAGAGTATACATTTGACCGTGTCATGTTCTGGAATATTCCTAATGATGACCTTGAAGAAGTACATCGAGTTTGGGCACGAACTGTCCAAACGATTCGCGAAGGAGTTCAGTTGATTCAGACTCCTCGCGGAGTCAGCAATAACCTGCCGAAGCAGGCCGAGAGCCCTGTTGCACATGTCAGGCCCCACGGAAAAGATGCTTCTGATAAGTTGCCCCTACCGGATGGTCGAATGATGACTAAGCAGTGTTTCTGGTTGAATAACACATACATCGCAGAACAGATTCACGGAGGTTAATTATGGATACTGTAAAAATTAAAATTGCGAGTGAGTACTTTTTCAACAACGCAGATTTGCTTCTGCCCGCAATTAAGGATGCTTCCGGCAATCTTCTTAAAGATGGGATTACTACATGGTTAACACAATCGTACGAATTAACGCCAAAGGACCATACGGAGGATGGCGTTACTCGTTCTGGCTATAATGCAGCTGAATTGAATAGTGTTCTCCGCGAAAAGATGACGGTTATTTCTGGCATTCACAAAGAAACACATGTTGAATATGGAGCGATTCTTACAACCGGAAAGAAGGGGTTTGATTTCTCTTTGTTTGACGAAGAGTACAATACAATCAAGATTAGGAACTCTTTTGTAGGAAATCCCGGAAGGTATAATGGAGAAACGCCCTTGTTAGCACTAAATAAAAAAGTCTTAAAAGCCGATGGATCCACATTTAGCCGAAAGCGAGATTGGAAAGATAAACTCGATTCGTTGGGCGGGATGCCGGGAGAGAATATTGAGTGCCAAAAACAACGTTATACGATTGTCGGGGAAATACAATTTGGCAACTGGGCTATCGTTAGGCATGATCTGTTGAGATTATTGAACTCTTCGTCAGACGGCGAAATCGATTATTATGTGTACATTACGGCTACCGGTGATTTGGAGAGAAAACTAAGTAGCGGTATTGTTTCTTTTACTGATGTTGTAAGTCTTTTTAGAGAAAACAAACAGCTGGTCCGAACCCCCGTTTGGGTAATTGGTATCGATATCGACGATACATGAGTTCAATATGAAACACCCCAAATCATATGACTCCACCCCTGAGACTCGAAAACGCATGTCCAAGGTCAAACTGAAGGGCGGAAAAGCAGAAACATTGTTGGCAAAAGCGCTTTGGCACCAGAGCTATCGTTATCGTAAAAATGATAAGAAGCTGCCCGGTTCTCCCGACATTGCGATCCTCAAGCATCGTATCGCTGTTTTTGTCGATGGCGAGTTTTGGCACGGAAAAGATTGGGAAAACCGGAAGACACGCCTTAAGAGCAATCGTGAGTATTGGATCGAAAAAATCGAAGAAAACATGGCTCGCGACCTTCGGGATGACCAACTGTTGATGCAGGATGGATGGGTCCCCATTCACTTTTGGGAAAAAGAAGTCGTCAAAGATTTATCGACGTGTGTTGCTACGATTGAGGAAGTCATCCTTGCGCAGCTGATAGATAGCGCAGATGCGCAAGAAACCATTGACTATGAAGAGTGATATCAGCATCTTACATGGGAGCTATATTTATGGAGACTATCAGAACAGTAGAGCTTTTCGCAGGCGTAGGCGGTTTCCGCTTAGGCTTGGAATCTGCGTCTGATAGGTTCAAAGTGATATGGGCAAACCAATGGGAGCCGTCTATGCGAGAGCAGTATGCTTTTGAGTGCTACACTGCGCATTTTGGCAGTCAAAAGTACCATGTTTGTCAAGATATCGCCAAAGCTAAAATCAATGTACCTGACCATGATCTGCTTGTCGGTGGATTCCCATGTCAGGACTATTCCGTCATGAAGAAAAATTCAGCAGGAATCGAGGGGGCTAAGGGTGCGCTCTGGTGGCAAATAGATGATATTCTCCGAGAAAAAAGGCCAAGGTATGTGTTGCTGGAAAATGTGGACAGGCTGATCCGCTCTCCGGCTAAACAGCCCGGTCGGGATTTTTCCATCATATTACGATGCCTTTACGAGAAAGGTTATGCCGTAGAATGGAGAGTCATCAATGCTGCTGAATATGGATACGCTCAACGACGGCGGCGGACATTTATCATAGCCTATCATGACCAGACGGAGATTTTTCGCAATTTTGCAGAAGTGGTATGTGCGCAAGGCCTTAAGTCTATGCACAAGCATATTATGGAGAATGGTATTTTAGCAAAAGCGTTTCCTGTTCAAAGTCATAGCAGGTCATATGTCGAAAATTGGATCGATGAATTAGAATATGCTGATATTTCAACTGTTTCAAGAAACCAGCGGGTATATTTATATAACGCTGGCGTTATGATGAACGGACGGATATACTCTGTTGATGTGACTCCGCAGCGAATAGAAGCCACACCTCTAAAGGACATGTTAGAGACAGGTCCAGTGGATGAGCACTATTTCCTTCGCACCGAAGATATGCCCCGATGGACCTACTCCAAGGGGGCAAAGCGTGAGAAACGGCAGCGGCGAGATGGCAGTCAGTATTGTTTTTCCGAGGGCAGCGTTCAATTTCCGGAATCGTTGGACAAGCCCTCAAGAACGATGCTGACCTCAGAATCCCAGGTGGGCCGGACTTCTCATGTCGTACGGGACCCGATGGCTGGCCGCCTACGGGTGCTGACTCCGGTCGAATGTGAACGATTGAATGGATTTCCGGATGGTTGGACGGATACAGGAATGCCTGAACGAATGCGATATTTTTGCATGGGTAACGCCTTAGTCGTTCCGCTTGTAAAGAGGATAGGCAGAGTATTATTAAGCGAATTTTAGAAAGGGTATGCCCTATGGAGAAAATTTTACGCATCCCATTTACTGAGATAGATGCTGCTGATTTGCTCGTAGATGCAGTTTACGAAGGTGGAACTGCCAAGAATCTTGGGAGTGAAGTGTTATCGAAGGTAATGCATGTTGGCAATTCTGGCGGTTTTAGGAAATGCATGAAACTGGGTGAAAACGGGAAAAAAGCGAAAGATGTGGCTTATGTATGTATTTATACGACTGGAGAGGAAATCGAATGGCGTGATGAAATCGATAGAACGCTTGGACGTTTTACATACTGGGGAGATAACAGAAAAGCCGGCAATCCGATGACAAAAACGAAATTCGGAGGGAATTTATTTTTACAGAATATCTTTGCCAAGCTTGCCGTTGGTCAAAGAAAACAAATAGCACCAGTATTCATATTCCAGAAATACTGCGGTAGGGATGTGGTATTTTGTGGACTTGCCGTACCTGGTGATAGGCGAATGAATTCGCAGGATGCGTTAGTTTCTGTTTGGGCGCAGAACAAGGAGGGGCGGTATCAGAACTATAAGTCTACATTCACCATACTTAATATCCCCCGAATCGATAGGCGATGGCTTGTGGATTTAGAAAATGACCATGGATACGAGAGCCAGTACGCGCCTAAGGCATGGCTGTGCTGGGTCGATAAAAATGAATATAAGCCATTGATAACAGAAAAAAACCCAATCCAATATCGAAAGGCAAACGAGCAGCTTCCCGCTCCCGGTAGTCTGGAGTATCAAATGTTGGAAACATTGATAAGTTATTTTGCAGACCCGTATGCATTTGAAGCTTGTGCCTGTAAAGTTGCGCAAATTATGGATTCCAATATTATCAGCATTGAAGCAACGCGGCGCACTCGAGATGGTGGTAGAGATGCCGTTGGAAAATACCGTGTAGGCACGATAGTGAATGGTATCGAACTCGAATTTGCATTAGAAGCTAAGCGATACAAAATAAGTAATGCGGTGGGTGTAAAAGAGACATCACGCTTGATTTCAAGAATCAAACATCGACAATTTGGAATTTTTGTGACCACATCATATGTTGGAAATCAAGCCTACAAAGAAATCATCGAAGATGAGCATCCTATTGTGATTATTTCCGGCGGGGATATTATTGAAATTTTGTATAATGCAGGTATCTGCAGTGTGGAACTCTTGAAAGATTGGCTAAGCACAAATTTTTGATTTTTGGTGGTGCAAAAATGGTGTTGGGATATAGTTAACCCGCAATACGGGTTAAAGCGATAAATGATTCCTGCATGCTTATGAGCGGATAAGCTACAAATGAAAGCAGGTGAATCCATGAGACGAAATTTTGCCCAGATTTTAAAAGATGCAAAGATAGATGTCAAGGTAGAATATCAAAAACTTTATGGAATGCTATATGATCGTAGTATTCAAGTGTCAAACACAAGCTGGATATCCGCTTACGATGAGTTCAGCACATATTTTATCGCTTTTCACTTTAGAGGGACATGTCTTTCGTTAGATGAATTTAATGATTTGCATGGATTTCATTTTGAAAAAGATCCGACTAATTTCAATATTGACCATTTAATTTCGTTGTGCGAATATATTGAAAACCTACTTATGGCATACCAATGTGTTCCCTTGAGTTATCCTTATGGATACGGGAATATGCCAACAAAACTTATTAATGTTCAATTCTATCTACAGCAAATTAGTCAGGTGATTGAAAAAATCGGATATATGCAGGCGAAGCAGAATGACCTTACTATTTTTGTGGAGAAAGACCCTGCTGCAATAGCTGTTGCTGAAGGTGAATTTATTCCAGAGAGCTTGTCGTATAGGCTGATTTCCTATAACCATTATTCGATGAAAGGTAATCTGGCAGAAAAGAAAACGACTTTGCTTGATCTTGCGAATTTGCTCGAACCGCAGAGAACAAACCTCGAAAGAATTGATAAAACATTTTCCAGCGACTTATTCTATACATTCAATAACTTTCATATACGCCATAATAATGCAGATCCTCAAAGCCCTAAATTTAAAAAGCCAATAGGGGATTTGGCAAAAGAGCAATTGGAATTTTGGTATGACGAGGTTTACCAAATGTGCCTTTTAGCGATATTACGCTTAGAGCACGCTGACCGGAAGAAGACTTTTGAAGCATTGAAGAGTGAAATCGAAAACAAAACACCATGAGCATGTGAGTTGGCTGTTTCCTCAAGGGATGCGTTGCTTGGTAAAAAGATAGCTGAAAAAGCATAAGTACCCGTCAGAGGGTATGGATGATGCCGTTCAGACTGTCATGAGCCAGTGCGAGATGTGGGTGGACAACCCGTAAGTCAATAGCTCGCATTCTTAAGTGAAAGGATTGCCTATGGACGCACGAAAGCACTTGATCATCATAAAGGGAAAAGACCAGACGGACTCGGTTGCGAACTTTCAGTTCCGCAACGGAAAGTGCGAGGTCGTCTATACCAGTGCGCCCAATAAGACATACAGCTTTCAGAGTAGCAATGTGGAGATCCTGCCTCTGAAACAGAAAATTGACCCTGCGCAGGTGATTGTCATCGCAAATGGGCAAGCCATCAGCGGAATTGATGAGATTCTCGATTTCGGCGGGTATTATCGTATTGTCCGCAACGGAAAGAGAGATTTATCGTTCCACAGGAGCGAAGTGCAGTTCCAGCAGAATTGCCTGGCAGACGGTAAAAATCAAGAAACATTCCAATATTTCAAGGAGACTGCCGCTGCAATCAGTCTGGTGGCGGAAAACGGTATCAACATTCTAAGCATGCAGTATGACAAGATCCAGCAGGTCAGCGAGGATACCGTGTTGGCAAGCTATCTTGCACCGCAGAAAGACGTCAAAATGCCCCAGATGCCGGAGGCAGTGATTTATCCATTTGGCCTGAACCAGAGTCAAAAGCTGGCGGTAGAACGGGCGCTTTCCTCCAAAATCAGTATCATTCAGGGGCCACCGGGTACTGGGAAGACACAAACGATCCTGAATATCATCGCCAATGTTGTTCGCAGCGGAAAAACCGTGGCGGTTGTCTCCAACAACAATTCCGCAACGCATAATGTTGTGGAAAAGCTGGAGAAGAAAAATGCCGCTTTTCTGACTGCGTTTCTCGGCAGCCTTGCCAACAAAGAGAAGTTTCTGGATGCACAGACCGGCACCTATCCGAATATGAGCGATTGGGAAATGTCGCCGGAGGAACGACAGCAATTAGATCAGGAAACGACTGCGCTCTCCAAAGAACTGAACGAAATGCTCAATGCCAAAAACCGCATTGCGGAAATTGAGCAGGAGTTCTTGCAGCTAAACC
Organism: Neopoerus faecalis; assembly: GCF_029218125.1. Classification (NCBI taxonomy): domain Bacteria; kingdom Bacillati; phylum Bacillota; class Clostridia; order Eubacteriales; family Oscillospiraceae; genus Neopoerus; species Neopoerus faecalis. The sequence goes on along the minus strand of NZ_JARFXX010000016.1, from coordinate 3,441 downwards.
CGGAGCAGCATTATTTTGAGGAATATTACGCAAGTTACAGCGATGTGCCAATGGAGAGCTTGGACAAGCTGTCCTCGCAGAAGCTTCTTGCGCTTTGGATGGAATTTGAACAGCACGCAGAGCGTGAGACTCGCTTGAGCCTGTTGCAAAAAATCTCCATCATGTTCCGATTCAACCGTAATGCACTCAAATTGTTTGCCTGTTCCCCGGAACAGGTCATTCCCTATTTGCAAAACCAATTCTATTTCGTAAAGAGGCGGGAACTGGAGGCCGAAAAGCAGGAATTGAACCGAAAGCTGGAGCGCTACGCTTTCGACGCGAAGATGGATGAGCTCACACAGAAGTCCCTGCGGCTGTTTCGGGCGGAGCTGGCAACACGGTATCATTGGCGGAATAATAGACGGTGCTTTGAAAAGAATGATTTCCGCCGAAATTCTGCGGAGTTTACCCGTGAGTACCCGGTGGTACTTAGCACGACCTATTCCATCAAGGGAACGCTGAGCATTGAACATATCTATGATTACTTGATTGTGGATGAGGCCTCGCAGGTTGATCTGGCTACCGGGGTACTGGCCTTCTCCTGTGCGCGGAATATCGTGATTGTTGGGGACTTGAAGCAGCTCCCCAATGTGCTGACGGAGGATGACATTCGTACCAGCGATGCCATTTGGAAAAAGTATTCCTTGGATGAGCGGTATCGCTTTTCTACTCACAGCCTGCTGTCCTCTGCATTGGAAATATGGCAGGACGCACCTGTTACGCTGCTGCGGGAACACTACCGTTGCCACCCAAAAATCATCAACTTCTGCAACCAGAAGTTCTACCACGGGCAACTGATCGTTATGACGAAGGATCATGATGAGCCGGATGTATTGACCATGTACCGGACAACTGCCGGCAACCACGCCCGTGGACATCTCAATCAGCGCCAGATCGACGTCATTCAGCGGGAGGTACTTCCGCGGCTGCATCAGCAAAATTTCCAGAGCATCGGTATTATCACACCATATCGGGATCAGGTGACAGCCATCCGCAAGCAGTTGGGAGATACTTATGAGGTGGACACCGTCCACAAGTTTCAGGGGCGGGAGCAGGATGCAATCATTCTGACTTCGGTCGACAATGTCATCACAGATTTTGTGGATGATCCCCATATGCTGAATGTGGCGGTTTCCCGCGCGGTTCATTCTCTGGCTGTGATCACATCGCAGGACCCACGCAATGACCAGACCAACTATGGTGACTTGGCCCGGTACATCGAATACAACAATTTCGAAATCATCCAGAGTCAGATCTATTCTGTATTCGATATGCTCTATCAGGGTTATGCCGAGCAGCGCAGAGAATATCTGCAAAAGCATAAGCGGGTGTCCGAGTACGATTCTGAGAACCTAATGCACTCGGTAATTCAAGAGATATTGTCCGATGAGCCTTTTTCCTCTATCGGCTGTGCGGTGCATTTTTCTCTTGCCACGCTGGTGAAGGATTATGCGCCACTGACAGAGGAAGAACGCAAATATGCCCGCAATCCGCTGACACATGTGGATTTTCTACTGTTCAATCAAATGGATAAGCAACCTGTTCTGGCGATCGAAGTAGACGGCGGATCTCATAAATCCGGGAGCAAGCAGGCAGAGCGGGATGCGAAAAAGAACTCCATTCTGGAGAAGTGCGCCGTCCCGCTGCTGCGCCTCCGCACAGATGGCAGCGGGGAAAAAGAGAAAATCAAAAATGCGCTAAAGAGGGACTGATTATGCCGAGAATTATCAGGAACGCAATCAGATGCAAAAAATGTGGAGAAGTCATCGAGAGCGAAACCGTCCATGATTTTAAGTTTTGCAGCTGCGGCTCCTGCGCCGTGGATGGCGGCCACGATTACCTTCGCAGATGCGGAAATCGTGAGGATTGGGAAGAGCTGTCTGAAGCGGAAAAGGTGGAGGACAACGGCACATTGACTTGATCCTGGGTGATTAGGAATTGGGTGATAGGATGTCTCTTAAAATTCAGCTTTTTGAAAACCAACGTATCCGCACGGCGTGGGATGAAGAAAAGGAAGAATGGTACTTCTCCATTGTCGATGTGGTTGGCGTACTGACGGACAGCGTTGATCCCACGGCGTATTGGCGCAAACTCAAACAACGGTTGAAGGCCGAGGGCAATGAAACCGTGACAAATTGTCACGGTTTGAAAATGACGGCTCATGATGGTAAAAAACGCCTGACCGATGTGGCCGATACCGAGCAGATCCTCCGCATCATCCAGTCTATCCCTTCACCCAAGGCTGAGCCGTTCAAACTCTGGCTGGCACAGGTCGGCCGGGAGCGCATTGAGGAAACCATCGACCCAGAGCTGACCATCGAGCGGGCATTGGAAACCTATCTCAAAAAGGGCTATACCCGCGAGTGGATCAACCAGCGGCTGCAAGCCATCCAAGTTCGCAAAGAATTGACCGATGAATGGGATGCCCGCGGCGTGCAGAAGGGAGTGGAGTACGCCATCCTCACCGATGAGATCTCCCGTGCATGGTCGGGGATGTCCACCCGGCAGTACAAAAACCTGAAAGGTTTGAAAAAGGAAAACCTCCGTGATAACATGACCACGCTGGAGCTGGTGCTGAATATGCTGGCGGAGGCGACCACTACGGAAATTTCCAAGCAGAAGGCACCGGCAACCCTTTCGGAGAACATCGACGTGGCCCGTGCCGGTGGCAAGGTGGCCGGTGACGCACGGAAGGCCATTGAGACGCAGACAGGCGTCCCTGTTATCACGGCCAAGAATGCTGTGCAGCTTAGTGAAGTGGTAACAAATCTGCTGGAAGATGCGGGGAATAAAGAAAAATAGCATTCAGATTCCGCATGGGGCGGTTTAAAATCTGCCTCGCTATAGACAAAGAACACCGTGTGCTGACCGCAAGGTCAGCACACGGTGTTTCATTTGGATTCCTTCAGCCAGGTTTCCAGTTCCTTCTGAGAGATCAGCCCCTGCTCACATTTATCCTTTTCCGCTCTGGCGCGTTCACTCCAATCGTAAAACTGCTGGTCGGTGATCCGTCCGGCCTTGATCCACGCAAAGCGCCGTTTGTATTCCTTGCGGTAAGCCTTGAAAGCGTCATTATTTGCCTGCCGGAGCGTCCACTGCTTCAGAGCGCCGATGTCGCGGCAGCGCTGCTGACCTTTCGGAACAGGCCGCTCGCAATACTCCGCGCTGACCCGCCCGGTCTGCGGAAACCATCGTCCGCAGTTCTTGCAGCGCCGCACGGTGATATTCCGCTCCACGCAGCTCCGCAGAGAGTAGTCGATCATGTCCCGGATGCTGGAGGAATACAGCACCGGCGAACACCGCCCCGGCTCCACCGGCTCAAAGCTGAGCGGGATGGGGTGAAAACAAAACAGGTCGGGATCTTTCGGAGAGTCGTGAAAGTAATTTTTTGCCGCCTGTGCC